>JAZSQE010000002.1:0-15069 GCA_045537795.1 Kiritimatiellia bacterium | reverse complement strand
AAGACCGCTTGGCCTCCGACTTCTTCTCCACCCCGCCTTGCGTCCGGTCGGGTTCAAGGTTCTCCAAGACCGCCCTCGCATGGGACGACACGCCAAGTCCCTCCATGAACGGGTAATCGGACGGGAGGGATTCCGGCGTTGCAATGAAATGTATCGTCAATCCCGGCAACGCCACCTTGCGTGTGTACTTGTATCCGAGAAAGACGTGTCCCTCATGTGGCGCATATTCAAACGCAGTCCGATAACTAAGGCGAGCCCCTGGCCAAAGCTTTCCGACAATCGTCCAGATGTTGCGGCGGACGATGTTCTCCGGCAAATCAGATTGATTCGTCGAATACAAGCGCGGCGCAAGCCTAACCACGCGCCCATCCCGTTTGAGGCGAGCCAAAAGCTTTGCCACAGCAGGACTTGACGATCCCACAATGACTTCATTCAGACTTTGTAGATTTTTTTCGATCTCGGACATGAACCCTTCCACTTGCAGTCAAGAATTTTCCAACATTATATCATATATAGCGAAAACGTTCAATCGTGGCCACAACAACTACGAGGGGAATAGTCAAAGAGCATTCGTGCAAAGGGTTTAATGGGTCGCTCCTTTCATAATCCTGTCCTGTCCAGAAACTCCGTGCAGAACAAGGTTGCGACAGCTTTCAATGACGCAATCCAGGATTGGTTCGCTTTCGTCCCTGTCAAGCCCGCCACCTGCGCGGAGACGAAACGGCGCAGGGTCTAGTCCCGACGAAAGAAACTCGCCCGCGAACTCGAACGCCGTGTCGCGTCCGATTTCGGAAAACGTGCCGACCCTTCATTATCCCCTCAGTGAACTTTCTCAACCATCATCCTATCGATTACAGGCATCTTCGACCAGGGATTGAAAAGTCGAACTTCATGCGTTCCTGCGGAAAGATCAACCTCATACTGCAATGAGACAAACTTTCCGGCCGCATCGGCAACCTTCAGCCCAACGGGAGCGCCGCCGTCGATACAGAGATACATTGACCGCGCCTCAGCTGACGCGCACCTGATAACGAGCTTGCGCCTGCCCGCGGTTGAAAAATATACATTCCGCCAGATTAAATCATTTGTATGGCGGCCGCCTAAGTTAACGACGGCGACACCACCGGACGCGTCATTCACCTCGGCATAATATGCCCGGCACTGGACCTGACAGCTGTTCGTTGACCCGTAAGGGCTTTCACTCAGCTCACTGTAATCCGTCAAATACGCCGTTTCCGCCTCGTAGATTCTCCGATCAATACGACGCTCGGCATCAAGAAGGAAGAATCTCGCGGCGTGCGGCTGTACCGTCACTTTGGTCGCATTGGTAAAAACGCCGATATCAGCACGTTTAACTAAATCAAAAACCGCGATTTCGCCGTCTAAATCAAAATTGCGAGATTTCACTTCAAACGTATACTCGGTATCATTAGCGTTGTATAAGGCAACATAACGCGCCGTCCCAAACCTTTTCTCGGCGTCCTTCACAAGTTGATACGCCTCTCCATCCCTGACAGCCACGTAAGCCTGCTGCGAGAGCGGATCCTGATTCATTCGGATAAGGTAGGGATTTGTCACAAGCGTATGAGTCGTCGGAGGAATATTGCGCACATCACAGCCCAAAACAAGCGGAGAAGACATGATGCACCACATACCGAAGTGAGTTATCTCCTCGTCACGCGTAAGACCGGTATCGCCGCTGTTGCCGAACGCGGACTTTAAAGCCCCCTTATACTGCCCGACCTCCAGCATATCAAGATCATTGAAATGCCCGGGCGAAACATAAGCGCTTAAATACAGATTCTCGGCGATAATATCGCGAATTGAAGTCCAGCTCGCCCGGATATCGCGCGTCGTGCGCCATGATCCGGCTATCTCCGCCGTCCAGGTCCCGGGGAACGCCCATCTGCAGATATTAAGCCTCACATCTTTGCGGCCTGTCGCTTTAATCGCGGCGGCAATCTCGGAATAACGCTTTTTCTCCTCAAGATGCTGATGGTAGGCTCCGCAATAATCAACCTTGAAAAAGTCAAAACCCAATTCGTTGAAATAAAGCCTGCCATATTATAGCACAAATCCCCATAGCCGTATCGTGTAGATTTCAAAACCGAAAATACGGTTGCCGACCATGCGGCTTGTCAACGCATCTTGGGCGGATGCAAAAAGGGGTGAAAAGGGGCTTTATTGATACAGCTCTATTGATACAGTAACTCATGCTATCTTGTACTCCTGCCTCTACTCGGCGCATCAGCGCAACCGCGCGGTCCTTCTCCTCATCGTCAAGGAAGAACGCACGGTGCGCAAGCCAACTGACAAGGTGATAGCACCTGTTCTGCTCGACAACCCTGTTCTTTCTCATGCGGGCATTATACCAATAACTCGGCTACTGTATCAATTTTACTGTATCAATAAGCTGACCCTTAATCTCCAGTTCGGGTGGTCTGTCCCCGGCTGCGTCGATTATGCCGACCTCCTTAACGAATCACATTTTTCGATGTAAAAATGTGACGCACAGTCACATTTTCCGATGGAAAAACGAGATTGAAATGTGATATAATGTGCTGCGGAGGCAAAATAATGCAAAGAGACGTCTTTCAGAAAATCATCGACTGGAACTTGAGCACCAAGCGCAAGCCGCTCATACTCATGGGGGCGCGGCAGGTCGGAAAGACCTGGCTTATGGATAAGTTTGCAAGCGAATTCTACCCCGACTCGCATGTCAAGGTCGATTTGCAGAGGGACGATCTTCTGCGAGCAAGGATCGACGAATCGAACATTGACCCCAAGACGATGATTGACCTCATCCAGGCCGCCACGGGCAAACAAATTGTCCCCGGGAAGACCCTGCTCCTCATAGACGAGATACAGGAGTCCCACAAGGCGCTCAACGCCCTCAAATACTTCAATCAGGAAATGCCGGAGCTGGCCATCATCGTCGCAGGGTCGCTTCTTGGGTTGGCCGTGGGCAAATCCGACAACGCTCGCGAACGCAAGGAACACAAAGCTCAAGGATCCTTCCCTGTCGGAAAGGTCAGTTTCCTCGACGTCCACCCTATGTCCTTTTCCGAATTCCTCCGCGCAGTCGACAATCCCTTCAGACTCAAAGCGCTTGAAAACGGCGACTGGAAACTGGTTGAAACGCTTCAAGAAGACTTCAAAACCCTCCTGCGCAAATACCTCTTCGTTGGCGGGATGCCGGAGGCCGTCGCGGACTTTATAGAGACGGGCGACTACACGGCAGTTCGCACGACTCAGGATGAGATACTTGCCGCCTACGACGCCGATTTCGTCAAGCATGCCCCACCGGAGCTTCTTCCGAAGATCAGGCTTCTCTGGAAGAACATCCCGGCCCAGCTTGCGAAGGAAAACAAGAAATTCATCTATACCGCCCTCAAAAGCGGAGCGCGGGCGCGCGAATACGAAAAGGCGCTCAACTGGCTCGACGACGCCGGGATGGTCAATCAGGTGTTTCGCGCCTCTCCGCCGCGGCTTCCGCTCTCCTCGTACCACGACTTCTCCGCCTTCAAGCTCTATATGCACGATGTCGGAATTCTTGGCGCGATGTCAGGCACGTCGTCTTCCATGCTTCTCGACGGCAACACCCTTTTCACGAATTTCAAAGGCGCCCTTGCCGAGCAATTTGTCCTTCAGGAACTTGCCGCCAACGGAATAGAGCCCCGCTACTGGACGTCCGACTCCGGAAATGCCGAGGTCGAATTCGTTATTCAAGGCGAAAAAGAAGTATTCCCCATAGAAGCAAAGGCGGGAATCAACACCAAGGCGAAGAGCCTCAGGGTGTACAAGGAACTTTTCAATCCGCCATACGCAATCCGCACGTCACTCCAGCCATATCATGACGGAGAGAACGTAAAGGACATTCCGCTCTATGCGTTCGGCATTCATGTCTCACGACTTCTCTCCCCCGCGCGATAGCGCGAGTTTTCATCCTCCAGCAACGCCACCCCGTGCGTCCGCCCGGAAACAGCCGATTGCGGGGTATCTACTCGATCCCGAGGTCATTCAACGGGTTGAGATCGCGCAAAGCCCTGTAAAACGTGCGTTCCGTGAGGTGTGTCCCCGTCCAGTTCTGTATCAATAAGCCCTTCGTTCCGCTATATCCAAAACTCGGCTACTGTATCAATTTCACTGTATCAATAAGCCGACCCTTCGTTCCCTCTTTTGTCTATTCCACCGTAATCATTCTGGAATCTGTGAGAATGCTGACTTTTTTGCCATTACATTATCGCGCCGCCGATTACGATAAGCGCAATCAAGATGGGGATTATCCACCTGAAAAAGACTGCCATGCCTTTCGGAAGAGATGGTCCTCTCCCCGATGAAGCCTCGCGACAAAAATTTGAAAAGCCCCAGCCGAATCGGCGAGAGACAAAAACGCTCACGGCAAGCGCGCCAAGAGGCAAACAGAATTGGCTGAAAATAAAGTCTTCCATCTCAAGAACGCCGGGGAAGAAAATCGTAGGAAGAGACCCTGCCATAACAACCATTCCGACGAAAACGGCAACACGCGAACGTTTGAGGCAAAGCTCATCGCAAAGCCCTCCGATAATGCACTCGAAAACGGCTATAATGGTAGTTAAGGCTGCAAGCGTTAAGAAGAGGAAAAACAAAGCGCCCCAAATTCTTCCGCCCTCCATCGCCGCGAACACTTTTGGAAGTGCCTCAAATATTAAGCCGGGGCCTGAATCGACTGCAACATCAAATGTCGCGCAGGCAGGAAAAATGATTAGCCCCGCCACTATCGCAATAAAAGTGTCTATAAGAACGATGAACGCTCCTTCCTTAACGAGAGACTCATTCTTTGAAGTGTAGCTCCCGAAAATCGTCATACAACCGACGCCGACGGAAAGAGTGAAAAACGCCTGCCCCATCGCCTCAAATATGCTCTTTACCGGGTTCTCGGCGATTTTCGCGAAATCAGGCTTAAGATAAAACTCAAGCCCTTTGGCTGCACCGTCTAACGTGAGCGATTTAACCGCAAGCGCAACAATCAGAACTAAGAGCGAAATCATCATCCACTTTGTAATTCGCTCTACGCCTTTTTGAACACCTAACGCGCAGACGGCAGTAGATATCGCCACAACAGTGCACATAAAAGCCGTACAAAGGCCTGTATCTTTCAGCATTTCTGAAAACGCAGGAGGTCTGCATGCCATGACGTAAGAGGAGGCAAAACACAAAAGCCACCCGCCGACATCGGAGTAATAAAGCATCAAGAGGAGATTTCCCGAGAAAATTACAAGACCTGCAAGATGCCAGAATTTTTTATTCTTAGCGGCGAGCTCTTTAAGCGCACCTGAAATTCCGCAACCAGAAGCTCTGCCAACTGAAAGCTCGGCAATGAGAAGCGGGAGCCCAAAGAGAGATAGAAAGAAAAGATAAAGAAGAACGAAGGCTGCTCCGCCATTTTGCCCTACGATAAAAGGGAAGCGCCATACATTGCCAAGCCCAACGGCGCAGCCAGCAGCCAACATCAAAAAGCCGAGACGGCTACCCAACTTCTCGCGCAAAGCGCAACAATCTGAATCCTTGCTCAAGAGCTGAACCTTCACGGCATTTTCATTCCGCCCAGATTGTATTTCTGCGGAGGCTGCGGCTTTCCAAGCCCTGCGCCTTTCGCCATAAGCGACTTAAGCTCATCAAAGTGTTCGGCGTAGACTCCACGCGGACGGCAACCGCGGCGCTTGCAGACGGATGCGGCCATGCCTACGACCTCGCCCATCATGCCGGTCGTGCGCATCACGCGCACCGTTCCGAGCGCTACATGCGTAACCGAAATATTTCGCCCTGCCATGAACAGATTGGCGACGTTTCGCGAATAGAAACAGCGGTAGGGAATCGCATACCCGGAATGGATCGTGTGTTTGCAGATCGAACGGAACGGATCTTCGGGAAAATGTCTGGCGTTTTCCGGCATCGGATAATGAAGATCGACAGACCATGTCGTCCAGCACGTCCCGTCCTTCATCGGTCTGTTCTCGAAGATATCCTGTTCGGTAAGGATATGATCGCCCATAAGACGCCGCGTCTCGCGCTTGCCGGCGACGTACGCCACCCAGTTGAGCGCAAGATCCGCCCATTCCGCCCTGCGTTTGCCGCGGTTCTTGATAAACGCCCAATTCGAATAGACCGCCAGCATTCCATAGTCGCGGACATATTCAAAATTTGAGAGCTGATCGCGGTTCATGCCCGTTTCCCAATCCCAGTCGCCATGCTTGAGGTAACAGCAGTTCTCCTCGGACATCTTGAGCATCCACGGTTCGACGGGAAACTTCGCCCCCTTCTCCGTGCGGGCGTTCCACTGAACGCTCGAGCCCATCGTCAGTTTATCGCCTTTTTCAGGGGCAAGGCTCTCCCCGGTCTCGTCGCGTCCCTCGCGGCCGATGCGGAAATCGGCTCCGGCAAGCGCACCGAGAGCGCCGTCGCCAGTGCAGTCGGCGAAAAGAGGAGCCTCGAAACGCATCCTGCGCCCGTCTACGACTCCACGTCCGGTCGCGGACTTGATGACGCCGTTTTCCGTATCCGCCGCAACGATGCGCACTCCCGTGAAAAGACGTATGTTCTTCTCGGCCTTCACCGCGGCAAGTTTACGCTCGTCCTCGTATCTCTCCGCAGGACCGGCATTGCCGCCCTTGGCGGGACCGATCTCCGAAACTACATCTCCAAGCCGCGGATATGGACCGATATTCAGCCTGCCGCCGAGATGCACGCGCACCTCGGATGAATTAGCTCCACCAAGTACAGGACGGTCGGTTACGAGCGCCACTTTCAAGCCGAGTCTCGCCGCCGAAATCGCCGCACAAACACCGGCGACGCCCGCTCCGCAGACGACGAGATCGGCGGAAACGACTTCATCGGGAACGCCGGCGGTCGTCCAACGCGATCCCTCCGGAGGCTGCTCTCCGTCAGCCGCCAGAAAAACGGCGTCGCAACGTCCGTCGAAACCCGTAAGGTCGTGAAGCCTAAGTTCGTGCGTACCGGACTGGAGATCAACGAATCCGGCCTTCTGCCATACCCACGCCCCGTTGCCCGCCGTACCGAGTTTTTCGGGAAGAGCTTTTCCGTCAATAACAAGCGAAAAAACTCCTGCCGGATGAGAGCTCCACGCAGCCGTCCAGTTCTTGGTTCGGGCGAATACGCAGTAACGGCCGCTTTCTTTCACTTCGATGCGCGTCACAGCGTCGGCAACAGGCTTTCCAAGACCGTGCGCCAAGAGATAGCTCGACCCCATCTCATCAATGAACTGCGAATCGACGGTCCATCCGCCTTTATCGGTGAACCGCTCGCACTCAATAAGCGATCCGCCGTAAGAAACAGCCGCCGCAACAAGGACGGCGGGCAGACAAGCTCGCATGTGTTTCATCTTTCCCTCCATTTCTCGCGGCATCTTCACCGCGCAGTTTTCTTTTCTCTGCAGTTTTATAAAAATCAGATATTGTCTTATTATACCAAATTTCACCCGAGAAATGGGGTTTCAGATCGTCACTCCGCGCCTGCGCTCATTCGGCCCTGGGGCCGACGAGGGAATAATCCCACTGCTTAAACCCGAGTTTCAGGGCGGGGGAATCCTTCCTTAACCGAAAATCCCCGTTTTCAGGATCGACAAAAAGCGGATCCGCGACAACATCACCTACGCCGCGACCGGAGGCAAGATACTCCTCTGCCGAAACGAGATCGAAATCATCGGCCGCGCACCCGCCTTCTTTCCACCAGAGATTATGCGCCCACACACCGTCGACGCGCGTCGCGCCACGGCAAACGAGAGGCCCCTTGCGCGTGAAAAATATATTCCCGACGATATGCAGACTCGACGGCACGTTCATCGCTTCGCGCCTGGCGGTCGACAGACATCCTCTTGCATCATTGTAAGCCACGATGTTGTTGCGGAACACGCAGCCGCTACCGTAATGCTGATTTATCCCGCCGTTCTCCGTATGCGAAACGATATTGTTTTCAAACACTATCCCTTCACTGCCTTCATCGGCATAAAGCCCCCATGCCGAGGATTTAAATCCGTAAATTTGCGAAACCACATTGTTGGAGACCACAGTTCCAAAACTCGTGGCGAGCGTGTATATACCGCCCATATCGGAGAGTTCTCCCTGTCCGAGTCGCGTAATGCGGTTGAACGCGACGACATTGCGCTGTGCAGTGCTGCCATCGTACCCCCAGGTGTACCCTACCGTGACTCCCGAATAAAACCAGTCATCGATTTCATTGTGCTCAATCCTGCAATCTGAGGCGTGCGTGATGAAAACGGCCGTACCTTCAGGATCAAACCTGCCTCCGTGACGAAGACGGCAATCCTCCACGACAATGAAAGCGCACGACTCCGGGTCGGTAGCGCGAAGAATCGCCCGCCGGAGCTTGCCGTGCGTCGGATACATCTTGTCGGAGCCGATCCAAACGCCGCCCGCGCCCGTATCCCACGTCTCGCACCGGCGGAGTGCCACATTGCGACAGCCGTTACTTATTCTGAAGGCGTGGTTGCCCGTGTGCGCGACACGACATTTTCTAAATTCGACTCTTTTTGCATACTCAAGTTCTACAGTCGCATCGTACGTCCTCGCCGACTGGCTCTGATACGTCTGATTATTTTTTCGCCAATCGTCGGAGACTCCGCCCTGCGGAGCATCAGAATACAAAAATGAAAAACCCTCAAATATGATATCGCTCGCCCCGCTGACAGAGAGAAGTTTCGTATGTCCCTTCTCGGGAATCACGCCTTTGAGCGATGCCGCGGTTTCGCCGGGACGAAGCCGATAAAGCACTTTCGCGTTCTTCCTGTCGTAAAACCAATCGCCTTCATCGACAAATGCGCCGCGGACGTTCTCAAATCTAAGGCCGGCACGATCCGTCCAGCGATCGTTCGCCCGTGATTTACCGCCGAAGCACTCCGTAATGACTTCGCGTTTTTCGGCGTCCCAACCGACAATGCGACGACGGGCCTGCGTCCAATCGTGTCTCAACTGCATCTGAACGTCTCGCAGTTCAGAAGGATCAACGGCGTTAAGAACCGCAGCAGCGGCCTCATCGACACGGGTAAATTCGCGCGCATACGTAACCCAGCCCTTCTCGTTCGTTGAAACGAGTTCAAACCTGCTCTCATCAATGCCTCCGGGAATCGAAAAAGAGCCTCTCTTTTTAGGGAACACCGAACGCGAAGCGCGCTTTCCGTTGACAAAAAGCATATCGATCGCAACTAAAGCCCCATCCTTGTTTCTGGGAACTGGAGATGAAACGACTCCGTCAGATTCGTTTTTCCAAGGCCCGATATCGATGCCGCCTCGAACGCTCGCGCCGTTACCCTTCCAGATGACGGGTGCATCAGGGCGACCGGAATCAGCGGCATCGAAACGCCAAGGCTTTGAAAGACGATACTCAATCGCGGGAACAACAACAATAACCGGCTCTCCCGGCTGAAGAGATTTCGCTTTTCTCGCTTCCTCACGCGCCCTCTCAAGGCCACTTTCTCCAGCGCCTGCATGAATCAAAGCGCCAAGGCGGCAATCTGCCGCTTTAAGGCCGTCCGCAGATGCGGTGACAGTAATTACGCCTTCTCCCGTGCGCCGCACGAGGACAAGCGCTTTTCCTTCTCCGTCAAAAGCCCCCGATGCGACATACTCTCCATCTCCCTCGACACGGATATCGACTTTCACGCCAGAAGAATCACACCGCCCGCCGTCTTTGTCGGAAATACGAAGCTGAAGAAATCGCAACGCGCCAGGTTCATACGGCTGATAAGGGTCTACGCAAAGCGTAAGATGCGATGATGACGTGCGCGGCTTGACTTCGCAGGAAGATACGGCCGTATCCAAACGCCACGGCGGAAAGAGCGCGTCGCATTCGGTCTTGCCGAGCGAGAGAAACGCGGCGGTCACGTCGGATGGGCTACTCAACGTATCAGCACAGGAAACGGTCTTCCCTTTCGATGCGTCAAAATAAAGAATTCCTGCCTCGTCGCAAAGTCGCGAAAGCGCCAGCGGCGGTGTCACACGACTTACGCGAAGCATGTTTACTCCGTGGGCTTTCATAGCGGCGATATGGCGCTTCAACGCGCTCTCGTCCCAGAGACCGCAGAGAGGATAGAGCGAACAATCGAAGTCCACGCCCTTAATCTTCATTGCCTTGCCGTTCAGAAAAAGCGTACCGTTTTCAACCTTTCCGAGCGACCTCACGCCGTAAGATACGGTATGACCGTAAATATCAAACGTATAAAGCCTGGGCTTAAGCGGCGTCCAAAGATCAGGCCTCGACAACTTCCAGCGTTTGATTTCTCTGCCCCAAAGCGTCATATACGATGCGCTTATTTCAAACTCACCGGCCGAAATCTCCTTGGCCGTCACCGTAATCGATCCGGGGAGCGGATGCGCATGCGGACAAACGACGAGCCTCGCATCACGAAGTCCTGCCCCCTTGACAACGAGTGAGTTCTGCCCTTTAGCGAGAATATCAGTCACATCACACCTGCCTGCGCGGGAGAGAAAATCGATCTTCACTGAATTAAAGATCGTTTCAACGCCCGAGGCCGAATCGACTTCAAGGTAGGCGCGCCCCTGCATGTGCAGTTTGTCGCGGTCCGCAGAAGAAAGATCAAATGTACGGCTCAGTTGCGAACCGCCGGAGATCAACGACACGGCGGCTGCGGCAAAAGCCCCAACTATTATATGCATTTTAAATGACCTTGTTAATCATCATTTTAAAATAACAGACAAACCGCTCGGCCAGAGATATTCGTAACATCCGACATCAACCGAGCGTCCTTCGATTCTGCGCGGCCTGCGCAGCGACTGCAGATCCTTCGCGCCTGACATCCATGCGAAATCAAGCCCTGCGTCCGTGCACAGAGATCTCTTTTTAAGCCGATAATCATCTGACGCCGCCGCGACAAATCCAGGATCTAACGGCAATTGGGATGTCCCGCATACATTCCCCTGCCCCTCAGGCATAAAGCCATACTGCGAAAAACAATTCCAGAATCGTACATCTCCGCTTGGCTTAACGTTGCACGTGGATTCTTTATCATTCTCAACGCCGCTATAACGCGAATTCCCGCTAAAAATACAGTTTGCCACGAGTTTCTCCGGCCCAGACTCGTTACTGCCTCCGACGACAAGCGCTCCGTAAAGATTTCTCGATGTTCCATTATTGACGAATGTACAGTTATGAACGTACGAAATGCCGCCCAGATTTACGGCTCCATCACTTGAGCCTCCGTTAGTCCCGAGCGAGCGGTTTCTGAAAAAAAGACAGTTTCGCACATGAGAGTTGATTAATTCGGTACACGCAACAGCTGCACAGACTCCGCTCGTAACATTGTCTGTGAAAATGCATTTTTCAAGGAAGAAATCTGATATCCTCTCACCATAAATGACAGCCGAAGCGGCAGAACGATTATTAGAATAAAGACATGCCCCCGAAACATTAGTAACAAATGAGCATCTGGAAAAAGAAATCGAGGATGTTAAACCCGATTTACTCCTAAAGGAAGCGACAGCCCCCCGCGAGTGAGACGCATTGCCGATAAAAACGCAATTGGTCACCGCCAATGTTCCGGAGGAATCATTTCCGGAGATATAGCCTGCAGCGATGCATCCGCCGCCGTTTGCATTGATCTTCGTACAGACATTGTTCGTGAAGAAACAATCGTTTACGACCATTGTACCGCGATTGTAAAGGCACACACCGCAATTAACGCTGCTGTTATCCGCAAAAAGACAGCGCGTCCAGCTCGATCTACCCATACTGAAGCCGCCGATTCCCGTGCCTGTATTGTTAGAAATTACGCAGTCCGTAAAATCCGCATTTCCGTAAGCAAAACTGCCGTACGAATTTTGCGGCCCCGAATTAACGTTATTTATAAAGCGGCAACGGTCAAACACGATCGAATCGGGAGCGCCGTCGACGTTTAAAAAACCGAACCAATCGAGAGCTTCGAGCTCCCTGAAATCGCAATTGATGAATCTGAGCGAACCCCCTGTAAAAACATTAACACGAACACATCTCTTACTGTTAGTACAGGAAGATTCTCTAAACACGCAGTTACTGACTACGGAGTTGCCGGTTACATTCAGTCCGTAAAGAAGAGAACCTTCTTTCGTAGGACAACCGCGGGTAAGCGTCAGATCTGCAATCGTCCAACTTCCTTGCTGGTTGGCGGAGTACAAGCATTCTACCGTCTCGCCGCCGTCAAGGATAACCTTGTCGCGACCGTCACTGCCGGCCGGCGTGTCGCTCGTGCCGTTCCAGCCTCTAAGAGTGCGTTTATTCACATAAACGCTGTTCGTCAGAAAATATCTGTTCTCGCTCATCAAAAGACGCACTTCTCCGCCATCGCCAGCATAGGCGACGCCGGTATAGATATCGTAAGGTTGCGCCAAGGCCCCGGTCCCGCCCTCATCGACGCCCTTGCCGTCGGGTGAGACATAAACGACGGCGCCGTGCGCCGCCAGAGAAAACGCGGCCGCCGCAACAGCGGCCGCAAAGGACATCGTTACTTTGAAATCATTATTCATAACGATCACTCCGTTTCTCCTTTGTATTTCTTTCCGTTCTTGTCGACGATAAACATTCTATCGCACACCATACGACTCTTGCCATCCTGCGTCTTTGTGCCGAACCCGGGCCCGATGAACTTGAGCGATACCCAGAATTCGAAAACGCGATCGGCATCACCTTCGGGATAAAAATTCGACAACGACTGTCCGATCCCCCACCAGCTGGCGAAAGTCATGAGCGCCCCCTGTGGAATCGTGATATCCGCCACCTTGTAGAGAGCGTACTTACCCGGTGTATAACCTTTAATCGAAAAACTTCCGCTCTTGATCATTCGCTTTATATTGCTGTTCCAATAATCGAATCTGACGAGATTGTTGGTGAAAATAGCGCTCCCCGGCTTGTACACTTCGCTCTTTGCGAAACCGCACGCAGCGTCCGGATCGGCAATCCCGTGGAATCCGCCGCACTGCGGCAATTGAATAACCTGCTCCGCAGGCAGCTTATCGAGAGGCGCGGGAATCGGCTTGTCGATCGCAAGCGCCGTTAAATAGCATGTTCTCGCCTGGGCATAAACGCCTGTCGGCTCTTTACCGTCTTTTTCGCGGCGGCTTTGATAACGCTTTAAATGTATGACATTTTTCATACGAGCGTAAACAGTCTCGGGCGTCAGCCACTCTGGGCGTCCCTTGAAGCCGCGCACGTCGCGCCAGAACTGAAGTGTCAACATATCGATATCCCAGCGCAGAAGAGTAAACCAGCGTTCGGCGAACTCGTCGCCTTTGATTTCAGACGAGGCTTCTTCAAGCATTTTCTGCCATTTGATCAGGTCTTCGCCCTTGTAACATTTAAGCGTCGACGCATCAACGTCGATTCCGACGAACGGCGTTGGGCGCGTCCACACGCCATCGAGCTCGCGGGCGAGTTTCTTTACGGCGGGCGACGCGCGGCCGTACATGAAATCGCAGAACTCATCGACGCGCGTCCACGGATCCTGCGAGGGATCGAGCGTCTGCCTTAAAAAGAGATAATCGACCATAGCCCCGAAACCGGGAGCGTAGAGCCCGCACAACTTCATCTCGTCGACACCTCCCGCGGCGGCCACACGTATATCCGAAACGGGGCGCGTGACAAGCCCGTAGGGATGCTTTAGGCAGGAGTAATACCAATATCCGACGTCTTTGCACGCGTCACACCATTTCTTCATGTTCTCAAGGGACTTTTCGTTGCCCTTTCCGCCGATGGGGAACGACTGGTTGTCATCAACCGGCGCGAAATCGCAAATGAAGTTGTCGGGAAATTTCGCGATTCCTTTCGGAAAATTCTCCGACTGCTGCTTGCGGTAGGCGAGCGTCATTATGCGCACGGCGGGATATTCTTCGGCGACGGCCGCGCACAGCTCGGGAAGATAATCCCAGTACGCCCCGGACGGCGTCTCGTATTTCTTCTGTAGCGCCATGCACGGCTCACACCAGCAGAACGCGCCGGGAACGTCCTGCGCCCCGACCGTAAGAACGCCTTCGCCACCGACGCGGCGGCAACGCTCGAGAACACGTTTCGTGAAAACCTTTCTGAGATCCTTGTTCGAGAAGCAAAGCTGCATTCTGTCCGTGCGCGTGCCAGAACGCGTCATGGAAAACCATTCAGGATGTTCGGCGAAGAAATCTATCTTTTCATCCCACTCGTACCTGTCCAGACCGCAGCGCTTGCACGTGAGATAAAGAAAGAAACCGTGCCCCTCGTCTTTCAGGTCAAGCTCCGGTTTCACATCCTTGTAAACACATTCCTTTTTAAGCCAGCGCGACGGACAGGCGCTGCCGTTGCGGAAAAGAAAACGGGTCAGGCGAGGAAGATCGCCGTAAAGATAAGTATGCGTCAAACTGCGTCCGGATGCGAACGAGGCCTTATACCTGAAACCGCGACCGTCCGTTTTAACGGAGTCTTTCTTCACTATGCGCTCGCACCCCGGCTCGGGGGCGAAGCAGCGGTAGCCGAGAACGTCCTCGCAGAATCTGTAGACGGCAAGCATCGTCCCTTCGGCGTTGCCGCCCTTGAACCAAATGTCGCCTCCGCCGAAAAGTCCGAGAATCGCCCGAGACTCCTTCATCGCGTATTCGTTTCGGGCAAGCTTCCATTCGCCGAATCTTTCAGCGGCGAGAGGCGCATCTCCGATGAAAATAAACTTCTTTACCCCGGCAGGCAGCGGAGCGTCGAATGAATTTGTCGCTACGGGAAGCATGACTGAGCACGAGCGGAAGACGATATCGCAAAAATCCGCCGCGGCGGCGCGTTCGCGGGGATGATCGCCGCAGACGACGGCGTACGCGCTTTTGCCGTTCTCGACGATTGTCGCGCCGTCGAGCGTGAACGCGGAGAAAGCGGCGAACATTACGGCGCTCGCGTAAAGAACTTTTGTTTTGTAGAGTAGAGACCCACGCCTCGGCTTTGCTGCCGGTGCGACTTCCCCCTCGTCAAACCGTACGTGCGGATTTCCCGCATACGGCTTTCCATCGAGTGCTTTTCCTGTTGCCATGGACTCTTTCCTTTCTTTGATTG
>JAZSQE010000008.1:0-52702 GCA_045537795.1 Kiritimatiellia bacterium | reverse complement strand
TCATAGCCCTTTGTCTTCCTAAGACCGCTTGGCCTCCGACTTCGTCTTTTTGTTTGGTATATTTTTTTTTGGTATGGGTGTGGTGTTCTTCGGCAAGATCGTCGAAAAGAACATACGCCTCTCGACGCTTATCGGGACGACGCTTTTCATAGCGGGTCTTCTCGTCACTCAGCTGGGCGTAGCCGTCCGGAGCATAAATCTCATATATCTCGGATACGGGTTTCTCGTCGGCACGGGCACGGGCATCATTTACATCTCCCCCGTCAAGACGATGATGCTGTGGTTCTACGAACACAAGGCGATCGCTGCGGCAGTGCCGATCATATCGTTCGGCCTCGGGTCTACGCTTTCGACGATTCTCTACAAAGGCGTCAGCTGGGGCAGCGAAGCGTCGATAGCGATGTTCCGTCTGCGCGGGTTCGAGACGTACGGGGTCACGAAGGTATTTCTCGTTTTCGCCGTCTTTTACGCGTTTCCCATGTATTTGGCCTCTTTTCTTCTCAAGAAACCGCGTCTCCAGCAGCAGAGCTTCGGGCACGGCATTCCAGAGCTCGAATTCAAGTATTCTTCGCTCGTGAAAGACCCGTATTTCATACGTTCGTGGCTTTTCATGTTTCTCAACATCTCGAGCGGTCTGTGCCTCATACCGCTTGCCAAGCAGATGATGAAGTCGCCTGTCGTCGGTTACGGCGAGGGGCTCGTGACGGCGATCATCGCGCTTTGCGGGCTTATGAACGGCGGCGGGCGCTTTCTCTTCGCCTGGTGGTCCGACAGGCTCGCGCGCCGCATCGACATACTGCTGATAATTCTCGCGATCTCGATCGGAGTGATGACGCTCAGCTTCTGGCCGGTCGCCGTCGGTGTCGCGCTTCTCGTGATAAACGCGTGTTACGGAGCGGGGTTCTCCGTCATTCCGGCGATTCTCGCCGACAATTACGGCATGACGAACATTTCGAAGATACACGGAGCCGTTCTTTCCGCGTGGGGATTCGCGGGGCTCGCCGGCAATCAGGCCGCGATTTTCGTCTCCGACACCCTCGGTTTCGGTTACATGGGCGTCGTCACGATGCTCGTCGTTCTCTACACGCTCAATTTCGTAAACGTCTTCGGCCTCAGAAAAACGGTCATCGCCGCGAAAAGGAAATGATGGATACCATGAAAGTTTTCAGAGATTCGGCCAAACTGCGCAAGTGGTGCCTTGAGAAAAAACGCGCCGGGGAGCTCGTCGCTCTCGTGCCTACGATGGGTTATCTGCACGAAGGTCATCTCAGTCTCGTGAAGACGGCGCAAAAACGCGGCGCGAAGGAGATTGTCGTAAGCATTTTCGTCAATCCTGTCCAGTTCGGTCCGAACGAGGATTATGAGAAATATCCGCGCGACGAAAAAGCCGATCTCGAAAAATGCCGCGCCGCCGGCGCGACGGCCGTGTTCCTGCCGACGCCGCAGAGCATGTATTTCGGCGATCACAGCGTGTACGTCGACGAGGAGAAGCTTTCTAAGGGCCTTTGCGGGGCGCGCCGCCCGGGGCACTTCCGCGGGGTGTGCACCGTTGTCGCGAAACTCTTCAACATCGTCATGCCCGACATCGCCGTTTTCGGCCGCAAGGACTATCAGCAGTCTGTGGTTATCCGACGCATGGCGCGAGATCTCGATTTCGCGGTGAAGATCGTCACGGCGCCGATAGTGCGCGAAAAATCGGGCCTCGCGAAATCGAGCCGCAACGTCTATCTTTCCGAAGAGGAGAAACGCCGCGCTCTCGCGATCTCCGCCGGTCTCAGAGCCTTGAAAGCCTCCGGCGGCAAGGGCGGCACGGCGTGGCTCGTGCGCTTTCTCGAAAAGGCGGGACTCAGGGTCGATTACGTCGAATGTGTGGACGCTACGACGCTCGAGCCGCGCGGCAAGGTCGAAAAGGGGTGCTGTGTCCTTGTCGCGGCGTTTGCCGGCAAGACGAGACTTATCGACAATATGGCAATGTAAAACACAAAAAAGTAGAAGACATGAAAAAAGAGATGTTGTTGTTCGCAGCAGCCTTGACGGCGTCGCTCGTCTCCGCGGTGACGGTGAAGACGCCGTACGGGGATGCCGAACTGAAGAAATACGTTCCCGCGTCGTCGCGCAAGGTCGCCGCGGTTCTCTACACGACCGATTCCGCGCCCGCCGATCCCGCGCGCTGCCCGATAGCGAAAATAAACGCCCGAGGCTACGGCGTGCTTACGCTTGACTGTTCGAAGGTCGAGGGCGCGAATGGCGCCGGCCGTGCGGCCGCGATAGCCGCCGTCAAAGCGATGATGGAGATGGATGACGACATCGATGCCGGGAAGATAGGCGTTCTCTGCGACAGGATACAGATCGGCTGGGACGAAAATCCTTCGAATTGGATGGCGCTTATCGATTCGTATGACCGCAAGGGCTGGAACGCGGACATTTCGAAAGTCGCTGAAACGCGGCCCTTCAAAGTGCTCGCCTGGAACATCGAAGGCGGTTCGCACAGCGCCAAAGAAACGGCTTCGCTCGTGAAATTCATAAAAGACGTCGATCCCGACGTGGTGCTCGTCAGCGAGAATTACGGGCGTTATCCCGAGGTGCTCGATAAACTCGGCGGCAGCTGGAACGGCCGGCGTTTTTCGATGAACGTCGTCATGTTCTCGAAGTGGCCTATCGTCGCTTCGCTCGAACCTTACGAGGCGCCGTGGAATTATCTAGATCCCACGGGGCCGTTCAATTTCGGTCTCGCCGAAATCGACGTCATGGGCCGGCGCGTCAGGGCCTGTCCGCTCTGGATCAACTGGGAGCACGGCAAGCCGCGCTTTTCCAATCCCCGTGAATCGGAAATGCGCGGTATTCTCAATTCCGTAAGGGGCGCGATATCCGAATCGGAGGAGGTTCCGCTGATAATCGGCGGCGATTTCAACGGGCCCGACACGCCTCACGAGGACATGATGCGCAAGGCCGGGTTCATTGACGCGCACGGCTCTCTCAACCCGGGTCTTGACCGCAGCAAGGCCTACACCTGGAAGGTCGGCTCGCGTCAGGAGTATATCGACTTCATCTATTTCAAGGGCTCCAAGCTGAAACTTCGCGACGCGGAGATTTTCCACTCGCATAGGCACAAACCGTTTTCGTTCAAGGGCTTTGAATACGAGTCGTTCCCTTCGGATCACGGTTTCGTGCTCTCGACGTTCGATCTCGAACTTCCCGCGCCCGAGAGCGAGGTTTTCGTTTCGAAGGGCTCGTCCAAGATCGTGAAGGGCGTGAAGTATCGCGGCGAGCAGGGGTGCGAACTCGATCTTTGCGTGCCGACAGGCAAGAAGGGTTTCGCGAGCGTCGTCTGGCTGCACGGAGGCGGGCTTACTTCCGGAAAGCGTCATTGGATAGGCATAGATACGAACAGCGTGGCCGTCGCGAGCGTCGATTATCGTCTTATGCCGAATGTCGGGCCTGACGTCTGTATCGATGACGCGGCGGCGGCCGCAGCGTGGGTGAAGCGCAACATCGCCGCGTACGGCGGCGACCCCAAGCGCGTATTCATCGCCGGACATTCCGCCGGCGGTTATCTGACGTATATGCTCGGGCTTGACGCGAGATGGCTTGCAAAGCATGGGCTTTCACCTTTTGATTTCGCGGGGTATTTCCCCGTTTCCGGGCAGGTCACGAAGCACTTCGCCGTCAGGAAACATTTCGGCGACAAGGGCGACGCGCTGCAGCCGGTAGTCGACGAATGGGCGCCGATGAATTATCTCTCGAAAAAGACGCCTGCGTTTCTGATGGTTCTGGGCGACAGACGCATAGAGTGGCCCATGCGTGTTGAGGAAAGCGAATTCATGTTCAGAAGCCTGAAAGCGATGGGCAATACGGCGTTCGAATTCAAGAGCTTCGCCGAGACCGATCACGGTTCCTGCATGGCGCCGGCCATGGGGGCGCTGATGGATTTCATATCGCGTCATTGAGATGGGTTTCAAGGGGATCGCTATAGGCGGATGCATCGGCAGCCTGTACGGGCCGTTCGTGGCCGTTCTCGGCGCGCTCGCTGGAGAATATTTCGAGCGCCGGTACAGGCGCGTCGCAAACGAGCGCGTCGCACGCCGAAGCGATCCTCTGGAGAAGCACTATCGCACGCTCGGAGCGAAGATAGGCGATGACAAAGAAACGGTGAAACGCCGTTACCGCGATCTCGTAAAGGAATTCCATCCCGACGTCCTGCGCGCGCGCGGAGCCGGCGAGGCTGAAATCAAACGCGCGACCGACAGAATGAGCGCAATCAACGCCGCATGGGCCGCGATTGAAAATCAACAGAGAGATTTGACATGAATCCGTTAACGGAGCACGCCGTATAAATGAAAAACGCACGTGAAGAATGGTATGATGCGCGCCGCAAAGTATCGGTTGTGATAGCCGACGTTACCGCGGCCGCGCAGGAGTTGGCCCGCGCGCATTTGTCCGGGCCGGTAAGCGCACGGTATCTCGCCGAATCTCTCGCCGTGGTCGCGGCTCTTGGCGCCGAGACTTCGCAGGAAGACGAAACGGTTTCTCTGCAGATGAAATGCACAGGACCTCTCGGCGGTGTCAATGTCGAATGCACGGCGTCCGGCACGTTGCGCGGTTATGCGGAGCGCAAGGTTCTGGACGGCTTTGACGGCATGGGCGAGCCTGATGACGAGAAGGTCATCGGAGAGCGTCGCTATCAGGTCGCGCGCAGCATTCCGGGAAAAGTGCTTTCGCAGGGGTTCGCGACGTCGATCGACGGGTATTTCGCAGATTCTCTGCAGCGTCGCGCGCGGGTTTTCACCGCAGTTTCGGTCAGCGACGAGGTGGAGGTTCTTGCGGCTCGGGCCGTAATGATCGAGGCGTTGCCCGATTCGGAATACGGCATCGATGAGATTTCGGCGCCGCAGGTATGCGTGGGCGCGCGTACGCTTCTTTCCCGGCTGGGTCTTTCGGGGTCGGAATTGAAAAGAACCGTTCCGATGCGATTCGCATGCAGATGTTCGCCTGAAAGGGCCGCGGCCATGCTCGACGCGTTGAGCCCCGAAGAAATCGCTTCGCTTGCGCCGCAAACGGATATAACATGCCACATGTGCGGGCGTACGTTCACCGTGCGCCGTCAGGTATAGGCGCAGAGCCGCGGGAGCGCCTTGCCTTCACGCCTTTAGACGTCACAGCGGCGGAACAATGCGCGTTGCGCGCTGAAATTTGGTATAATATTCAGACTTTCAGAAAGAAGGCGCAATCATGATCGACATCAAGAAACTTCGAGAAGAATTTGACACGACGGCCGCCGCGCTTGCACGCAGAGGCGTCGAAAAGGAGACGCTCGCCAAGGCGCGCGATCTCGATTCAAAACGCCGCGAACTAATTGCGGAAACAGAAACCCTGAAGGCGGAGCGCAACGCCGCCTCGAAGGAGATCGGCAAGATCGCCAAGGAGGGCGGTGACATCGCGGCGGCAAAGGAAGAAATGCGCAAGGTGGGCGACCGCATCGCAGAGATCGACCGCGAACTCGCCGTCGTAGGGAAGGAGCTCAGAGAGACTCTTCTGATGATTCCCAACATCCCCGCTCCCGAGATTCCCACCGGCGCCGACAGCTCGGCCAACATCTGCGTCAAAACGGTCGGCGAATGGAAGGACCCCGATTTCGCCGTTCTCGACCACATGAGCGTCGGCGAGAAACTCGGCATCTTCGATTTTCCGCGCGGCGTCAAGCTCACGGGTACGGGATTTCCGATAATTCTCGGTCAGGGCGCGAAGCTCCAGAGGGCGCTCATCCAGTACATGCTGGATATTCATTGCCAGAAGCAGGGGTACACCGAGATGCTCCCCCCGTTCGTCGTCAATTCCGAGTCGATGACCGGCACGGGGCAGCTTCCTAAATTCGCCGAAGATCTCTATCACTGCCAGATCGACGATTTCTGGCTCATCCCCACGGCCGAAGTGCCGGTCACGAATTTCTACCGCGATGACATTCTATCCGCGAAGGATCTGCCCGTGAAACTGACGGCTTATACGCCGTGCTTCCGCCGCGAGGCGGGCAGCGCCGGCAAGATGACGCGCGGAATGCTCCGCGTCCACCAGTTCGACAAGGTCGAGATGGTCAATTTCGTCCACCCCGACACTTCGTTCGAACAGCTTGAGATTCTCGTCACCGAAGCCGAGGATGTCCTCAAGGGGCTTGGGCTCCATTACCGTATTCTCCAGCTGTGCTCCGGCGATATGGGCTTTTCGGCAGCCAAGTGCTATGACCTTGAACTTTGGGCCCCCGGCGAAAAGCAGTGGCTTGAGGTCTCGTCCTGCTCCTGCTTCACCGATTATCAGGCGCGCCGTCTCAACTGCCGCTTCAAAGACGTCGACGGCAAGACGAAGCTCTGTCATACGCTCAACGGCTCGGGCGTGGCACTGCCGCGTCTTATGGTCGCGCTCCTTGAGCAGCATCAGAATGCCGACGGCTCCGTCACGATACCTGAAGCGCTCCGACCCTACATGAACGGACAGGAAAAGCTCCTTCCCGTGAAATGAAGCGCGTTGTCATATCGATAGCGGCGCTTTTCGCGGTTCTCGCGTCCGATGCCGGCGTCTCGTTTGACGCCGGCGCGGATTTGCGCGTGAGACAGGAGTTTTTCGACAACGCTCCGGGAATGCCCGAGGGCGGGCTTCTCAGCACGGCTCCCCGAGGCAAGTACACCAACCGCATGAGATTCAGGCCGCGTATCTGGGGTGAAATCAAATTTGAAGACCGCTTCAGGATTTACACGCGTCTGACCGACGAGTTCCGCTGGAACGTTCAGCCGGACGTCAAATCGTCGAGATTTCCCGACGAGGTGTTTCTTGACAACCTTTTTGCGCAAGGCAAGGGCTTTTTCGACGGATTTCTCGATTTTACCGTCGGCCGTCAGGATATCTACAATCTCTACGGTCTCGAGCATATTTTCCAGGACGGTACGGCGAACGACGGTTCGCGCTCCCTCTTCGCCGACATGATCCGCTTCACCCTGAACTGCACGGAGGAGTCGAAGTTCGATCTCTTCGGGCTTTATCTCTCCGACGAGAACCATCTCAGGTGGGGCAATTCGCGCAGTGACGGACGTTCCGTCGTGGGCCTAGGAGACGGCGACGCTGAGATCGAACGCGACGAATGGGGCATGGGCGTCGTGTGGTCGTCGAATTTCGGCGAGGCGCTTCCCTATCAGGTTTATCTGATGCACAAAAATACGGCCGCGTATCGCAGAGGCGACGTCAAGCGGCCTTCGACCCGGCGCGAGACGCTCGGCGCGAGCATCTCACCGCAGCTCACCGACGAGTGGTCGCTCCAGTTCGACGCGATCGGACAGATCGGCGAAGACGGTTCAGGCGAGACGCTTTACGGTTCGTCCGCGTACGGCGGCATAAAGTGGGCGAGCGCTGCGGAAAGTTCGATCAAACCTTTCGCTTCGGCAGGACTTCTTTTCATGAGCGGCTCCAAGGATACCAAGGATGTTGACGGCGGCCACGGCGGCTGGGATCCGATGTGGGCGCGTTCGGTGAGGTATTCCGAAATTTTCAGCTACGGCACGCATTACGCGGCGTGCTGGTGGAGCAATATGTATTACGCGGAGCTCAAGGCCGGTCTCGACTTCGGCCGCCTGCATAACGTGTTCTTTACGTCGGGTCCGATATTCGCCGCGGCCGAGGACGGTCTCGGCGGAGGCGACGGCGCATACAAGGGCTATCTCAACACGATTCATTACAATTTTCCCTTGATGCTCGCCGACAGGGAAAAAGGCGAGAGGTTCGAAATCTTCGGACATCTGCATCTCGAACTTTTCAATCCCGGAGATTATTTCGAAACTTCAAGACCCGCGTGGTTTATCCGCTGGCAGGTTCAGTTCAAATTCTAAAGGCGCTTTCATGGCTGACTTAAGCAATATACGTAAATTCGCCGATGCCGCGGATTATACGAAGAATTTCATAGTCCAGAGCGAGATTGACAGATTTCTGCCCGGCGGAAAACATTTCATAGACGAGGGTTTCATCAACCGCACGATAGCCGAAGCGTCTTCACGGGAGGTGGATCCGGCGAGAATCCGCGAAATCATCGCCAAGTCTGAGTCGACGTGCGAGACGCTTCTTCCCGAAGAGACGGCCGCATTGATGCAGGTTACGGACAAAGATCTTTTCGAAGAGATGCGCGCGGCCGCGGACAGGATAAAACACAAGGTCTACGACAACCGTATCGTCATGTTCGCGCCGCTCTACATGTCGAACCTCTGCGTCAACGGCTGCAGATACTGCGGTTTCAGGGAGGGCAACGCCGATCAGAAGCGGCGTGTTCTCACGATGGACGAGTTGAAGGAAGAAGTCGACGTTCTCGCGGGGCGCATCGGCCACAAGCGGCTTATCGCGGTCTACGGCGAACATCCGGCGACATCGACGCAGTACATCGCCGAGACGATCGAGACGTGCTACAACCGCGCCGTCACCGCGCCGCGCACGGGAGCGAAGGTGGGGATACGCCGCGTCAACGTGAACGCCGCGCCTCTGCCCGTCGCGGATCTCAAGGTTCTGCGCTCCGTCGGCATCGGCACGTTTCAGGTCTTTCAGGAGACGTACAACAGAAAACTTTACGAAAAGATGCATCCCTCGTGGAGCGTCAAAGGCAATTACGATTGGCGCGTGACGGCTTTTCACCGCTGCCTTGAGGCGGGCGTGGACGATGTCGGGCTTGGCGTTCTCTACGGGCTTTGCGACTGGCGCTTTGAACTTCTCGCTACGCTCATGCACGCGCGCGATCTTGAGAGGTGGTTCAACATCGGCCCGCACACGCTTTCGTTCCCGCGTCTCGAGCCGGCCTCGGGGACGAAGGTGCCAGAAGAGTCGCCGTGGCTCATAGACGACGAAACGTTCGCGCGCATTCTCGTCATCGCGAGGCTCTCCGTTCCCTACACGGGCATGATCGTCACTGCCCGCGAAAGTCCGCAGTCGCGCAACCGCGTGATAGATCACGGCATGACGCAGCTCGACTGTTCGTCGAACATAGCCATCAAGGGCTACAGCGATTTCACCGACGAAGCGCATCAGGAGAAGGAGCGCCAGCAGTTCATGCTCGGCGACAACCGTTCGATCGACGAAATGGTGAGGTATCTCGCCGCTCGCGGCATAATAACGAGTTTCTGCACGGCGGGGTACCGCTGCGGCCGCACGGGCGGGTGCATCATGGACGCCCTGAAAACGGGGCGCGAAGGCAAGTTCTGCAAAATCAACGCGGTTCTCACTTTCCGCGAATGGCTCGACGATTTCGCTTCGGACGCGACGAAAGCGATCGGCGAGAAGGTGATCGCTTCGGAGCTCGAGGGCATCCGCGAATGGTTGCCGAAGTTCTATCCTACGGTGATGAAGCAATATGAAGCCACTTGCCGCGGCGAGCGCGACCTCTTCTTCTGATCAAAAAGATACTTCTTGGTTTACTCCCGCCGCCGCTTTTTTGGTATAATTTACGCTAATGTCCAAAGGAATAAGAGTTGCGGCCTTTGAGGGCGGCAAAATACGTATGCTTCGCGCCGACGATGACGGTAACGAGGTCGTGCTCGCTTTGCCTTTGAACAGGCTTATCGTAAAAGTCGTAAAAGTGCCGTCCGACGCCGATCCCGTCGAGTTTTCCGCACCTGTCCTGAAGGCGATGAGTCCGTATCCGGACGACGATCTTTCCGTCGGCGTGGAAGTCATGCGTGAATCCGAGACGAGCAAAACCGTCGTTGCGGCGGCTCTTCCGGAAAGCTCCGCGGAAGATATCGGTGAAGCGCTGGATGCCGAAAAACTCAGCGTGGTCAAAATAGATTCTCTCGTTTTCGGAGAGCTGCGCTCGCTTTGGCCGCAGATATTTTCTTCGGGAACGGATGATTTGAGACGCTTGCTCGTCTTGGATAGCGTTGACGGTCTGTCGCTTATAGTGCTTGACGGAGATATTATGTCGTCCGTCAGATCCGTAGATGCGCATGCGCCGCTCAAAAGGGAGGCGCTTCTCGGGCTTCTCGAGGCTGAAGAACTTTTCGGCGCGAAAGAGTTGCATGAAATACTGTTTTTCAAGCGTTCGTCCGCCGAGAAGCGGGATGAGTCGGAAGATTCCGGACAGACGCCTCCCGAAGAGCCTGTTACGAAAGAATTTATCGACGGCGAGCTGTCGTGTTTTGCGGCTATCCGCGAACTGAGCCGCCCGTCCGGCGATTCCGGTTTGTCGGGCATCGCCGAGAGAGCGCAAGATCCGTCGACGCTCGATGTGTTGCCCGCAAGCTGGCGTGAGGTTCTCGAAGAAACACGTTTCAAGGCCAAATTGGCTAAATGGATGGCTTTTTCGGCGATGATATGGCTTCTCGCCGTAGGTGTTCTGTTCGGGGTGCCGTTCGGTTACCGCTGGCTCGCGGGACGTGAAAAGGACAAATGCCGCAGGCACGCGAAGTCTTACCGCGAGGTGAGCGAAATGAAATCCAAGGTCAAGCTCGTGAAAAAATACAGCGATCATTCCGCGGGCGCATTGGCCGTTTTGAAAGCCGTAAGCGACAGGTTGCCGGACGAGGGTGTCGTCGTCGAGCGATTCAATTTCAAGTTCGACGACAGCGTGGTTATTGCGGCCGTGGCCGATACGTCCGAGTTGGCTTATGAATTTCATTCGGAGCTTGAAAGAATCATGCTTACGGACGGAGATGATGAAAAACGGCTTTTCGAGGTCGTCACGCTTAAAGATCTGAAACCGAAATCCGGCAAGAGCGCGGAGCAGTCGTTCACAATCGTCTGTGCCTTCCACAAAGAGGAGGACATGGAGCAATGAGCGGCATGAGTCTCAGGGAGAAGGCGGCGGCGGCCGTCCTCGGCATGATCCTTCTGTATGCCGCGGCGGTCGGGCTTTGGTTCTTCAGGCAGGAGAAAGAGTGGGTGCGTTCGCGCAAGGCGTATGATGACGCCAGAAGGAAATACGCTCAGGAGCGTGAACTTATCGGCGAGAGGCGCTATTGGGACGAGGCGTATGAATCGGCCAAAAGTTCCATGCCCGCGTTTGATGTCGAGCAGACGACGGATATAGCCTGGCGACGCAAGATCGACAATCTCGCCGACGCGGCGAATATCGTTTTCAGGGGCGAACGCAAAACAGGCGCGGAGATTTCGGAGGGCGACATATACGAGTTGCCGATCACCGCGAGCCGATGGGAGGGCAGCCTCGAAGCGATCGTAAAATTCATGTATGCGCTTGAAAGCGGAAAGAACGGCATTTTCGCGATCAAGGAGATCAGCATGGATCCGATCAGCAAGTCAAAAGTTTTCACAGGGTATCTGCGCGGTAATTTCACGGTCACTTGCGCGTATACGCGCGATGCCGAGGATGTGCGGCGGGAGGCTGTTCCGGAAGCGGCGGACGGAACCGCGAGAAAGGCCGATTTGAAGGAGAACGGTAATGAACAGAATTAAATCGTTGTTCGCGTCATTGTTTGTTTTGTGCGCGGGATTGACGGCGGGTGATGTTTTCGCGCAGCGGCAGGGCTTGCTGGGGCGCCGGCCTTTTTTGAGATCAGGCAATACCGCGGGGAGGGGAGTCTCCGAGGTCGGGCGCGATACCGGCTCGGCGCAGTCCGAGGCCGCTCCGAGCACCGGCACGAAAGGCTTCGCGTTCAACGACGCGTCTCTCGGCGTCATATTCGGAATGTACATGGATCTGACGAACAAGACAATCCTCAAGGATCCTGAAGTCAAAGACGTGAAAATCACGTTCGAGACGGCGCCGAACCAGGAATTCTCCGACGAGGAAAAAATAGAGACGATCGAAGTTCTTCTCGAAATGAACGACATCCATCTCGAACCGTACGGCGAAAAGTTCGTAAGGGCGCTTCCCCGCAAGGAGGTGAGAAAAAAAGGTATTCCTCTCATTCTCGATGCGGACGCGAAGCTTAAAGAGCGCGAGAGGGTGGTTTCGATGATGATTCCGCTCAAAAACATTTCGACGGAGGACGCCCAGAAGGCGCTTGAAGGCTTCAAGTCCAACAGCGGGATTCTCGTCGTGTTCGAGCGCACGAATTCTATTCTCGTCACGGATACCGAGCAGAACATCAACAGAATGCTTGAAATCGTGAAGATGATCGATGTCGCGAATCCGGTGAACGAGAACGTTTTCGTGCGTCAGATCAAAAACGCGGCCGCCGAGGACATCAAGGCGGCGCTCGTCGCGATTGTCGAGGACGCTCAGAAAGAACAGGAAAAAAACGGGAAGTCAGTCATTCAGCAAAGGCCGCAGACGCATAACTTTACAGTAGGCCGCAGTCTTCTTTCCCGCAGACAGCCTCAACCGGCGGCTCCGGCCAGCAACGAGTCGCTTGTCGTGGGCATAAGCGACGCCGACCGCGGGATGATCCGCGGCAAGGTGCTCATACTTTCCGACGAGCGCTCCAACAAACTTATCATCGTCACCCAGAAGTCGAACATGGACTTTTTCGACAAGGTGATCGATCAGCTTGACGTGGAGACGACGCCCGATACGGTGGTAAAAGTCTATCGCCTGAAGTATGCCGAGGCCGAAGAAGTCTCCGACATGATAAACGATCTGATCGGCAACGCGCCTAATTCGAAAAATTCCGGAAAGAACCAGAATCAGGCCGCGAAGTCCGGCAGCGGCGGCAATCTGACGCGCAACCAGCCGGCGGCGGCGAGGAAATCCGTCAACCAGCGTGCCGGAGAGGCGAAGGCGGGAGAGCTTTCCAAAGACAATACGACTGTTCTCGCCGACAAGCGCATCAACGGTCTTGTCGTGATGACGAACAAGGAACTTGTGCCGATCGTAGAATCGATTATCGAGTCAATGGATATCAAATTGAGTCAAGTTCTGATCGAGACGGTGATCATCGAAGTCGGACTCGGCGACGATCTCAAAACGGGCATCGATTGGGTGCAACGCGGAGCGAAAGACGCAAACGGTGCCGATACGCTTGTAAATCGGAATAATTACATGCTTGGCGGCGGAGGCGGCAACGCGGCCGGTCTTCTCGAGAAGATGTCTAATGTCGGCTCGAACCTTGCGAACAATGTGCAATGGGGGGGCGCGACGCCGATAGGAAGCGGCATTAATTATCTCGTCAAGTCCGACAAGCTTAATCTTTCGGCTGTCATCCAGGCGTCAAAGACGGACAGCCGCACAAAGTACATCGCCTCTCCGATTATCATGACTTTGGACAACAAAGAAGCGACCATTGACGCGACGGAAATGCGTTATATGTTCAAGGGATATACGTATTCGGGTTCCACTTACAACGGTTCCGCCGTACCGGATTATGAGCAGAAAGATCTCGGCATTAAAATCAAGGTGACACCCAAGATCAATCCCAACGGCACGGTCATGCTTGAGGTGGAAGAGGAGTATTCGCAGGAAGGCGCCGGTCAGGCCATTACGGCTTCGGACGGTAAGTCTGAAATCAATGCCGCGACAACGATTACAAGAAAGATGGCAGCCGATGCGATACTTGAGAATCGTCAAACCGTTATATTCGGCGGGTTGACGCAGACGGTCAAGAGCGAGAAAGAAACGGGAATTCCGATATTGAAAGATATTCCCTACGTCGGCAAGTGGCTTTTCGGGACAACTCAAAGTTCAGAGTCCCGAAGTGAACTTTTGGTGTTTATGACACCGTATGTTCTTGATGACGCCGAATCTGCTCAGGCGGAAGCGCTCAGGCGTAAAAAGACGCTTTCCGACGCGTCGCCTTGGGACGACCACGGCTGGTCGGCTTCAAAACTTGCGGATCCTGTCGGCAAGAAGGAACTTATCCGCCGCATGAAGGATGAGTGGAAGAAACAGGATGCGGACAGAGCCGCTAAACTCGAGATGGAGAAGATGAAGCTTGACCGTGCCAAGAAACTCAAGGAGCTTTCCGCCGAAGAGCGTGCCGTCTGGCTCAAGATGCACAAAGAAGAGCTTGAAAAGGAAGAACGCGAGGAACTTGAGGAGAAGATGCTCGATAAGGATAGTCAGGAGGGGCTGAGAAAGCTGGTCGAAGAGATCAAAAAGGAGAAGCTCGGCTCCGCCCAGAAAGAAATAGACAAGGCCGAGGAAATGACCCGCGCCGAAAACGAGCGCGCCAAACTCGACGCGGCCGAAGCGGAGAAAAAAAGCGGAAAGAGCGAGCGCTCCAAAGCCGATGCCGACGAATCCGCAGATATCCTATCCGCCGACGGCTGGAGAAATTCATGATATGGTGCCCAGAACCGCAGGGGATGCAACGACAAACCGACAAACAACGGAGGATGAATGAAACATCTGAAGCATATTCTCGCGGCCATGGCCGCGGTCGTGCTTGCCGTATCCGCGGCCTTTGCGGCGACGCCCGCCAAAAAAGAAGTGTGGCTCTTTCTTTCCGGCCCCGATATGAAGGACGCGCATCTCGTGGCTGCCACGCTCGCGTGGATGGCCGAAGAGTGTGGAGCGATATGTGACAGTTACGGCGAAGTCTACCGCGACGGCAGACTGTTCGCCGAGCACGGTTCGCAAGTCATCGCGGGGCGTCATTTTCAGGATCTCAACTATCTCTGCGCGCGCGCCGACGTCAAGTTCATCACCTACGGGCGTACGACGCTTTTCGATTCGACTCTCGATGTTCTGGGTTGCGAGAAGCTGGCCGGCGGGACGGCCGGCGAAATCTATTCGGCGCTTTTCGCCAAGCGCCCGCGCCTTCTTGCGGCCGTCGGAGGGTGCGTGCGCTTCGAAGGCTTCGATGAAAAACTCTCCCCGTATCTCTACCCTGAGATAGCGTACGCGAAAAAACTTTATCTCCCCGCCGCCGTGGTCGTGCCCGCAGGCATGAAGTGCGAAACCGTCAAGGCGCGGAAAAACGAAACGTGGGCATCGCTCACGCTGCGCATGTCTCTGAAGTGGAAGAATTGCGCGAAGAGCGTGTTCTTCGGCGACCCCGCCGCGCTCGCCTGTCGCGTTCCGGCGGAAGTGCGCCGCCGCTCCGTGCCCGTCTTTGACGAGTGCAAATGGCTCCTCCAGCGCGACGTTCTCTTTTCGGGGTATGCCGAGAGCACGAGTCCGCTCGCCGCTTATGCCTCGAGCCTCGCCTGCGAACTCGGCGATCGCGTCATTCTCGGACGCCAGACAAGCGACGGAGACATCTTTCGCTGGTCGAAGGACGGCTGCTGCGTTCAGATTGTCGATCCGTACCGCCCGACGTTTCCCTGCATAGAGCTTTTTCCCCAGAAGTGGGCAAAAGACGAAAAACCCGCCGATGACGACCCGAGCGACGACCAGCTCAGAGAATGGGCGAAAAAGGGTATGATTCTCACGACGCTTCTGTGGCATTCCGGCGAAATCGCCCACAACGAGGCGATGTTGAATGTCATCGAATACGCCCAGTTCCACAAGTTCAAGATGGGTATCGCGGTCCACGCGCAGCGTTACGAGACGTGTCCGCAGCTTTGGGAACTTCTGCGCGTGCCGATGGACCGCGGCGGCGCGGCCGAACTTATCGAGCCTGTTCTCCACGCGGGCGCTCTCGGCGTCGCCGCCGAAGCGAAATTCCCGCCGGAGCAGTTCACGAAAAACCTGAAGGAGGCGAAGAAGCGCATCGCGGCGATCGCCGGCGAAGCGAACGTGCCGACAGGTTTCTACGCGTTCATGGACAGCGATCTGAGGACCTGCTCGCAGCCCAATCCCGTCATCTGGAAGGCCGCCGCCGCAGCAGGGCTCGATTATTTCGTTTCGAGCTGTTCGCCCGGACGTCCGCGCATTCTTTCGCAAGACGGCATCACGGTCATCAACCAGACCTATCGCGTCGTCGAAACCTCTTCGCCTTTTGTGAGACTGAGCGAGTCCGTCGATCTTCAGCGCGGCCCCGGCGTCTCCGGCCCCGGGTGGCGCATCGGTGTTCTCGATGCGCCGGTCGTCGCGTTCACGCCGTACATCTGGGAGAAGGGCAATCGTTTCATCGCGCTTACCGAACAGCTCAAGACGCACGGCTGGTACATCAACGTCAAGCCGCGCGTCATCGCGCGTTACGCGAAGATTATATCAGAACTCGGCATTTTCAACGAAAAGGCCGTCGGAGCCGTGGCCGTTCCGACGGCTCCCGATGCGAACGGCAGATAAGAAGGGTGGTGTGAAATGAAGAAAATCAACTGTCTTGCGGCATGCGTCATATCGCTTCCCGCTCTTGCTCTCGTCGATTCGGCGAAGGATGTGTGGTTCCACGCAGATTTCGATTCTCCCGCCCGTCTTCAGGGCGAGGCGTTTCTCGTCGGCATGAACGAGGCCGGTTATGCTCCGGGCAGGTTCGGCAAGGGGTATCACTTCTACCGTGAAACAAACAACAAACTTCCGCCGATGGAGCAGTTTTTCGCGAATCCGGCGAATTTCACCGTTCAGGCGCCCGCGAAGTTCGAACGCGGCAGGACATCCGCGAAATTCTCCGGCGGGACGTTCGAAGTCGCTCCGAGGCCCACCGCGATCGGTTACCACTGGGTCGGACACGATGCGGGCAACACGTGGAGTTTTTACGTCAAGGGCCGCAAGGGCGGCAAGGTGACGCTCTATCCGTATCTCACCGAGCTGACCGCCGCCGCCCGCAAGGCGTGCGAGAAGGCCAATCCTCTCAAAAACGAGGTCGTCGACAAGTGCGTGACGAACACCGTCGAACTGACGGGCGACTGGCAGCGCGTGTGGTGCCATCTCGTGACGGACAACCGCACCGGCGGCAAGCGCAAATCGGCGCTCGTCGTCAAAACGGACTGCCCGGTTGAGGTCGAGCGTTTCCAGATGCAGGTCACGGGCGTTTATCCCTACAAGGGCCAGTTCGCCCCCGGCATGTGGATTGACGGCGGTCGTAAGGCGCGCGGCACGGTGTTCACGAGCGCTGACGCCGGAGTTCTGAAGGATTTTCCGTTCAAGGCCGGCACGATAGCGTTCTGGATCAGGAACGCCCCGTCCGTTTCGACGAATGACGCGTTGAACATATTTTCGTTCACGAAATCATGGTCGAGCGAGTGGTTCCTCCGAGGCGGTTCTTTCAAAGCGGGCGATCGCGGCGCTGCTCTTTCGTTCAAGACTCCGATACCGCGAAAAGACGTCTGGACGCACGTGGCCGTATCTTGGAGAGACGGGCGCATCGCCTATTATCTCGACGGTGTTCTCGATAGCGAAGTGAAGGATGATCCGGCGAAAAAACGCGTTGTCAGATGCGTTGCGATGGAGAAGGAGAAAGGTCGTTTCCGTTACGGCACCGCCTGCGACGGCACCGGCCCCACCGATGCGATATTCGACGAGATGAGCATTTTCAGCCGCGCGCTTGACGACGGAGAAATAGCGTCTCTCGCGGCCGCAAAGCGCGGTCTCTATGAAGGCTCGAAGGAAATCCTCGCCGAAAACATCCTTTACACCGTTTTCTTCCGCGATCAGAAGGAGGCGGTGCTGCGCTTTAGGGTCGTGGCTCCCGAGGCGGGCGAATATGAACTCGTGAGCGAGGTGGGCGCTATCCAAGGTCCCGTCCGCAGGTGCTCGATTCCCGCGGGCGAGTCTTACCTCGAAGTTCCTCTCGAGCCGGCCAAGTTGCGCCCCGGGAAATACCCGTACTCGTTCAAGCTCATCGCAAACGGCGCCGTTGCGCTCCGGCGCGAGGGTGAACTTGAAATCAAGGGCCGCCTCGGTCTCGAGGGCGATCCGTTCATTTTCATGAGTTGGGGTGGGATGGGTTACATAAGGCCTGACTATCTGAAGATTCTCGGTGTCAATGCCTACAACATCGGCGTAGACAATCCGCTTGAAGTCAGAAAAGCCCTCGTCAACGGGATGTTCGCGAACATCAGGTACGAGAACGGCGGGCAGTGGTTCGACACCGGTTTCGACATGGCGAAGATCAAGGCGAACGCCGTCATGAAACTTAATCCTTACGCCAAGCTCGCCAACTGGCGCACGATGCTGCTCAACTCGGAGATATACGGTTCGGGCGTGGCGAAGCGGGCGAAGGAAAATCCCAAGTATCTGAAGATGGTCCGCGAGTCGATTGGCGTCGAGCCGGACTTCACCTACAACGATGCGCCGAGCGAAGTGAACTGGAAGAAACTCGGCATACCGCCTCCCCGCGGAGAGATCCGGCGCGGGACGTATCCTGCGCTCGCGACGCTCGAATACGTCTGCTCGCGCGGTCTGCCGCCCATTATTACCAACTACAAAACGACGGAGGCCGTACACGAACTGAAGGATGACGTCCTCGTATGGACCGAGCCGTGTTTCGGCGCGCTTTTCGAATCGGTCGACATGGGAGCGAGCTGGGAGTATGAGTATTCGCCTGTGACGACGCTGCGCCAGCTCAGGCTGCACTATGCCGCGTGCCGTCCCTACAACCGCCCGTATCAGCCTACGCTCGGCGGCAATTACTGGCCCGAGCAGAAGGGGCGCCATCCTCTCCTCAAGGATAAGAACGGCAAACACAGAATAATCGATATGGGGCAAAGCGTCGACGAGGTGACGATCAAGACGTGGTTGTCGATGGGCGCCGTTCCGATGCACAATCTCTCTTGGTTCGGTCTCAATTCGTGGCAGTTCGGACAGGAGAACGCCAAAAGGTATCTTGCCGGCCCCACCAACGACGTTAAGTGCATCGCCGAACCCGATTGTGCGCAGGTCTACGGCAAACGCTGGCGCGAAACGTTGCATCCCGCGGCGCTGCTTCTGCGGGACATGCCGAACGAAAAGGCGAAGATCGCGATGCTTAACCTGCCCGAAATCAGTTTCGCCGCCGGTTTCTGGTGGGGGCATCACCACTACAGCTGCAATATCGGCGGCAATATGGCCAAACACGCGGCGCCGTTCGATTATATCGGCAGCGAGGAACTGAAGAGCGGCTATGCGGACGATTACCGGTATATCATCTGTCTTATGAGCCGCGTCGTCTACAAGGATCATGCCGATGCGTTGAGAAGGCTCGCCTCAAAGGGTGTCAAGATCGTGCTCGACAGCTATGCGACCAACAAGTACGACAACTGCGTGCATCTCAAGGATCTGACGTACACGCCCGGCAGATGGCATCTCATGGACAAAGCGTTCTCTTCGTGGTACACCAACGTCGTCGATTCGCTCGCGGCCGAGTCGTTCGCCTCGTCTCCCGCCACCGACGGCAAAAGTTCGTTCACGTTCGTGAAGGAATACAAGGGCGTCAGATATGTTGTCGTCGTCAACGACAAGCGCAGCGACAAGCCGTCGTTCCACAACATATTCAAGACGAACGACTGGTACCGCGTCGTTGGAGCCGCGCAGAAGATCGACACTCGCATCAGCGTTCCCGAAGGATCGGTCGTGTACGGCTTCAACGGCGCGAAAGATCTCGGCGAAGAATATGCTCCGGCCGAAGGCCGCGTCTACGCCGTGTACCCCAAAAGACTTAAAGCGCCCGAACTTTCGCTCGAAGGCGAGGCGAAGGCCGGTTGCGGCGTGAAGCTCGTCGTCATGATCAGGGACGAGGACGGCTCCCCGGCGCCCGGGCGGCAGATCGTGCGGCTTTCGTTCACGGATAATGAAGGTGTCGCGCGCGACGAGTCCGGCCTTTACAGCGTGGAGAGGGGGCGCGCCGAAATTGCGCTCAGAATTCCCTCCTGCGAAAAGCCCACGGGTTTCTTCTCGAAGTGGAAAGCCGAGGTCACGGATCTCACCACAGGTAAAAACAACACAATCAAGGTTGCGATAAAAAAATGAAAACCATACATGTTTTAGCGGCGCTTTCGCTCGTGCTCGTTTCCGCCTGTTCGAAAAGCACCTCCTCGCCCGTTCTCGTGGAGGCGGAATCTCTGGCCTCCAGAGGCGGCTGGGTCGTCGATCAGCAGTTTATGGATCAGATGGGCTCGCCTTTCCTGCTCGCGCACGGGCTGGGCGTACCAGTCGCGGCGGCAGAAGGGGACGTGAAACTCCCGGCCGGCTCCTATCGACTGTGGGTTCGCACTCGCGACTGGGTAGCGCCGCACGGTCCCGGCCGGTTTGAAGTTCTTGTGGACGGCAAAAGCGCCGGCGAATTCGGCAAATACGAAGACGGCCGATGGGCGTGGAGAAAAGGCGGCATCGTCGTCTCTTCCGGCGAGGTGAAGGTGACGATACGCGATCTCACTGGCTTCGAAGGGCGCGTCGACGCGCTTCTGTTCGTGCCCGGATCATCTGATTTTACGCCTCCCGAAACGATCGATTTCGCGTGGCGCAGGGAGCTTCTCGGTTATCCCGAGCGCGCGCCCGATGCGGGGGAATTCGATTTCGTCGTCGTCGGAGGCGGCTACGCGGGCATGTGCGCCGCGATTGAGGCGGCGCGCGCAGGTCTCAAGGTTGCGATAATCCAAGACCGCCCCGTGTTCGGAGGCAACGGTTCGAATGAGGTGCGGGTGGGCCCGATCGGCGGGTTTGATCTGCCGCCTTTCCCGAAAATCTCGAAGCTGATGCGCGAAATCAACGCCATATCGCGCGGCAAGGGGGTCACGTCCGGGGGCGTCAGGCCGACCGTCAACGACAATGCCGTAGACGCGTTCATGCGCAAGGAAAAGAATCTCACCTGCTTCGTTTCGACACGCGGCGTCGCTGTGGAGAAAAACTCCGACGGTTCGATCGCGGCCGTCATCGGGCGCAATATCTTCACATCCCGCGAGCAGCGCTTCGCGGCGAAGTATTTCTGCGACGCGACCGGCGACGGCTGGCTCGGCGTCGCGGCCGGAGCCGAGGTGAGGATGAAGCCCGAACTCAAGGAGGAGACGGGGGAGACGCTCGCGGCGGCGAAGGACGAGACGCCAGGAGGCTACGGGTCGTCGAATTTCTGGATAACCGACTGGGTGGACGAGGAGACCCCGTTCCCGAGATGCCCGTGGGCTCACAACGTCACCGCCGAGTCCGTTGATGTGACGCGTCCGCGCTGGCCCGTGCAGACCTCGAGACCGTATGTCGCCGGATGGAACTGGGAGAGCGGTTTCGACAAGGATGCCGTCGAAGACGGCGAATGGATACGCGACAACAATTTCAGGGCGGCCTACGGCACGTGGGATTATTACAAGAACAAGGCGACCAACCGCGCCGCCTACGCGAAAGCGAAGATGACGTGGATGGGTTTCATAACCGGCAAGCGCGCGGCGAGACGCATCGTCGGCGACTACGTTCTCTGCGAGCAGGATCTGACGCAAAACAGGGTGTATCCCGACGGTGTCGTGCCCACGACATGGTATCTCGATATGCATTTCCCGCATCCGTACAACGAGAAGCACTTTCCCGGCGAAGCATACCGCTCCTGCGCCTATGACGACCCCCGCTGGAAGGAGTTCGGCGTTAAAAACAGAGGGCGGATGATTACCATAAAGCCGTACCCCATCCCGTTCAGGTGTTTCTATTCGAAGACGATACCCAATCTCTTTATGGCCGGCAAGGACATTTCCGTCACGCACGTGGCGATGGCGTCCGTCCGCGTCGAGAATACGACGGGGCAGATGGGTGTCGTGGTGGGGCGCGCGGCCGCGCTCTGTGTGAAGAAATCTCTCTCGCCGCGTCAGCTGGCCAACGAAAAGTTCCCGGTTCTGGCCGAGGCGCTTTCTCGATAGGGCGCGCTGTCGTGTCCCGGTTCATGTCCGGCGCTCGAAAGTCCGACGGACGACCTGTTTTGAAATATAACGAAAGGAAAAACAAAATGAATGTTCACATCGGCAAAGACAAGGCGGATATGGCGGCGAAAGCGGCAGCTGCCGCAGCCGCGAAGATACGTGAAGCGATAAATGCGCGAGGCTCGGCGCGAATCATCGTGGCCACGGGCGCGAGTCAGTTCGAATTTCTTGAAGCGCTCGTAAGCGAGCCGGGCATCGACTGGACGAAAGTCACGGGTTTCCATCTTGACGAATACATCGATCTGCCTGTTTCGCACAAAGCCAGCTTCAGAGGATATATGCGCGAGCGTTTCGTCGCCAGAACGCCGCAGCCGATGAAGGCGTTCATCGAAGTTGACGGCGAAGCCGCCGACAAGGAAGCGGAGATCGCGCGCCTCGAGTCGCTTATACGCGAAGCGTCGGTCGATGTCGCGTGCGTGGGCATCGGCGAAAACGGACATCTCGCGTTCAACGATCCGCCCGCCGACATCGATTGCGCTCGCGCGTACAAGATAGTTCCGCTTGACGACAAGTGTCGCATGCAGCAGGTGGGAGAAGGCTGGTTCGCGACGAAGGACGATGTCCCTACGCATGCTTTTTCGATGACGATGAAGCAGATACTTCATTCGAAGGCGATCGTTTGCACGTGTCCCGATGAGCGCAAGGCCGAAGCCGTCAAGGGCGCCGTGCAGGGCCCCGTAACGAATATGCTGCCCGCTTCGTTTCTGCAGCTTCATCCCGACTGCGCCATGTTCCTCGATCCGCCGTCGGCATCGCTTCTGGACAGGTGAGGTGCGCATATCGGCGCGAAGCCGGTTTTTCCGGCTTGGCGCCGTATATGCGTGGGTGAGGGTATTTTTGGTATAATATCCCCCGTTATGAACAAATTAGCTTTAAAACTGAACGAAACGCTCGGACCTGCGGCGCAGTTCCTTTCCGACGCGGGGCGCCGCATGTATTTCCCGTACGGCGGGATTCTCGGTCAGGGGGCCGAGGCAAAAGCCTGTGACATCAACGCCACCATAGGCATGGCTTTCGAAGAAGACGGTTCGCCGCTCGTGATGGATTGTTTCGCGAAAACGACCGCGCTCGGCAGGAAGGCTTTTCTTTACGCCGGCAGTTTCGGCAACCCCGAACTGCGCAAGCGCTGGAAGGCGATGCAGGTAAAGAAGAATCCTTCTCTCGCGCACAGAAAGTTCTCCGACCCCGTGGTGACCAACGCTTTGACGCATGGTCTGCGCATAACGGCGGAGCTGTTCGCGAGTCCGCAGGACAAAGTCGTTGTTCCAGATCTTTATTGGGACAACTATTCGCTCGTTTTTGAAGAAGCCGTCGGCTCGAGCCTTGAACTTTTCAACACTTTCCGCGACGGCAGGTTCGACGTCGATGCGATGAAGTCCGCGCTCCTTTCGGAAGGTGCCAAGAAGATTCTCATACTCAACTTTCCCAACAACCCGACCGGGTACACCGCGACGAACGAAGACGCCGCCGCCATCGTGGCCGCCGTCAAGGAGGCCGCCGACGCGGGGAAGAAAATCGTCGTCGTTCTCGATGACGCCTACTTCGGACTCGTTTACGAGCCGGGTGTCCACGGAGAGTCGCTTTTTGCCGAGTTCGCGGATCTTTCCGAGAACGTGCTCGCGGTAAAACTCGACGGAACCACGAAGGAGGATTACGTCTGGGGTCTTCGCGTGGGATTCGTCTCGTTCGCGTTCAAGGGCGCCAACGACGATCAGCTCAAGGCGCTCGAAGCGAAAGCCGCGGGTAATGTGAGAAGCGCGATTTCGAACGCGAGCTCCGTCGGGCAGGCCATGGCCGTCGCGGCGTATAACGACGAAGAGGCTTACGAGGCGCAGAAGAAGGAGAAATACGATGTTCTCAAGGCGCGATACGATGAAATCCGCTCGATTCTCGCCGCGCATCCCGAATACGCCGACGCGTTTGAGGTTATGCCGTTCAACTCCGGCTATTTCATGTGTGTCAAGCCCATCGGCGCGGACGCCGAGGCCGTACGCGTGAAACTTATCGAAAAATATTCCACGGGAACGATCGTTCTCTCGGGGCTTATCCGTCTCGCGTTTTCGACGATTCCCAAAAACCGTCTCGCCGAAGTCTTCGCCAACGTGGCGTCGGCCGTGGTGGATGTCCGTTCGTAAACAAACAAACAACCAAATATATCATAATCCGGATATGAGCAAATGTTGCATTTTCGCAGGCCAGGGGGCGCAGGTACCCGGCATGGGCAGGGATTTCGCCGAGGCGGATCCCGAAATCGCCGCTTTCTTCTCCCGTGCGGATGAAGTTCTCGGGTTCGATCTCGCGAAGACGTGTTTCGAAGGTCCCGCCGAGGAGCTTACGAAGTCGAATATATGCCAGCCGGCAATATTCGTGACGTCCTGGGCGGCCTACACGGCCCTCAAAAAGAAAACAGGCGTTGAATTTTCGTGTGCCGCCGGTCTTTCGCTCGGCGAGTGGGGAGCGCTTGCTGCGGCCGGCGTTCTCGATTTCGAGTCGACCCTCAAGGTTCTCGAAGCGCGCGGCAGATTTATGCAGGAGGCGTGCGAAGCCGTTCCTTCGGGGATGATCGCCGTGGTAGGCGCTTCTTCGGAGCAGCTCGCCGAACTCTGCGCGAAGTCGCTCTGCACCGTCGCCAACATCAACTCTTCGGCGCAGCAGGTTCTTTCGGGTTCGAAGGACGAGATCGCGGCGGCGGCCGCGATCGCCAAGGAACTGGGAATCAAGCGCGCGATTCCGCTCGCGACGGCCGGAGCGTTCCACTCGAAGTATATGGCGAGCGCCCGCGAGAAACTCGCCGCCGTTCTCGATACTATTGAATTCAAGTCGCCGAAAATCCCCGTTCTCTCGAACGTGACGGCCAAGCCTCATTCGTCTGACCCCGGCGAAATAAAGGCGATGATGCTCGAGCAGGTTACCGGCACGACCAACTGGGCCGCCGATGTAGAAGAGGCGAAGGCGCTCGGTGCGGATACGTTTGTCGAATTCGGCCCCGGCAAGGTGCTTTCGGGGCTTGTCAAAAAAATCGATCCCGCGATAGTGACGCTCAATGTCGCCGATACGGCTTCGCTCGAGGCGACGGCGGCTGCGCTCGTCTGAAACGCGCCAACACAAGGAGTTTATCATGTCTAAACTTAACGGTAAGGTCGCTGTTGTAACGGGTGCCGCTCGCGGTATCGGCGCCGAAATAGCCAAAAAACTCGCTTCGGAGGGTGCGGATGTAGCCGTCGTCGATCTCAAGGCCGAATGGTGCGAAGAGACCGTGAAGGCGATTGAAGAGAAGAGTGTCAAGGCTCTTGCTCTCGGCGTGAATGTGTCTCAGTCCGCCGAGGTGGACGCCTGCATCAGGGAGGTGATCGAAAAACTCGGACGCGTCGACATCATGGTCAACAACGCCGGCATCACCAAGGACGGGCTTTTGATGCGCATGAGCGACGACGATTGGGATCAGGTCATCGATGTCAATCTCAAAGGCACGTTCCTTTTCACCCGCGCCGTTTCGCGTCCGATGATGAAGAACAAGGCCGCCGACGGCTCCCCGTCCGGCGGAGCGATCATAAACATCGCCTCGGTCGTGGGGATCATGGGCAACGCCGGTCAGGCCAACTACACGGCCTCAAAGGGCGGTGTAATCGCGCTTACGAAGACGACGGCCAAGGAACTCGGCTCGCGTCAGATCCGCTGCAACGCCGTCGCGCCCGGGTTCATACAGTCGAAGATGACCGACGTTCTTCCCGATGACGTGAAGAAGGCCTACATGGATACGATCCCGCTCAAGCGTTTCGGCACGGCTGCGGACATCGCCGAGTGCGTCGCGTTTCTCTCGTCCGAAAGCGCGTCTTACATCACAGGTCAGATCATCTCCGTCAACGGCGGCATGATCGGCTGACGCAATGCCCGCCGTCGCCCGAGCGCGATCAGGCGGGCATTTTTCTGATTACGCACTTTCCGATCGTTGTCGGCAACACGAAATCGATCTGGCCGTTTTCCGCCTTTTTGTCGCCGAGCATCGCCCGCTCGAGAACATCCCGGGGGATCGTCGTGCCGGTGTCGTAGCTCATCGCGTTGACGAGCGAAACGATTCTGTCCGAATCCGCCCTGCGCAACAGGCCGAGTGAAGCCGCCTTGCGGGAGGCCATGGCGATTCCGGTCGCTACGGCGCGGCCGTGAGAGATCGTGAAACCGCTCTCCTTTTCGATCGCGTGCGCGAAAGTATGGCCGAGATTGAGAAGTTTTCTTTCGCCCGATTCCTTTTCGTCGCGGCTTACGATATCGCGTTTCATCGAAATACAAAGCGCGATGTCGTCTTCGCTTATAGGTTCGCTCGGCGCGGCCTCAAGGCGGCCGAACAGCCCTGCATCCGCGAGAACCGCGTATTTGAGCACTTCTCCCATTCCGTCGACGCGCCATTTTTCGGGGAGCGTTTTGAGGAAAGACGTGTCGCAGAAGACGGCTTTCGGCTGGTGGAACGCGCCGGCGAGATTCTTGCCCTCTTCAAGATCGACGCCGCATTTGCCTCCGACGGACGAGTCGACCATCGCCAGAAGCGACGTCGGCACCTGTATGAAGTCAATGCCGCGCATATACGTCGCGGCGGCGAATCCCGCGAGATCTCCCGTCACCCCGCCGCCGAGGGCGATGACGGCGTCGCGTCTCGAAAACCGCATGATGGCGAGAGCCGAAAGAAGTTCGGCATACGTTTTGAGCGTTTTCGATTTTTCTCCCGCCTCGAACGTTATGCGCTCGAGGCGCCTGCCCGTGTCCGCGAGGAGGCGCTCTATCCGGCCGGCATGGAGCGCTTCGACGTTGGAGTCGGCGACGATCGCTATGTTGGCCGCTTTCGGAAGCGCCTCGGCGACGAAGGAGGCGAGAAACTTCGCCGCTCCTTCGCCGACGATGACTTCGTACGGTGAAGCGGTGTTTACCTGTATGCGTTTCATTTTTCGCTGTATGCGCCGAGGAATGTGAAGTGTTCTATTTCAGGGTCTTGCGCGAAACCCGCAAGGAGTTTCACCACGCGAGGATCGTGCGGAGAGGCTTCGAAGTCGAAAATGAAGCGGAATTCGAAGTCGCTGCCCGGGACGGGCCGCGATTCGAGTTTCGTCAGGTTTACGCCGCACGAGGAGAATTTCACGAGCACATCCGAGAGTGCGCCCGCGCGGTGCGCGAGACTCATCATCACCGAGAATTTCGAGGCGTCGGCGTAGATTTCGTACCGCTTCGAAATGCAGATGAAGCGGGTGAAATTGGAGTCGACATCGGCGATGTTCTCGCGGATGACGTCAAGGTTGTAGAGTTCGGCGCATTCGCGCGAAGCTATGACGGCGATGTCCGATCGTGTGGATGCGGCGAGTTCTCCCGCGGCAACGCCGGTATTGGTCGACGGCACCGCGCGGATGGAGGGGTTGTCTCTCAGGAAGCGCGCGCACTGCGAAAGGGCGTGCGGATGGCTGTGGATTTCCTTTATGTCCGCGAGTTTTACGCCGCGTTTCGCGAGCAGAACATGCCGCACGCGGTGTCGGTGGGCGCGAACGATCTTGAAGTTGTGGCGATCCATCAGGTCGTATACGGCGCTGACGCTCCCGACAGCGGAGTTTTCGATCGGGAGGATGCCGTAGTCGCACATGCCTTTTTCGACGGCGTTGAAGACGTCTTCAAACCCTTTGAAATAGAATATCTCGGGGAATTTCACGAGTGCCGAAGCGGCCTGCTGCGAATACGAGCCCTCGGCGCCCGGACATGCCACGCTCGCGCTCGCGGGAAAGGCCGCCGGACTTTCGGCGAGCGCCTTTTCGAGAGCGAGCGCGAAGTCGCTTTTTGTCGCCAGTTCCGAGCGCTGGCGGCCGCGCGAGATCGAAAAGAGCGTCGAGAAAAAGAGTCTCGCCTCGTTTTCGAGATCAGCCCCGACCGAGCCGGCCACCTTTGCGAGGATTTGGCGTTCGCGTCCGGGGTCATGCACGGGAACTCCCGTTTCGCGTTTCGCCGCTGCGACGGCCGAGGCGGCGTCCATGCGGCGTTTGAAAAGATCGACGAGAGAAGCGTCTATCGTGTCTATTTCGGCTCTGAGTTCTTCGAGTGTTTTCATTTTACATTCTCCATGCGTAAGGTCTGATCGCGGCGACTTTCTTCATCGTCGAATTGAAAATTTCCGGCGTTTGGCTCTGCGCGCCGTCGCAAAGCGCGTGCTGCGGGTCGTTGTGGACTTCAATGATGAGCGCGTCGGCGCCCATCGCCGTCGCGCCCATCGCGCAGGGTTCGACGAGATGCACGTATCCCGTCGCATGGCTCGGGTCGATGACGACGGGCAGGTGCGAAAGTCTCTTCAGGACGGGGATGACCGTGAGGTCTATTGTGTTGCGCGTCGCCGTCTCGAACGTGCGGATGCCGCGTTCGCAGAGCATGACGTTTTCGTTGCCGCTGGCCATGATGTATTCGGCGCTCATCAGGAGCTCCTGCAACGTCGCGCTCATGCCGCGCTTGAGGAGAATTGGCTTTTTGGTCATCGCGCCGACCTCCTTGAGAAGGTCGAAGTTCTGCATATTGCGCGCTCCGATTTGGATGACGTCGACATCGTTGAAGTGTTCGATGTGTTCGATGGCCATCAGTTCCGTGCAGATAGGCAGCCCCGTTTCCTTCTTGGCTTCGAGAAGAATCTCGATGCCGCGTTTCCCGAGGCCCTGGAATGCGTACGGGGAAGTGCGCGGCTTGAAGGCGCCGCCTCTCAGCATTGTCGCTCCGGAGGCCTTTACGCTTTTGGCGATGCCGATGAGCTGCTCTTCGGATTCTACGCTGCACGGCCCCGCGATTACCTGAAAGTTGCCTCCGCCGATCTTCACGCCCGAACAGTCGATGACCGAGTCGTCGGGATGGAATTTTCTGTTGGCGGCCTTGTATGGCTCCTGGATGCGCTGGACGCTCTCCACGACGCTCAGGGCCTGAACGAGCCCGATGTCCATTTTGGCGACGTCGCCGATGCAGCCGATAAGCGTTTCGCGCTCGCCCGCCGATATGTGCGGTGTTATGTTTCTTTCGCCGAGCCAGTGAAGAAGGCTGTCCACCTGTTTCTGATCGGCGTCTTTTTTAAGTATGATGATCATTTTATTCTGTCCTTTGAGTGTTCGTAAGATTGAAATCGTGAAAAGAAAAACGGCCTCGCTTTTTAAGGAGCGGGGCCACGTTTCAGATACTTAAGTCGTCTTCAGCTCAGTATACGAGTCCCCGCTCCGACATAAAGTCGAAGAAGCAGTAATAGCTGTTAAACTTAAAGTTCGTCGTCATGACAGAGAGTATATCACATTTTTCTCGCGTTTGTCAAAGCGTCCGCCGGGGGCCTCGTCGTGTAATCTTTGTCTATATGAGGTGTTTGAAAATTTGCGTGTGAATATGATATAATTCACGGCATCCGCGCGGGCGAATCGCGTGACGACACAAGAACAAATAAAGAAAGATGAGGAAAATATGGGCGAAGTAATCGGAGCCGGAGAACTTCACAAGGGCGTAAAACTTCTTATAGACGGCGAGCCGTGGGAAATCACGGAGTTCGACTTTTCGAAGCCGGGCAAGGGGCAGGCGATCTACAACTGCACGCTCCGCAACATGATGACGGGCGGAGGCATGACCAAGAGTTACCGTAGCGGTGACAAGTTCGAAAAACCCGATCTTCTCCAGCAGACGATCACCTACTCGTATGATGACGGCACTGCTTTCGTCTTCACCGATGACAACTACGAGGAAATCCGCGTCAGCTACGACGTGATGGGCGATAAGAAATACTTTCTCATGGACGAGATGGAGGTAAAAGCCCTCTTTTTCAACGAGAAGGTCATCGGCATCGATTTGCCGCAGCTCGTCGAGCGCAAGGTGATCAAGGTTGAGCCTGGCGTCAAGGGCAACACCGCTTCGGGCAAGGTCACGAAGCCCGCTACCGTCGAAGGCGGCTATGAACTCGCCGTCCCGCTTTTCATCAATGAAGGCGACGTCATCAGAATCAACACCGAGTCGGGAGAGTACAACGATCGCACGGCGACAAAGTGACGCCATGAGAAGCGTGGGCCGCGTTGCGGTTCTGTTCGCCGCCCTGTCACTCGCGATTCTCGCGGTGGCGGGGCAGTTTATGCTCAAGCGCGAGCGCGAGCGGTCTTCGCCCGCGTTGGCCGAGGGGGCGCTTGCCGCGCTTGGAGCTTTCCGGTCGATGGTGGCGGAGGTCATTTGGTTCAGAGCGGACCGCCTTCAGGACGAGGGGCGCTATGTGGAACTCGCGCAGCTCGCTTCGCTCCTGACGTTCATGGAGCCGCATACGAGCGAAGTGTGGGGATACGCGGCGTGGAATCTCGCCTATAACGTATCGATAATGATGCCCACGCACGAAGACAGGTGGCGCTGGGTGCACGCGGCGCTCAAACTTCTGCGCGACGAAGGCTTGCGGCTCAATCCGCGCGATGCGGAGATTTACCGCGAAATCGCGTGGATGTTCCAGTTGAAAATCGGTACCGATCTCGACGCCGCCGGGCCGATTTACCGGGCGAAATGGCGTGAAATGGTCGAGGATGTGTCGCGCCGGAACGCCTGGGAAGAACTCGGTATGGATCGCGAGAAGATGGCGAGAATAGAAAAGGCCACAGGCTTCACCGATTGGGGGGAAAGCGTTCTCAGCGCGATATACTGGGCCGGCGAAGGCCTCAAGGTCGCGCAAGATGGTTCGAACAGACGGTTTCTTGAGAATATCGTGCGACAATCGGTGGCTATGTACAAGAAGCGCGTTGCCGCGATCAAGAGCGTCGAGAGAAGATAGGAGAAAAGTGATGTCGAAAAAACTGCTGATAGTGGAATCTCCGGCGAAGGCTAAGACGATCGCCAAGTATCTTGGCGGGGATTTCTCGGTCAAATCGAGCGTTGGGCACATACGCGATCTGCCGAAAGACGACAAGGCGATCAAAATCGTCGAGAAGGGCGAGGGTAAATGGGAGTTTCTGCCGACATACGAGATTTCGGAAGGAAAGACCAAGGTCGTGAGCGAACTCAAATCTGCCGTCAAGTCGGCCGATGAGATTTATCTCGCGAGCGATCCCGACCGCGAAGGAGAGGCGATCGCGTGGCACCTCAGGGAGGTGCTTGCGGGCGTGGCGGGCGACAAGCCGTTCTTGCGCGTGACATACAACGAAATCACGAAGAGCGCGGTGACGGCGGCGGTCGCGCAGCCGCGCGACATCGATATGCCGCGCGTCGACGCGCAGCAGGCGCGCCGCATTCTCGACCGTCTCGTGGGCTACAAGGTCTCGCAGCTTCTGTGGCGCAATGTCAACTGCCCCAACCCCAAAACGCTCAGCGCGGGGCGCGTCCAGTCTGTGGCGCTTAGGCTTCTCGTGGAGCGACAGAAGGAAATCGACGCTTTCGTGCCCGAGACGTATTTTCTCATGGGCGTCGAAGCGAAAAAGCCGGGTGATGATTTCACGTTTATAGCGAAGCTTTCGCGCATCGACGGCGAAAAGCCGGAAATCAAGGCGAAGGACGTAGCGAACAACATTCTTCTCGATATTGCCGGCGCGGCCCTCGAGGTGGCGAACCTTAAGGCGCAGCCGAAAACGCGCAATCCTCCCGCTCCGTTCACGACCTCGACGATGCAGCAGGCGGCGTCGAGTTTTCTCGGGATGTCCCCGGGCAAGACGATGAAAATCGCGCAGGCTCTTTACGAGCGGGGCCTCATAACGTATATGCGCTCCGACTCCGTCAACGTTTCGGCGCAGGCGCGGGAGGCGGCGAAGAAGTTCATCACGCAAACGTGGGGCGACGGCTTTTATCCCGATAAGCCCAATTTCTACAAGTCGAAATCTTCCGCGCAGGAAGCCCACGAGGCCATACGTCCGACCGACGTTTCGCTCACGCCGGAACTCTCGGGGCTTGACGCGCAGGATCTGAAGCTCTACGATCTGGTGTGGCGGCGCTTCGTCGCTTCACAGATGGCCGCGGCTAAAACGACCGTCAAAACGATTTTCATCGAAGCCGTCAAGCCCGGGATAGCGCACGAGTACATATTCACCGCTTCGGCCACCGATATCGATTTCGAAGGCTTTCTTAAGGTCATGAAGCTCTCGGGAAAGAAAAAACAATCCGAAAGCGACGAGGATTCCGACGAGGTGGCGAAGCTTCCGAAGGTGGCGAAGGGCGGTAATCTCGAGGCTGTGAGATATCTCGCCGACGAAAAACAGACGAAAGGTCCGGCGCATTATTCCGAAGCGAGCCTTATCAAGGCGCTCGAAGAAAACGGCGTGGGGCGCCCGTCCACGTACGCCCAGACGATCGAGACCCTGAAGGCGCGCGATTACGCGAAGAGTGAGAAAAAGAAACTCGTGCCGCTCGAGCGCGGCATTCTCGTGTGCGATTGGCTCGTGAAGAAGATGGACAGCCTGTTCAACGTCGGATACACCGCCGAGATGGAGTCGCAGCTCGACAAGGTCGAGGAGAAGGGCGAGCCGATGAACGTGATGCTTTCGGCGTTTTACGCGAATTTCCTTTCCGTCATAGGCAATGCCGCAGAACCCGCTCCCGATCGCGCCAAGTTCGACGTCGTGTTCGATCTTCTCGGCAACGTGAAAGAATGGAAGCCGGCAAAAACCGTCGGCAAGCGCACCTACGATGACAAAGCCTTTGTCGAGAGCGTCAAGGAGCAGGCCGCCGAAGGAAAGCGCGCTCTCAGCGCCCGCCAGCTCGAGTTTCTCGTGAGGATGGCGATGATGTATTCCGACCAGATTCCTGATGTGGAGAAAACGCTCAAGGCGGCCGGCATAGGAGTCGGCGCGACGGTCGTTCAGAGAGCCGATCCGGCGCTCGTGACGTTCTGTTTCGAGACGATGGACAGGATCGGCGGGATGACGAAGAATCCGTTTCTCAAGAGTCTGCGCGAACAGGTCGACCGCGGCAAGGGCTTGTCGATGAAACAGTTCCAGATACTCGCCAAGGCCATCGGCGAAAACGCGGGCGCCCTCGACGACTGCGACGCGGTGCGCGAAAAACTCACGCCTTTCGTTCCGGGCGGTTTCGGAGACGGTAACGTCGATCCGTCGATCCGCGAGATACTCGAGCTTCTTTCGCGCGTCACGCAGTGGAGACCTTCCGCCAAGCGCGGCAAGAAGGTCTACGACGACGAGGCGTTCGTCAAATCGCTTGCAGACCAGTTCTCGCGCAGACGTTCGCTTTCGACGCGTCAGGTCATCGCCCTCAAGCGCGTTGCCGTCGCGTACAGAGACAAAATACCGGGTTTCGACGAGAGGGCCGAAGAGCTGGGGCTCAAGGACATGCCGTCGTCGAGCGACAAGACAGCCAAGGTGCTCGGTGGAGATACAAACGAATGATCCGGCGCTTTTGCGCTTCGTGCGGCATCTGCTGTCGGAGCGCGGCGTTTCTCCAAATACGGTCGGAGCGTATGTCTCCGACCTTCTTCAGCTGGCGCGATGCAAATGGGGCGATGAGTACGAGCCGCCTTATCCCTGGCCGGAACTGAGCGACGCGGACGCGAGGAATCATCTTCTCGCGCGTGCGAAGGACGGTGCCGGCGCGACGACGCTCAGGCGTAAACTGGCCTCGGCCCGCACGTTTTTCAGATTTCTTCAGCTGGACGACGAAAACGTCGACAACCCTTTTTCGTCGCTCAGGGGACCTCGCTCCCCAAAAACTCTGCCGAAAGTCCTTTCCGTCTCCGATATCGAAAAGTTCCTTTCGCGTCCGTGCGAGGATTTCAGGGAAGGGACTCTTTCCGAATACGACTGCCTGAGAGATTGCGCGATTTTCGAATCTCTGTATTCGACAGGGTGCCGCATAAGCGAAATCACTCCTGTCGAATGGGGTGAAATCGACATGTCGCGCGGCACGCTTGTCGTGACGGGCAAGGGCTCGAAAGACAGGCTCGTCATACTGGGTTCCCGCGCGCTTGAAGCGCTGCGGGCCTTAAGGACGTTCCTCGAATCTAAGGACGCTTCTCTCGTGACAGCTCAGGGGCGCGTTTTTCTTACCGGGCGAGGCAAGAACGTGACGCCGCGTTTCGTCGAGCGGCGCATGAAGCGTTATCTCGCCGAAGCGGGGTTGAGCGTGGATATCACGCCGCACAAGCTCAGGCATTCGTTCGCGACGCATCTGCTCGATGCGGGAGCTGATCTGAGATCGGTGCAGGAGATGCTCGGCCATTCGTCGCTTTCCACGACGCAGATATACACCCACGTGTCGGTGGAGCATCTGAAAGACGAATATATGTCCTCGCATCCGCGCGCGTGACAGACATGCTGGTTATATGGTATACTCTGCCGCATGAAAAAAGAAATGTTTTTACGGTTGCTGCCCTGCTTCTGCGTGGCATCTCTTTATGCCTCCGTCGAACCGTTTGCGGTGCCGGAAAGCTGTCTTGTCTCTTTCGATTCGCCCAACGGCGCTCCGGCGACGAAGGAGTTCGCCACGGGCCGTCCCGAGCGCGTGATGCCTTTCGGCGCCGGGAATCTTTCGGCCATGGTGTCGTTCGGCACGGACGATCTGCATCTTCACCTTTCGCGCACCGACTATCTCGCGCGTCCCCTGAAAGACGGCAAGCCGTGGAACAACGGCCGCTCGCTTCTTTCGCCGGGGCACGTCACGGTGAAATTCCCCGGGATGGAAATAAACTCCTTTACGCAGACTCTCGACGTGGCGCGCGGCGAAATCCGCATCCGCATGACGACGCCGTCCGGCCCGGTAGCGGTGACGCTCGCGGGCGATCGCGGTACGGGCGCTCTGGTTGGACTTGTCGAAGATGCGCGCGCCGCCCGCGCTACGGCGACCGTAACGTTTTCAAACTGGCGCGCCGGCGCGGCCGCTCTTGACGGCAAAATCGCAAAGTCGCCGGGGAAGGTCGTTTTCACTGAGTCCGATCCGGCTTCCTCGCGTCGCTACGAGACGGTCGTCGTCAACTCGGATACGGGCGCCGCGAGCTGGCGTTTCGTCGTCGCCATGTCTGTCGGGTCGGCCGAAGAAGCGATGAAAAAGAGCGTCGGCGATCTTGTCGACTCTCGCATCGCATGGTGGCGCGAATATTGGGAGAAAGGCTGGGTCATCATCGAAGGGGATTCCGACGCGGAGCTTCTGACGAGGCTTTGGTTCGTCAATCTTTACACGTGGGGCAGCGTCGGATACGGCGAATTGCCGCCGAAATTCAACGGAGGCCCGGGGCTCGTCGTGGAGGATAGACGCGACTGGGGCGCGGGCTTCTGGTGGCAGAACACGCGTGAACTTATCTGGCCCATGTGTGCGGCGGGACATGCGGATTTCGCAAAAAAAACGATAGATTTCTACGACAGATGTTTGGCGAAACTGAGAGCGCGGCGTCATCTTCTGCGCGACATACAGCCCGAAGGGGCTTTCATGCCGGAGACGCTTGATCTTTCGGCGCATCCGCTCTGGGACGGCGTCGAGCCTTCGCGCGGGTCACGTGCCTCGAAACCGTACGTCGCGCCGACGAAAGAAGCCGTCGCCGCCGCACGCGCGGCGCGCGAGAAACTCCCCGGGACGTGGACGAGCCATATTTATACGGGCAGTGCCGAGTATCTGCACCAGGTGATCGAATACGTGCGCTATACGGGCGACAGATCATATCTGAACGTCATCGCCGAATGGATGCGCGACTGGGTCGAACTTTATCTCGGTATTCTCGAAAAAGGCTCCGACGGCAAATGGCACGTCAGGTGCACGAACGTCAACGAGAGCTGGTGGAAGGTCGACGATTCGATCGTAGATCTCGCTTCGGTGAGATTCGTTTTCACGCAGGCGGCCAGGCACGGCGCCGATTTCGGTTATCCCGGGAACCTGCTCGAGGCGATCCGGGAAAGACTGCGCGATCTCGCGCCGCTACCGACGTGCAATGAACTTGCGATCACGCCGTGGGCCCAGACCAAGAGGATGGATGTGATGAGTTTCGTGCCCGGCGACAGGCGATGGGCGCCGCACTCGGGGATCGAGATCGGCGATCCCAAGGGCGCTTATGCGCCGAACGAGGCGTACGTGATATTCCCGTTCGGCATGTCTTCGGCGAACGAGGCGGACAGGGCGAGAGGGCTTGCCACATGCGCCGCGCTGGAAAAGGAGGCTGACGCCATCGGCGGCGACAACGGGCCTCTCGGTTACTGGGGGTGGGATCATCTGCCGGTGTGTCTCGTGCGTCTCCGGGCGACAAATGCCGTCGAAAAGGTGCTGAAATTCGTTTCCCGCACGCACCGCTGGCCCTACGGCGGCGCCAAATCTCCGGCCTCGCTTCTTTACGACGGCGCTCCTGTCGAGGGTACGCCTTATTTCGACGGGGCGGGCGTCATGCAGCAGGCTGTCCAAATGATGCTTCTCGACGACGCCCCGGACGAACCGTCGACGGACTGGTTCAACGGCGGCGAGTTGAGGCTCCTGCCGGCGGTGCGCAAAAACTGGAGCGGCTCTTTCAAGCTTCGCGCCCGCGGAGGCAGGACGGTTGTCTGCCGATTCGAAAACGGCAAAACGACGGACGTCGATGTGTATTCCGAAAGCCGGCTCACGAAGGTGGAGTGGGATTTTCCCCGGACGGCGAGCTGTCATGAGGGGCTTGCGTTTTCCGACGGCCGCACCGGCGTTCTCGTCTGGGGCGGAGGCGATGAAATACGTCTTACCGCGGGGCGCGGCGATCTGTGGGATCACCGCGGCGGATATGAATGGACGCGAGAGCAGAGCTATTCAAACATCGTCCGCGCGGTTCAGAAGGGCGATTCGGAGAAGCTTCTCTCGCTCTTCAAGAAAACGACTCCGAAGGGACAGCCGCGCAATCCGTACATGCTGCCTTTGGGGCGCGTCGTCATCAAAGTTCCCGGCAAAACTCTCGAACGCGGGACGCTCGATACCGCCACCGGTCTCGGTGTCCTCGGATTCACCGACGGCACAGAGGTCGAAATCGCCATGGCCAAAACGCTTGGCGGCGTCTTCGCGATGAAATTTCCTCGCGATGTTTCTTTCGGCGCGAAGAGTGTCCCCGCCACGGATTTCTCGGTATACGAAACGGAACTGAAACCTATCGGGTTCGAAAAGACGAAAGTGTACGACCGCGGCGATATCGGCGGGTTCACGTGGAATCTTCCCGCCGACAGGCCGGTGTGGCTGTCGTGGCAGAAGACCGGCGGCGTTTTCGTTCTTCGCACGGGGCGTGACGCTCCGGCCGTGGCGGCGCGCGATGTCGATTTCGATATCGTCCGCAGCGATTCTCTCGCCCGCTGGGGAGAGTTCTGGCGCGAAGGCGCGCGCGTGAAAGTGCCTGATGCCGTCATACAGCGCGCTTTCGATTACGGTATGTACCGTTTCGGGGCGATGACCGATCCCGACGGGGTTCCCGCAGGTCTTCAGGGGCAGTGGCTCGAGGACGACAGGCTCGTTCCCTGGAACGGCGACTATCATTTCAACATCAATGTGCAGGAATGCTATTCGCCGGCGTATCGCGGCGGCCATTTCGCCCATCTGATGCCGCTTTTCAAAATGGTGCTTTCGTGGCGGCCGATCCTGAAAGACAACGCCAAGAAGTTCGCCGGCGTCGAGGACGGCTACGTGCTGCCGCATTCCGTAGATGACAGAGGCGTTTGCATAGGCGGATTCTGGACGGGGACCATCGATCACGCTTCGACGGCGTGGGTGGCGGCGATGATGATGAAATACGTGCGCTACTCGCGCGATACGCGGTTTCTGAAATCGGGGGCGTACGATTTCATGAAAGGCGCGATGCGCGTCTACAGGGCGATGATGGAGGAATACAAGGGTCGTCTTTCGATACCCGTCGCCCCCTCTCCCGAATGGGCCGGCGCCGACGTGAAAGAAGCCGTCGGGCGCGACTCGTCGTTCCAGCTCGCCGCCGCGCACAGACTCGCGCGCGATCTTGTGGACGCGGCGGAAATGCTCGGCGAAAAACCCGATCCCGTGTGGCTCGACGTGATCAGGCGCTTGCCCGTCTTTACGGCGGGACCCGACGGTATTGAACTTTTCGAAGGCCAGTCTTTAACAGCATCCCACAGGCATCATTCGCACATGGCCGGGCTTTACCCGTTCGACGTCATCGATGTTGAAGATCCCGCTGTCCGCAAGGTCGTGTCCGCAACTTACCGCACGTGGTTCGACAAAGGCCCCGGCAGGTGGACGGGCTGGTGCGTGCCGTGGGCCGCGATACTGAACGTGCACGTCGGAAACGCCGTGGCGGCGGCTTCTCAGATACGCGCCTGGGAAGCGTTTTTCTGCAATCCCGGGCACGGTTCGCTGCACGACGCGTACGAGCCCGGTTTCTCCGGGTGGACTATGTGCGGCAGTTTCGCCGGTTCCGGCGGCAATCAGGTGATGCAGATGGACGGTCAGTGCGCCGCCGCGACGGCCGTGATGGAGATGATGGTCCATGAAACGAACGGGAAGGTCTTTTTCTTCAAAGGATGTCCCGAAAACTGGAAGGACGTTTCGTTTGAGAACATCCGCCTGTCCGACGGGACTAAAGTTTCGGGAAGACGTCTCAACGGGAAGGTCAGCGTATGGCGTTCTTCCGGCGGCGCAAAGAAAAACCTTCCGCGCGGGAAACTCCCCGTGGATTGAAGGTGAACGGATCGAAGGGGTTTCGGACGCGGCTCAGAGGAGCGGGGACGCCGCGTCCATAAGCCTTCGGATCGCTTCGCGCGGATCGGCGCTTTTGCATACCGCCCTCACGACGGCGTAGTTTTTCGCGCCCGCTTTCACGACGTCGGGCAGTCTCTCGGCGTCTATGCCGCCTATCGCGACGGCCGGACGCGGCGAGAGACGGATCATCTCCGCCATCGTCCCAAGCCCGAGAGTCGGGTCGGGAATGTCCTTCGTCGGTGTCGCGTATACGGGACCGACCCCGATATAATCGACCGGTTTGCCGAGAGAGGCCGCTGTCTGTGCGGGCGAGTGCGTCGAAAGACCGATTATCCGCAGTTCGGGATAGAGACGGCGTATCTCGGCCGCGTCCGCGTCGTCCTGCCCGACGTGGACGCCGTCGGCTCCCGCTTCGCTCGCGATGTCGGGGTCGTCGTTCACGATGAAGAGCGTTTGCGTGCCGGCCGTGATGCGGCGCATTTCGCGCGCTTCGCGCAGGATGTCCGCGCGCGCGGCGCGTTTCATTCTCAGCTGCACGATTTTCACCCCCGCCTCCACGGCGGCTTCGGTGCATTTCGCGTAGCCGGCGACAGGGTCGGTTATGACGAGATAAAGTCCGAAGTCGTTCATTTCTTCAGGTCTTCGATTATGAGTCCTGCGACTTTGCGTCCGCTCTTGAACATGCCGCCGAATATGGGTCCCATCCTGAAGCCGCCTTGGACGTTGTTCGCGGCCATGCCGCTGGCGTAAAGGCCGGGATAGAGTTTTTTCGTGTTTTCGACCGTCGTGCGCTCGCCGTCTTCCATCCACATCGGCTTTTCGCCGAGGATCCCGCCGGTCGGCGAGTCGATCTTGACGCCCGCCTTGTTGACGGCCTTGTTGACGATTTCGCTCGGGTGACCGGTGCCGTCTACGAGCGCGCGCGTCATGATGACTATCGGGTCGACGTGCATTCCCATGTGGACGACGGGGTTCGAGTTTATCACGACGCCGCATACGACGCCTTCGTGGATGACGATGTCTTCGACCTTGACGGCGTTGAAAATGACGGCGCCTGCCTTGCGCGCGCCGAAGATAAGTCCCGATGCCATTTCGACGGAGTCGACCGTATGATAGTTTTCGTCGACCGGCACCGTCGTGATGCCGAATTCATGAAGGATCGCCGCGCCGTCGTTCTGCACGACGACCTCGTTCATCAGCATTCCGCCGCCCCATGTGCCGCCGCCGGGAGCAAGTTTCGATTCGAATACCGCGACCTTGAGTCCGGCGAGCGCGAGATCTCGCGCCGCGACCAGCCCGGAAGGACCGGCGCCGACTATGGCGACATCGACGGCGAGATTGGATTCAAGTTTCTTGAAGTAGCTCCTGACGATCGCGCCGGAGATTTTTTCTTCCATGTTCATAGTTTTTATGTTGTGTTTTTGAATGTTGGGATGTTGTGATGAAACTTCTAAACCTCTAAACTTCTAAAATCCGAGGACGCCGCAGTCTCGGCCGACGAAGTAGGATGAGGCGATCGCCCGGTGAACGTGCGCTTTCGCGCCTTTTACGGCCGCTTCAAGATCGTGGCCGAGAGCGAGTTCGGCGGCGATTGCGGCGGAGAGTGTGCAGCCGGTTCCGTGGGTTGAGACGGGGTTTGTTATCCACGGCAGTTCAAAGACCGAAAAATCGTCGCCGTCGAAAAGAGTGTCCTGCGCTTCATGCGGTTTTCCCGCGGCGTGACCGCCCTTGACGAGTACGGCTGCGCCGAATTGTCCGTAAAGGCGTTTCGCCGCTTCGCGTATGTCCGCCGCGCAAGAGATTCCGATGCCGGAGAGTTCTTCCGCTTCGGGAATGTTCGGCGTGATTACCGTCGCGATAGGCAGAAGATGTTTTTTCATAGCCTCGACGGAATCTGTCGGCACGAGTTTCGCGCCGCTCGTGGCGACCATCACAGGGTCGATCACCTTGGCCGTTTCACTGTGCGCGGCGAGTTTTTCCGCGACGCGCTCTATCGCGTCCGGGTCGGCGAGCATCCCCGTTTTGAGCGCCGCGACGTAATATGTCCCCAATACGGCATCGAGCTGCGCCGCGACGAAATCGGCAGGGAGCGGATGTATCGCGCTTACGCCGAAGGGGTTTTGCGCGGTTAGGGCGGTGAAAACCGTGCAGCCGTGAAGCGCGTATGCATGGAAAGTCCTCAAGTCCGCCTGTACGCCGGCGTTTCCTCCGCTGTCGCTGCCCGCTATCGTAAGACAGCATCGACGAATATCGTCCATCATCATTCCTCCGCAGGTATTATCCTGATCAGGTTGACGGGTATTTTCTCAGCACCCGGACACTTTGCCCGGCAGCACCCCGATTCGGCGTATATTATATCATTTGCCGCGGATAAAATTCAATGCGCCTGCGTTTTGACATAATTCCGCATATTTGATACAATTTTACGAAACTTTCTATAAATAGGGAATTGTGATGAAAGAAATTACAGGAGACCTTTCGGCGAAGGGAATGAAAATCGCCGTTGTCGTGAGCCGTTTCAACAGCTTTCTGACCGAGCAGCTTGTCAAAGGCGCCGAAGATGCGTTTGTGCGCATGGGCGGAGACGCGAAAGATTTGACGCTCGTCAGAGTGCCCGGCGCATACGAGCTCCCGCTCGCCGTCAAGGCGCTCGCTTCGAAGAAGGGGATCGACGCCGTCGTCGCTCTCGGCGCCGTCGTTCAGGGCGCGACCGCTCACGCCGATCTCATCAACGAGACGACGGCGCGCGCGTTTTCGCAGATATCGCTCGATACGCTTGTGCCCGTTCTTGACGGTGTGGTCAGCGCCGAGAATCTCGAGCAGGCCGTCGAACGTTGCGGCACGAAGCAGGGCAACAAGGGCTTCTCCGTGATGCAGGCCGCCATTGAAACGGTGAATGTGATGGCGAAACTGCGTAAATGACATTTCAGTTCAAGCGAACAAAAAGCGAACCAAAAGAAGAAAGAAGAAACGAAAAATGAAAGAAGTGAAGAAAGTCGCGTTCCTTACGGCGGGCGGTCTCGCGCCGTGCCTCAGTTCCTCGATCGGATATCTCATCGACGAGTACACGAAGAAGGCTCCGAGCGTCGAGATGATCGGTTACATCAACGGCTACATGGGGCTTCTCAAGGGCGATTCCATCCCCGTTACGGATGAAGTGCGCAAGAACGCGCTTGTTCTCACCCGTCACGGCGGCAGCCCCATCGGCAACAGCCGCGTCAAGCTCACCAACGTCAAAGACTGCGTCAAGCGCGGGCTCGTCAAGGAGGGTGAAGATCCCCTCAAGGTCGCGGCTGACCAGCTCGTAAAAGACGGCGTCGACGTTATCCATACGATTGGCGGCGACGACACGAACACGACCGCGGCAGATCTCGCGGCGTATCTCGCGGAGAACAACTATCCGCTCATCGTAGTCGGGCTTCCGAAGACGATCGACAACGACGTCTATCCGATCAAGCAGTCTCTCGGCGCCTGGACCGCCGCGGAAGAGGGCGCGAAGTTCTTTATGAACGTCGTCAAGGAGAATTCCGCCAACCCGCGCGCGCTCACCGTCCATGAAGTCATGGGCCGCAACTGCGGCTGGCTTACGTACAAGACGGCGCAGTACTACCGCAAGATGCTCTCGCGCACGAAGTTTCTCCCCGAGTTCAATCTCACGCGCGAGCGTCAGGACGTGCACGCCGTTTACGTGCCCGAGTCGAAGATCGACTTCAAGCGCGAGGCGTCGCGTCTTCTCGAGATCATGAACAAATATGACTCCGTCAACATATTCGTCTCCGAAGGCGCCGGCGTTAAGGATATCATCGCCGAGATGAAGAAGCGCGGCGAGGAAGTGCCCGTCGACGCGTTCGGTCACCCGAGGCTCGACAAGGTCAATGTCGGCCAGTACGTGGCCAAGCGTTTCGGCGAGCTTCTCAAAGCCGAAAAGACCCAGGTCTTCAAGTCTGGTTATTTCGCCCGCGCCGCCGCTCCGAACAAGAAGGATCTCAAGCTCATCGAAAAGTGCGCCCGCAAGGCCGTCGAGTGCGCCATGACCGGCGTCTCCGGCGTGGTCGGGCCCGATGAGAACGACGGCGCCAAGATCCGCGCGTGCGAATTCCCGCGCATCAAGGGCGGCAAGCCCTTCAACGTGCGCAAGGGGTCGTTCCGCAAGATGCTCTCCGAAATCGGTCAGCCCAACCCGCGCAAGAAACGCACGGTCAAGTAAGCCCTCGCAAGGGTGAAGATAGAGGTCATAGAACCGCACGGGCTTTGCGCAGGCGTCAATTCGGCGATTGCCAAAGCCCTTGAACTTAAAAACGTCTGGTGTCTGCACGAGCTTGTGCACAACGAGATCGTCGTGGGGGAACTCAAAGATCTCGGGTTCAGGTTCGTCGAGAGTGTCGAGGATGTGCCCGAAGGCGGCACGGTCGTTTTTTCGGCGCACGGTGTCGCGCCTTCGGTGCGTGAAGCCGCGGCGAGGAGAAACCTCAAGGTGGTCGACACGACGTGTCCGTTCGTCTCGAAAGTGCACCGCGCGGCGGCGAAGTTTTCGGCGAAGGGGTTGCCTCTCGTCATAATCGGACACGCGGGGCATGCCGAGGTCGAAGGTATCGCGGGCGAGGCGGACGAGGTATATGTCTATCCCGACCTGCCGCCGGACGCAAAGAAAATCGCCGTTGTCAGCCAGACGACGATGAACGCCGACGAAGTCGCCTCGATCATCGCAAAGCTGCGCTCCCGTTACGAGGTCGTCACCACGGCCGAAGTGTGCCGCGCGACGAAAGACAGGCAGGATGCCGTGAGAAAGTTCTGCCGCGCGGGAGCGAAGAAGGGCCGCGCCGTTCTGGTTCTTGGCAGCGCCGGATCCTCGAACGTGAAGCGTCTTTGTGAAGTCGCGCGCGAAGAGGGGCTCGAGGCGTTCAGGGCGGGATCGCTCGCCGAACTTGACGCGCTTGATTTTTCGGGGGTGGAGACTCTCGCTCTTACGAGCGGCGCGTCCACCCCCGAGCGTTTTTTCGACGAGGTGCTCGCGAGGCTCAGAAATACGCCGCGCCACATCGCGATCATCATGGACGGCAACGGCCGCTGGGCGCTCATGCGGGGCAAGAAACGCGGTGAAGGGCACATCGCCGGCGCGAAGACTCTCGGCGATGTTCTCAGGTGGTGCGGGGACAGGGCGATAAGGTATCTTACCGTTTACGCTTTCTCGACGGAGAACTGGAAGCGCCCGAAAGAAGAGGTCGACGGCCTCATGAAGCTCTTCGTGAAGATGCTGAAGTCGAAAACTCTCGATTTCATGAAGAACGAAGTGCGCTTCAGGATGATCGGGCGGCGCGGGGATTTGCCGGCGAAACTTCTTGCCGAGATAGAACGTCTTGAGGAAAAGACGAAAAAATTCACGCGCGAGTTCATCGTCGCCATCTCCTACGGCGGGCGCGCCGAGATCATTGACGCCGTCAACCGCATCGAAGGGCCTGTCACGGAAGAGACTTTCAGAAATTACCTTTACGCGCCGGACGTGCCCGATCCCGATCTGGTCATCCGCACGAGCGGGGAGTTGCGAACGAGCAATTTTCTTCTCTGGGAGACGGCATACAGCGAATTTTATTTTTCCGACGTGCTGTGGCCGGACTTCACCGAAGCGGAGCTCGACCGGGCGCTCGCCTCGTACGCATCGCGCAGCAGACGCAAGGGCGGCGTGTAATGAACGCGCGAAAATGCTATAATGTCTGAACACGAGGAAAGACGATGATAACAGACGCCATACTACAACTTCTGATCCAGAACGGCTACATCGACGAGTCGACCGCCGCCGATCTCCAGGATCTCGCCAAGTCAGAGGCGAAGCCGATGCGCCAGCTCGTCATCGACCAGGAGATTCTCACCGAAGACGAGCTTCTCGCCGCGATGGCCGCCTATCAGGACACGGAGGCGATAGATCTTTCGTCGATGACGCTCGAGACCGAAGTCACCGAAGCGATTCCCGCCTCCACGGCCAGGATGTACAACGTCTTTCCGGTCGCCGCGGACGACTCGTCCGTAACGCTCGCGACGTTCGATCTGGTCGACCCGAGAATCTCCGACGAGATGCTTTTTTCGCTGTCGAAGGAGGTGAGGTTCGTTTTCGCCCGCGAGAAGGACGTGATGGACCGCATCTCGCAGTACTACGGCGATTCCAGCGATTCCGTCGCCGACATGATCAAGTCTCTCGGCGAGGGCATGACGGACGACGAGGAACTCTCGGGCGCGAACTCGAACGACATCGCTTCGATGGAGTCCGCCGCGAATTCGTCAGCGATCATCAAATTCGTAAACCTCGTTCTTTATCAGGGCGTCGTCGACCGCGCGGCAGACATCCACATCGAACCGTTCGAAAACGACTTCAAGATACGCTACCGCGTCGACGGAGCGCTTTATGAAATGAAGGCGCCGGACGTGAAGATGGCGCCCGCCATCATCTCCCGCATCAAAATCCTCGCGAACCTCAACATCGCCGAACGCCGCGTGCCGCAGGACGGACGCATCGCGCTCACGGTCGCGGGGCGCGCGGTCGACCTTCGCGTGTCGTGTCTGCCGACGGCGCACGGAGAGTCGGTCGTTATGCGTATTCTCGACCAGTCGGCGACGTCGCTCGATCTCGAGAACGTGGGGCTCCCCGAAGACGTCTACGAGCAGATCACGATGGATATCGAAAAGCCCAACGGCATATTCATCGTGACGGGGCCGACGGGCCCGGGAAAAACGACGACGCTTTATTCCGTGCTGAGGCGCATCAACCAGATCGACACGAAGCTTCTGACGGCTGAGGAGCCCGTCGAATACAACGTCGACGGCATCGTGCAGGTTCCGATCGACGCGCGCGTGGGGAACACTTTCGCGAAAGTTCTCCGGGCGTTTCTGCGTCAGGACCCGGATGTCATGATGATCGGAGAAATCCGAGACCTCGAGACGGCGGAAATCGCCGTCCAGGCGGCGCTCACGGGCCATTTCGTCTTTTCGACGCTCCACACCAACGATGCCGCGGGCGCGATCATGCGTCTTATGGACATGAACGTCGCGCCGTATCTTCTCTCGTCGACGGTCGAGGCCGTTCTCGGTCAGCGACTCGTCAGAACGTGCTGCCGCGAGTGCCGCGAGGCGTACGAGCCGGACGACGAGACGCTCGAGCGCATCGAGATGACCCGCGATCAGATCGGCGGGCGTCCGTTCTATTTCGGCAAAGGCTGCAAGACGTGCAACGGCACGGGTTACAAGGGGCGCAAGGGCGTCTTCGAATATCTGAGAATGTCCAATCCTCTGCGCGAACTCGTGAACAACCGCGCGCCGACTCTCGTGATCCGCGAGAAGGCGCGGGAACTGGGGATGCGCACGATGCGCGAAGACGGCATCCGCTCGATTCTCGACGGTTACACAACGGTCGACGAAGTTCTGCGCTACACGTAAAGGAAACGATGAGAAAGATAGTGCTTGGAGTCACGGGGTCGATAGCCGCGTACAAGGCGGCGGAGCTCGTGAGGCTGTTCGTGAAGGCCGGAGACGATGTGCACGTTGTCATGACGGAGGGCGCATGCGAGTTCGTGAAACCCCTCACGTTTCAGACGCTGAGCCGCAATCCCGTGCTGGTGGACCAGTTCGCGCCGCCCGTTTCGTGGAAGCCCGAGCATATCTCGCTCGCGGAGGCGGCGGATCTCGTCGTCGTCGCACCGGCTACGGCCAACACGATCGCGAAAATGCGCTACGGCATAGCCGACAATCTTCTCACTGCGACGCTGCTCGCCACCCGCGCTCCGATCGTCGTCGCGCCCGCGATGAACGACGGCATGTGGGAAAACCCCGTCACGCGGGAGAATATCGCGGCTTTGCGCGGGCGTGGCATAAAGGTGGTCGACCCGGATGACGGGGAACTCGCCTGCGGCAAGAGCGGCAAGGGCCGCATGATGGAGCCCGAGGCGATCATCAAGGAGCTTAAATGAAGACAAAACCTCTTTTCATCGTCATGTCCGCCCCGAGCGGCTGCGGCAAGTCGACTCTCATAGACATGCTTCTGCAGGAATATCCCGATATAGTGTATTCGATTTCGTGTACGACGCGCGAGCCGCGCGGTGAAGAAGAAGACGGGCTCGATTATCATTTTCTGACGAAGGAGAGATTCGAGGAACTTCTCGCAAAGAACGCCTTCATAGAGCATGCGCTCGTCCACGGTAATTACTACGGCACTTTGAAATCTCCGATTTCCGAGGTTCTCGCCGAAGGCAATTCCATGATTCTCGACATCGACGTGCAGGGCGCGGCGAAGGTGCGCGACTACGTGCGCTCGCTGCCGAACACCGACGCGATGAAGATCGGCTACGTCGACATATTCGTAAACCCTCCGTCGCTCGAAGAGCTTCGCGCGAGGCTCGTCGGTCGCGGCACGGACGCGCCCGCGACGATAGAAAAACGTCTCATGAACGCCGAAGGGGAAATGGCGCGCGCGGGAGAATACATGTACCGCGTCACGAACGACGATCTCGCGATATGCTACAAGCGTCTGTGCGATCTCATCGACGCGCTCAGCGGGAGAATGTGATCCGCGGCATCCACCCCGCAGGAAAAACCCGACATGAAGAAAATCATAGCCGCAACAAGGGGCAGACCGCTCGGCGAACCCGAACGGTTTTCGGGAAAAGAAAGAATACGTGATCATGAAAACGGATGATGCGCAGTCGGAACGGTTGATGTCGATCGACGCCCTGCGCGGATGGGATATGGCTTTTATATCGGGGTTGGGCGGGTTGGTCGCGGCTCTTGGCGTGGCGATCCCCGGCTGCAGGTCGCATCAGTACGAGATCGCGGCCGGCTGGTACAAGCCTATGGCCTATAAGGTTGTAGACGAAATCCTGCGCCGCGTCGACGCCGGCGACACTACGCCTATGCCGAAGGAGTTTTTGGAACAGCTTCACAAAAAGATGTGCATTATGAACAAACGATTAAATGTTACAAAAAAACTGAGATTTTAATGTGTGATTTTTCAACAAATATAATATATAATGTGGAAAATAAAAACATTTATGATTCATGGGGAAATGAGATAAAGCGAAATATTGGCAGTGATACTTGTTTCAAAGTAGTTTCTGCGGGGCGGGATGGCAAATATTGGACATCAGACGATGTTATCGGAACTGTAAACAAAAATAATTATGGATGGCTTTTAGTTATTGAATGGCACTATTGGATTGATTTGTCGTCCACTTGTTATTGTGTTCATTTTACGGAAGATTAGAGAATATGAGTATTCGGTGAAGATGAGATATGGTAAAAAGGGTCAGCAACTGTATTTTTTAAATACTGAAAATTGTCTTATTTTCGCGTCAGCGGAGGGAGAAGATAGCGAAAGAATGAGGGGGTGCGGGCGAGAGGGTTAATGTTTGAATGTTCGAATGTTCGAATGTTTGATTGTTGTATAACTGGTAAACTGTCAAACTGTCCAACTGTAAAACTTGCCGACTTTCCAAGCTCGAGAGAAGTTTGCAAGTAGAGTCAGTTTGATAGTTTGCGAGTTTGACATTTTTGAGTTTTTCTTCCGCTCTAACGACTAATCACTTGCCTATAACTTGCCGCGGCGTCACATCATATAGTATATCAGGTGTATTCTTACCACAAGTTATCCTCATTTACATTCCTGTGCGCAGCTCGGCGGAGAGCTAATCACTAACTCTGAACTTGACTAATGATAATTTAGGCCCCTTTTGTTCAGTCCGCTTTTTTGTCTACTTGTTAAATTTTTCTGCGTTTGGTATAATTTAAGCGCATTGGCAAAATAGGGACAAAAGTGTCCCTGAAATGACATGAATTCATACGAGAAAATATACGAACTGGCAGCTGGTAATTTTGGTCTTATTACTGCTGCTCAGGCTAATGAACTTGGTGTATCAACCAGGGAGATGAGTCGTTGGGTGAAAATGGGGCGTCTGGAAAAACCTTGTAGGGGGCTTTTTAGAGTGTCACTTTTCCCTTCGTCGCCTTTTGATGTGTTTGCTACGGCGGTGGAGTCGGTGGGTGCGGAGGCGTATCTCTACGGCGAGTCGGTGCTTGCAATACTTAATCTTGTGCCGACGAATCCTACATGGATAAATGTCGCTACGCCAATGCGCAAGAGAAAATCGCTGATGGATGGTGTGAGGGTATTTCCCGTAAAGGGGAATTATTCACCGGTATCATATGATGGTGTTCGATCGCAGCGCGTTGCAGATGCGATAGTAGAGTGTAGAAATATAATCCGAAGGGACCGGCTTGAGCGGGCTCTAAAAACTGCTGTAAAACAAGGCTATATTCGGAAGGATGAAGTGTCATCTGTAAAGAAAGGACTTCAAAAACCATGATGCCTCAAAATGTCAGTTTCCTTGAACGTGCGATACGCAAACTTGCTAACTCTAATGTCGGCGCATACCAACTTCGTGTTATGATGTCGAATGTTATAGTTGGTCAATTTCTTGAGAATGCGGTTGCTCGAGGTGGAACGTCAATGAAGCTTCGGTATGGTAATTCAACTACTCGATTTACAATGGACTTTGATGTGGCACGTCGCATTGCGCTGGATGATTTTGTTTCGACTATGTCCAAGCGTCTTGAGGAAGGATGGGGACCTTTTACAGGGAGACTTGTAGAAGCAGGTAAAAATCATCCAAAAGCAGTTCCTCCGGAATATGTTATGCAGCCGTTTGATGTTAAATTGCAATATAGAGGGCATCCATGGTGTACTGTGCGTTTTGAGGTTTCGTATGACGAAATAGGTGATGCTGATGAAATGGATACGCCTCCAATACCACAAGAAATACTTGATGCATTTGCCGCTCTTGAATTGCCAGTTCCATCTTCAGTTCCGTTGATGGCTATTTCATTTCAAATAGCTCAAAAACTGCATGGCCTAACTGAAGAAGGCAGTACTCGTGTGCAAGACTTGATAGATCTTCAGCTTATGGCAAAGAATGAGACTCTTGATCTTAAGAAAATTCGCGCTATTTGCAGGAGACTTTTTGCCAATAGAAAAAGACAGCAATGGCCATCGCGCATCGTTAAGGGTGAAAATTGGGATGAGATTTATCTGGAGGGTTGTCAATCCATCAAGGGACTGATGGCAACTGTTGACGAAGCGATTGTTTGGGCGAATGATCTAATTAAAAGGATTGAAGGCTAAGGCTTTGACAGCGGATGACGAAGGAAATAAAAAAAGTGATATTTGGAAAATGCACCTGGCGATATGCATTGGTGGATGGGGTGAAAACCGATATTTACGATGCTGAGAGAGGTCGTAGCGGAATATGCCCAATCTGTGGTGAGGAGTTGATTCCTCGCAAGGGTGAATTACGAGAATGGCATTGGGGGCATAAATCTGGGCGAAAGTGTGACGCTTGGTATGAACCCAAGGGAGAATGGCATCGTTGGTGGCAGAATAATTTTGAAAAACGGTGGCAAGAGTTTGTTTTGTCAAAGGAACAAGATGGAAAAGTATGTAAGCATATTGCCGACGTTTTTACCCCTGATAAGTGGACGATTGAATTTCAATATTCACACCTTAAAATGTCCGACATTCAAGATCGAGAGGATTTTTATGTAAATATTCTTTGGGTTGTAAATGGTACGAGGTTGCAAGAAGATCACCTTAACGGGATGAGGTGGAAAAGGCATGAAGTTGTAGAATCAAGGTCCGGATTTCAATACTTCAAGTTAGATCCTTCAGATAGAAGAGATCTATCAAAAATTGAAGATGTTAATCCTTATTGGAGAGACCGTGGCAAGTTAGTGTTTTTTGATTTTCATGGGACTTTTGATAATCCTTTAGTCGACACGGATCTATTTTGTTTGCTTCCAGGTGAAGTTTATGGCTCACGCATAGTCGTTAGATTAACGCAAAATGAATTTGTTAAAAATATCCGCAGTGAAAATGTTAAAGGCTTTGTTGATAAACTTCTTTCATGTAAGACGGAATATTGTCGTGAATACGAATTGAAGTTGCAGCAAGCGAGAGCTGCTGAAGAACGCCGAAAGAAGGAAGAGAATGATTTATTGCAAAGAAAGCGTGAAGAAGAATGGCTTGACGAACTAAATAATCCTGCGTTATATGCTGTGACTTGTAGTTGGGTGGAGGGATTATTGGTGAAATTTGGCTTTGTTAAATCATTAATACGACGAGATTGGGATCTTCATCAAATTCCAACTAAGGGTAAAATGGCATTGCATATTACTAACAATTATTCAGTAAGAGAGTATTGGGACGACATAAGAAAAGGTCGTAATTTGATTAAGGGGTGGTCAGTGCCGAAATATGAAAAGTTACGGAAGTGTGCGGGAATGGTTGTTGCTAAGTTTGATTATGAAATTATATATAGTAGTGAGACCAACGAGTGGGTGCTTGTTATTGAGAATGTTGATTATTTAAAGAATTTTAATGGGGAAGGACGAAGTGTATTTAATGTTGCTGACCGTGATGGCGAGGGTGTCTGGCTGTTGTCTGAAGTGCTATTTCAAGCGATAAATAATAGAAAATATGAGGAAAAGAGAATTCCGAAATGTCCTTATTGTGGAGCTCGGATGCATCTACGTCGTAACAAGAATAATGGGTTGTTTTTTGGATGTACAAAATATCCAAAATGTGAAGGTATACTTCCTAGTAATATAGACGGGCAAGTCAATCTTGAAAGTGTTTTTCGTTTGTATGATTCTTGGTTATAGATCTCCTTATAAAGATCCAATTACTATCGAGGATTTACAGCCATACAATAGGGTTGTTACCTCACAACTATAAGCTCTTCCCATCGGGTTGTAGGTCTGGGGGTGAGCTTTTGCCTTTTCATGTGCCATGACTTTTTGCCGATGCCTTCGGCAGCGGAGAAAACCTTGCCTTTTCCGTACTTGGCATTGAGGGCATCGACAGCCTTGTAGAGGGAAGAGCGAACGAGGAATGTGGAAGTGGGAAAAGGGAATAGTTGGGAGTTTAGAGTTAGGAGTTAAGTATAGAGTTTATGGTTTGAAAGTTTAGAAAAATGCGAAATATGCGCAATTTTGGTTAGTTTTATTGATGGTTTTTGTGGTGCTTTATCTATACTAGACCAAAAATGAGAATCTTGTGCGGAACATTCTAAATGTTGCCAATGTGGCAGTGTTGCCAGTAACAATGTTGCCAATTAGCAAGGAAATGAGAATTTAATGCGGAACTTTCTCTGAAGCCTTTGTCGGTGAGCGATGTTTTGAAAATGGGTGTGTTGGCCGAGCGGGTCGGGACTTGGCTGAGAAGCGATGTTGGTGCGGCATAACTGCTGAAGACTTACTAAACGTTGGTGACTGCGCTCCCGAGAGCGAGGCAAACTCAGCTTTCCCATCGTGTGTTGCGACCAGGGTAATCTTTAAAGCGCGAAGCACATGTGGATTAGTGGCAAAAAGACCCTTCTGTATAAGTTTTACTGTATATGCTTGAGTATTGGCTGCGGGATTTGGTAGACTGTATGCCGTCATGAGGAAGAAAAGATTGCTGGCAATACTCGCGACAGGGGAGAGAAGCAGGGGCGACCTTGCATCAGAGCTGGGTATTTCGAGCCAGCCTTGGTTGTCTAAGGCCTACTTAAGTCCGCTGATGGCGGAAGGGTACATCGCGCAGACATTGCCCAAGAAGCCCAAGTCGCCGTTGCAGCGCTACAGGCTTCTGCGCAAGGGGAAGGATGTCCTGGCATGAATACAGCATATACAGTAAACATATACATAAGGGTCTTTTTTTGTCACAGGCGGCGATGCCGTTTATGGGCGCGCGGTTGAATTGTGGTATAATACTGCGCTATGACATTGCCGGATAGAGTTGCGTCGCTTGTTGAGCGGGGGCTTTCGCTTCTGCATCCCGAAGTGTATGCTAACGGAGAGGAGATCGAAGCTGTTCTCGAAGGCGTCCGCAGAGATCTCGAGCGCGAAATATCCGCCATTGCGCCGGCTGTCGACGCGGCCGGTGCGGCGCGTTCTTTCGTAGCTGCGATACCTGATGTGAAGCGGCTTGTCGAGTCAGACGTGGAAGCCGCCTACGAAGGCGATCCCGCCGCCACCAGTCCGCTGGAAGTCGTGCTCGCCTATCCCGGGCTTTATGCCGTCTCGGTGCATCGTTTGGCGCATGTGCTTTATACGCTCAAAGTTCCGATTCTGCCGCGCATGATGAGTGAGATGGCCCATTCGAAAACGGGCATAGACATTCATCCGGGCGCTAAAATAGGCGAGCGCTTTTTTATCGACCACGGCACCGGCGTCGTCGTCGGTGAAACAACGGTTATCGGGCGCAACGTGAAGCTTTATCAGGGTGTTACGCTCGGGGCGCTTTCGTTCGACAAGGATCCTGAAACGGGTGCGCTCGTCAAAGGCGTAAAGCGCCATCCCGAGGTCGGAGACAACGTCGTCATATACGCCAACGCGACGATACTCGGCGGTGAAACGAAGATTGGCCATGATTCGGAGATCGGCGGCAGCGTGTGGCTGATATCGTCGG
>JAZSQE010000062.1:0-2455 GCA_045537795.1 Kiritimatiellia bacterium | reverse complement strand
GACTAATGTTTACGATGCGCTCGGCCGCGTCATCGCCGAAACGAAGTCCGGCGGCGGCGTCCGCCCCGACACGACAACCACCACGACCTACGACCCCGAGGACCGCGTCCTCTCGCGCACCGTCACGGCAGGCGACCTCTCGGAAACCGAGACCTACGCCTACGGGAATGAAGGGTCAGCAACTGTAAATTTCATGCGAAATTTTCGGGCATTGTCTAAGAGTGTCGAATTCCATCCTTGCGCGTCAGCGCAGGGAAGAGATAGCAAGGAGGATGAGGGGGTGCGGGGGAGAAGGAGGAAGGGAAGGGAAACCATCCCCCAGACACGACCGCTACGCAGCTTTCTTTCTTCGTCCGACATTGGCATTCTGTTTCGTCGACTCGGGCTCCGGCATCGGAATGAAGCTGGGATCCCTCGCGATTCTGTTCAGCAGCGACAGCAGCTTGCGCATGGTCGGGACTATCGCCCACTTGTGCGGATGGCCCTCCGCCCGCTTCTTGTGGTAGTAGCCGCCGAGGATTGCGTTCCACTTGATCGATGCGACTGCCGCCATGTAGAGCGCGTTGCGCACGTCCTTTCTTCCGCCCCAGATTCGCCGCTGCCATTCCTTTGTTCCGCTCTGCTTCTCCTCGGGCGCGATGCCGACAAGCCGGTTGAGCTTCCCGTCGGAGAGCGCCCCGATCTCCGGCAGAGAGGAAAGTATAGATATCGCCGTGAGGTCTCCGATGCCGCCGATTGTCGTGAACCGCTCCCTAAGGCTGTCCATGCGCTCGTTCTTCTTGACTGTGTCCAGGCAGAGCTTTTCCGCCTTGTCTATGATCCTGCCAGCGAGCCTAATCTGCTCCTTCAGCAACGCCTTCATCTCGGGGTCGATCTCGGTTTCAAGCCGGTTTATCATGGCCGTGCGCGAGTCCACCATTGTCTGGCGGAACTTGGCCTTGCGCTTCAGCTCCACGGCTTCGACCTCCTGCTGCTCGAGGACGCGCACGCCGATCTTGTCGGCAAAGCGGGAGATGAGCGCGGCGTCTATCGTGTCGTTCTTGGACAGGTTCCCCTCCGCCCTTGCGAACTGTCGCACGCGCAGGGCGTCGGTGTACGCTACGGCGACGTCGAACTTGTGCATGAAGGCGATGAGCTCAAGCTCGTATCCGCCCGTCGGCTCCACGCAGACCGTCGCCTTGGCCTTTCTTGCGAGGTCGCGGAGCTCCCTGAACCCTGCGACGCTGTTGTCGACTTCCTTCGTCAGCGGGCGAGATCCCTCCTTCTTCGCCGGGACGTAGATGTCGAGCTTTTCCTTGGAAACGTCAACTCCGATGTGCACAGTGTCTGATTTCATGCTATACTATCCTTGTCTGGAGGCTGAACCGGGAGGATTGACCCCGTCCCGAAACGCCTATACAACTGTTGAGCCTTTAGACGAAACGCGGCGGTGGGCTGAGCTGACCCGGAGAGTTATGCCTCTGGACCCATTAGAGCCTCGCCGCCGCAGGCCCGCTCGGGAAAGGCCTTTCCGGGCGGGCCGTTCTGTCCGGACACTCGTCCGGCTGAACAGCAGCATAGTCTACCATATTCCGATTAGACAAGAGCTTATTGATACAGTAAAATTGATACAGTAGCCGAGTTTTTGGTATAATGTCCACATGAGAAAGAACAGGGTTATCGAGCAGAACAGGTGCTATCACCTTGTCAGTCGCCTTGCGCACCGGGCGTTCTTCCTTGACGACGAGGAGAAGGACCGCGCGGTTGCGCTGATGCGCCGCGTAGAGGAGTTCAGTGGCGTTGTCGTGCTGGCCTACGCGTTCATGTCGAACCATTTCCACATCTTCATCTACGTGCCCAGTGCGTAGGAGATCGGCGAAGGGGAGATTCTGCGCCGCATACGCGTTCTCTACCGTGACGCGTCGCTCTCGCAGGTCGTCGCGACGTGGAACAGGCTCAAGACCGAGGAGCAGGAGCTTTTCAAACGCGCGCGTCCGACGAAGAAGTACGTTTCGCGCTTCGAGGCGTACAAGTCCTCGTTCGTCCGCAGGAGCCGCATCCATTTCTCGCGCTACTACATGACGCCGCTGATCGAGAAGGGACTTGTCGCAAGGACCGATCCTGAAAATCCGACGTCGCCTAGGCAGGAGTACAAGCTGACATGAACTACTGTATCAATAGAGCTGTATCAATAAGCTCTGACCCTGTTAGCCCTCTTTTATTTTATGCGTTAAAGTGGTATAATTGGTAGTGATGATGATGGATGATTATAAATAGCCTTGTGGACTGTCCCCATTTTCGATACAAGCATGAATACAACATATACAGAAGGGTCTGGTACGCCAAGACAAGCTTGGCTGAACTATCATGATGAAAGGAACATGAATCACAAACAAACCGAGATGTGATTAGGATGGCAGGCCGTGAGAGGGGCGACCCGACTGCGGGAGTCCTGCCGGACAAAGAGGTGAGTCGC
>JAZSQE010000023.1:0-2803 GCA_045537795.1 Kiritimatiellia bacterium | reverse complement strand
TCATTCCTTTGTAGGATTGGGCTTCTGCGCGTCGGTCGCCCTCTGCGCAGCCAATCTTCCTAACGGCACTTCGTTTTCTTTGCCGTACAGACTCCTTTCATTCTGTTAGCTCTGCCGAGCTTTGCTTGGCGCACCACTTTTCAACACCATTATACTCCACCCCCCCCCTTTGTGTCAAGAACCGGCGGCTATCTCAGCAGCAGCATAAAACCGGGGAAGCGCAGACGACAGGAGAAGTCAACCGTTCCCCCGTCAACCGAAACCTTGCCGCCCTCGATTGACGGCGAAATCGACACGCCCGGTCGCTTCACAACCTGCGGCACGTCGTACGACCATACCGGCGGCGTATCAAGACCGCTCCAGGCATAATTGCTTATAGAATTCGTGGCACAGGCGAGACGGGCGTAAGCCTTCGCGTCTCTCGAAACCTTTTCCATGACTTCGGCCGTCATATTGCATACCTCATTAAGATTCGGGAAGTAAATGTTTTTCGCGTAAATGAACGGCTCGCGCTCTTCGCCCACCGGCATGTGAAAAGCGATCGTCGCGCCGTCCTTAGGATAAAACGTGCCCGTCAGCACCCGAACCTGACCCGCACCCCCGCTGAAGACGGCCCTGCCTGAAAAATACGCGTTTCCCGACAGCGTAAGCGTATGTCCGTTCATATCCAGATTGCCCGAGTCGTGACGAAACTCGCAATTAGTCGCGTTGCCGATTTTGACGTCGGAGGCGAGCCTTAACGTTCCGCCCGTTTTCTGCACATACACCTTGGCGGAGCCGTACATATTCCCTTCTTCTACATACAGCGTCTGATCGGCGTCGCCGACATAATACATCGGGCTCGAAAACTTTTTGCTGTCGGCATAAACGGTATGATCGCCGTATACGTATACGTTGCCCGATGCCGTAGAACAGTGATTATGCACCATATCCGTAACGTGAAGGTCGCCGGAAACATCCACCCTCGACCCGTTGCCGTTCGGCGCACTCGACACCTCGAATCTCGGAAGACGGGAATTTTCGAATGACACGCTAGACACATACCCGCCGTTGCCCTGATGGATTTTAAGCCCGAGCGGCCCCCACAAAATCTCGCCGCCCGTCTGTTTGATAGTTCCTGCATATCCGTTATAATGGTAAATACCACCCTGAGAAACGTCGAGAATGCCGCTTTTGACATGAAGCGACCCTTCCGCAGTGCGGTAAACTATAGCACCATCTTGATGTCCCAGCCATAAAATACCGCGATCTTCCGCTTCAACCGTCACTTTGCTGCCCGCCGGCTTGTCTATCAAAAGCGAATTGCACGACGCGTTTGTGCTGAGGACGATTCTCTGATCCTCGGCGCTTTTCATCCATATCCAGCTCGGACCACCGCCATAGCGTCGGGCATGAGTCACACTGTAATTGGTATTGACGACATAATCGCCATTGACAACAATATAGGCGGATGCCGGTGTGAACCCTCCGGCCGTGACCTCCAAAGTACCGAGAACCGTATTCGTCGAATTTTTCGGCATCTGCGCATTGCCGTCCGTCGTGCCGACCTTGAGATTTTTGAATTCGAGATCGTATGCCTTGATTATTGGTTTATATCCCTGAATCTTCACGAAATCAGGCATCACGACTTTATCTTTCGGGGGAAAATGAATATTCGTATGATATGTCATGAAATAGATGCTCGGTACGCCGGAAAAGTCAATTCCGCCGCCCTTGATCCATTCAAGCCCGTGATACCCGCTATGAGATAGGGCGGCATCCATGTAAAAGACGAACTCATGATCGCCGCGGAAATAGACCTTTGCGGTTTCGGGTTTATCGACGATAATGCCGCATGAGCGGCCCCTGCTGTCTGTCTGTGTCACGGTCTGGTCGTTTTCGGAATTCAAGAGAAATGCCGCGTTGCCGCCGCTCGCCGCGCCGGAGATTTCAACATTCCCCTTAACTATCCAAACGACATCTTTTTCTCTGAAAGAACCGGCCCCGAACGAAAAATCACCGAGAACCGTATTCGTCGTGGCGGTGAGCCCCTGAGGAAGATCTCTGTTAATGAGAAACGTGACAGACGAGGAGTTTTCCGGCAGAAACAGTTTGAAGTTGTTGAACGTCTTGCCGTGTATCATCAGCCCAAAATATCCGCCGCCGCATCTCGCCTCGACAAGAAAGTCGCCGCCGTTGTGATTGAAGACGGCCTCGGGTTGCATATATATATTGACCAGATGCGAAGAGGAAAAGTGCCGAAACTCGGTCGAAGGGGCGTTGAATGTGCCGCCGTCAAGATAGAAATTGCCGTACTCGTAAGCATACTTGCCGATTCGTATCGGATGTTCGCCGCAAGTGAACGTGCCGGAACTCTGCCTGTAGGTATGTATCGCCCAGAACGGTTGGTTGAGAACAATTTCGCCCGTGAAGTTCGTGATCGTCAGTGAGTTCACCGCAACGTAATTATCATGCAGTTCAACACTTTCGTCGACATAGATTGTACCCGAAGAATCTTCATCGAACACGACATCGTCAACGTGTGTCGGCACCCCCTGCGGAGACCAGTTGGCGGCGGTCGACCATCTTGCGTCGCCACCGCCGCCGCGCCAGCTGTATGTCGTCGCCCAAGCTGCAGGCGCAAACAGAAAAATGCCCGTCACAATAAGGATGAAATTCAAATTTTTTTCAAATTTTCCAATTTTCGAATTGCACGGGATTTCAGAAAGATTTTTTGATTTCACGGCATTGCTCCTTATCGTTTATGCAACTATTATACACCTACCCCCCCCCCCCCGTGTCAAGTCGTCCCGGACAGACATGA
>JAZSQE010000011.1:0-19967 GCA_045537795.1 Kiritimatiellia bacterium | reverse complement strand
TCATTCCTTTGTAGGATTGGGCTTCTGCGCGTCGGTCGCCCTCTGCGCAGCCAATCTTCCTAACGGCACTTCGTTTTCTTTGCCGTACAGACTCCTTTCATTCTGTTAGCTCTGCCGAGCTTTGCTTGGCGCACCATGATTGTCAGCATCCTTTTTTATATGAATCGGAAAATTCGCTTAGACCTGCTTTTCACGAATATTTTATCAGACGGCGTAGCGGTTGTATACGCCCCGAAAATAGGAATATACATCTGCGAGGCCTTATGATAAAATTTAACATACCCTATGAATTTCTTTACCGCCATACTGTGCCTCGCAGCGGTCGTCATGACTAAAGAGGATACGTTCACAAAGCGTATGCATCACGGCGTTATTTCAAATTGCGCCTCATTGGTCAGGGTGGCGATGGATGAGGGCGCGCGCGGAATATTCGACCTGACGGCGACAGTCGCCATCCGGGAATCAGGCGACAGCACCAAGTGCGGCCTTACGATCTACGATGATTCGGGAGCGCTTCAGCTTGAACACAACAAGAAGAACCCTCAGCCGTTTCTCCCCGGCGATATCGTACGGGTCAAGGGCACTCTCAGACGAAACGAATTCGACGAACCGCTCTACATAATCAACGCCATCGTAAAAACGGGCAGAAGAAAACCTCCCGAGCCGAAGAATGTCACCATAGCCCAGATAAACAGCGGGCGGTTCGATGAACACCTTGTGACGGTCGAAGGCGTCGTGCGCAACATCATCCACGACGATATAGACCCTCAGTACGAATTTATTATTCTCTCGGCCGGCAAATCGATCGTATACATCGCACGCAACATAGAAAACACGGAGAAAATCGATCAGTCCGAAATGATCGGTGCGCATATCTATGCGACAGGGGCGTGCAGAAGAAACAGACTCAGCCAAAAGCGCACGACCGGCAGGCATATCGAAAGGCAGATATCGCTTATCCCGGGCGGCATAAAAATCCTGCGTCCGCCGACAACCGACTTCTCGCGCCTCTGTGACATATCGGAAATTTTCCACTGCCAGCCTGAAGAGATACCGATAGATACGCGATATCGGGCATCGGGCAAGATCCTCGCCGTATGGGGAAAAGACGAAGCGATGCTCAAGAGAGCTTCAGGAAAGCCCGTCCGAATCCGCTTCGTTTCAAAGGAACTTCCAAAACCGGGGCAATCCGTCGACGTAGCGGGTTTCGCCGAATCGAATCTTTTCAGTTTAAGTCTCGACAACGCCGTATGGAAACCGTCTGAAAGCGACTTTCAGACAGAACAGGCGCTGACAAACATGACCGTCGGCGCGATAATGGAGGATGAATACGACCACCCGAAGATACGCATTGATTTCAACGGGGTGCTTATCCGCATCGAGGGAACGCTTCACAGCACGCGCGGCGACGGTCTCGACACGAGAACCGTTCTTTCCGCGGACGGCTATTTTATCCCGGTGGAGCATGGCCCGGCCGATGAGACGCTGATGAAACTCCCTGCCGGCAGCAGAATATCGGTTGTCGGCATCTGTATCATGGATATCGACAACTGGCGTCCTGGAGCGCCGTTCCCGCGAGTCAGAGGATTTTCCGTCGCGCTCAGATCGCCCGACGACGTGAAACTCATCGCGAGCCCTCCGTGGTGGACGCCGAGACGGTTGACCGTACTTCTCGTCTCGCTCTTCGCAATACTCGTTTCAAGCATCCTGCTGAACATTATCCTGCGGCATATCATCATGAGGCGCGGATGTCAGATCGCCGAAGAAATGAGCGCGCGCGTCGCTTCCGAAAGTAAAGTGAGAGAACGTACGCGCCTCGCGATGGAACTCCATGACGCGATATCCCAGAACCTTACGGGGGTTGCCTACCAGCTTCAGTCTCTGCGAAACGGCACAGACCTGGGAGAAACGTCTCTGCATCGGCTTGAAATCGCCCAGCGAACGCTCGGGTCCTGCCGCGACGAACTGAGAAACTGCCTTTGGGACTTACGAAACAACGCTCTTGAGTGCAACGACATGAACGAAGCGATACGCCGCACGCTCGCGCCTCACGTCGGCAACGCCCGTCTTTCTGTGCATTTTCAAATCTCAAGAGCCCGCTTCACCGACAACTTCTCCCATGCGCTTTTGCACATCATCCGCGAACTTGCGACGAACGCTTTCCGTCACGGCAAGGCGACGCACATTCAGGTTGCCGGATGCGTCGACGAGGACCTGCTGCGCTTTTCCGTCGCCGACAACGGCTGCGGTTTCGACCCCGCCGCCTGCCCCGGACTCGAAGACGGCCACTTCGGACTTCTCGGCGTTAAAGAACGCGTGCAGGGCTTTGAGGGAAAACTCTCCATCGAAAGCTCTCCCGCAGGCACTAAAATAAAAGTCTCTCTGTCAATCCCGAGAGAAACCACATTCGGAAACGACAAATGCAGATTAAAATCATCATTGCCGACGACCATGCGATAGTCCGCTACGGGCTCGCTTCGCTGATTGCGACGCAACCTGACATGACGCTCGTCGCGCAGGCCGCGAACGGACAGGAAGCGCTTGACATGGCCGTCAAGACGAAGCCCGACATAGTCATTACCGACCTTGCCATGCCTGTGATGGACGGCGCAAAGGCAACGGCCGCGATAAAAGAAAAACTGCCGAAAACGAAGGTCGTGATCCTCACGTCGTACGTGAACTCCGACGGCATCGCGCACGCTCTTTCCGCCGGCGCTGACGGAGCCATCATGAAAACGACCGACGACTCCGATATTCTGCCCGCCATCCGCAAAATCTTCTCAGGCGAGAAAATCATTTCTCCCGACATAAAACGACAGCTGGAATCGGATCCGCCGATACCTGAACTCTCGCCGCGTCAAAAAGACATTCTTGAATCTCTGATCAATGGGCTGACAAATCAGGATATCGCCACCCGCCTAGGCATCAGAAGAGACAGCGTCGACAAACACGTCAAAGCCCTTCTTACGAAAATCGACGCCGCCAACCGCACAGAGGCCGTCAGCATCGCATTTCGCAAGATGATCTTAAAGTGAGGAGCAAAAAGACCCTTTTGACCCAATTATTTTTTCTCGGACTGATCGCCTGAATTCTTTGTGGGCTTATAAAGAATCTCAGACATCTCAGCTTCAGTCAGTCGTTCGTCACCGCCGGGACCAGGATTCTTTGAATCTACCGCCTCAGAGGGAACAACATTCTTAATAGGCAGCACAAAAATCTCCTTGCCATCCACCATTTCAACGCGCCCTCCTTCAGCAGCAATTATTTTCCTCGTGATCTTTTCGCAAACGGCAAGAAGTGTATCGAAATCATAATCGGTAAATTCCCACTTTACCTTGCGATTAAACTTGGCCGTATATTCGGGGCCGAGGTTTTTGTACCCGAGCTGAACTGCGAGCACTCCGACGGCGCTTGAAGGATTGCAGTCGGAATCATATCCGGCAGCAGTGGATATCTTCGCCGTCTTCATGATATCGCCATCACCCCAGAGATACCCGAGAAGCACACATGCACCGTTAATTTTAACATCAATCGCATGAAAAGAGACCTTGCCCACCATCGGAGAATCCTTAGTGCCGTACTTATCCACGGCAAGTTTCCACGCCTTCTTCCAATCAACGGGATCGGCCTTGTACCATTCAAGCATATCGCGCACCATCTGAGCATACTTTGAAGACTGAGGGATGCATTTAAGCCCCGCCTCGACAGTCTTTACGCGATCGTTTTCAAAGAACGCCTCCGCATACATTCCTCCTATGAACTGCCCAGCATAAAGCCCGTCACCGTAGTTCATGATACGGCCGAACTGTTCTCCGAGTTTTACGGCTCTTTGCGGCATACCGGGAGCGATTATACCAGAGAAATCGGCCTCGATTTGATAGTCGATATCATCTGTAGAAGGATGGTTTTTCGGATGTGAGCTTGAAGGCGCGGCGATTCCGCGACGGAGATTATTACGCCCGTTATGGTTTGCGCACCAAAGCCTGTACTTTGAATTTGCAAAATCAATACCGGCCTTTCTCGAGCTTACATCTATGCCGCGCTTATCAAGCGAGTTCAAAAAAGTCATTTCAACATAAAGATCATCCTGCCCGAAGCAAGTGTTGGCAGTAGCATCTGTCCATACAGGCAGCTCTTTATCTTCAAAAAGTGTACCCGCCTTTTTAAATTCTGTAGGCCAACCGTACGTAACACCGATAATCTGACCGAACCAACCGCCCGCCATCTTATCGCGATAATCCTCAACAGATATTGTACGAACGGACTCACAAGTCATACAACCTGCAAATATCATCGCAGAGAGAACTGCTGATACTATTTTCACTACTTTCATTTTCATCCTCCTTTTTATTTTGTAATCACCTTGACAAAAAGGGCCTAACCCTTCTGACCCAGAGTGGTATATGCGGCAAAGCCTGTTATAAGAATATATTCGCGGCGTAATCATGAAATGAATTATAGCAAATTTGAGATAGAGGCGTTGGAATTTTCCGCATAAGATTCTCATTTTCGCGCACCTCAAGTAATTCACCGCAGAGTCTTTAGATTTTAGAAACAACTTTTTTGAAACAACTTTTCTTTTACGCACGGGCGAACTCGCCCGTGCCCTCCTTCTCTATTACACTCAAGCGATTATATCAACAACGAAAAACGCGGGCGTGTTAGCCCGCGCACCTTAATAAAGTTGTTTTTACCAGTTGTCTTAGTTGTTTCCAACATTCTAACATACCAACATTCAAACATTCTAACAATAGCTATACAGGTCGACGCCGCTCTGCTGGAGCAGGACGAGATCGGTCTCCGCGAGCCGTTCGCCGAGAACTTCCCTTGTCCAGTCGTAGCTCGGGAACGTCGTCGCCACGATTTTGACGCGGGGCGATTCCTTGGCTTGCTATCCTGTTGCCGCATGTGTTGCGAGGAACAGGCTTGACGTCGCGACAACGGCGACAAGAATATGAGTTGCTATTTTCATTTTGATGATCTTTCTCTTGTGGATTATTTGCTTTTTACAATTGTTTGTTCTCAGAATTCGACGATGAGCCGCACGCCTCCGACTGCCGCGAATCCCTTGTGGTATTCGTGACGTCCGGCACTGGTGAACTGGTCGTACAGGTCGACTGCGGGAATGAGCTTCACATGTGGACACAGCTCGAGTTCGAGTTCAAGCCCGAGATGCATGTCGCGAAACGCGCAACGGTCGGTATCGAAGTCCTCGCGGTTGCGCTTGGCGTTGCCGAAACCGACTCCGCCGCACGCGCAGAGGCTTGCCCATTCGGCCAGCTCCCACTCGCTGCGGACGCCGAAAGCGCACCGGCGCAATCGTCGACGTCTACGCTGCATTCGAAGAACGGAGACAGGAATGGCGTCTCGTATTCGAGTTCCAGTTCCAGCTCCTGCGTGTTTGCTTCGTCGCCGGCGCGTGTCTTGTGGACATATGCGGCCTTTGCGGAGAAGTCTCCGAGCGAGAGTCCGTAGCCGGCGAAGCTTTCGATTTCGTTGTAGCGTCCTTTTCTGCGGTTGGCATCGGTCATGTCATGGCACGCCTCGATGCCGATGAAGAATCCGTACCATTCGATCTCGGCTTCATACCCGAAAACACTTTCCTTGTTTTCGACCATTCCGCGTTCGATCTTCATGGAGCGGTAGAACGCCCCAGCCTCGACGGACGGAAGTTCGATAGACGACTTCGCCTCCGTGAGTTCATTTGTCGCGCCGTCGGCAAAAGCCGCGTGCGCACCCAGCGTCAGCGCGGCAACGGCCGCGCGAACGACGGGATTTACCGTCATTTCATGCATTTGAAGATTCCTTCTTTGAGTGAATGTGTGTTGTGTGCATACGAATATAGAAAAGCCGCGCCCGCGGCTTCCTGTGCCGGACGGATTGCCGCCCGCGGCAAAAGAAGCGGTCCGCGGCAAAAAGCGGACCGCATGCACACTCACTCGTTGAACTGAACCTTCTGCGAGACAAGAGACAGGCTTGGCAGTTGAACCTCGGCGGGAATCGCCGCCTCAACCGCGAAGACTGGGATGGGCACGACCGTCGTGTCAGCTTCAATCCCCGTGCCTGTCTGCTGGAAATTTGATACGCACTGCTCTATCTGCACGCATATCGGGCAACCTTCGCCGCAGCAATCGTGGTCGGCCTCATGGATGATGTACGCGGCGGAGAAGACCTGGAAACCCAGGAACAATGCAGCAGCCACGGCGGAAAGAATCCGTCGTGTCTTCTCGCGCCCAAATCTGCCAAAACCGAACATCTATGGCACCTATAGCAATGCCAATATTATATCATAAATCCTTGGCCGCCTTCCCGACGAGGCGTCTGCCGAGGGCGCGGGCGTTCGCGAGGTCGATGGGAAAGTGCGCGTCGCGGTGGGCGCGCTTCGCCGCCTCGTCAAAGAGCGTGATGTCGTAGCGCGAGTAATCCGTAAACTGGTAGGTATTGCAGGCGTATAGCGTCTCGGACGCGCCGAAGACGGTCGCGAGCGTGTCGGTGTTCGCCCCCGCCTCCTCTGCGCCGGCCTTGGCGGCTTCGAGCATCTTGTATGTGTTCCAGTTCTTCCGCGGGCTTGCGTTGAAGAACATCGCGAATGGTTTGTTGTCCGTCATTGGTTTCTCCTTTTCAAACATGTCAACGTGGTTTACGATGGACCATTCCCAACGGGCGCACCAGATTGTAGGCCATCATCACGGCGAGGAAGGCGGCGCAAGCCCAGTGGACGACGGAAAGCGAATGGTCGGCGGCGGCGATTGTGGCGGACGCGGGGAGCGCATTGGGAACCAGATTGATTGCGACGCCGCAGAGAATCGCGCCGGCCATGATCACCGCGACGTACGCGGCGGCGGCCTTGCGTCCAACAAGCGCGGCGACTGTCGTGAGCGACATCGCGTTCATCGCAGGGCCTACCATCAGGAACACGAACGCCGCCCCGGGCGAAACGCCCTTTGCGACAAGCGACGCGGCAATCGGAATAGACGCCGTCGAGCAGACGTACATCGGGAAACCGACTAGCGCCATGACCGGCATCGCGATCCAGTCGCTGCCGTGGAACGCGTCCGCGAAAAAGTTGTCCGGCACGAGCACCGTGACAAGCGCCGAAACGGCAAGGCCGACCGCAAGCGGCTTGGCGACCGACCCGAGAAGACGCCTGTACGCCTGCCAGAATATTGCCTTGATCCCGCGAGAACCCGCGGCCGATTCCTCGACGGCGACGGTAGATGCATCCTCTCCGCCGACAGCGGAGACCACCGCTCCGCCTACGACGCCCGTAAGCGCGGCGGCGACGGGACGCGCCACAGCGAAGACAGACCCAAGCAGGGCGTAGGTGGCAAGGATGGAATCGACGCCCGTCTGCGGAGTGGATATGAGAAGGGCGGCGGTCGGACCTTTCCCCGCGCCGTGTTTGCGCAAACCGGCGGCAATCGGCAGCACGCCGCACGAGCAGATCGGAAGCGGCACGCCGATTGCGACGGCGCGGAGGATGCCGCCAAATCCGGAACGGCCTCCCATCATGCGGTTGACCCAGTTGCGCGGTATCCAGACGGCGATGATGCCCGCAATCAGAAAGCCAAAGACGAGCCACGGCGCCATCATGGCGAATACATGGACGAACGCAATCAATATGTCTTTCATTCCCTTGACCTCTTTTACGCCATCTTCGAGAAACTCTCAAGCGCCTCCGCGAACGATTCAATTGTCTCGTCGGCGTTCCCCTTCTCGATGCCCTCGCGCACGCAATGGCGGAGGTGTCCGTCGAGAATCATGAACGACAGGCGGTGGAGCGCCCCGTTCGCCGCGTTGAGCTGTGTAAGGATGTCCTCGCAGGGAATGTCCTCCGTAAGCATCTTCTGGACGCCAGTCAGCTGTCCGATGATCTTCTTCAGCCTCAGCTGGAGCGCCGTCACGTCTTCAATGCATTTTCTCATCCATCAATCCTTCTTTGACTTGCCAAGCGCATATTATACCATACCCCCGTAGGGTATACAAGTCGTCACGGCGGTAATCTGTGGCGTATTGTCACCCATTTCAATTGTAATATTGCTCCACATACGAATAGGCCTTTTCGAAAACTTCGGGGTCTTTGATCTGGTACTTGAGCCAAAGAATCGAACGTAGGCGCTTTTTTACCTCGTTTTGGCCGGTCACGGTTTCGAACGTCTCGCGGAACTTGCGCACGATTTCAACAACCTGCGTGTCGATGTCATTGACGACGTTCTCGACGATGATGGGCATCTCCGGACTCTTGATCGACTCGAACAGTTCCGTCAAGGCCGCCCGCGCCTGACGACGACGATCCTCCGGTTGATTCTCCTCCTTCTCAATCGTCAGAACCTCACGAGCCATCTTCAGCAGCTCCTTCAGGAACTCAATCGATTCGATGAGATTCTGCCGCATCTTCTCGCGCAACTCGTCAAGCTTCTCGGCCAGCTTCTTGATCTTCGGATTCTTCCGGTTCTTCCACAGGCGGATCTCAAGGATTTTCACAATGTCAATGATCGGCTTGCCCTTGTCCTTGATGCCCTCGATGAATTCGTCCAGCACCTGCGAATTGAGCACAAGCTCCTCGAGCGAATCGCCGATGTCAATCCGCTCGACGTTCTGGTGGATAAGCTCAATCGTCTTCGGACCGAGGAGCGTCCAGATCAGCCCTCCGCCGCCACCCGACGGCGGCCGCACACTGTCAAAGACATTCGTCAGCCACACGTAATCCGCCTTGAACGCCCGTTCAATCTCGATATCTGGGGCGACGATTTCCCACGCCCGATGAAGCGTGGCATAATGCGCGGCGAAATTATCCTTAACCTTGTCGTCTCGCAGACATTCCTGCGCCGCCAGCAAACCGTTGTAACCGCCCACCGTGCGGTCGATGTTCGGGAAGAACGCCAGGCATTTCGCCATGAGAGACGGAATCTGCGCCTTGATTTCCTCGATGTTCTTGACACCTTCTTCACATTCTTGTCATCAAACGCCAGCGACTTCGCGACATCATCGAACACGCCCACATAATCGACGATGAGGCCGCACTTCTTCATGGCCTCATACTTGCGATTCGTGCGGCAGATCGGCAATCGGCACATAATCCCAGCCGGCCTTCTGCGCCGCTTCGATCAGCATGGCCTCAATTGTATTCGATTCGTTAAAGGTATTCATCGAACCTCCTCTTGTGCGGCTGAAGCCGCACGCTTCGAAACATCGCCATCGACCATCGACAGCCGCCCAAGGCCCTTCAACATCTGCGTGAGCATGCCATTGGGCGAAAGATCGCCGGCCCAAATCTCTTCGGCGTTTTTGATCAAGAACTCATTACACCAAGTCGCGATCTTCTTGTTGAGCCGAAAACCTGTTGCCTGGGGCGAAACCGCCAACGCCCAACCCTCACGGATCGCCGAGGCCAAACCCGCAACCATTTCACCTTCCTCGGGAATACCCGCAGGGAACACGGCGACCAGAGGTCGTTTCTTCGCCAATGCTCGCCGAAGCGCCTCGCGCTCCTGAGCCGAAGTAAATGTCGATATCAAAACGTTGTCCCGGGCCCCGCCGCGCTCGTTATCAGCCCCATCGCCCTCACCAACTTTATCGGCCCCGTCGCCTCCGGCGGCTTTATCGGAGGGGGCGGCTTTAGCCGTCCCCGTCCCCGCCCCCGTCCGAGCCCAGATTTTCCTCGGCCGCAACTCGCTCGCATAAAACCCCTGGCTCGCCACAAACGCGATCCGCGGACTGTTGAGCAGCTCGACATTCCCCAACACATACGCCGTACACGCCCCATACCGGTCGCTCGACCAATTCGCCAGATTCTCGCGGATGTATTTCTGCCAACCCTTGAACTCGGCCTCGCTCGTAATGAGATCATCCCAGTAATCGCGCTGCCAAAGCCCGTCGCCAATATCTTCGACTTCGCCCGCACGACGCATCTTGCCATAAATGAACGAGGTGCCGCCCTTGAATCGGCTCATCAGAAAGCCCAAGTGATGTTCGCGGTTCGTCGGCGCGAAGTGAATGCGAAGGAGCGCATGAAAATGGTTTGGCATCACCACGAAGTCGAACAGTTCGAGTTCTGGATATTTCGTCGGCAGCGACCGCCAGTATTCCTCGACGGCACGCCCCAAGGCATTCAGGACGACACGATCGCCGACAATCGCCCCGAAGATCGACTTGTTCTTCGCCACTTGAATCGACACCGACCACCAGCCCGACCGGTAATTGACATTCCGGTGACGCAATGACTTATGATGATAGAGCGTAGCTGCCATATGCCTTTTACCTCAAATAACAATCACCCACGTCTTCCGCTCGCGGTAAAAAGAGTCCGCCAGCAACATTTCCTGCCGCCGCAACGCCACGCGCTCGCCGATCTGCTTCTGCAGCACATCACGTGCCGTGGTCAATGCGATTATTTCAATGTCTTCCATTTTCACCTAGCACATAACATTTAATATTTCTATTGGCTCAACCCAACTCCTCGTTTCCAGTCAGCTTTCTGCTTCGCAGCCTCTTCATACGGCGTCAATGAATAATACTGACAATAGGCACCCCCTATCAAATGGGTACACAGCGTATGAAGCTCCACCAAAGGACCGCCCCCAAGCTTGCCCACATATTGCATTATAACCATTATTAAACGGATTTGAATGTCCTTGATCATAGTTTGGTACAAATCAGCAATCGCATTAATCGTCATCGATTTCCCCTTGATCTGATTTAATTTCTCCAATTCGTCCCCGTATCGTCCGGCACAATCAAATAAGCATATCACCTCATTAAAGAAGTCATCCGACTGATATTGGTAAATCATTTGCATTGCCATTGGATTATACCGATAACCATGAGCAGCCTTATCATCTTTCCACGTTTCAAGATACTGTGATTCTTTCAGTGCATTGAAGACCTCACTATCACGATTGGGAAAGCTTTGCACATATTCAAAAATGGAATTTATAGTCTTGACATCAAATCCATCATTTTCAGACATCACCCGAACACTCTTAAGCCAATCATAAGCGCGATCTTGTGACAGTAAAACAAAATCTGTCGACTTCAAAATAGCTTTGTCGTGCTCGTCTGCACAGCGGGTGCACGCCCCGATTTGCATCAATGATTCCACCGAAAGAAAATCACCAGGCGCACAATAGCTGCAATTCGGGACCAATTGAATCCCCGCATACAAATACGCCTCCGCGACCAATCGGGAGCAAAACTCAACACCGGATAGATCTTGCGCGTCTCCCGATTTATTCACTACCGTTTTTACTGCCTCTGGTATCGAATACAATGCGCCTACTTGACTTCGCGCAAACTCTTCGATCTTTCTCTTTTGCTCAAGCGTCAAGCCATCAAACCTCAAACACATATAATCATCAACATGAGCCGCCGATAGACGCTGCGGATTGACCGCAAACACCACTGGTGGATGGGCATGAATAATAGATCCTCCAACATAAAGCATCGCATGAGAGTAATGCTTTGAGCCCAACCGAATGACGCCACTCTTGGCCACATCCCACATTCTTTTCGGCTGCAACATCCCATCGATACTCAAGGATTCTCGTGACAAAACAATATCACAAAGCTGCAGGTTCTTCCAGTCAAGAACATACGGACCTATAAACTTGCTAAAATCCATTCTCACTCCTCCGTAGGACATCCATCTCAACCGTATACCTATCTCCTTTGGAACTCCGGTTTTTTCAAAATATCCAAGAACCTTTCCCTCACTTCATTAAGCACAGCCCTTCGTATTGGCTTTTTCTTGTCACATGATGCAATCGCCATATCAAGTTCGTTAACTATCCTTTCAAATGTGCTTCGCGAACTAGGCCGAGCAAACAAAGCCCCGTCTTTCAAGTTCGTCAAAATCAATGTCAACGCCCAGTTTGAAAGACTGCAAAATGCATCGCACTTACCCGCTTCAACAATCTTGTCGAGTATCGGCCATGCCGATCCTTGAGGGAGAAAAGACCATGCCGTTTCTTTGTCTTTTCTTTCAAGTGCCGTGAGAAATGCCGTGACCTCGTCTTCTATAGATTTTGTATTACGGCGTGACTGTTCTTCACGAATCACATCTATAATTGGCTTTAAGAAATCTTCTTAAAGATACAACCATTGTAATAAACCAGCCATGCAACAAATTCTGCAAAAAGTCCCAACACAACCAGTAAGCACCCCACAATACGACACCAATTCGTCTTTTTATAATCAGTGCCTACACCTTTTTCAACCTCTCGCCTCAAGAAATCAAACTTCCGTGTAGAAATATGAATGGAAGACATCACTTCCGCCAGTCTCTTTTTCCATCCATCTTTATCCTTTGATTTATCATATACTATCTTTCGATGCAAAAAATCATCAAGGAGTGAAACCATCTCAACGAGTCTCGCACAGCCACCGTCTAAAACATACTCAGGAATAATATCACATACCCGCTCTTCTAACGACACAATGCAGTTCTTAATAGCATCGACATCCGCCTTAAGAACATCTGCTTCAAGCCCTATATCGCGACAAAAATTCAGGCATTCCTCAGTAAAGAAAGGAATCTTTGACTGCAGCTTTTGTAGCTGTCCCCCAAAAGCATTCTGCTTTTTGCTTCTGTTCCATTTAATCATACAAGCGTCCTCCTTACTTACCTTCCCCGCCCCGTTCTTTTTTAATCAATATGTCTTTCCACATTCCATTTGCAGACCGCAATAACCGCCTGGCATTATGCCGACAATGATTCATTCCTGCGGCAACTTGAGCCAGGTTTAGCGCACCAAAATATTGTTCAATCATTTTCATCGTTTTATGCCCTTACCCATTGATCAGTCCTTTCATAACCGCATCGATACTTGTTATCGACTTCTTTAGTTCTGCCTTTGACGCCTCTGCCGCATCGGCGATTGCCACGAATTCACGCTGAAGCTCAATAGGTGGCAGTTTCATCTTGAAGCCAGAAATCTGCTCACGGTTCACCTTTGGCATGTTCGACCGAGAACTCATCGGCACAATATAATCCAAGAAGAGTGGCGATCTCAAAACATAGGCCAAGAAATGCCTATCACAATTGGACTTAACAAGAATAGGGTAAGAATCTGCCGAACACAATCCTTCAAAATTAGGCAGTGCAACTTTATTCATATTTGGCCTAATCTTGCTGTAGATAATATGCTGCGGTCCAAAAATATACTTGCCGCTAATGACATGATCTTCTCGAACGGTCCTATACCCCTTGAGTTCCCCTGTTCCACTTTCTATAGAGTCGATGCTAATATGTGGAAAATCGGCATATTTCTCGTAATCCGTCGTCATCGTTGCGTCGATTTGTGCAAAATCATCAAAACCCAACAATGACCAATCCATTTGATCAAACGGGAACATCTCCTGGAACTTGGCTTTGAGCATTTCGTCGGTGGCGGCGAAGAGATGCCGGTATTTCTCCTTGAGGTCGTTCGCCGCCCAAAGCTTCTCGGCCAATGCCCGCTGCTCCTCAATCGGCGGCAGGTCGAATTCGTACTCGGCAAGCGTTGACCTGTTGATGAAGTAGTTGACAGACCCGCTCTTGTTCTCCTCCAAAAAATCCCAGAAATCATCGGACTGCATGACACATGCAAGATACTTCTGGCAAAGGACCGTCTCGTCCTTCGTCGCAATCACAAGCGTCTTTTCTGAACAAATGCCAGCAAAATCCACCATCGCACATTTCCGCAAATGCGGATTGCGTGTCACGAACAATATGTCACCCGGTTTGAATCCAAAGTAAAACATCGGTCCCAGCGGCGCACCTTTGATAATTCCTCGTTTCGAGACCTTCATCGAATCGCTGTCGATATGATCGCCGCCAACATAATATACAAGATCGGTATTGTGCCTGTCCTCTTTCGTGTTGACACGCGTCGCAACATCTTCAAATTTCACCACGGCCATCTTACACCTCACACAAATTTCGTAAACTCGGCCACAGTTGCATCCATCACCTGAGAGGCGTGACACCATGTATCATAGGCACCCTGAAGGTCAAGTTCAGTGCTTGCATCTTTTGAGCATTTCACATATCGATTGACCGCCAACGAATTCTTCTGTTCCTGGATCGTCTCGTTCGTCACGACAGTCGCAAGGCCCTCGACAGTCTCGAAGTCGTGATAGGTCTTGGCGAGAAGACGAATGTGATCGTCGGTCAGATAACTCTCGCCGTTCTTGCGTTCGACCAGATGCTTGGCGGCGACGAAAAGAACCTTCCCCCGGTGCGACGCGGGCTTGTTGCGGTTCGCAATCAGCACGCACGCCTCCATCGGCGAATTGAAGAAGAGGTTCTTGCCGATGCCGAGGATGCAATCGAGCCAGTCCAGCTTGACCAGTTCGGCGCGCATCTCACGCTCCTCAAGGCGATTGAGAACACCATGCGGCAGGAGGATCGCGCACCGGCCGTCCGTCTCGTCCATGCTCGCCAGGATATGCTGAATGAAGGCATAGTCCGCCCGCCCCTGCGGCGGCGTGCCGAGAATGTTGCGTGACCAGACATCGTGCGCGAATCTCTCGCGATCCCACGTCTTGATCGAATACGGCGGATTCGCAAGGACCACGTTGAAGCGAGCGAGCCGTCCGTTGCGGATGAACTTCGGATCGGCCAGCGTGTCGCCTTTCTGGATGGAGAACTCGGTCACGCCATGAAGGTAGAGATTCATCCGCGCAATGGCCGAGGTGATCGGGTTCACTTCCTGTCCGTACACGCGGACGGAACGATACTCCAGTCCCTGACTCTTGAGATAGTCGAGCGACTTGATGAGCATGCCGCCCGAACCGCAGGTCGGATCGTAGATCGACTCGCCCGGCGCGGGACGCAGAATCTGCGCCATCAGCGTCACGACCGTGCGGTTGGTGTAGAACTCCTGCGCCGTATGCCCCGCGTCGTTCGCGAACTGTCCGACCAGATACTCGTAGCCCGTGCCCATCTCGTCCGCCGGACACCGCGCAGCGGATGATGTAGTCCTGCGCAGCGGCGAATTCGGCATCTCCGCCCGCCTCTTCGAGATTCCGCTGGAACTCCTCGTCGTAAACGTCGCAGATGCGCTTGAAATACAAAAGCGGAGTAATGTAATCCTTGAAGTTCTCATGGCTCACCGGACCGCGAATGATGTCACATGCCTTATACAGAAACGCATAAAGATCCTGCGCCCCCGACAACTCGACGGGCTTTCCTGCTTTCGCAATGCCCCTTCGACTTCGCTTGGGTCGCTCTATTTTCGGCATTGGCTTATTCTCCACTTCCATCGCAAAATGCATCACCATCCGCCAGCGCCGCCTTAACCTCACGCAGCACGCGCGGTGCCGTCCCGATCGCGAAGCGGTCCGCAACGACGAGGAGATCGTCGTCCGTTATCTTCGACTGCTTGCCGTTGACCTTGATGACGTGAAAATCGTGCCAGCCGCACCATGGGTCGAGAACTTCCTCCGCAGCCTGCGGTGCACCGCCGTTTATGTCGTACGCAGGCGCAAGTTCCCAGCGGCCGTCCTCGCGCATAAGAAACGAAAAGTTCTTGGTATGGTCGTCGCTCTCGTCCGCCAGCACGTTGAACGCCATGCGACGGAACATCTGCTCCTTCGACTCGTAGCCGAGTCCGAGATCGTCGATGACGGAAAAGATATTCTCGTACGAGCAGACTTCCGACCCCATGCCCGTCGGAAGATGCGCAATGGCGGCGAGCGTCTGCACATGATAGCGCTTTTGTCCGTCGCGGTCGAATCTTCTGGTCATGAAGTGCTCGATTCCATCAAGCTCGAAGAGACGGCACTCGCTCGTTTCGATTCCCGCAGCCCTTGCCTTCTGCATGATCTCGTACTCGCATCGTCCTCTGTACGGATATTCAGGCGGTGTGAACTTGACTATCCAGTGCTCGAATCCGTCCGGAAGCCCCCTGTCCCCGGCAAGGAACTGGTCCGTCTCCCTGTTCCAGCCGACCACGGCCTTGGCCTTTCCGCCGCCGGCCGAAACACCGACGCGCAGAATACTTCTGAGCGCGTCGTTTCCGGACATCTTCTCAAGGGAGCCATTGAGAACCTTTCGCGCTTCCTCCGTAAGTTCGCGCATGTTCAGTGCAAGCGGCTTGCCCCCGTGCGGATTGCGCTCCGGCTCGTAGCAAAGTGCGCCCATTCCACGCGCCCCGATATACGCAAGCCTATCAAGCGCCGTTATGGAATCTGCGCCAATCCCCTGTCTGCGAAGATACTCGTTTATGAGCGTATTGCCGAATCCGTCAGGAAGCGAATCGGCGAACACGCCGGGAAGCCCCATGAACACGCCCTGTCCAAAGTCGTTGAACACGTACGGTCCGGCACCGTTGGCGAGCGGCATTTTCAGCGGAGCGATTTCCAGTCCGCTTTTCAGGAATCCAGCATCGTATTCAAACGCGCAGTATCCTGCGGAGTAAGGCACTATCGCCCCGACCGTTCTGTCCCAGAGAGAAACCTTGATCACCCTTACAGGAATGTATCTCGAAGACCGTCCCATTTCAATCCCCTTTCCTGACAGCGGACGCCCTCTGGCGAGACGTTCTGCTCTCGCGCTTGAGAATTTCCATCGGACTTATCATCGGCGGCGGCAGCGTGCGTAGCCAATCTGTCTTCCCTAATGTCCGGCAGACCGCCAGGAACGAGCGCAGTGAAGTACCCTGGCCCAACTCAAGATGTCGGTATGCACCAAACGAAATACCGCTCCGTTCGGCTACAACCTCCTGCGACAAATTGCGCTGAAGACGAAGCTTGCGAATTGAATCGCCTATTTCCTCTATCATTCTGGTCACAACATCATCTTTCACAACTATCCTTTTTATGGTAATTGATGAGCGATATTATACCTAATTATCATAATTATATCAATAGCGCAGAGGCTAAAAGTCGCTGAGCGGGATTGAGGGGCCGTCGCTATTAATTCAGACCTTCAGGCCGTCTTCGGGACCTCGACGACGGGTTTGCGGGGGACTTTGATGGGCTTGACGGCGGCCTTGCCGACGGCGATGACCGACATAAGCGTTTCGCCCGCCGGGATGCCGAGAATCGACTTCACCTTTGCAGTGTCGCGTATTCCCATGATGAGCATGTCCCATCCGCGGTTCTTGGGCGTTCTCGCGCCTCGTCGGAATCGTGCATTCTGCAGTGTGGATGGATCTGGACATCGTGGAAACCCTGCGCCTCTATGGGATGGCATCACCCCCGCATCGACAGCGACCGCATTGCATTCAGCAGTATTTGGCGGGCTTTTGAGCCGCAGACCTCAAACCTTGTGGGATAGCATCTTCGCTAATGGCGGCGTCCCACCGCAACTTTGGAACAAGACAACTCAGAAAACGCAAACGAAAGCCAATGAAATAAGGGCTTCCGTCAGACAACTACGTCCCTATGGGATGATAGTGGTTCCGCACAAAAAAAATGGTCAGCACTGTTTGATGACTCTCGCCGGGACGCCGGCGACGACGGCTCTGGGCGGCACGTCCTTCGTGACGACCGCGCCTGCGCCGACGATCGCGCCTTCTCCAATCGTCACGCCCGCCGGAATGTACTCCACCTCGGCCATCGTCTTTCTGAATTCTTCTGCTGTCATTTCAGGTACTTTCTGTAGAACGCCTCTATGCGATCGAAAGGGATCGCGTCTTTATCACCGCCGTCGTAGAGATCGCAGTGCGACGCGCCCGGGACGATGACGAGCTCCTTGTTGCCGCCTTTGAGCATCTTGAACGCGTCCTCCCCGAAGTAGCGGCTGTGCGCCTTCTCGCCATGGACGACCATGACGGCGCTTTCGATCTCGCCCGCGTAGGCGAGAAGCTTCGCGTTGATGAACGAAAGCGGCGAGGTCTTGTTTCATCCTCCGTTCGAGTTGAGCGAGCGTGCGTGATAGCCTCGCGGCGTCTTGTAGTAGGCGTAGTAGTCCTTCACGAACTGCGGTGCATCGTCTGGCAGCTTGTCAGGAACACCGCCGCCAAGCTCGTATGTTCCGGACTTGAAGTCCTTGATGCGCTGGGCATTCATCGCCTCCTTCTTCGCCTTGCGCGCCGCCGCGCTGTCCTCCTTGTCGAAGTAGCCGTTCGCCGTCACGCGCGTCATGTCGTACATCGTCGAAGCCACCGTCGCCTTGACGCGGGTATCGACCGCCGCCGCGTTGAGGGCGAGTCCGCCCCAGCCGCAGATGCCGAGAATTCCGATTTTATCTGCGTCCACGTCGTCGCGCGAGACGAGGTAGTCGACCGCCGCCTGAAAATCCTCCGTGTTGATGTCGGGCGAGGCCACATAACGCGGCTCGCCACTTGACTCGCCCGTAAAGGACGGATCGAACGCGACCGTGAGGAAGCCGCGTTCGGCGAGCGTCTGCGCGTAGAGTCCGCTCGATTGCTCCTTCACCGCGCCGAACGGCCCGGAAATCGCAATCGCCGCAAACTTTCCGTTCCCCGCATTCGGCTTGTACACATCTGCCGCGAGCATTATGCCGAAACGATTCTTGAACGTCGCCTTGGTGTGTTCCACCTTGTCGGATTTCGGGAATACTTTGTCCCAATCCTGCGTGAGTTCAACGGCGTCCGCCATCGTTGCCGCGATAGTCATTGCAATCCCTCCAATCACGGATGCGTTCATTTTTGTTTTCCTGTGTCTGCCTCACACGGAGGCGAGCTGCTTGAGCCACTTGGCGACGGCGTTCTTCACCTCGTCCGGCTCGTTCTGTGCGACATGCCCGTAGAGCGAGAGCCCCTTGAGCTCCACCTTCGCCTTCGGATACGCCGCCGCGAGCTTGCGCGCGGTCGAGCCGAGCCCGGAACCTTCGTGCGTGCAGAACGGGAGTATCGTCTTCCCTTCGATCTTCGCCTTGTCGAGGAACGAATAGACGATCATCGGCGCGTCCGCCCACCAGTTCGGGTAGCCGAGATAGATGGTGTCATACGCCGAGAGGTCGGGCGCCTCGCCGACGAACTCCGGACGCGCCTTGGCCTGCATTTCCTTCTTCGCGACCTCGATGCACGGCGTGTAGCGCGTCGGATAGGGGTTCTTCTCTTTGATCTCCCATGTCGCCCCGCCGGTTTGCGCGGCGATTTCCTTTGCGACCTTCGCGGTGTTGCCGACGGTGATGAATCCGACGGAATAGTTCTCGCCCGTGTGCGAGAAGTAGATTACGATGCTCTTGTTCACTTTCTTCGTTCCTTCCTCGGCGAAGCCGATTTTTCCGAACGCCGCCGCACCCGCGACCGCGCCCACGCCCTTGATAAATTCCTTCCTGTTCATTTTCTGTTTTCCTTTCCTTTGAAGTCCTTACTTCGTTGCATCGACGTACGCCGCGGCGTCGACCGGTTCGCACCACTCGTTGGACGTCTCCGTGCCGGGCACTTCGAGCGCGATGTGCTGGAACCAGCAGTCCGGCGCGGCGCCGCGCCGAACTTGTCCTGCTCGCCACGCGCCACCGCCACGCCGATATCGACGATCGCTGCATCTTTGGCGGTGAATTGACATATCTTATGCGCGGTTGAACTTGTCCTTGGGCTGGCGGCAGCGCGGACAGCGCCAGTCGGCGGGAAGATCCTCGAACGCGACGCCGTCGTGCTCTGCCGGATCGTACACATAGCCGCACACAGAACAAACGTATTTGCCTGTCGGAGTCTTGAACACAATCTCTCCCGGCGGGATGACGGCGGGCGGGTTCGCGAGATCGACGACGCGTTTCGCCTCAAGGCTTTCCAGCGCCTCCGGCGTGTGCGTGCCGAGCCAGACGGTCGGACGCGCGGCGCAGAACGCGCGGCAGCGGTCGAGCGTCGCGCGGGCAGCGGCCTTGTCTTCGTAGACGACGGACAGCTTGTTCTCGTAGAAAGCCACGTCGGTGTAGGTGGCGTCGCCGTGGATGAGGTAGAAAAGCCCGTCGGACTCGACGGCGACGATGCAGTTGCCGTTCGTGTGACCGGGCGCGGAAATGTACGTCACGCCGTCCGCAGTGCGCTGCGACGCCGGGAACTCGTAATAGG
>JAZSQE010000020.1:0-1656 GCA_045537795.1 Kiritimatiellia bacterium | reverse complement strand
GTCCACGAAGTTGTTGCCGATCACGCGCACAACGCGGTCTTCAAGACGCAGATACACCTCGTTGACGCCGGCGTCCTGAATGCGCTTGGCCATGGGATCGGTCTTGGAGGCCGGGATGCGCTCGCCAGCGGCGATGATGATCTCGCCGGTGGTCGGATCCACGATATCCTGCGCGACGATATGGCCGCGGATACGGGAGGCGATCGCGAGCTTCTTGTTGTACTTGTAGCGGCCCACGCGCATCATGTCGTAGCGCTTGGGATCAAAGAAGGTGGAGCGCAGCAGCTTGTCCGCAGAATCCACGGTGCCGACCTCGCCCGGGCGCAGGCGGCGATAGATCTCCATCAGGCCGCTTTCAACGCTCTTGACCTCCGCGCCGGTGCGGGTGCGGCGGGTGCCGTCGTCGCCGCCGTCGCGGGCCAGGGTCGCCTCGAGCTTCTCGTCATGGCCCAGCAGGTCATAGATCTGCTCGTCCGTGCCGTAGCCCAGAGCGCGAAGCAGGCTGGTGACCGGCAGCTTGCGCGCGCGGTCCACGCGGACCCAGATCACGTCGTTGGAGTCGATTTCATACTCCAGCCAGGCGCCGCGGCTGGGGATCACCTGCGTATCAAACAGGTGCTTGCCGGCCTTGTCGATGCTCTCGCGGTAGTAAACGCCCGGGGAGCGGACCAGCTGGCTGACGATAACGCGCTCGCCGCCGTTGATGATGAACGTGCCGTTCTCCGTCATCAGCGGGAAGTCGCCCATGAAGACTTCGCTTTCCTTGACCTCGCCGGTCTCGTTGTTGGTCAGGCGGACCAGCACCTTGAGCGCAGTGGCGTAGGTCATATCGCGCTCGCGGCACTCCGCCAGCGTATACTTAGGCGTCTTATCCAGAGAGTAATCGATAAACTCCAGCTTCAAGTTGCCATTAAAATCGTAAATCGGCGAAACATCATTGAGGACCTCGCGGAGATCCTCCTTGAGAAAACGCTCGTAAGAATTCTTCTGAACTTCGATCAGATCGGGCATTTCCACAACTTCTTCGATGCTGGCGAAGGACTTGCGGATTCTTCCCTTTCCAAGCTGCACGTCATGAACTCCGACGTACTTCATGATCTCAGCTTCCTCGCGCGCGTCGCGGACGGTAACCATGAATGCCATCACCCCTAACTTGTTTAAAACCTTGCAAAGGATCATGCAATGTGCACGTAAGCTTTGAAACTGCTCATTGCCAAACAGCTCAAAGCGTTGTACAATGGTCTCATGAAGCCTTGTCCACCGGACATAGCTCCGCTATTGTGCATACTAATGCAATATAGTATTGTATCCCTTTTTTAAAGGCCTGTCAAGCATTTCCGGCACTTTTCCGTAAAAATATTTTAAAAACTGTGAAGTTCTGTAACATCGTCCGGGCCTATGGCGAAGACATACAAAAAGGAGCGGTATTTCCGCTCCTTTTGGGTTAATCCAGATAGGCCTGCGCGCCCAGCGCGTAGAGCGTCTGCTCGTCCGCCGCGGCGATGAGCATGTAGATCCATTCGCCTTCCCGGCTGGCAAGAAGCCCCTGCTCCCCGCGCAGGCTGCCACCAAGGTGTCCACCTACGAGCAGGCCCAGGCCAGTCTGAATAATGAAGGCTACCTGCTCTTCATCTACGGCCAGGGCTGGGACAAGCG
>JAZSQE010000072.1:0-25513 GCA_045537795.1 Kiritimatiellia bacterium | reverse complement strand
TCATTCCTTTGTAGGATTGGGCTTCTGCGCGTCGGTCGCCCTCTGCGCAGCCAATCTTCCTAACGGCACTTCGTTTTCTTTGCCGTACAGACTCCTTTCATTCTGTTAGCTCTGCCGAGCTTTGCTTGGCGCACCATGATTTCATCCTTTCCTTTTCCTTCTTCGTCTCGTGAAACCCGATCATCATAAAGTCACTCCGTCTTTGAAGATGGCTATGCCGCGCGCGTTTTCGATTTCATTGCGGGCCTTTTCACCCGAAGCGACCGACAGAACCTTGGCGGCGAACGCCTCGGTATCGCCGTTCGCCATAGCGTCCCAGTCGATCCAGTGCGGCTTGTTCGCCGCGAGCGTCGAATTCGTGGCGATTTTCATCGTCGGCACGACCGTCCCGAACGGAGTGCCGCGGCCCGTCGTGAAAAGAACGATATGGCAGCCCGCCGCAGCGAGAACCGTTGAAGCGACAAGGTCGTTGCCCGGGCCCGTCAGAAGCGTAAGCCCCTTCGCCTTCACGCGCTGAGCGTAGCCGAGCACGTCGACGACGCGCGACGAACCGCCCTTCTGAACGCACCCCAGCGACTTGTCCTCGAGCGTGGTGATGCCGCCCGCCTTGTTGCCTGGCGAAGGATTCTCGTAACAGACCTGACCGTGTTTTTCGTAATAACGCTTGAAACCGTTTATCATCTCCACGCACTTGTCGAACGTCGCGCGGTCCTTGCAGCGGTTCATGAGAAGCGTCTCCGCCCCGAACATCTCCGGCACTTCCGTAAGGACGCTCGAGCCTCCGCGTTCGATAAGCCAGTCCGAAAACCGCCCTACGAGAGGATTCGCCGTCAGCCCCGAAAATCCGTCGGAGCCGCCGCATTTGAGCCCGACGACGAGTTCCGAGACTGGCACTTTGACGCGCTCGTCGGTGCGGTTCTTTTCCAGTTCGCCTATCAGGCGAAGCCCTTCTTCGAATTCATCGCCCGCGTCCTGCGCAAGCATGAAACGGATATTGAGATCGCTCACGTCCCCGAGACGGGCCTTGAAACTCTCCAGCGTGTTGTTCTCGCAGCCAAGCGCCACGACAAGCACGCCTCCCGCGTTCGGATGGCGGCACAGCGCGGCGAGAAGATCGGCCGTCGTCTCGTGATCGTCTCCGAGCTGGCTGCAGCCGTAGGGGTGCGTAAGAGCGATGCCGCGGCATCTTGCGGCGAGCCGTTCGGCAAGATTGTTCACGCACCCGACCGTCGGCACGATCCAGATGTCGTTTCTGATTCCGACGCGGCCGTCCCTGCGGCGGTAGCCCGAAAAGCAGGGCATCTCGCCCGTGAACGGCGCGCGTTCGCAGCCGACTCCCGGCAGGGGAGTGTATTCGTATTCGAGGCAGTCGGAAAGGTTCGTCGCCACGTTGTGCACATGCACATGCTCGCCGGCGGCGATATCCGCCGTCGCGTGACCGATAGGCATGCCGTACTTTATCACGTTCTCGCCGCAGGCAATCGGGCGCACGGCGTACTTGTGCCCGTCGTCGCGAACCTCCACGTTGTCTTTCGGATGAATTATCATATCTTGTTCGGAAGATGCCGGAATGTTTCAGATTATACCATATCAGCGCGAATTACGCGCCTTGCCGTTGACGCCGAGCCTGAATATGCGCACCGAGCCGCAAAGCGCGCCTTTTCTGACGACGCCCGTCGAGCGCACCCTGAGCGTATGCGGGGCGTCCGGCAAGCCTTCGGCGAGCATGTGCAGATACGGATAGTGCAAAGAGCCGTAATTGGCCCTGAGACTCTGTTTTCGGAATTCTCCGCCGTCGACCGACACCTCGATGCCGCCGGCGTCGGGGCCGGCCGTGAGAAACGCCGCGACGGCGTTACCGGTAAACTCGAGCTCCAATTCGCTGCCGGGGGTATCGGTCCAGAAGGACTTTCCGACGGTGAAATAGCCGCGCTTGGACCCGGGAATGTTTTTCCAGTCCGGGACGGAATGATTCCACCCCTTGCCGAGTTTGACTTCGCCGGCATCAACAAACCGCGCGTTAAAATACGATTTTCCGTCGAGCGGCGCCGGGAGCGCGACGGCCTTTCTCTTCGCGCGCGGATCAAAAACCTTTTCGACGGCCCGCATGACGACTTCCGCTCCCAAATCGCACCCCTGCGGCGAAGGATGGCAATCGCGGTACTCCTTCCATGAAAGAGCGCCTTCGCGGGCGCTCTTCACGAGAGCCGCGCCGACATCCGCCGTCGCCGCCGCGTAATGCCTCGCCACCTGCGCGTGCGCCGCATAATGAAGGGGCGTCTTTCCTTGCATAATCTGCCTGTACTGCGAAACATTCACCATCATCGCGACAACAACGGCGCATGACGGATTTTCGGCGAGGACGCGCCTGACGATACCTTCCATACCGCGCACGCTGCGCTCGCGGGTGAAATGACCGTCCTGATCGTCGTTGACGGCCGCTTCGACGATGAACAGATCGGGAATGCCCTTCGAGAAAACGTCCTTTTGAAGTCTGAAAGCCCCCGCATCGGAACAGGTGGACGACAAACCGGCGGCGATTTCGGTAAAATCGCAGTCGGGGTGTTTTTCGCGGAGCGCCTTCATCACACGCGGCCTGAACCCGGACATCTCGGTTATTGACCCTCCGAGAAACGCGACGGTGAACTTTTCGGCGTTCGACCGCGAAGGCTGGACGGAGACGACGTTGGCCGTGCCTTTCGCCGGCACGAAATGCGTCCCGGGGCCGTCATCGGCGAATGCCGCCGCGGAAAACGTCAAAAAAGCGAGCGCGGCGAGCGCGGCGGCATTTGCTGTATTTTCCTTCATGCTCTCTCCTGTCCGTTCAGGTGAATCATCCGTAACAGTGTAGCAAATACGCCGTTATCGCGCAAATTCTGGATCGGAGGCGTCACGCGATGCCCACGGCCGAGAACCGGCAGACTTCGGCGCAGGCGCCGCACCCGACGCACAAAGACGCGTCGATCGAGTGCACCTTCTTGAGCCCGCCCGAAATCGCCCCGACGGGGCACTTGGCGGCGCAGAGCGTGCAGCCTTTGCATTTCGCCGCGTCGATCGCGTAGCGCTTCAATGCCGCGCATTCGCCCGCCGGGCAGCGCTTCGCGCGAATATGCGAAACGTATTCGTCCCCGAAATAGCGCATCGTCGTGAGAACGGGATTGGGCGCGGTCTGCCCGAGACCGCAGAGCGCTGCGTCTTTTATTCCGGTGCAGAGCTCTTCCAGCAGTTCCATGTCGCCTTCACGGCCCTTGCCGGAGGTGATCCTCACGAGGATTTCGTGAAGACGTTTCGTGCCGATTCTGCAGTGGACGCATTTGCCGCAGCTTTCCTTCGCCGTGAAATCGAGGAAGAACCTCGCCATGTTGACCATGCATGTCGTCTCGTCCATGACGACCATGCCGCCCGAGCCCATTATCGCGCCGGTGGCGGCGAGAGCCTTGTAGTCGATGGGCGTGTCGAGAAGTTCTTCGGGAATGCAGCCGCCCGACGGCCCGCCCATCTGAACGGCCTTGAATTTTCTTCCGTCCCTGACGCCTCCGCCGATATCGAATATGACGTCCCGGAGCGTAAGGCCCATGGGTATCTCGACGAGTCCGCCGCGCTTCACCTTGCCGGTGAGGGCGAAGACCTTGGTCCCCTTGGAATGCTCCGTGCCCATCGCGGCGAACGCTTCCGCGCCGTTGGAGATTATCCACGCGACGTTTGCGAAAGTCTCGACGTTGTTGATGTTCGACGGCTTGCCGGTAAAACCTTTTTCCGCCGGAAACGGCGGCTTGAGGCGGGGCATGCCGCGGCTGCCTTCAAGCGATTCGATGAGAGCCGTTTCTTCGCCGCACACGAACGCTCCCGCGCCCGCCTTGATGCGCAAAGTGCAGGAGAAGCCCGAGCCCATGATGTTTTCGCCGAGAAGACCGGCCGCCGTCGCGTCGGCGATGGCCTTCTCGAGACGCGCGATCGCGAGCGGATACTCCGCGCGCACGTACACGAACGCTTTCGTGGCGCCGATCGCGTACGCCGCGATGAGCATACCCTCGATAAGCGTGTGCGGATCGCCTTCGATGATGGCGCGGTCCATGAACGCGCCGGGATCGCCTTCGTCGGCGTTGCAGATGAGATACTTTTCGCCGCCCGGCGCGTTGCGCGCGGCATTCCATTTGAACCACGTCGGAAAACCCGCCCCGCCGCGGCCCGCGAGCCCGGAGGCCTTCACGGTATCGATGACATCCTCCGCCGTCATCCCCGAAGAAAATATCTTTTCAAGCGCGCCGTAGCCGCCGGCCGCACGGCTGTCGGCTATCGATTCGGGATCGATGACGCCGCAGTTGCGAAGGGCTATGCGCGTCTGCTTTTCGAGAAACGCCGCGTCTTCGCGGGAGATGACGAGATCGGAGAGCGCCGAAAGGTCGCAGGAGGCGAGCGCCGAAGCGATCCGCGGCGCGTCGTCTGCGCATACCTTCACGAGTCTCGCCGCCGGCGTGCCGTCGTCTTCGCGGATGTCGACGATCGGCTCGAGAAAACACATGCCGATGCAGCCGGTGACCCCGATATCGTTCACTCCCGCCGCTTCAAGCGCCGCGCGGACTTTCTTCGCGCCGGCGGCGATGCCGCAGCTTCCCTCTCCGATGACGATCTTCATTCAGGCCTCCTCCCCGGATTTTATCGCGCGGACGATTTCCTTCGCCTTGAGCGCGGTGAGCGAGCCGTACGTCGTATCGCCGATCATCATGACGGGCGAAAGCGAACAGCACCCGAGGCAGGCGACTTCCTTGAGGGAAAAAAGTCCGTCATCGGTCGTGCCGCCGTCCTCGATGCCAAGTTCTTCGAAAAGCGCCTTCGCTATCGCGTCTGCCCCGTTCACGTGGCACGCGGTACCCTTGCAGAGAAGTATGAGGTGCCTGCCCGCCTTCTTGAGCCTGAATTGCGAATAGAACGTCGCCACGCCCATCGCTTTGGCGGGCGTCACGCCGAGTTTTTCCGCGATAAGATATATGACGTCGACCGGCAGATGACCGTATATTTCCTGGGCGTCCTGAAGAACGCTCACGAGAGCATGGTCGTCGCCTTCGTGTTTAGCGAATACAGCGTCCATCAAACCCAGATCGCTTTTTGCGCAATTATCGCACATGATGACGTAACCTTTTTTCGGCTTACATTTCGGAAACGATCACTCCCGCCCCCGCCGGCAGGAGCGTTTCAAGCTCGTCTCTGGCCGCGCTCCTGAAGCGCACGCCCGTTTCATTCCAGAATTTACGGCGTTTCTCCGGCAGTTCGTAAGCGCCCGCGACGCCCTTTACCTCGCCGTCGAGATCGTAGCGGTTGAAGAACTTTCCGTTGAGCGAGAGATCGGCCGTCTTGAGGCGCTTTCTTATGACGAGATTGAACCTCGGGTGGTTCATGACGTAAAGTTTGTCGCCGACATTAAGCCTGTCCACCGAGCCGCCGTTCAGTTTTTTGAGGGACGCGAGCGTAGAGCCGTGTTCACGGGCGATTCGCGTCGCCGAATCGCCGTGCTTGACGGTGACGAGCGTGACCCACTGGGCGTTCTTGACGGTGAAAAGACGCTTCATGTTCAACTTGCCGAGCCTGCGCGCGAGAGCGTCGTCAAGATCGGCGGCGGGCGACCCGGGTAGCGCGCGGATCGTCTCGATGGTCGTCACGGCCATCTCTATATCGCGCGTACGTTCGGCCTCTTCGAGACGCATGAGCAGACTGCGGACCTTGGCGGGCCGCTTCGAAAGGGACCTGTCGGCGTCGAACGTCCTGACGCTCGGCTCGGTCCGCGGCGCGGGTCCGGGCGGCACGGGAGGCGCCGGAGTCTCGTCCGCCGGAACGCCCCCCGCCATCGGCCGCCCCGCGGGCGGCTCTTCGGCGGGCGTTTTCGCGCGGGAGACGAGCGTCCAGACAAGCGAGCCGAGCGCGGCGGCGGCGACGAGAGCGACGATCCACTTCAGCGCGGAGGGAGATTCGTCCCTCACGCGCCGGGGATTGTACTCAATGCCGAATTTGCCGCGCTCGAGCGCCATGGCGTTACTTCGCCTGACCTTCGTCGGTTACGACGCACTGGACGCTGGAGCGCGAAATCTCGATCACGGTGCCGGGCGCGATTTCGACCTTGAACGTTTTCTCGCACGCTTCCTGGATCGTGCCCATGAGGCCTCCCGCGAAAACGATTTTCGCGCCGGCGCGCAGCTCGTCGATCATCTTGCGGCGCTCCTTCTCCTTGCGCTGCTGGGGACGGATCATCATGAAATAGAAGATCGCGAGTATGAGAAGCATCGGCACGAGCATTCCGAACGCTCCCTGCTGCTGAGGGGCGGCCGCGCTCGCGCTTTCCTTGGCGGGCACTGTCGTTGTGGCGGTTGTTTCCTTCATTGTCTTGTGTCTTTCTTTATTTGTTCTTTCCAGTCGAAGAACGTGCCGTCGGCGATGGCCGAACGCATGTCTTCCATGAAACGGTTGAGGGCGTGGACGTTGTGGATGGTAAGCAGTCTCAGCCCCAGAATTTCGTTGCACGCGAGCAGATGTCTCACGTACGAGCGCGAGAAATTGCGGCAGCAGTAGCAGTCGCAGCCTTTTTCCACCGGCCCCTGATCGAAAATCCATTTCGCGGCCTTGATCGCGACATTGCCCTTGCGCGTGATGGCCGTACCGTGGCGGGCGATGCGCGTGGGGATGACGCAGTCGAACATATCCACGCCCCGCGCGACGCATTCGGCCATCTGGTGCATGACGCCGAGCCCCATCACGTAGCGCGGCTTGTCTTCGGGGAGAAACGGCACCGACGCGTCGACGGCCTGATACATGAATTCCTCCGGCTCGCCCACCGAGACTCCTCCGACGGCGTATCCGTCGAAACCGATGTCCACGAGACGGCGTGCGCACATCGCGCGCAGATCGTCGTATACGCCGCCTTGGACTATGCCGAAAACCTGCTGCCCTTGCGCGTGCGGTTCGGCCTTCGAGCGCTCCGCCCATTCGAGCGTCTGCGCGACCGACTTCTCCGCGCGCGGCCTGTCGCAGGGATAAGGCAGACATTCGTCGAAAACCATCGCGATGTCTGAACCGAGAACGCGCTGCATCTCCATCGACTCCTTCGGCCCGAGAAAGAATTCATGGCCGTCGATGTGGGAATTGAACCTGCAGCCGTCCGACGTGAGTCTGCGCATCTTGGCGAGAGAGAAAACCTGAAATCCGCCCGAGTCGGTGAGAATCGGCCCGTCCCAGCGCATGAATTTGTGCAGCCCCCCCGCGGCGGCTATGACGTCCTTGCCGGGGCGGAGCATGAGATGGTACGTGTTGCCGAGAACGACCTGCGCCTTCGTCTCGAGAAGATCGCGCGGCTCGAGAGCCTTCACGGTAGCGAGGGTCCCCACGTCCATGAAAACGGGCGTCTTCACGACGCCGTGCGGCGTCGTGAGAAGAGCGAGTCTCGCGCGCGTGCGCGAATCGGTATGTATGACCTTGAACGACATCGGCGTATATTGTATCAAAAAGGGCGGAACAAAGGCGTCCGGAGTCGCAAGATGCCGGCAAAAACCGCATCCGTATGATATAATGTGGCGCCATGAAATGCTCCAAAGTCGAAAAACGAGGCGCTCCGCGCGCGAAAACGGTGAGAAAAGTGCTTCTTCTCGTGCGCCTCAAACATTCGTCGGGCAGAAACTTTCTCTCTGGCGTATTCAACTTTCTCGCGAAAGGCAACCTGTGGCAGCTCAAACTTCTGCAGGAAAGCGACGAACTGACGCCGGAAATGGTGTTGAACGCCGGCAAGGAGGGCTTCGACGGCATAATACTCACGTTGCCCGTCTCCCCTCAAAGCACGGCCGCGCTCGCGATGTGCGATATACCCGCCGTTTTCGTGAACATCGACGACGGCGCCGTCTCCGGCAGAGCGAAGTCCGCGTTTATAAACGTGGACAACATCGACATCGGGCGCAAGGCGGCGAACCATCTGATGTCATGCGGCAATTTCATGTCGTTCGCGTACGTCCACGCCGCGCCCGGGTCGTCCAAATGGTCGGACGAGCGCGCGAAGGCGTTCCGCGCCGCGCTGGAGGCGAAAAGAAAAAACGTGTATGAGTTCCCGAAGCGGGACGACATCGGCTCCGGCGCGGACCGCCGCGCGCTTGCCGGGTTTCTCTCCGCTCTGCAGAAACCCGCGGCGGTGATGGCCGCCTACGACTGGCGCGCGACGCAGATTCTCGACGCATGCAGCGACGCCCGCATCGAAGTTCCGCGCCAGATAGCCGTCCTCGGCGTGGATGACGACGAATTCTGCTGCCCCTTCTCGGTGCCGCCGCTTTCAAGCGTGAAGCCTGACTTTTTCGGAATCGGCGCAAGAAGCGCCGTCGAACTTTCGGCGCTCATGGCAGGGCGCCGGAACGAATCGGCCGCCCCCCTGTGCATGGCATCGTCCAAAATCATCGCCCGCGAATCCACCGCGCCGATACCTCCGGCGACATCGCTCGTACGCATCGCTCTGGCCTACATCAAATCCCACGCCCACCGCGACATCACTCCCGGCGACGTGGCGCGCCATCTGGGCGTGTCGCGCCGTCTCGCCGACCTGCGTTTTTCTCAGCTGCGCGGAGAAACGCTGAAACGTTCGATCGAGACCGAGAGGCTGTCGCGCGTCAAGCAGCTTCTCAGATCGACCGAACGGCCGATCGTGCGCATAGCGGAAGAAACGGGATTCAAGAGCGCCACGCATCTTGCGCATCTGTTCAGGAAACGCTTTTCGACGACGATGCTCGAATTCCGCAACGCGCGCAGATGACTTACCGCGCGCGCGCCTCGGCGCTCACCGTCGCGCCGCCGTCGATCCTGCAGGTCTTTCCTCCCCAATGAAGCGTGCCGACGAGACCCTCAACGCCCGTCACGGTCGCCTTCGCGCCGTTAACTTCGACGAGTATGTCGCCGTGCGGCGTAGGCACCTTGCCCTTCATCCATTTAAGACCGCCCGTCGCGGGCTTGACGTCGTAAGTCGCGAAGCCGGGCGACGTCGGAGCGACGCCGAGGAAGTAGCGCCCGAGCAGATAAACGGGTGAAGCGCCCCAGGCGTGGCAGAGGCTGCGTCCGAAATTCCTGCCGTACATCGCGTAGTGCATGCGCCCGCTCTCGGCCGGATTGTAAAGTTCCCAGAACGACGTCGCGCCGAGTTTCAGCATGCCGCCCCAGTAATCGCGGATTTCCTTGAGGACTTTCTCCTGCATGCCAAGCGCGCAAAGCCCCTCGAGTTCGTAGAAGCGCATGTACGGCGTCTGGATTTTCATCACCTTGTCGTTCAAGATGACGTTGTCGACTACGCGGCGCGCTTCCTGCGCGGTGAAATAGCCGTACATGAGGCCGAACATGTTCGGATAGCGCGTTATCTCTTCGCTGAGTGTGCCGTCCTTGCGCAGAATGTGCGCGAGAGCGCCCTTCTTCTCGACCCACCAGATCTTTTTGATTTCAGACTTCAGCTTTTCGGCACGGGCGGAATATCCGCGGCGGTCCTCCTCGTCGCCGATTCTCCCGGCGATGAACGCGGTCGCCTCGAGCGCGCGCACGAGCAGCATCTGTTCGAACGACGTCACGCCGCCGTAATTTTCAAGCGGTTTGGGAGCCCAGTCGATGAACATCCAATCGCCCGGCCTGTCCACCGGCCGCCCGTCGGCGTCGAGCCGCTTTATTCCCCACTCCATCAGAGACTTCATTCTCGGGTATATCTGCCGGAAGAACCTCTCGTCGCCCGAATAAAGAGCGTAGTTGCGCACGCCCTCGAACCAGTACCACGTGTAATCCATGATCCTGTTCAGATGCATGACGACGGGGTCCTTGCCGCGCAGCGTCCAAAGCGTGTGCTTGACGCCGTCGTAATCGCAGCATGTGTAGTAATCCATCAGAAAGTTCTGCACGGCGTCGCCGCTCCAGACCCAGTGATCGCGCTTGATGCCTTCGATCATCACTTCGCGGCGCGTCAGCGACAGCGTGTAGGCCGAGACGTCCCAGATGCGGTTCAGCAGCGGATCGCTCGATTCGAACGAACCTCTCAGCGGCACATCCTTCCATTCGTAATCCATCGCGAGCGAATCGACGCTCACGTCGCCCTCCACGGGCTTCACGCATACATACCTGAAACCGTGAGCCTCGTCGATGCGCTTCAGCGAGGCGGAAGAGACGCGCTGATACCCCCAGCTGTCGAGCTGTGTGGCGTAGGCGCCCGTGTCAAGTTCCTCCTCCTCGGCCTCGAGAAGCGATTCGGCGTACACGATCTTGAGAACGCCTTCGCCCTTGACGCCGCGCAGTTTGAGAAAGCCGTACGTCTCCCTGCCGAAATCGGCGAAGAGACGGCCCTTGGAGTCCTTCCACGTCTTGACCGGCTCGACATGCTTCACGTTCAGCTTCTGCTTTCCGGGCGGCAGGGTGTCGTCGGAAGCGAGGCTCCCGATCTCCTCCGCGCACGTGTCGTCGCCGCGGCACCACGCGGCGCGCCATGAAGCGTCGGAAAAAACGTTTTTCCCGCTGACGCGCAGAGCCGGCGGACGCTCGGAATTGAAAACGCTGACTTCGAGCAGGATATTCGTGCCGGCTGGCACGGTGAAGCGGCCGAGGAAATCGCGCGTCTCCTTGCTCCCTTTCGCGTTCGAGCATTTGATCACATACGTCCCGTCCGTGTCGAGAACGACATCCTCGTCCTTTTCGAGTTTTTCTATGCGCTTGGAGAAAACGATCGTCGGATACGGCGCGTACATCGTCCACGAGGGCATGCGGTGCCCCGACCACTGCAGACGGCGGGACTGCACGAGGTTGCCCCACCATATACCGTAATCGCCGGGATACGCGAGCCACGAGCCTTTTTTCATGCCTGCCGGGCATGCCGCGCCCGAAACGCTCTTCTTGCGCGCGGTCATGCCGGAGAATTCAAGCATGTCGTCCCAAAGCCTGTCGAGTTCGCGCCTCTGAAGATCGTTGAGCCTGACCTTTTCGAGCTTCCACTTGCGCCCCGAGCCGAAGCTGCCGCCCTTTGTCACCGTCGCCTTCTCGTACTGGCGTGAAACCATGTTACGGAAAACGCCCGCCTTCTTCAGGAGATAAAGCGAGTATCCGCGCAACCCTGCCGGAAAATTGTGCTGATCGACAAGAACGCGGTACATCGCGAACGCTTCGGTCAGACGGCTGCCGCGCTCGCCGCTCTCGAAGCGGCGCCACAGTTCGGCGAGGACGGGCGCGTACGCGCAGCGTTCGGTCACGAGACCTTCGCTGCCGCAGTCTCTGAGCTGCAGCAGCCACTGCCAGCCGCCCCAACCGGCGAACACGGTCTTCATCACCGGTTTCGCGGCGCTCTCCTTGCGCATGCGCACGTTCGCCTCCCAGCCGGCGGCCTCCTCTTTGACGTAGCCGAAAGCGTGGGGATGCTTTTCGGCGAGACGCACGATCAGCTCGACGGAAGGCGTCGGTGTCATCTTCGTGCCGTACGTCTGGAATATGACGGGTCTTTTCGAAACGCGCCCGAGGGCGTCCCAGGCCTTTTCGATGTCGTCCTGCGAACGCACGTCGTCCGGCGGACGCGAAATCATGGCTATCTTCGCCCTCGGATGACGCGCGGCGACGCGTTCGATCTCAAGCGCGATTTCGATGAGCTCCGCCGTGTTCGTGCCGTTCGCGCCGAAGGTCATCACGATATCGCGGCCTTCGACCGCGGCGGCGCAGGCTTCAAAGCCCTTGAATTTCTCTTCGGTCGTGAGAAGATCGATCGCGTCGTTCGACTGGCACCAGATAACTCCGGGACAACCGCTATCGTCCACCCAAAGCGCCTCGCGGGCGAGCGCTTCGTAATCGACGCTGCCGTCTTCGTGATAAGGCGTCGACATGATCGGGAACGGCCCGCGCATTTCACGCGCGGACGGGATCCCTCCTGTCGGCGAAGATACTGAACGGCTACCAGCGGCGCACTGCGCGATCGCGACGAGCGCCGTAAACACGGCGGGGATTGTCTTTTTCATATCTCTGCATTGTATCAAACCCCCGCGGAAGCTGTCAAATCAGCGCGCCGTTCACGGGTTCTTTACCGCGTTTTCCGCGAACTCGACGGCGGCTTTCGCCCACGCGCTTTTTTTCGCGCGCTCGCCTCCTCCGATGAAGAGCGCCCACGATCCTTCCGGCACTTCGCTTTCGCCGCCGTCGAACGCCGCCTTGTAGGCGTCGCCGCGGCAGTAGACGACCTTGAGCGGCGCGCCCTTCGGGTCTTTCCGCGAACCGAACCTGAACGGCTCGCGGAGAACCGTTATTTCCGCCACGCATCCGGGGTTCTGCATCCCGTCGACGGAAATGAACTCTCCTGCGAAATCTCCGAGCCTGAGCCCCTTCACGGCTTCACCGGGCTTCGCCTTTTCGCGGACGATCGCGGCCACGGGCGTGCCCGTGCGGGGGAGAACGCGTCTCAACGAGAGCCTTGCCGGTACGGCGGTCATCTCGAGCTGAGGCACGGTGACGTGGCCCGTCCCGTCGGCGAGCGCCACTCCGCGCGCCCCGTTGTATTCCCACGCGATTTTTTCTCCGGCGTTTATCTTGAACTTCGATATGCGTCTGGGAGTGACGTCGGCCTTGCCCGATTTCGGGAAAGTGAAACGTTCACTCTTCCACTGCGACGGGGCGAGAAGCGAAAGATCCGTCTCGAACAGATTATCCTCGTCGCGGACGTTCTTCCATCTGAAATACGCGTTGCGCTGCCCCGAAGCCTCTCCCAGCGGATGCTTGCTGTTCATGTAACCGTCGGGCCACGGCATGGGGTCGTTGCATGACGCGCGCGAAAACGCGACATAAGGCTCGTCAAGCGAAATCCCGAAAATATCGAAAGACCCGACGAGATCGTTCTTCGGAAGAACGCGTGAATTGCGCCCCGTGTGGCCGAACGGCCCCCAGTAGGCGTAAATCGGATACTTCGCCGCGTCCATCCCGGAATAGAGAATGTCTTTGTCCATCGACCAGCGGTCGTTCTGCGCGGAATACTCTACGAGAACGGGCGGGTCGGGAATCGGCTTGAGCTCTCCGCCGAGACCGAGCCGTTTTTGCGCATGATAAGGACTCGCCGACACGTTCGCCTTGATCGCGGCGAAAACGTCTCCGTTCACAAGCCCTAATCCGAGCGTCCCGCTGCCGCCCATGGACGCTCCGCCGAGGTAGATTCTGTTGCGGTCGACCGCCAGATTCGACGCGGCCCACTCGACCTGTTCGAGAACGCGCTTTTCGGTCTCCGAAATTTCTTCCGGCACAGCCGCGCGTTCCGCGCCCTTGACTTTGGGAACTATGCACTCCTTCGGAATCCCCCACCAGTCTTCGATCCTGCGCACTTCGAGAATAAGCCCGTAGAAGTCTTCGGGAATCCAGCAGATGTCGCACTTGCCCGCGTCGTCGATCGGCATCGACTCCCAGCGGTAATTGCCGATGATGCTCGCGCCGTGACCGTGAAGCGCGACAAAAAGCGGAACCTTGCCTTTGGGCTCATCCTTCGGATGGACCAGAATCATATTATGCCTCTCGCCGCCGCGCGCCGAACGCCAGGAGAACGTCTCGACCTTCCGGCCGGAAGGCGCGGCGAGCCCCTTCTTCGCGACGGGCGTGACGTTCGCGTTCGGAGAAACCTCGAACGACACGGAAGCCTTTCTGACGGAGCGCGACGCGGCGGCGGCCGTCACCCTGATGCGCCCGACGGCGCCCTTCTTCGCGCGCACTATCGCCTGAAGCCTGCCGTTGAACGCCTTGCGTTCAAGCGATCTGAAAGAAGTGAAATCCGTCTCGTCGCCGTTGTCGGTGGCGATGATTTCGCCCGGCCCCGAAATCGAGAAGACGATGTCGTTTTTCGCGCGCGGGCAGAGACGGTCCTTCGCGTCGAGAACCGAGAGATTAACGAACATGACGTCTTCGCCGTCGCTCGCGAGGACTTCGCTCTCGCACTCGAGCTTGAGCCTCTTCGGCGCGAGCGTCGTCGAAACGGAATTCTCGGCCCACTTCTCCCCTTTGCGGTAGACGACGACCTTGAGTTCGCCCTTTTCGTAGACGACATCATCCCACGTCAGGCGGTAGGCGCGCTTGAAATCGCCCTGTATTTTTCTGCGTCTGCCGAGCGATCTGCCGTTGAGAAAGAGTTCGCCCTCGTCGCCGGTCGTGAAAACATGCACAGGCGTCACCTTGCCGACGCGCTCGGGCCAGTCCCAGTGAGGCAGAATGTGCGCCATCGGCAGATCCGGCCGCCAGCGGGACTGATAAAGATAGAACGTGTCCTTGCGGAATCCGGCAAGATCAAAAAAGCCCGTGTTGCAGGAATGAATACCCTTGAACGCCGGATTTTTCTTCACCATGTCGCCCACCCAGTACGGCCCTCCGAGATAATCCCAGCCGGCCCACACGAACTCGCCCATGCATTCGGGGTTTCTGTCCATCCAGTACCAGTGCGCGTCCGGCGGCATCGCCCAGCTTTCCGTTGGGTCTCCCGGCCAGTCGCACGCCTCGACGCCGTAGCCTGAAACGTACGGGGAAAGCGTCTCCGCCTGCGTCCAGCCCCATTTCACGGGAAAGGTGTATTCGCCGCGCGTCGAACTCATGCAATGCGATTCGGAAGAAAAGAACGGCACGCCGGGATTCTTCTTTTTGAACGGCTCGAACATCGAACCGTAGTAGTTGAACCCGAAAAGATCGAAGACTTTCGCGGCGGCGAACGCGTTCGTCGCGTTGACGGGATTGTTGTTCGCGTTGGCCGTCACGAGCGTCGGGCATTCATTCTTCGCGATCGCGTCGAGCATGCGCCCCGTCGCGATGAACTCTTCCGTCGGCGCCACCTTCTCGAAGCCGTCGGCGATTTCGTTGCCCAGCGACCACATGATGACCGAGGGATGGTTGCGGTCCGCGCGTATCCACACGCGCATATCCTTTTCATGCCATTTGTCGAAAAGCTTGTTGTAGCCGTTTTTGCGTTTTCCCGCGACGCCGAGATGGCGCCACGTGTCGAAAATCTCGTTTTTGACGAGAAGCCCGAGTTCGTCGCAGAGATCGAGAAAATCGGGATCTTCCTGATTGTGCGCGCAGCGGATCGCGTTCACGCCCGCTTCCTTGAGTTTCAGAAAGCGCCGCTTCATCGCCTTGCGGTTGTACGCGGCTCCGAGCACCCCGAGATCGTGATGGAGAGAAACGCCGTTGAGCCGCACGGTGCGGCCGTTGAGCATGAACGCGCGCTTGTCCGCGTGAAACTCGATCGTGCGCACGCCGTAGCGGAATTTCTCGCCTTCGATTTCGGTCGTGTAGAGATGAGGATTGTCGATGTCCCAGAAAACCGGATCGGCTATCTTGAAGGTGCGCGACTTTTCGCCCGAAAGCGACATCTCCCACTTGACGTCAACCGTCGCTTCGCGCGCGCTCGTGAGGCGCGTCGTTATCGCGACCGACCCCGGCACGAGGTGATCTGCGTCGCACCACGCGAGGCGGCATTCGCGGTAAAGCCCGCCGCCAGTGTACCAGCGCGAAGAATCCTTTTCGTTTTCGCATCTGACGGTGATTTCGTTTTCCCTCCCGACGGCGACATGAGCCGTAAGCTCGCATCTGAACGGCGTATAGCCGTAGGCCCAGCCGCCGGCGTATCTGCCGTTGATCCAGACCTTCGCGTTCGACATCGCGCCGTTCGACTCGAAGAAGAGCCGCCCGCCCTTCGCGAGACGCTCCGCCTGTCCGGCCGTGGGCGTGAAACGGTAGCGGTACCAGCCGATGCCCGTAGGCTCGAGGTACGCATCTCCGTAAGGCTTCTTCGGATCGAACGGCTTGTCGACGCCCCAGTCGTGCGGAACCCGCACCGGAGCCCAGGCGGCGCAATTCGTTTCGGACGCGGAGGAATCCGCGCGCATGAAAAGCCAGCCGTCGTCAAGTTTCTCGCGGACGGTCGCCCCGGAAACGGCGAGCGTCAAAAAGAACGATGCGGCGAAGGAAAACAATGGGTTTTTCATATTTTTCATTTAGTTTATCTTTAGCGTTTCGCGTTATACTATCAAACGCTCTTGCTCGTGGTCAAGCGAAGAGCGTGTCATTTATGGCAATATTTTCTTGCTCTATCTGGAAAGCGTTTTATTCTCGCGTCATAAAGCGGCCGCACGCGGGCAGGTCGGCAGCATAAAGACCTCCCGCGGTTTCGTCTTGCGCGACTTCTCTTCGCCCGTCGCCGGATCGATGTACCTGAAGTCGCCCCCGCGCGTCGACGTCACCCTGCACGAAACGACTCTGCGTCCTTCGAACGAGCATTCCACGGCGAAACCGCCGCGCGCGTGCAACCTGTACGACCCGCGCCACGATTCGGGAACTTCGGGCACGAGTTTCACCGCGCCTCCCGTGAAAAGCCGCGCATCAGGCTCTTCGGCGTGGCTCTGCAGAAGAATCTCCTGAAGCGAAGTCTGGATGACCCCCGTTCCGTCGAAGTAAGGAGCGTCCTCGACGGGACAGTTCGGATACATCTGTCTCGCTGGCGACTTGCCGCCGCCGAACGGCCACTTGCACGTTTTCGCCGCGTGGGCGTACACGATGTCGACGGCGTTCGTGAGATGGAGTCTCACCGCGTCGATCCCTACGGGGCTCCAGCCGTATCCGTTGCAGACGCGATCAGTCGGCAGAAGATGCCGGAACGTCGCGACGGCGCGGCGGCGGATCGGGTCGTCCTCGGGATGATCCGCGTGCGCCATCGCGAACGGGAACACCACGTAAAGTTCGTTCACCTCGCTGTTGCTCTTCGTGGTGCCGTTCGTGAGCGAGCGGTAAGGCTGCCAGAGTCTGTCGCCTTCACGCACCTCGGAGATTCTGAACGACCAGTTGAGCGCGTATCTGTAAGACCCGAGCGTCGGCAGCGGCGCGAGCGAAGCGAGACGGTCTTTCGCGTCGGCGACGAGCTCTTCGGGGTATTCGAACGTCTTCGCCTGCGCGATCGTCTGCTCAAGGCAGAATCTCGCCGCCGTGAGATCGACGATGGAGTCGTCCTTCTTGAACCAGCTTTCGTTGACATTGGTGCAGTAGATGTGGTAAAGGCCGTCGTCTGCTTTTTCGAGAAGCGAAAGGTAAAGTTCGCACTGCTCCCTGAGCCACGTGGCGATTACGGGCAGATACGACCTGTCGCCCGTATAGCGCACATAGTCGATCATCTGCTGCAGAAGTTCCGTGCCGCTCGAAAAAACGTGCGAGGTGAACGTGCCGTGCGCCTTGATGCGCGCCTCGCGCGCCTTTCTGCATTCTTCGGCTCCGACGCGCGTGTAGGGACGCTTCCAGTCGGGGCGTTCGACAGGCACGCTCCTGTCGGCTATGGGCGAATAGGTGATGGAGGTCGTCTCCGGCAGGCGGAAGCCGCCGAGAAGAGAATCGCGCTTCGACTTCATGTGATTGGCGCGCGCGCGCGGGAGAAACGAGTCGTAGCAGTCAAGCAGCCTCTTCGCGAAATCCGCATGTCCCGCGGCGCATTGCGGCCAGATGAGCTCGCGCGTGTTCTGATACCAGAATCCGGCGCCCCAGCAGCGGCTGTCGTCGTAGATGAGACCGGGTCCGCCGTTGAACTTCGGCGGAATATCCCCGTATCCGACATTGGCCCAGGCGTAGAGATTCACGTACCAGCAGCGCTCCAGAAACTCCGCGCGCCTGTCGCCCTTGAGGTTGATCCAGCCTTTCGACCAGTACTTCGTCCACCAGTCTACGCGGGCCTTGACGATATCGTCGTGTTTCATCCGTCTGAGAGCGGCCATCTTCGCGTCGGCATCCTTCACGGCCTTCGCCGTCGTCCCGGCGCACGTCGAGACGACTCTCACGCAGAAGTTCGACGATGTGTCGCCCGTAGTGACGAGCGTGGCGTAATGGCGCAGCGAAGCTTCGTGCTCCTCGAGAAGTCTCCAGAATGTACGCCCGTCCGTCTGCATACCCGCCGACGTTTTCAGGCTGAGCGTTCGTATGTTGTCGAACGAAACGACGGCGGGCGCGCGCGAAGCGCGCGAATCCTCCACGCTGATGAGAAGCGCGCCCGTCTTTCTTTCGCCGGTGAGCGAGCAGTCGATCCTGCCGCGCGGCGTCGAAAGAACCACCTTGACTTCGCCGTTTCGGATGTCCATGGTCTGCCTGAAGGAGAAGTCCTCGCCGAGATCGGGGAATCTGACCGAAACGTGCCCCGGCGAAAGAAGACCGAGCACGCCGTCGGAATCGTGCGCCAGATAATCGGCGCGCGAAAGATGGACTTCGAGCGTGTCGGTGCCGAACGAAACCATGCCGCTGAGATTGCCCGCGCCGAAAGGCATCGCCTGCTCGGGCCGGCCGGTCCTGAACGGCTTTCGCGTCGGCGCGCCGTTGGGTTTGTCGAAGACGACTTTGCATCTTTCAAGAGCCTCCTCGCACGCTTCGGGGAGTTTTTCCGCCGTCGAAACGCCCGCCGCGAAAAGCGCGCAGACGAGCAGTCCTTTTTTCACCTTCACCCTTTTCTGCTCCTTTTGTTCGGTTGCGGCTGCTTCGCCGCCAGTTCTTCAAGTGTTATTCCCCTCAGCTCGAGAAGTGTCGAAGGCCGCCTTGCGACCTCTTCGCCGAGAATGAGCAGCACGGCCGCCGAATGCTTGCACGGATTGGCGTAATCGGGGCAGGAACACGAGACGGTCATGTCGTATTTTCCTGGAGCGAGCCTGCCGCCCGGAAAAAGATCGTATCCTTCGGCTTTGAACGCCTCCTCGACATCCATCGGCAGATCGTCTACGGCAAGACGCGCGATGAGCATCGGCTCCGCCCTGATCGCGGCGACTATGCGCTCTCTCGCCTCGCCGTCGGGCAGTCTGAAATCGACAGTCACCGTGTAGGGATCGCGACGCGTGCCGACGACCGCGGCTTCAACATGAGGCCCTTCTATGCGCATCGAAGTTATCTGCCCCGAAAGCGCATAGTTTTTGCCGCGCCCGAGACGCCCTCCCAGGCCCATCGATTCCAGAATCGACACCCACCTGCGGTGCCACCAGCTCCGCCCCGCCCCGGCTCGCGTTTCCTGGGCGCGTATGCCGGCGGCGAAACGCGGCACTCTGACGGGATATTTCTTTTTCTTCATCGCCCTCTCACGCGTCGAAGAAGACCCCGGCCGAGGTCTTTACGCGACGTGCCTTCGGGTAGTCGAACTTCCACTCCCGGGCGAGAAACGCCTTCGCTTCGAATTTGGCCATCGCGAGATCGTGAAGAAGATAATTGCCGCAATTGACCGCCGTGGCTCCCGGCACCTCGCCGTTGTAGTTCGCCTGATGGCGGTAGGCGGCCTTGATCAGCGGCGCGATCTCCGCGGGCATTATCTCGTGGCGCGTGCGCACGATGAAATAAAACCCGGTTAGACACCCCATCGGCCCCCAGTAGACGACATTGTCCGCGATCGGGCCGTTTCTCAGATACGTCGCCACTATGTGTTCCATGGTGTGCATCGCGTTCGGATGGATCGCGGGCTCGACGTTCGGCCGCTTCATGCGGATGTCGAACGTGGTTATGAAACCGCCGTCGATTACATCGCGCCGGCTGACGTATATCCCCGGAGCAATGCGTGTGTGGTCGACCTGGAAGGAGGCTATCAGTTTATCTTTTTTCATGACGCTTTCACGCGCTTTTCTTTTCGGCCGAAGCGGCCTTTGCGAATCCCTTGACGACGATGCGGCCCGAATCGTACATCGTGACTTCCGCATAACTGTTGTTCGCCGGCGGCGTATCCTTCACGAGCGCGCGCAGCGTGTAGTAGAATATGCCGTTGTGCACGGTCGAGTGGCCGTTGTGGTGATGACCCGTGAAAACGGCTTTGACTTTTCCCGATTTCTCGAACATCGCCCTCAGGGCGGACGCGTTCCTGATGCGCACGGCGTCAGGACAGGTCGGGTCGATGAGCTGATGCGAAAAGACCACGACCGGCCCGGGAGATGCGGCGAGAACCCCCTCGAGCCATTTCATCTGCCGCGGCGGCACGTTCGCGTCGGTCCAGACGAAATCGCCGTTCGCGTAATCTCTGAACTTAGAGTCGCAGTTCGGGTCGAGAACGACGTATGTCACCTTACCGACCGCGAACGAATAGTAACCCGACGCCTTCTTCTGACCCGAATTGGAAACGCGCGAAAGAAACTCCTCTTTCGTGATGCAGTCCATGTCGTGGTTTCCGAGCGCATGGTAGCGAGACCCTTTGAAGCGGGAGAACTCCTTTTCGACGGTCTCAAGACAGCGAAGCGTCGCCTCTTTCGTCCTGCTCTGATCCTTGAAGTCGCCGAGTTCCATCAGAAAGTCGACCTTGAGGGCGTTCATCGCCGCGACGCATTCGCGAAGCTTGGCCGCCGCCTGACGGAAACAGCGCTCGCCCGGCCAGTCCGGCCCGTTCGGCTTGTCGGCGTAATGAACGTCCGTCACGATCCCGAAACGCGCGACGGGGGTATCCCCCGCCGCGAGCGACACCCCTGCGGCCGCCGTGCACACCGAGGCGAGAATGAACTCGCGCCTGTCAAAATCGGCATTCATGGCGTCATTTCACCTTTATCGTCTTTTTCGCGCTCTTGCCGCTCGCGACATCGGTCACGACGAGCGTGTAGCTGTCATACGGCTCGTTCCACGCGATCGGAAACGTATGCGAGGCGACGCCGTCCTTCACGTCGAGGATCTTCGCCCTGAAAGGCGCGTAACGCTCTTCGGAATATCCGTCCGGCGCGATCATCTCGAATCTGAGGACCTGCGCGTTGCTTTCGGCCCTGACCTCGAGCGCCGCGCCCCTGGCGACCGAAGAGGGCGCCTCGAGAACGACATCGGAAGGCTCGGCTTTCTTCAGCGCGAACAGCAGGCAGTCGAGCCCCGTGAGATCGAGTTCGACCTTGTCGACGAAACCGAAGTTCCTGCCCGAGCGCACTTCGCTCACCCAGAACTTTCCGCCGAGCTCGAGCGTCGCCTTCATCGGGAAGGTCTCGAAGGTGTTGGCTATCTTCTCGTAACCGAGATATGTGACGTCGCCGCGGGTGAAACGCGAATATTCGACGTTCGTCACCTCCTCGCCCTTGGCGTTCAGCGTTCTGTAAAGAGGCTTCACGCCGCACGAAGCGAACAGTTTGAGAGCATCTTCGCGCATCGTGCCGAGCTCGCCGCGGCCGCGCAGGAACGTGTAGGTGACGGGCTTGAAGGGGATGAGCGTGTAATTCTTCGCGTCAAGCATGGGCTTTTCGAGAATCCGTCCGTAGTTGTCGGCGATGCCGGGCGTCACGTCCGCGATGACCTTGCCGCCCGCCTTGACGAACTCTTCAATTCTGCGAAGTTCCTTCGCAGTGAACGTCTGCACCGAACCGAGGATGAGAACCTTGGCCTTGGAGGAGACGAGATCGCCGCGCTCGACCTGCTTCGTCGTGATGTAGTCGAACTGCAGACCGAGGTCTTCAATGACGCGGGTGAACGACACGCGAGCCTGGGCGTGCGTGCAATGCCCGGGCAGAAGCGGTTCGATGCGGCCGGCCGTGCGCGAGATGAGCACGCGCACCGAGTCGTTCTCGCGCTTGGAGCGGTTGACGAGCGCCGCGATGCCGCGCGTCACTTCGCGGTACGTCTCGAGCTGGCGGCGCGAACGCTCGGGGAGCGCCGACATATCGCCCTTGAGCGCATAGCACGTCGCCCAGAACCAGCTGAAGTTCGCCCCGGAGAAGAGCCCGTGGTACACTTCTCTCTCCCGCATGCGCGCGGGAATGTTGCGCCCGCCGTACACGCCGATCGTCTCGCCGAGATAGACATGGGGCATGCAGCGCGCGAATTCTATCTCTTCGCCTCCGAGATACGGCCCGACGGTGTTGAGATGCTCAAGAACATCGGGCATGGCGTTGCCGAGCCCCGAAGCGCAAAGCCCCACGCCCATTGTCGGGTCGACCGACTTGACGGCGTCGGCGATGGCCTTGAACTGCGCGATGAAGTTGTCTTCGAGATAGATCGCGCGGTCGATGGCGGGCGCGAAATTCTTTTTGAACTTCTGCTCGTCGATGAACGAATCCTTGACATCGAAGAAGTCCTTCCAGTCGCTCTTCCACAAAGCGTTGAGTTTCGCGATGTCTTTGTAGCGATCGCGCAGATAGAACTGGAAGTTGAGAAATTCCGGCATGTCGACAGGGTCGAGCGTCGACATGTTCGCCGCCGTGATCTCGTTGAAACTCCTGAAGTTCACGCGGTGGTGGCGGTTGAACTTCTCGATCGTCGGATACGCGTCGCGGAAGCTCGCCACGAGATCGGAGACGTCCTCGCCGGTGAGCTTGCCCTTCAGAACGAGCTTGTAGCCGCCGCGGTCCAGAGGCACCTCGGCGCCCCAGCGCCAGTTGCCGCCGCCGTTGAGCTTGATCTCGCGCGTCTTGTACCAGTCGCGCAGAACGCCCGTAAGTTTTTTCTTGGGGTCCCTCACGATCTCGCGTTCGAAACGGGCGCGAAGCCTCTCGAGGAACGTGGGCAGCCAGTCGGGCGAAGTCTTGAAGAATTCGCGGGAATCGCCCGAGTCGTCGCCGAGCGAGAGAAAATGCCCGTTGATGTTTCTGAGAGCCTGCGCTTCACGGCGATACGTCTCCTTGAGTCTTCGCGTGTATGCTCTCGTGCTCATCGAGCCCCCGAGATCGCTGCGGCGGCCCGAAATCCAGTGGCGGAACACGGGATAACCGCCGCGGAAGGCCGTGGGCGCGACCCACGACTGATAGAGGCTCACGCCGAAATGCTGCATGAACGCGTCTCTGAGATCGGCCTGCTGGCCGCCGAAATAGCAGGGATCCGCGAATATCTCGTAGTCGTCGTGCCTCGTGTCGTGGCGGTAGAATTCCATCTCGGCGCCTTCCGCGAGCACCTTGCTCCCGAGCACGAGACGCGTCTCGAGGAAGTTGCAGGGGTAATCGAGTCTGGTCTGAGCGAATTCGATGCGGGCGACGGCGTTTGAGACGCATACGGGAAAGCGCCTGCGCTCGACGATGCGGCGGCGCGGGTCGCGCACCGACGCCTCGACCTCCATGCCCTTCACGGGATTGAGCACTTTGGCGACGGCCACGATCTTCTCGGTCAGCTCGAAGCATGGCTTGGCGAGCTTGACGGATTCGAACGAGGCGCTCGGCATTACGCTGCGGCAAAGCGGATTGCAGGCGCAGAGCGAGCCGGTCTTGTCGGCGACGTTTACGGCGCACGAGACGAAATCGAGCACCCCGCCGCCTTCGAGCAGCCACGCATCGATCGTGTAGCGGCCGGCGGGGAGCGGTTTCACGCCGAGCGTGACGTGCATCCTGCCCGCGGGAAGCGAGGCCGGGATGTCGGCGGCTTTCTGGACGACTTTGCCCCAGTTGTCGCGCACGAGGTATCTGACGGTGCCGCGCCAGGCCTCAGGCCCGTCGACGGCGAGCGCGGCGTCGAATTTCTTCTCCGCCGCCGCGGCGCCCTCGCCGACGCTGACCGAAACGGCCGTGCGCGGACCGCGCAGACCGAGCCCTTCCATCACGACGCGCACGGTCGCGGCGATGCAGTATTCGTCGTTGAACGCATACGAGGGATAGCACCAGAGACTCGGGGAGAGAGTCTGCTGCGTCATGTAACTCTGCCCCTGACCGGGGTTGAACACGGTCAGCGAGCCTTTGCCGAATTCTCCGCGTTCGAAGAACGGCAGATTGTAGATATAGGGCTTGTTTTTGAAAAGGTTGAAGCCGGGCTCGTCCTCTCCGTACGTCCCCAGCGCAGGCATGTCTTTGACGAACCCGTCTTGGAGATGGCGGAACTTTTTCATGCCGGAGTTGAACCCCCAGTGATCCCAGCCGTTGTTGACGAACACGATTTTCGCGCCTGCGTAAAGACGCTCGAGAAACCAGCACTGCAGACGCTGGGTCATGTATTTCGGCGTAAGACCGAGAAACACGAACGCGCCGTAATCGTTTCTGGCGAGCTTGTTCTCGAGAATCTTCTGCACGAACGCCGTGGTGTAAAGCCCCTCGTGCCAGTAGTCTTCGCCGTCTGAAGGGGGCGAGGGCTGAATCCAAAATATGTCGGCGTCGATGCCGAGACGGTTCTTGAGATTCCAGGCGTCGATCGCCGCGTAGGAAGACACGAACACGAGCGTCTTCGGGGATTTGACGGCGAGATTCTTCGCCCATTCGACCCTGGGATAGTTATGCCGCCACGGCTCGGGGAAGCGGGCCTCCTCGTCGGAAAGCTCCGGCAGCGCCGGATCGTACGCGAGTTCGACGCGATGGCGCACCTTGCCTTTTTCGTTGCGCATGATGGCGCCCACCGTGCGCCAGTACCCTTCATCGACGCTGTTCGCCCATTTCTTGGCGCCTTCGGTTATTTCCGACAGAAGCGCGATGTCGCACGAATCGCGTCCGGCGAGTTTGCCCTTGACCTCTTCGAACGCCGCGCGATGCCGGGCTATGCTGTTCGTGGTGAAGTTGTAGGCGCCGGGGTAGGCGGGCTCTTTGACGAGGGCGTCGGTTCTGTCGAAAAGTTTCTGCACGCCGTCCAGAAGCTCTCTGGCCTTGTCGATGTAGGAGACTTTAGTGACCTTGCCCTTTGAAACAACGATATAATCCTTTGTGGTCTGAACGTAAAACTCGCGCTCGTCGAGATCGGGGTACGCCAGACGCAGTCCCTCGACGAGGTCTTTCGGCTTCTTTTCGACGAAAATGCACTTGCCGTAGATGCGCACGTCGGAGTGGTCGCGGCCCTGCGACGCCCAGCCCCACAGACGCGTCGTGACGCCCAGATCCTTACCGTCGAGACCCTTCATGCGCTTCATCATCCTGAATCGGCAGGGTTCGATGGCGCAGATGTTGCCGGGTCGGCCCTTCATCTCGAAGTGGGCGAGCGCAAGACGCGCCTCAATCTGCCACCCCTTTTCATCGACCGAACATTTGTAGTGCCAGTCGGCGTTGAGGCCGTAATCGTTGTCCGTGAGAATCCCCCAGCCGAAATCGTAATTCCAGAATATCATCCGCTCTTCGGTAGGCGCGAACCAGCACTGGAACTTTGTGTGGCGGTCGTTGTTGCCGTCAATGTGCAGTTCGACGCAATCGCGGTTGTAGACGGGCTGCGCGCGGTTGTAGTCGTTCTTTCTGAAAAGAGCCATATTCTCTTCGATATGGTCTTCGTCGCAGCGGATGGCGACATAGAGATATTTGTCGTCCCACAGATACTTGATGTACGTCTCGGGCATCACGGCCGGCTTGCGCCTCAGAAACGTGCACGGACCCCAGTCGGTTATCCCTTCGACGCCCTTCCAGCACTCGTCGTCGAACTTGCCGTCGATGACCGGTGCGCTCCTTGCCTTCTCGATGAAATGAACCTTGAACGAATCGGTTTTCTTTTCGGCCCCCATCGCCGTGAAAACGGCGGCGATCAGAAGCGGGCACAACGTTTTTTTGTAGAGTAGAGACCCACGCCTCGGCTTTGCTGCCGGTGCGACTTCCCCCTCGTCAAACCGTACGTGCGGATTTCCCGCATACGGCTTTCCATCGAGTGCTTTTCCTGTTGCCATGGACTCTTTCCTTTC
>JAZSQE010000037.1:0-31667 GCA_045537795.1 Kiritimatiellia bacterium | reverse complement strand
CTTCGTCTCGAAATATCAGTTGCAGTTGCCGGAGAAGTCACAGGTGACAGCGTTCTTGAAGAGGGAAAACAAGGTAAAGTCTACCGTGCCGACGCAAAGGAAGAACAGAGTGAAATAGTTCATGGCCTACAAAGGGACCCCATTGGTGGAGTAGAGACTATGGCGATGCCGCAGAGAGACGATCCGCCTACGCCAAGGCTACGGCGGACAGGTACGATAGAGGCGATCAAGCGACTTGAGCCGCCTTCGTGCGTGCGCTACGGCGGGCCAAGCACCTTGCTTGAGTATGCGGTCATGCATAGTGACGAGGAAGAGGCCGAGCGCATCCGCGAAGAACTGCGCAAGCTGACGGATGAAGTTTGACGGTAGATGGTGTTTGAAGATCGCGGCAGTGTGGTACAATTTCACCATGAGCGGTAAGGAGTGAAGATGAGAAGACGTGAAACAGATCGGACAAGGGCAAACTGCACGCGGTATACATTGAGCGACAAGATGGTTTCACTTGTCGCCGAAATAACAGAAGTCGCTCCGCGCCTTGAAATGCGCGAAAGAAACAACAAATAGCTAAGTTGAATATCAAAGGATGTCGATACCGGCGATATGTTGCCGCTTGACGAACTTCGCTTATATGGATTATCGATTGCCTGCGCGGCGTTTTTTGATCGTTCTGTGCGGAAAAATCGTGATAAGCGCGTCCGGGCAAAACGATGTCTAAATTTGGTATAATATGGGGGTATCTGTTTTGTAAAAACGGCAACAAACGAAAGAGGATTTAAAATGGCGGAATTGATAACGGCTCTCGATGTTCAGTCGACTCAGGAGGCGGTCGCGAAAGTCAAGGCGATCGGAGACGCAGTGGGGTTCTACAAGATCGGTCTTGAACTTTTCACGGCCGAAGGTCCGGATGTCGTGAAGGCGGTCAAGGATCTCGGCAAGAAGGTGTTTCTCGATCTTAAATTTCATGACATCCCCCGCACGGTGGAGCGTGCCGTAAAAAGCGGCGGCAAGCTCGGAGTCGATCTTATGACGATTCATTCCGTCGGCGGCAAGGCGATGATCCGCGCCGCGGCCGACGCGGCGGCGGAATTCGGCGCGAACGCCCCGAAGATACTCGCCGTGACCGTTCTTACTTCGCTTGACCAGAGCGATCTTGCCGATGTCGGCATCGTCGGCCGCACGCCCGCCGACCAGGTGGCCGCGATGGCGCGCTTCGCCGTCGACAACGGCGCCAACGGGCTTGTCTGTTCGCCTAAAGAAGTGGGGGCGCTTTCGCGCGCGCTTCCCGCCAGCACGCTTTTCATCACGCCCGGCGTACGCCCGTCCGGTGCGGCGGTGGGCGATCAGAAGCGGGTCGCCACGCCCGCGGACGCCGTGCGCGACGGGGCTACCCACCTTGTCGTCGGCCGGCCGATTCTCGCCGCAGAAGATCCGGTCGCGGCCGCCGCGGCCATTCTCGCGGAAATGAATGCCGCGTCCGTATGATTTTCATGAACAACCGCAATGCAATGCGTGAATAGGAGCAAGGTATGAAAAAAACGATCGCAGTATCAATGCTTTTGTCGTTCGCCGCCGCTTTTGCGCAGGAGGCCGGCTCGCCCGCGGGCGTCAAATACGAAGCGAAATGGGAATCTCTTGACAAACGCCCGACCCCGTCGTGGTGGACCGAGGCGAAGTTCGGCATTTTCATTCACTGGGGGCCCTACGCGGTGCCGGCATATGCGCCCGTTCTCCCCGGCGGCAGATTTTCGTGGGACGGTTATGCCGAATGGTATCAGGGCAAGATGCTCACGGGCAAAAAGGCGTTTTCCGACCATCACAAAAAGTTCTACGGCAACGCCCCGTACGCGAATTTCGCGGCCGAATTCAAGGCGCGTTTCTACGATCCCGCGAAGTGGGCCGACATTTTCAAGCGTGCCGGCGCGAAGTACGTGGTGCTTACCTCGAAGCACCACGACGGCTACGCCCTTTGGCCCAGCGCGCAGTCGCCGTACTACAACTCCGTCGCCGTCGGTTCGGGCCGCGATCTCGCGGGCGAGTTCTGCAAGGCGATGCGCGATGCGGGGCTCAAGCGCGGCTTCTACTATTCGATGCTTGAATACGCCAACCCTCTCTATCCCGGCGGGCGCGACAGCAAGAAATCGCCTGATGCGCTCTCCATCGCCGATTGGAACAAAGTCGTCAACTTCCCGCAGATGAAGGATCTCGTCGAGCGTTACGAAGCCGATATCATTTGGCCCGACGGCGAATGGGATTATACCGGTTCGCAGCACGGTTCCGAAGGCTTTCTCGCATGGCTCTTCAATGAATCGAAGATGAAGGACTCTGTCGTTATAAACGACCGCTGGGGGCGTGATTGCCGCGGCCGCCACGGCGGGCACTATACGACCGAATACGGTCATGCCGAAGGCGCGGCCAAGAGCGAGGAGATACAGCATCCATGGGAAGAGTGCCGCGGCATCGGCGGCAGCTTCGGCTACAATCAGTTCGAAACGACCGAGCATTACATGACGCGCGAGAAGTGCGTCGAGACGCTCGTGGGCGTCTGCGCGCGCGGAGGTAACCTCCTTCTCAATGTCGGCCCTGACGCCGACGGGCGCATCCCCGCGATTATGGAAGACAGGCTTCTGGCGATGGGCCGCTGGCTCGACGTGAACGGCGAGGCCATCTACGCGACTGTCCGCGCCAAGATTAAGCCGCCCGCCAAGCGGGTCTATCTCACGGCCAAGGGCGACAGGCTCTTTGTCATCGATTTCAGGCGCGACGGTTCGCCGATCGTCCTTCAGGGCGTCGACGGCGTCAAGTCGGTCGAGCTCCTCGGCGCGAAGAACGTCGCCGTCAAGTTCACGGCCGCCGCCGGCAAGCTCGTTATCGAGCAGCCCGCCCTCGCTCCGTGCAAGGCTCCCTGCGAATATGCCTGGACGTACGCGGTGGCGCTGGATGCGAAGTAACGCCTCTTCCGGGCGCATCTCGAGATGGACACGATAGCGTACCTGATAAGGCGAATGCTGCTCGCGATTCCGACTTTCATCGGGATTACCGTCGTCTGCTTTTCGCTGACGCGTTTTCTTCCCGGCGGTCCCGTGGAGATGCGTCTGATGCGCATGAAGGGGATGGACGGCGGCGGTGCGGCGGTGCAGCGCCAGACGGGCGGCGCGCAGCAGGTCGGCGAAGAATACCGCCGTCAGCTCGAGGCGCAGTTCGGTTTCGACAAGCCCATATACGAGCAGTATTACGACTGGCTTGTCGTGAATCGCATGGGGCTCAGGCTGCCGAGCTACGATTATCCCAACAAGACGGCGTTTGCGCTCATCAAAGAGCGCATTCCCGTGTCAATCTGGTTCGGCGCGGCGTCCTTTCTCCTCACCTATCTCATCTGCATTCCTCTCGGAATCGCCAAGGCAGTCAAACACCGAAAGATGTTCGACACCGTTTCGAGTCTCATCATATTCACGTCCTACGCGATTCCGTCGTTCGCGCTCGCTATGATGCTCAAGACCCTGTTCTGCGGCACGGTCGAAGGGCTGTTGGACATCTTTCCTCTGGGCGGCATCGAGAGTGAGTTCGACATCGACCCCGGGTTCTGGGCGAGGTTTGCCGACAGGGCGTGGCACATGGTGCTGCCCGTCGCCTGCTATGTGGCGGGATCGTTCGCGATGCTCACGCTCATGATGAAAAATTCTCTCCTTGACCAGATATCGGCCGATTACGTGAGAACGGTCATCGCCAAAGGAGCCACGCGCCGCCGCGCCATCTGGTGCCACGCCTTCCGCAATGCGCTCCTTCCCGTGGCGACGGGTTTCGGTTCGATCATCTCGTTTCTTTTCGCGGGCTCTATAGTCATCGAGACGATTTTCGAGATTCCCGGGATGGGGCGTCTCTCGTGGGATGCGCTCATCGGCCGCGATTACGCCGTCTTTCTCGCGCTTCTCGCTCTGACGGCGAGTTTTCAGCTTGTCGGCAATCTCGTAAGCGACATACTCTACATGTTGATCGACCCGCGTATCGATTTCTCGAAAAAATGAAGACAGCCCTCGTATCGCCGCTCACGCTCAAGCGCCTGCGCAACTTCAGGCGCATAAGACGCGCATGGTGGTCGCTGTGGGCGCTCGCCGGAATATTCATTGCGACGCTCGCGGCCGACTTCATCTGCCCATACGCGCCGAATGAGGTGATTGCCCCTTCGACTCTCGCCAAGTACCGCCGCAGTGAGGTGGAAAGGACGTATGAGATACGCGCGGCGCGGTTCAATCTCAAGGCCGACGGAACCATCGTCGATTTCGAAGGCCCGGCGGACGTCCTGGAGCGCATGGGCCGCTTGAATGTGCCGGACGCCATAGCCTCCGTCCGGGAGAGAGCGGGCGACGGGTACAAGGTGAAGACCAGAAATCGCGGCGACTATACGCGAGTTTTTCTCGAGCCTCTCGCTCCGCCGAAGGTCTCGGAAAAAGTTCTTCCTCCGTCCGAGATCAGTTACCCGTTCCGTCCCGTGAAGGAGCATCCCTTCGGCATAGACGCGGGCGGGCGGGACGTCTTCACGCGTGTCGTCCACGCAATGCGCATAGCGCTTCTCTTCGGTCTCGCGCTAACGCTCTCCGGCATGTTCTTCGGCCTCGTCGTCGGCGCGATCGAAGGTTATTTCGGCGGCAAGACCGATATTCTCCTGCAGCGCTTCACCGAAATATGGAGCGCGATGCCGTTTCTCTACGTGATGATTTTCATAGGTTCGACGCTCGGGCGTTCGTTCGGCGTTCTGCTCGTCTGCTACGCGATTTTCAACTGGATAGGCGTCAGCTACTACATGCGTGCGGAATTTTTGCGACTCAGGTCGCGCACGTTTGTCGAAGCCGCGAAAATTCAGGGCTATTCGACCGCGCGCATACTTTTTGTGCACATTCTCCCCAACGCGCTCACTCCGCTCATAACACTCTTTCCGTTTCTGCTGATGGGCGCGATCGCTTCGCTCGCGGCGCTGGACTTTCTCGGGTTCGGTCTTCCGCCGATGACACCGAGCTGCGGCGAGCTTCTCAATCAGGCGCAGCAGTTCCGCTTCGCGTGGTGGCTCGTGGTTTTTCCCTCGGCCGCGCTTTTCATTGTGATGTTTTTGACGGTTCTTGTCGGAGAAGGTTTGCGGGACGCGTTTGATCCGCGGCAGGAATCGAGATTGGAGTGAACCGACGATGGCAGAAGAGCTTACGCCGATGATGAGGCAGTATCTCGCGCTCAAGCGCGAAGTTCCGGAAGGGGCGATCCTTATGTTCCGACTCGGCGATTTTTACGAAATGTTCGGTGAAGACGCGGCCACGGCCGCACCCGTCCTCGGCGCGACTCTCACCAGGCGCGGCAGCCAGCAGATGTGCGGAGTGCCGCACCATGCGTTGAACACTTATCTCGCCAAGCTTATCCGCTCCGGCATGACGGCCGCCATTTGCGAACAGGTCGAAGACCCCAAAGCGGCGAAGGGCATCGTCAGACGTGAGATCGTGCGCATCGTCACGCCCGGCACCGTCACCGAAGACGGGCTTCTCGACGAGACGCTCAACAATTACGCCGCCGCCGTGCGCGGCGGCGCGCTCGCGCTTCTGGATCTGTCGACGGGCGAGTTTTCCGTCGAAGAGTTCGACAATCCCGGCGCGCTCGCCGACGCGCTCAGGCGCTACCGCCCGGCGGAGACGGTTATCGCTTCGGACGCGCCGGCATTCGGGGAGTTTTGTTTCACGCGCGCCGATTCCTGGACGTTCTCTCTCGATGTAGCCACCGATCTTCTGACGCGTCACTTCAAGGTGCTGACGCTCGACGGCTTCGGCCTTGCCGGCAGAAGCGACGCCGTCTCGGCCGCCGGCGCGCTTCTTTATTACGTTGGGACGACGCTCAGACATTCGCTCGCCCACGTGCGCAGGCTGTCGCTCGTCAGCGGTTCCGGCACCCTCGTGCTCGACGGCGATACGATCCGCCATCTGCAGCTTCTGCCCGGCGGCGACGTGACGCGCGAGGCGTCGCTCTTCGGCGTCCTTGACGTGACGAAGACGCCGATGGGCGCCAGATGTCTCAGAAAGCGCATAATGAGTCCGTCCGGGCGTGCGGCTGAAATCAACGGGCGTCTTGACGCTGTGGAGGCGTTCGTCCGCGACAGAATGTCGCTCGGTTCCCTGCGCGCGCTTCTCTCCGGCGTGAGAGACATCGAGCGCCTTATGTCGAAGGTCAACGCCCTGCGCGCGAATCCGCGCGACCTGAAGGCGCTCGCCTCGAGCTTAAGGCCGTTGCCCGATATCAAGAGCGCGCTTGCCGCCGTCGGTCCCGCGCTTTCGGCGGTTGAAAGAAAAATCATCCCCGAAGAAGAAGTTGTTTCTCTCGTCGAGCGTTCAATCGCCGAAGATCCGCCCGTGGCTCTTTCGGACGGCGGTTTCATCGCGCCGGGATGCGACGCCGAACTCGACGATCTGCGCAGCATAGCTCTCGACGGGCGGCGCTGGCTCGCCGAATACCAGTCGCGCGAGCAGGAGCGCACCGGTATACGCAATCTCAAAGTGAAGCATGTCTCGACTTTCGGGTTCGTGATCGAAATCCCCAAGGGCTCCGTCTCTCTCGCGCCCGCCGATTACGAGCGGCGTCAGACTCTCACGACGGGCGAGCGTTTCGTGACCGGCGAGCTCAAGGAGTACGAGCTCAAGGTGACGGGCGCGGAAGAGAAAGCGCTCGCAATCGAACAGCGCATCTACCGCGCGCTTCTCGAGCGCATCGCCTTGAGGACGGCGACGGTTCAGGAGTGCGCGCTCGCCCTCGGCGAGCTCGATGCCACGCTTTCTCTCGCCGACCGCGCTCTCGCGGCCGGATATGTGCGCCCGTCGGTCGACGACTCAGACGTTCTCGACATCGTCGACGGGCGTCACCCCGTCGTTGAGCAGCTCCCCGATGCGGAGCCCTTCGTCCCCAACGGCGCGAAGCTCGACGCGGAGAATACGAGGATAATGCTCATCACGGGTCCGAACATGGCCGGCAAGTCGACCTACATCCGCCAGATCGCGACGATTGCGGTGATGGCGCACATCGGCTCGTTCGTCCCGGCTTCGGCGATGCGTATCGGGGTTCTTGACCGCGTCTTCACGCGCATCGGCGCGGGCGACGACATTTCGCGCGGGCGTTCCACTTTTCTTGTCGAAATGCAGGAGACGGCGAACATCCTCAACAACGCGACGGACAGGTCTCTTATCGTTCTCGACGAAATCGGCCGAGGCACATCGACGTTCGACGGCATTTCGATCGCATGGTCTGTCGCGGAGTATCTTTACGGCAAGACGCGCGCCAAGACGCTTTTCGCGACACACTACCATGAATTGACGGATCTTGCCGACGCGTTCCCGGCGATACGCAACTTCACGGTGAAGGTGAAGGAGGAGGGCTCTCGCGTCGTCTTTCTCCGCCGCATTGTGCCGGGTGTCGCCGAGAAGAGCTTCGGCATCCACGTGGGCGCGATGGCCGGTCTCCCGCGGGAGGTCGTGACGCGCGCGGGCGAGATTCTCAAGAACCTCGAGGCGAACGAGCTCGACGTCAACCAGCCCAAGACGATCCGCAAGCCCCGTCGCAAACTTTCCGAACTGCCGGGTCAGATGACGTTCTTCTGACGCGCTGGCCGCTCAGAAGGTATAGCCGATTTTCGCCATGTACGAGCGGCCCGCCGCCGGGTAGAAGTTCGCTCCGTACGTGGCGTAATCGCAGTAGTCGCGGTCGAACAGATTGTCGATGTCGAACGAGACGACGAGGCCTTTGAGAGGCGAGAACGGGCATTCGTACTGAAAGCCGAGCGAGAAGAGCGTATAGGCTTTCAGTTTCCGGAATTCGTTTCGGAAATCGCTTATTGTGTACTGTTCGTCAGTATAGCGGCAGCCGCCGCGCACGAAGAAGCCTTCGAAAAGGCGGATCTTCGCGTTCAGCGACGCCTGTTGACGCGGCACGGCGCATATCTTGCGGCCGTCGTAGGCGCCGTCGGTTATTTCGGCGTTCACGAAGCCGTATCTGAGGCCGACCGAAGCCGTTTCTCCTTTCGCCCATCCGATATGGATGTCGAAGCCTTCGCGTCTTGCGTTGCCGGGGAGATTCATGTTGTCGAAAAGAAACGGATCGTAGTAGATTTCGTTTTTCGTTTCGGACACGTAGAGCGCGGCGCCGGCGTTGAACTCTTCCAGAAACGTCGCCTCGCCGCCCGCATCGAGGCTCCAGCCGCGTTCGGGCGAAACGAGGCTGCCTCGCGTGTAGTTGGTTTCGTCCACGAACGGCGCGCGGTAGAAGCGTGCGAATTTGGTGAAGAGTTTCACGTTTTCCGCGGGCCGCAGATTGAACCCGGATTCGAAGGCGTTCAGGTTGTCGTTGCGCGACGGGTGAGAGAGGCTTTCGCTTCTCGTCATAAGCCTCTCGAGCCGCATCCCCGCGAAGACGCCGAGAGCGTCGGTCAGAAAGATTTCTTCGCGCGCGAAGCCCCCGATAGTCCAGCGCGTCTGGTCTTCTTTCTGCTTCCATGAATATGCGGGGTAATCGTATCTGTTGTATCCGAGTCTCGCGTCGCGTCTGAGCGTGCCGCCGAGGACGAATTCGTTGTCGAACGATGCGATGCGTGAAACGTTGATGAACTGAGGCGTGAACGACGCGGCATAATTGTCGAACGGCGAGTCCTGTCCGTACAAAGCCGTTTTATGATATGCGCGGAATCTGTCATGACGATGCGAGAGAGTCGTTTCGAATTTGAGGGTGTTTTCGTCGTTTATCTTCGCCTCTCCCGAGAAATTCATCCCGTAAGAGCGCATGCGGTAATCGTAGAACGAGTAGTCCGAGTCTTTGGCCCGTCTGTCGCGCTTCCATTCGTCGAACGTGAGCGGCCCTGGGAGTTCACAGCTCGAATCGGCATAGAACGACGAGAATCTGAGAAACGAGCCGTTCTCAAAATCTTTTCTGACGGAGCCGTTCGCGCGGTAGAGGTCGTATCCGCTCGAATCGCGATATCCGTCGGAATGGTCCCAGGCTCCTGCGGCGCGGTATGACACCGTTTCTTCTTCGTCGCCGCCTTTCGCGCTGATTGAGCCGCCGACGCTGTTCCAGCTTCCCCCGTGCATTTCGATCGCCGTCTCTCTGTCGTATCCCGCTTTTTCGGTGACGATGTTGATCATCCCGGCGGAGGCGTTGGCGCCATACATGACGCTCTGTGGCCCGTGGAGCACTTCGATGCGCTCTACCGCGGAAAGGGGGACGCGGGAAAAATCGCTCGCGCTCATGTCGAAGTTGTTGAGCGTCTCGCCGTCCGCCATGACGAGAACGCGCCCCGCCGAGTTTTCGCCGTATCCGCGCATCGAGACCTGCGCCAGTGCGGGGTTCGCGCCTCCCGCGTGGCGCACGAACACGCCCGATTTCCTGGAGAGCGCGTCCATCACATCGCGTGCGCCCGCCTCCTCGAGATCTTTTTTCGAAAACGTCTCCGCGAATTGCGCGGTTTCCGGAGACGTATCGCCGAGCCTCGTTGCTTCGACGATGACCGTTATCGTGCCGTTGGTGGGATCGCGGAGCGTTTCGCCGGACCGCAGACAGGCCGGCGCCGCCGCCACGAAAGCGCAGACGAGACTGGTTCTTATTCCCATATATCCTTTTCCCCCTCGTGCGAGAGTACTTTGGTTCTTTGTTCCACGGCCCGCATTCCGGCTTTTACGGCTGCGCGACAGCGCCTGGATTTCACAGGACTTTCCGGTTACCGTGTCCGTTTCGGCATATTATCGCATTTTGCGCTGTCATAGGTCAAATGCGAGCAGGTCTCGCAGACGCGGGAATGTGCGCGGGGATTTTCGGAAGGCGGCGCGATTCGCGATTAATATGATATAATAGTCCTTCAACAGCAGAAGAAGAGAGGTGAAAATATGAAAATCGCGATTGTCGGCGCGGCCGGCAGAATGGGCAGGATGCTTTGCGCGCTCGCCGAGGGCATGGGGATGGATGTCGTCTCGAAGGTCGATGCGGCCGAGGGATATGACGCGTCATGGAGCGCAGAAACCGAAGGCGTGGTGGATTTTTCGCATCATGCGGCGCTTCCTGCGTTTATAGAAAAGGCGGCGGTCTCCGGCATACCGTATGTCATCGGCACTACGGGCCTCACCGCCGAAGAACAGGCGCTCGTCGATGAAGCGGCGAAGAAGATCCCCGTCGTCCAGAGCGGCAATTATTCGCTCGGCATCAACCTTCTTCTCGAGTTCGTCAGGAAGGCGGCGGAAGTTCTCGGAGAAGATTACGATGTCGAAGTGGCCGAAATGCACCATCGCCACAAGAAGGACGCTCCGAGCGGAACGGCTCTCATGCTCGCGAAAGCGGCTGCCGCCGGTCGCGGCGTGGACTTCGATTCGAAGGCCGTCTACGGTCGCGAAGGCGATACGGGGGAGCGTCCCGCGGGCGAGATCGCCGTGCACGCGCTTCGCGGCGGCAGCGTGATCGGCGATCATACGGTCATGTTTGCGGGAGATGTCGAGCGTGTCGAATTTACGCACAAGGCGCAGACGCGCGAAGCGTTTGCGGCGGGGGCCTTGAAAGCTCTTAAATGGGCCAAAGGGCGCGCAGAGGGAAAATACTCGATGCGTGACGTCCTCGGTTTCGAGTAAAATTTGGTATAATATATTGAAATTCTGTTCAAGGAGAACCATATTATGAAAAAAGTGATGATTACCGGTATCGGAATGCTCTGCGCCAACGGCAACGGCAAGCAGGCCGTGTGGAATTCCATAAAGGCGGGAACGCCCGCGATCGGCAAGATCACTCGATTTGACGCTTCGCGCTGCTCGTGTCAGGTCGCGGGCGAAGTCAAGGATTTCGAAGCGTACGCCATCGAGGGCGGGCTCGTCGACAAGAAGTCGGCCCGTCACATGGCGAGGTTTTCCCAGTTCGCCGTCGCGGCTGCCGTCGAAGCGTGGCGTGACGCCGGTTACAGCGAAGAGAACAAGCCTGACATGGACCGCGTCGGCACGCTTATCGGCAACGGCATAGGCGGCCTCGATGTCACGGGCGAGAGTTACAAGATTCTCTTTGACCGCGGCCCCGAGCGTCTTTCTCCGCTCGCGATTCCCGAGCTGATTTCGAACGAAGCGGCCGGCAACGTTTCTCTCGCCATCGGCGCGAAAGGTCCCGCCCAGGTCGTGACGACCGCGTGCGCGAGTTCGACGGACGCGCTCGGCTACGCGATGGATCTCATCCGCGCGGGACGCGCCGATGTCGTTATCGCCGGCGGCACGGAAGCTACGATTCTCGAATTTTGCGTCGGCGGCTTCATGAAGATGCGCGCTCTCGCGACCAAGTTCAACGACGAGCCGGCGAAGAGCTCTCGTCCGTTCAACGCGGACCGCGACGGTTTCGTCATGGGCGAAGGCGCGGCGATGCTGATTCTCGAGTCCGAAGAGCACGCCAAGGCGCGCGGCGCCCGGGTGTACTGCGAGCTCGCCGGCTACGGAGCGACTTCCGACGCTTATCACATCACGGCCCCCGATCCGACGGGCGACGGTGCGGTGAAGGCGATCGAGATAGCCCTCAAGGACGCCGGCGTCGAAGATCGCGCCACCGTCGACTATATCAACGCCCACGGCACTTCGACAGCGCTTAACGATGCGATGGAGACGGCGGCGTTCAAGCGCGTCTTCGGCGAAGAAGGCGCCAAAGCGATCAACATTTCTTCCACGAAGTCGATGCACGCGCACCTTCTCGGCGCGGCCGGCGCGCTCGAAGCGGCGATCACGGCTTTGGCGATCAATGACGGTTTCGTTCCGCCGACGATCAACTACGAAAATCCCGATCCTGAGCTCGATCTCAACTATACACCGAACGTCGGCGTCAAGCGCGATATTCGCGTCGCCATTTCGAGCTCGCTCGGTTTCGGCGGCCATAACAGCATCCTCGTTTTCAAAAAGGTGTAAGCGATGGAACTGCCCGTATTCGCGAACGTGTACAACAAGAGCGGCGAAGAACTGCTCCCGCACCGTCCTCCGTTTCTTTTCGTCGACACGCTCATTTCGGCCGATGAAAACGGAGCGCTCGGTTCGTATACCTACACGGCTGAAAAGAATGATTTCTTCAAGGGGCATTTCCCCGATTATCCCGTCGTGCCCGGCGTCGTTCTCATCGAATCGATGGCTCAGGTGGCGGGCGCGGCGCTCGTCGCGCGCAACGCTCTCGGCGGTAAGGATAAGCAGGCGACATTTCTTCTCGCGGCCGTGGACTCGGTAAGATTTCGCCATCAGGTCGTCCCCGGCGACACGATGACGACCGTCGTCGAAAACGTTCGCGTGGGGAAGGTTCTCGGGGTTTTCAACCTCAAGGGATATGTCGGAGACACGCTCGCCGCCGAAGCGACGGTAAAGTGCATGCTCGGGGAGAAGTAAGGTGATGTTGGAATGTTTGAATGTCGGAATGGGGGATGAAATAACAAGTGGAGTGAAGAGGTGATAAGAATAGTCAAGAAGGGGGATAAGCGCGTTGAGAAATTCAACGCGCGTCCTGCATTCCCGGAGGTCGCCGAAAAAGCGGCGAGTGAAGTCCTTGCCGATATCCGCAGGAACGGCGACAAGGCGGTCGCGAAATACGTGCGCAGATTTGAGGGGGCGAAACTGAAGGCCGGTGATTTTCTTGTCGCCGACGATGATTTTTCATCTCTCGACAAATCGGTCGTCAAGGCTGTCAGGGACGCCCATAGGAGAGTCATGAAGTTTTCAAAGGCGTCGCTTCGCCAGGCGTGGTCTATGGCGACGCCGCGCGGCGGCAAGGCCGGCGAATTCTTTTCTCCCATGGACCGGGTGGGCGTTTACGTCCCCGGCGGCACGGCGCCTCTCGCCTCGTCGTCGATCATGACCGTAACTCTCGCCAAGGCGGCGGGCGTCAAGGAGATCGTCGCCTGCACTCCCGCCGGCAAAACGGGAGAAGTCAACAAGGTCCTTCTTTACGCGCTCAAGCTCGCGGGCGCGACCGAAATCTACCGCGTGGGCGGCATACAGGCTATAGGCATGATGGCCTTCGGCACGAAGACGTGCCGCAAGGTGCAGAAGATAGCGGGCCCCGGGAACGCGTTCGTCACGGCCGCGAAGCGTCAGGTCTACGGTTACGTCGCTATCGATCAGGTGGCGGGTCCGAGCGAAATCGCGGTTCTCACCGACGGCTCCGTCGAACCGAAATGGATTGCCGCCGATCTTCTCAGCCAGGCCGAACACGGCAGCGGCTTCGAAAAGTCGCTTTGCGTCTGCACATCGGTCGCTTTCGCCGAAGAGGTGAAGAAAGAGGTCCTCCGACAGACCAGGGAGCTCTCGCGCCGCGAAATCGTCGAGCGGGTCATAGACAAGGACGGCATTCTCATAGTCGTCGCCGAAAATGTGAAAGAAGGTCTCGAAGTCGTCAACCGTTTCGCCCCCGAACATTTTGAAATCATGACGAAGGACGCGCTCGAGGTCATGAAGGGAGTAAGAAGCGCAGGCGCCGTTTTCGCGGGCGCGTGGACGCCGGAGTCGGCGGGTGATTTCGTCGCGGGTCCGAGCCACGTTCTCCCCACGGGAGGCGCGGCCGACATGTTCAACGGTCTTACTCCCGACGATTTCCGCCGCCGCCACAGTTTCGTCGCCTTCACGAAGGAAGATCTGGCCGAGACGAAGGCTACTATCGAGAAGTTCGCGGAGATCGAAGGCCTTGACGCCCACGGGCGAGCGGCCAGTGTCAGATTCGAATGACGCGGCCGCGCTCCATCTTCGCGCATATTTTTACGGTCGGTGCGTTTACGGCTCTGTCGCGCGTTCTCGGGCTCGTGCGCGAGATGTTGCAGTCGCGACTCATAGGTGCGGGCGTCGAGCAGTCGGCGTTCACTCTCGCTTTTGCGATACCCAATATGGCGCGCAAGCTCTTCGGCGAAGGAGCTCTTACGGCGGCGTTCGTCCCGGTATTCAAAGCGCAGATGGAGTCGGGTGCCGTCGAAAGCGCGCGCCGCCTCGCGCGGAGCGTAATGACGATGACTCTTATTATGCTCACGGCGGCCGTCCTCGTCGCGTTCACTTCGCTGGAGTGCGTCGTCGCGTGGAGAGATGAACTAGAACTTTCTAAGCGCGCGCTTCTCACTATACGTCTCGTAAAAACCTTGCTGCCGTACATGATTTTCATCTGCGGCGCGGCGTTCGGGATGGGGGTTTTGAATTCTCTCGGCCGTTTCAAGGCCTCGAGTTTCATGCCGTCGCTTCTCAACATCGTATGGATCGGCATTCTCGCGTGGATACTCTTTCATCCCGAACTGCGGTTCGATCAGCGCATCCACCGCGTTGCGATGGCGATTCTTGTCGCCGGAGCGCTGCAGTTCGCGTATATGCTCTGGCGCATGCACGCGGCCGGCGTCACGCCGAAGCCGTCATTCTCGCTGTGGGGCGACGCGAACGTGCGCCTCGTGTGGCGCAATACGGCTCTCGCCGCCGTAGGCGCCGGCGCGGTGCAGATAAACTACATGCTCGATCAGGTGCTTGCGCAGTATGCGAGCGAGTGGGCGGCGGGCGTCATCGGTTATGCGGAGCGTCTCATGGATTTGCCTCTCGGCGTGATAGCCGTCGCTTTCGGAACCGTCCTTCTGCCGACGTTCGCGGGAATGTTCGCGCGCGGCGATCTCGAAAACGCGCGCGAAACGCTCGTCATGTCGATCGTCAGGCTTATGGCGCTCATGATACCTGCTGGTGTCGGGATGGGGGTTCTCTCGCATGAGATAACATCTGTCATCTACGAAGGTTCGGCGTTCGATGCTGTTGCTACGGTGCGCGTTTCGCGCGCACTTGCGGTGTATTCGGCGGGGATGGCGTTTTTCGGTTTCCAGAAGTCTCTCGTCCCGTGGTTCCAGGCGCAGGGAGACATGAAGACACCGCTCAATGTTTCGCTTTGGTCGGTCATTGCTAACGCCGCTCTCAACATTCTCGCCGTGACGCTTCTGCCGGAAGAATGGCGTCACGTGGGGCTCGCGGCTTCGACTGTCGCGTGCGCGTTTTTCTCGGCGGCGATGCTTGTCGCGCTCGCCCGCCGCAAAAACGGCAGCCTTGGGCTTCTTGCGGCGGCAGGACCTGTCGCTAAGATAATTCTCGCTTCGGCCGCGATGGCGCTCGTGATATGTTTCTTCAGACCGTACTTCGCGCGGATGAATTCGATCTTGTCTCTCGCCATGCTGCTCGCTTTGGGCATGGGGGTTTATTTCGCCCTCGCTTTGCCTCTTCTCGGGCGTGCGATTTTCAGCAGGATGAAGCGTTGAGCGTCCTCCCAAGGGCTCGGTAGCCTTTTCAAAAGGTGGGGATATTCCAGCAGAATGGCCTGTTTTCATGAGAGAAGCATTTTGATATAATTGCGTTGTTGATTTGTCGAAATCGAAAGGCTTGGAAGGGTGCAGAAGCAACCAACTTAAGATATAAATGACATTATGGTAGTTGAATTATTCATAAAAACGGTAAAATGGCTCATGCCGAAATGTTTAAAAAGAAATTCGGTAAGTGAGGATATGTTGAGATCTTTTTTTTCAAATGTACTAAATCCTAAGAATGTGCTTTTAAATTGGTTGCAAGTCCGTTCAGAAGATTTCCTTCATAATAAACTTCTGAAACAATACAACGAGGTGATGAGTCTTCCTCGGGACGGCACGTATGATGAAGAGTTGTCGTTTTTGAGAAACAAGGTATATAATATGCCTCTGTGTCCGTATGAAAGAGTAAAGGATTCTATTCCTGTCGTTGGCGGTATGGACGGAGGCTTGCCGTTTGTGCAACACAGAACGGGCAATATCTTTTTCACCGATGATTTGAGCGTGAAAGAGGCGGAATCGAAATATAGGCACTTCATTGAAGAGGAGGGTATTCTTGGCACCGGGTGCTTGCGTAAGCATCCGCATTCTTATGTTACCGATACATTCAAGGTCGAGAAAGGCGATGTTCTTCTTGATGTCGGGAGCGCCGAAGGTCTTTTTGCCATGGACAATATAGATATCGCATCCAAAGTGTATGTCTTTGAGTCGATGAAATCGTGGCGTCGCCCTCTTGCCGCGACGTTTTCCGCATTTGGCAATAAGGTTTCAATTATCAACAAGTATGTTGGCGGCGAGGTGTCTCACGAATCAACTACATTGGATGAAGTTTTAAAGAGTGAGCCTGAGGATGCGATATATTTTATCAAGATGGATATTGAGGGTGCGGAACGGGAAGTTCTTCGTGCAAGCGGGTCGTTTTTGAAGAATCACCGTGTTAAGCTGGCGTGTGCAGCGTATCATCGCCATGACGATGCTGAATTTCTTAAAACCGAATTGGAGAAAATGGGGTTCTCTGTGGAATTCTCCGACGGATATGTATTGACATCGTTTAATGATTTTGTATATCCGTATTTTCGTCGGGGGATGATATATGCGAAGAACTATGATGTGGGCTCAATTAGTTTTTGATATAATTAGCAAACTATGAAAAAAGCGCTTATAACAGGAATAACGGGTCAGGACGGCAGCTATCTCGCCGAACTGCTGCTCTCGAAGGGGTATGAAGTGCACGGCATAGTGCGCCGCACGTCGAGTTTCAATCGCCAGAGGATTGATCATCTTTGCTTGAATCCTGATGTTTACGGCGGAACGTTCTTTCTGCATTACGGCGATATGACGGATTCATCTCGGCTGACGAAACTTGTCTATGAAATCAAGCCGGACGAGATTTACAATCTTGCGGCACAGAGTCATGTTCGTGTTTCATTCGATATGCCGGAGTTCACGGGCGACGTGGACGCGCTTGGCACGATACGTCTTCTCGAGGCGATCCGCGAGGCGGGGCTCGGTATGTCGATGCGGTTCTACCAGGCGTCGACCAGCGAACTTTACGGCAAAGTGCAGGAGGTTCCTCAGCGCGAAACAACTCCGTTTTATCCGCGCTCACCATATGCCGTCGCGAAGTTGTATGCCTTTTGGGCCGTCAAGAACTATCGTGAGGCATACGGTCTTTTTGCATCGAACGGAATTCTTTTCAATCACGAATCTCCGCGACGCGGAGAGAATTTCGTCACGCGCAAAATAACGCTCGCCGTAGCGCGCATAAAACTGGGCCTTCAGAAGTCTCTTGCCATGGGTAATATCGAGGCGAAACGCGATTGGGGGTTCGCCGGCGATTATGTAGAAGGGATGTGGCGCATGCTTCAGCACGACAAACCCGACGATTTCGTTCTTGCCACGGGCGAAATGCACAGTGTGCGCGAATTTCTCGAAGAAGCGTTTGGCGCCGTAGATCTCGATTGGCGTGAATACGTGACGCATGATGAGCGATTTGACCGTCCCAGTGAGGTAGATCAACTGCTCGGCGATGCGACGAAAGCCCGTACCGAACTTGGCTGGGAGCCGAAGGTTGATTTCAAATCGCTTGTGAAAATGATGGTTGAGAGAGATCTCGCCGTCGCGAAAGCCGAGCTCGCCTCCAAAAACGCATGACCGCGCTTGTCACGGGCGGTGCCGGTTTTGTCGCGGCGTATCTGGCCGAAGAACTTGAATCGGCCGGGTGGGATGTTGTTTTGACCGATGCGCTGGGTGCTGACGGTCGTGATATCGACATCGTCGAATTGACCGATGCGGAACGGTTGCGCGAACTTGTCGCACGGATCAAGCCGGATGCCGTAGTTCATCTCGGTGCGATTTCTTTTGTCCCCGACGCCGAGAAAGACGCGACGCTTCTCGAGCGCGTCAATGTCGGCGGGACAGGCAATCTCATCTCCGCCGTCGAGGCGCAGGCGCCCAAGGCGCGGTTCCTTTTCGTCTCTACCTCTCAAGTTTCGCTCCAACGCCTTTCGGCCTACGCGAAGTCGAAGCTTGCGGCTGAAGAGCGCGTTATCGCCGCCGTCGCGCGCGGACTTGACGCGTTTATCGCTCGCCCGGCGAATCATACGGGGGCGGGACAGTCCGCGAGATTCGTCGTTTCATCTTTCATAAAACAGGCGAAAGAGATTAAGTCCGCTGTTCGCGACAGATTCATTGTCGGCAATCTTGAATCGGTGCGTGATTTCACTGATGTTCGCGATGTTGTGCATGGATATCGTCTGCTGCTCGAAAAAGGAGAGCGGGGCGGTATTTATCTGATCGGTTCCAACGTGCGTCTGACGATGCGTGAACTGCTTGTCAAGATTGCGGATGCCGCAGGTGTCTCGCCGGATTATGAGGTCGACGAATCGCTTTGGCGCCCTACTGACGAATCGCCGATTCTTGATACGTCTATGATGCGTGAACTAGGATGGCGCGCCAGTATTTCGCTTGACGATACGATCGTAGATATGATCGGAAAGGTATCGAAGTAAACGGAATGTGGTATAATTGAGGCATGAACGATTTTACTTTTTATTCCCCGACCAAGTTTATTTTCGGTCGAGAGGCCATTGAGGCGGTCGGCGGCGAGCTTTCGCTGCATTCGCTTCGCAAAGCGCTTATCGTCTACGGCGGCGCTTCCGCCGTTCGGAGCGGCGTACTCGCTCGTGTAAAAGCGTCGTTGGACGCAAACGGTGTCGCGTACGAGGAGATGGGCGGCGTAAGGCCCAATCCCGAGCTTAATGAGGTTCGCGCCGGCATTGCGCTTCTGCGCGCGTCGGGATGCGATTGTCTTTTGCCGGTCGGCGGCGGCAGCGTCATCGACTGCGCGAAGGCCATCGCTTTCGGCGCCGGTTACGACGGCGATGTCTGGGACTTTTTCGACGGCAAGGCCAAAATCACCGGCTGTCTGCCGATCGCGGTCGTGCTGACGCTGCCGGCGGCGGGCTCGGAAGGCTCGGCTTCATGCGTTATCAGCAACGATGCCATAAGCGCCAAACGCGGCGTCGGCGCGGACTCGATGCGCCCGACTATCGCGTTTATGGATCCCGAGACGACGTTCACGCTCCCGCCTTATCAGACGGCATCCGGCGTTACCGACATGATCGCCCATATCTGCGAGCGCTATTTCAGCGGTCAGGGCGCGGCTGCCGTCACCGACGCGATTGCCACATCGCTGATCCGCACGCTGATCGCGACGGCTCCGAAGGCTCTTGCCGACCCGAAGGATTACGAGGCGCGCGCGGCGATCATGTGGGCAGGGACATTGGCTCACAACGATCTTGCGGGGTGCGGACTCGCTTCGTCCGCGAAGACGCGCGCCGGCGGCTGGGAAAGCCACGCTCTCGAGCATGAGCTTTCGGCGATCGATCCGAAAATCACGCATGGTGCGGGGCTCGCAGTCGTGATGCCCGCTTGGATGCGCTATGTCGTAGACGCCGATTCGGCGCGTTTCGCCGCGTTCGGCCGCGAAGTTTTCGGCATTGTTCCCGCAGACGCTTCCCAAGAGGCGCTCAGGGCGGCGGCATCGGAAACGATCGATCGGTTGCAGGCGTTTTTCGTTTCGATGGGAATGCCGCGTTCGCTCAAGGAGTTCGGCTTGGAGGAGAGCGTGATCGATCGGTTGCTCGACGGCCTTGAAAAATCGAAGGGACGGGTGTTTGGCGCGTTCAAACCGTTAGGCCGCGAGGACGCGCGGGCGATATATCTAAGCGCGTTTCTGATTAAAGCCATCCGCCTTGCCAAAGAAGAGATGCCTCTACCGGTTTTAGATGAACCGCGTCAGATCACAAATTTTATCCGCTGAACGATTTATGGCGTGAGGGAAGTTACTGTGTATGCCAGTCGGTCGGTAGCTGATAATCCGTTTTGAGCAAGTATAACGATTTCTTAATGAGAGAATTGTGCGATAATGTCGTATTTGTCGACCTGGAGGTCGGTGTTCATGATCGGCATATACATGACATCGGTGCTGTGCGTGCGGACGGCGCTACGTTCCATTCTGGCGACATTTCCGCATTCCGGCAGTTTCTTGGAGAGTCGTCTGTTCTTTGCGGACACAATATTGTCAACCATGACATGCGCTTTCTCTCTCCTGTTCTCGGCGGTCATCTGTTTGCCCTTGTCGATACCCTCTACTGGTCGCCGCTTCTCTTTCCCGAGCGTCCGTACCATGCATTGCTGAAGGATGACAAGTTGCGGCGGGATGAACTGAATAATCCTGTGAGCGATGCAAAGAAATCGATGCGGCTATACTGTGACGAGGTGGCGGCGTTCCTCGCGCTCGATCCGTTTGTGCGCGGAATCTACGCGAGTCTGCTCCGCGGTATTCTGGAGTTTGAAGGTTTTCTGTCCCTCAACGCCGTTCCCGATCTCTCCGTAACCATCGAGGATGCGATATCGCGCAAGTTCGGCGACAGGATCTGCAGCCATGCGAATGTCGGCGCTATATCCCGTAAATATCCCGCCGAGCTCGCGTACGCGCTTGCCATCATCAGTACGTCGGAGCCGGATTCAATCACTCCGCCGTGGGTGGCGAAGACATACCCGAGAGTCGAAAGTGTCGTTAATTATCTGTGCAACACGCCGTGTGTCAAGGGTTGTCCGCACTGCAGAGATATGCTTGACGTGCGCAGGGGGTTGAAACGGTTTTTCGGATTTGACGCTTTCAGGACGTATGCGGGTGAGCCTCTGCAGGAAAACGCGGCGCGTGCTGCGGTCGAAGGGAAGTCGCTTATAGCCGTGTTTCCGACAGGCGGCGGCAAATCAATCACGTTTCAGTTGCCTGCGTTGATGTCCGGGGAGCTTGTGCACGGACTCACTGTCGTGATCTCTCCGCTGCAGTCGCTGATGAAGGATCAGGTCGATAATCTCGAGTCGAAGGGTCTGACGTCTGCAGTAACGGTGAATGGGCTTCTTAATCCGATTGAACGCGCAGACGCGTTTCGCCGCGTCGCGGACGGATCGGCGAATCTTCTTTACATATCGCCGGAGCAGCTGCGTTCCAAGACGGTTGAGAGTATTCTTCTGCGCCGGAATGTCGTTCGCTTCGTCATCGACGAGGCGCACTGTTTCTCGGCTTGGGGTCATGATTTTCGCGTGGATTATCTTTATATCGGTGATTTTCTCCGGAGATTCCAAGAGGCGAAATCTCTCGTGAAGCCGATCCCCGTATCTTGTTTCACGGCTACGGCGAAACAGAAGGTAATAAGCGATATCTGCGACTATTTCCGCGGCAAGACAGGTGTTGAGCTTGCTGTCTATGCGTCGAACGCAACGCGCGAGAATCTAAGCTACTCCGTTCTTCATAAAGAGACGGATGCCGACAAGTATAATGCGCTGCGGATGCTCATCGAGCAAAAGGACTGTCCGACGATCGTGTACGTGTCGCGCACAAAGCGGACGCATGATCTTGCACGGAAATTAACGGCTGACGGTTTTCCGGCGCTTCCGTTCAATGGAAAGATGGAGCCCGACGAGAAGATCGCCAATCAGGAAGCTTTCATTCGGAACGATGTCAGAATCATCGTGGCCACGTCGGCGTTCGGCATGGGTGTGGATAAGAAGGATGTGCGTCTTGTCATTCATTATGATATTTCCGATTCGCTTGAGAACTACGTGCAGGAGGCGGGGCGTGCCGGGCGCGATCCGTTGCTCCAGGCAGAGTGCTATGTGCTCTATTGCGACGATGACCTTGACAGACATTTCATGATGCTGAATCAGACGAAGCTCAGCATAAGCGACATTCAGATGGTCTGGCGCGCGATAAAGAGAATGTCGCCGACCGGACGCCAGTTCTGCACATCGGTACTGGAGCTTGCACGCGCGGCGGGATGGGACGACTCCGTCACGGACGTTGAGACTAGGGTGCGCACGGCCATCGCCGCGCTTGAGGAGGCGGGGTATGTCGAGCGCGGGCAGAACATGCCGAGGGTATATGCGACGGGTATTCTCGCATCCAGCATGGCCGAGGCGTCTGCTCGGATAGACGCTTCGACGCGCATGGACGAAAATCGGCGCGAAATGGCCAAGCGCGTCATGAAGTCCCTTATTTCGGCCAGAAGCGTTTCCAATGCGGGCAATTCTGACGCCGAATCCCGCGTAGATTATCTTGCGGATGTTCTCGGGATGGACAAGAAGGATGTCGTATGCGTGATAGACTTGATGCGCCAGGATGGACTTCTTGCCGATACGCAGGATATGTCGGCGACGATATTCAGGGAGGATACCGCGAGGAAGTCCACGAATGTCCTTGAGCGTTTCGCGAGGGTGGAAAGATTGCTTGTCGGACGGATATTCAAGGTTGAAGGCGATATCAACCTGAAGGAACTGAACGATGAACTTTCCGGCGGCGCAGGGTACGCTAACGGCGTCAAGAATATGCGCACCGTTATTCGTTTTTGGTCATCTCAAGGCTGGGTGAAGAAAGCAGAGCGACATGACAGCGACTATGTTCGAATTGAGCCGTGTATGTCGGCCGACAAGTTCGCCGAGCGATTCGACAGAAGAATGATGATTGCAAAGTTCTCTGTCGACAGCCTTTACCGCAAGGCGATTGGAAAACAGTCCGAGGAGGGTCGTGCGCAAAGCACCGAATGCACGGTCGAATTCTCTCTTGTCGGGATGCTGAAGGAATTCAACGATGCGCCGAAGCTCGATTTCGGCGACAGGCCGGCGAGCCTCGAGGAGATGTCAGAGGCGCTTCTCTATCTGTCGCGGATCGGTGCGATGAAGCTTGAAGGCGGATTTCTCGTCATTTACAACGGAATGTATCTGCGGCGCAAGGTCGTAGACAACAAGCGGATGTTCAGGAGGGACGACTATCGTACGCTTGACGCCTATTACCAGTTGAAAGTGCAACAGATACACATCGTCGGCGAATTCGCCAACATGATGGTCCGTGATTATGGTGCGGCACTTAAGTTCGTGAATGACTATTTCCAGATGGAGTATACATCGTTTGTCGCGAAGTATTTTCACGGTAATAGGGCGAAAACCATCCAGAGCAGCATCACTGCCTCCAAGAGGAAGAAACTCTTCGGCTCGCTTTCCGATACGCAGCGACGCATCATTTCTGACGACAGTTCGGATGTCATAGTGGTTGCGGCGGGCCCGGGGAGCGGCAAGACGCTTGTACTTGCGCACAAGCTTGCCTCCTTGCTTTTGCTTGAGGATGTCAAGGCCGAGGGGTTGTTGATGCTCACGTTCTCCAGAGCTGCGGCGACCGTGTTCAAGAAGAGGCTTGTGGAGCTTGTAGGCTCCGCCGCGAATTTCGTGCAGATCAAGACGTTCCATTCCTACTGTTTCGATCTTGTCGGCAAGGTCGGAAGCCTGGAATTTTCGGATACGGTTATGAAGACGGCGGCTTCCATGATCGAGAATGGCGAGGTTGAGCCAAGCCGGATTGCAAAGAGCGTACTGGTTATAGACGAGTCGCAGGATATGGATTCGGATGCCGCGTTTCTCGTCAAGGCGCTTAGGTCGGCGAACGAGAATATGCGCGTAATCGCAGTCGGCGACGACGATCAGAATATTTTCGGTTTCAGGGGATCGGATTCGCGTCACATGAGGAACCTGTCTCGAGAGCAGGGCGCAAAGCTGTACGAAATGGTGGAGAACTTCAGAAGCGCGGCGATGATCGTTGCCTTCGCGAACGTGTTTGCTCGGACGATTCCGGGTCGCATGAAGTCTGCTTCGCTGCGTCCTTCTTCTGGCGCCGAGGAGGGGAGCGTACGCCTCGTTGCGCACACGGCTCCTGATTTCGAATTTGCCGTTGTAGAGGATTGGAGCCGTGAAAATCTGGCTGGAACTTCCTGCATAATGACATGGACAAACGAAGAGGCTCTTCGCGTGTTCAGCATTCTTGCGCAGAGGGGTGTTAAGGCGCGACTGGTTCAAACGAATGATGACTTTAAGCTCGGTAACCTTGCCGAACTGCGGTATTTTCGCCGAATCGCGTTTTCTGACACCGGAGCGAGCGTTATATCCGTAAAAAAATGGGAGGAGGCGCGGCGCAGGCTTGGCGAGTGCTACGCCGACAGTGCCTGCCTCGAGAACTGTCTTGCGTTGCTCGACGATTTTGTCGCAACATCACCAGCCAGATACAAGAGCGATTTCGAAGAGTTTCTCTGGGAGTCCCGAATGGAGGATTTCGGCCGAGCGGAGAAGGGTTCGGTTGTCATTTCGACTATACACAAGTCAAAGGGTCGAGAATACGACTCCGTCTATATGATGCTGAACAAAATCGGCCAACTCACGGATGAAAAACGGCGTGCAATCTACGTCGGAATCACGCGGGCGAAGAAGGCTCTGCGCGTGCATTATTCTGACGACAGTCTATTCGAGGACGTTGCGGCAGAAGGTGTTGTCTGTGTGCGCGATGACAATGTTCCCTTGCAGCCGGAGAACGTTATCCTGAATCTTATGCACAAAGATGTTGTGCTGGACTACTTTCTTGATAAGAAAGCGATCATCTGCGAATTGAGGTCCGGGATGAGACTTGAAGTGGACGGCGTGTTTCTTGTGTCGAACGCTCATGGGTTTACGCGGCGCGTAGCCAAGTTCTCCGGTGCATTTATCAGGAAACTTGAATCGCTTTCCGCAAAGGGATATATGCCGCGGTTTGCAAAGATTCGCTATGTGGTTGCCTGGAAAAAAGAAGATTGTGCCGAAGAGTCTGCGGTCATTTTACCGGATCTTTATCTGTCGCGCTAAAGGCTGTTCTCTCCGCGTCAGACGTATCGTGCACCGTTCGTATGCCGTATTATATTTTCTTACTCTCGCATGAAGGCGAATATTTTCGGTGGTGGACGTGGGGCTATAGTTACCACCGCATTTTGCAAAATGCGGTGGTAAGGGGCGGCTTGTGAAATGTGTGTAAGTGCCAAAACGGAGTGTGTTCCGCTCTGGTAATTACTAAAACGGAGTGTGTTCCGCTTTGGTAATTGTTTTGGTGGGGGAAATTTGATATAATTGCGCCATGAAGCCGAGAATTTACAATGAGATTGTTTCGCAAAGCCTGAAAAATTTCAGGCAGATGGTTTTCTTGAGCGGTCCGCGGCAGGTGGGGAAGACAACTGTCGCCAAGGCTCATGCGAATCATTATTTGAACTGGGACAAGGACTCGGTCAAACAGCTTGTTCTTTCGGGACAGGAGAAAGTCGGTGCCGAGTGTGAATTAGACCGTGTTCATGCCGAAATTCCGGTTGTCGCATTTGACGAGATACATAAGTATCCAAGATGGAAACAGTTTCTTAAAGGGTTCTTTGACGATTACGAAGAGAACTGCCGCATAATTGCAACCGGGTCGGCGAGAATGGATGTCTATAAAAGGGGTGGCGACAGTATGATGGGAAGGTATTTTCCTTATCGTGTGCATCCTTTGAGCGTGGCGGAGTTGTTGACGACTGAACTTCCGGGCGAACGGATTGTCCGTCCGCCGTCAAAACTTGATGATGAAGAGTGGACGGCACTTTGCGATTTTGGAGGCTTTCCCGAACCTTTCCTTAAACGCAGCCGGATGTTTTCTTCGAGGTGGAACAGATTGAGAAGGGAGCAGCTTCTTAAAAGTGATATTCGCGATTTGACGCGGATTACCGAAATCGATCAGTTAGGCGCTTTGGCAGAGATATTGGCGAACCGCTCGGGCGAACAGCTTGTTTACAAGGCATTAGGAAATGAAGTGAAGATTGATGAGAAGACCGCGAAGAGCTGGACCGCAGCGTTGAAGCATCTTTTCTACGGTTTTGAGATTCGTCCTTGGTATAAAAACGTAGAGAATTCAATACGGAAAACGCCGAAGTGGTTTTTGCGAGACTGGGCATTGGTCGTTGAGCCCGGCAAGCGCTTTGAGACGATGGTCGCCTGTCACCTCTTAAAAGCCGTGGAAGGGTGGACGGACCTTGGGTTAGGCGAGTTTGAACTTTTCTATATTCGAGACAAGCAGAAAAGAGAAGTGGATTTTCTTATGACGAAAGATCATGAGCCTTGGATGCTCGTTGAAGCGAAGAGCGGTGAGCGGAAACTGTCGGAAAATCTGATCCGTTTTGCCGGGAAATTAAAAGTGCCGCATGCATTTCAGGTTGTTAAAGATCTTCCGTACGAAAATGTGGATCTCTTTAAATGCGAGCGTCCTGTGATTGCTCCGGTGAGAACATTCCTTTCACAATTGCTGTGATATAATATGAAAAAAGTGTTATTTGTTGTTTTGTTGGTCGCCTCTGCATTCCCTGGCGTTCCGTCGGCGGGTGCGTTGGCGGCGGGCCTTGTTTTCGCGCTCGTGACCGGCGGAGTATTTCCCGCCTTTTCAAAGAAGGCTTCTCGCGTCCTTTTGCAGGCGGCGGTTGTCGGGATCGGTTTCGGCATAAACTTCAATTCCGCGATCCGTTCCGGCGGCACTGGGATGGCGATGACAGTAGTGTCGGTAGTTTTTGTAATGTTCGCCGGATGGGTGATTGGGCGGATGATGCGTGTCGACGGCAAGGTTTCGTATCTTGTTTCGGCGGGTACCGCCATTTGCGGCGGCAGCGCCATCGCCGCGGTCGCTCCGGTGGTAAAGGCGGATGATTCGCAGATTTCAGTTTCGCTGGGGACGATTTTTACCCTTAATGCGCTTGCGCTTTTTATCTTTCCTCCTGTTGGGCGCATTTTAGGGCTTACTGAAATACAGTTCGGCGAATGGGCGGCGATCGCCATTCATGATACGTCGTCGGTCGTGGGCGCGGGTGCGGCGTACGGGGCCGAAGCCCTGCAGACGGCGACGCTGATCAAATGCACACGGGCGTTATGGATATTGCCGCTTGCTTTTGCGACTACATTGATTATGCGCGAGAAGGGAGCGAAGGTTTCGATTCCCTGGTTTATCGTCTTTTTTGTGCTGGCGATGCTCCTCAATACCTTTATGCCGCAATGCGAAGCATGGACGGCATGCACAAAGACCGTGGTCGCGCTTTCGAAGCAGGCAATGTGCGCTACGCTTTTTCTTATCGGCTCCACGCTTTCTCTCTCTTCACTGCGGCAAGTCGGAGTCCGAGCGCTTATGCAAGGTGTTGCGCTTTGGGTGCTTACCGCAGCGGCATCGCTCTTGATTGTGATGCGGTGGTAGGTAGTTAATGCTATGCAGTGAAAGAGGTATCATAAAGGTATGAGAAGTATAACAACAGGAGTAATGTTAATGGTGCTTGCAGGGGCACTCGTCGGGTGTTTTTGCCCAAAAGGAGGAAAAATGAAATTGCCAGATAATGCCGTTTTGTTGGATGTGCGCCGGATTGAAGAGTTTAATGCCGGCCATATTGATGGTGCGGTATTAGTGCCGCATGATACGATAGCGGAGAAGATCGGCGCAGTTGTGCCGGATAAGAATGCTCCTGTGTATATCTATTGCCGCTCCGGCAGACGTTCCGCGATAGCGGTTGAGGCTATGAAGAAGCTTGGGTATACTAACTTGACCGACCTCGGCGGAATGGACGAGGCAAAAAAGCGTCTGCGAAAATAATATTGATGGGGTGTGCTGCAAATAGTGATTTAGATATCATTGTTGGTCAAGAGGTCATGATTGATTCAAGAGGTCTAAAATGGTATAATGGCGGCGTTTAAGGAGATATGATATGCAAACGACGATGAGTGTTAATGAAGCCAAGGCGAATTTTTCGGGGATGCTCTCCGAGGTTGAGTCGGGGCTTGTCTCTTTTACGATTATGCGATACGGACGCCCTATTGCCCGCATCGTCCCTATTGAGCAGACGCGTAAAATCCGTCCGATTTCAGGCTATGGGCAGAAGATTGCCGTCAAAGGGGATATCTTCGCCGATGACTCTGAGCTTTGGGAGAATGCGTAATGAGGTATTTGCTTGATACGTGCGCTCTTATCTGGCTTGGGATGGGCGGTGGAGATTTGAGTGCTGACGCCAAGCGGCGTATTACGGTAGCTTCGTCGCTTCATTACTCTTCTATTTCTGTCTGGGAGATCGCCAGATTGCAGAAGGAAGGGAAAGTCGTTATCCCTGTTGATGCAGAGGAGTTTCTTGCTGATTTGACGGAGCTTTATGGGCTCTCGGCAATTCCGCCCAATGACGATATTATGCTGCGCGCTGCGAATCTTCCGGATTTCCATAAGGATCCAGCCGACAGAATAATAATAGCAACGGCACTTATCAGCGGTATGCCTATAGTGACTGGGGATGGCAAGTTTTCACAATATGGCGTTAAGACTATTTGTTGATATAGTTCCGTATGTTAAGTAAATCAGAAATCAAAGCGGCAATCGAAAAGGCTCCGGCAGTTGCGGATGCCGTTAAGAAGCTTGCATCTAAAGTTGCTCGCGGAGCGAGGCTTCCCGCGACGTATTCTGTTAAGAATCTTGATTACAACGCTCAGCGCGAACTTGAGCGTCTTTTCGGGACCATCGGTCATCGCACTTCTGATGGACGGTTTTATATTTCCATTTTGCCTATTTTCCTAGAGCGGTCGGTTTGGCGTGAGGCGCTTGAGTATTTTGGTCTAGTGAAAGAGGAAAGTGACAGCGAAGACGAAGATGTTTTCGCGAGGCTTAAATTGCTGGATCCGGATTTGACGCCTTTAATTGATTTGCTCGCCGCCGATGAAGAAGTCGTTCGGTTTGTCTCAAAAGCGGAAAATCGAAAAGACTGGAAGCGGCTTTTTCAATCTCTTGTCGAACGTTTTTCAAGTCCGGCATGCGGACTGATCACTACTCTCTCTCAACTTGGTTCCGATTGGTTCGGTGACAGCAAGAAACTCCGCAGCGGCGCTTTGCGGCGGCAGCTTGTTGTTATTTTAGCGATACTTTCAGATCTGGATAGAGAAGATGAAAGACTTGTTCTTGAAGGGGCATTGATTGTCGATAATCCCTATACAAGCAGCGTAACATTTTCTTTGCCGGTGACTTTAATCATGAAGGACGGCGCTGTATTTGATTATCCGTCTCGCTATCACACAAAACGGATGGCGGTGCAGTTGCCGCTCGAAACGGTCGTTAACATTGAACGAGTTGAATGGGATGTTAAGCCGCTGACAATAACGACGAGTGAAAATGCCGCGCCTTTCGCAAATATGGTCGCTAAGGGCGCAGCGAGCGTTTATACAGCCGGATTTCCGTCTCTCGCAGTAAAGGTTTTTCTTAATAAACTCTCTAAGAGCGGATCCGAGTGTATTCACGAGGGCGATGCCGATCTTGATGGTTTTCGTATCGCGACAGAAGTCGGAAACTGCATTCGGCTAAAAAAAGTCGTTGCCAGCGATGTTCTTAAAAAGGCGCCTTTAGATGCAGGACGGGAATTAACGTCTGAGCAGATGAAGCGAATATCGGCTTTTTTATTTAATCCAAAGTATAGTGCTTATGAGTTCGCCGATGAGATTCAAAGTATCCTTAAACGCGGCAGGTGGATTGAACAGGAGTCGTTCGCAGGTGTTTTGAAAGGAAGAGAAGTCAAGGGTGGCGAAAAATGAAACGGAAACGAAATAGCTCCGATTCCGCTGATTTGTTTGGAACATTGAACGCGCAAGCTGAAAGTCCATTGGCGGAGACAAATATAGAGGATCGCCCTCGTGTTGCGCTTATCTCATCTCCATTAGTTGATGAGACGAAAGATTGGCTCTCAAAGCGCGCTCTTACATTGGGAAATATGCTTTCGAGCGAACGCGCCGCCGAATATGTCGCGTCGCTTCGTGCGCTTGCACAATTCCGCGAGGAGCATGAACCGGAGCCTCTTCATGAAGATGTGGAACTTAGGGTCTGCGGGGAGGATGCGGATGCGTTTGCTGTTTCGGCGTTTAAGAGCGACATTCGTCAATTGAAAGAGTGGAATCTTATTACTGAGCGAATCGAGAAGGAACGGCTTCGCGGATATCGTGACAACAGGCGCACCAAGTTCCGCTACAGAATCTGTGATGATGCGGCGGCATTTGTGGAGTGGCTGGCGGCGCGGCGCGCGTATGATCTTGAGCCCGGCGGTGGAGACGAGACGGGCAATCTCCTAGATATGCAGCGCTCGCTTGTAGCGGAATTAAGGAGAATGCTTAACCGCGTTGATCTGCAAAATCTCGGATATGAGACGGCGGGAGATGTTCTTTTTCGCGTCGAGCAGATGTCGCGCTATGTTGATATGACGGCGAGAGCGCTTCAGGAGCTTAACTTACGTCTTCTCGGATTTGGAGTTGCCGATTTTTCGGTAGATGAGGCTAAGCCGATTGTCGGGGAACTCGCCGTTTTCTTGGAGCGGTTCGGACGAAGGTTCGGAACGCTCAGGGAAGATGTTCTGCGAGATATTGAAGAGATGCGCCGCGAATGTCACCGTAAGCGTTGGAACGCGTGCGCTGAGGTAATGAAGGCTGAAGCATCTCGTTTTCGTCATATTGCCTCAGTGAAGGTGCCCGACTCTGAGCGTATATTGGCTGATGCTTCATTCTTTTACGGTGCGGGCGGCACGCTCGTTTCGCTCATGTCGCGTGTCGGCGATTCGGCGCGAAAGGTGTGGGGCAAGCTCAATGCGAAGCTTCGCGAGCTTGAGCGGCGCAATCACCGAATTGAGGAAATCGCCAAGAGACTTGAGGAAATCGCGGCGTTTGATGAAGATTACGTCCCTCATGGTTGGCTCGCTTCTCTTTTGGAGCAGGCAAATATGAGAGGGGATGCTCAAGCGCGACCTGGCGGAGAGAAATCACTTCCGCCTATGCCGAAGAAGTCATCGCAGAAAAATGCGGAAAAAATCGTTTCTTGGATTACGCCCCGTAAAGTCGGTGAGCGGCCGGATGTTGCGTCTATTGCAGAGGAGAAGGCGCGGCGGATGCGTGAATGGATGGAGTTAAGGCATATTTATCCGTCGAAGAGCGCCGCGGTCAGGTTGGGGGCGGGCGAGTATTCGGAGTTTGGAGATTTCGCGAATATTATGCAGACTTTGGAGTATGTTCGCCTTGGGAACGGTGAACGCGCGAAGAAGCTTTTGTATGTTGAGGGTCGCGCGATTAAATCAAATGCCGAGGTGAAGATTGAAGAGTCGAGCCTTTCATTTGAGGATATTGAACTTAAAGAGTTGCAGTAAAAGCCAATCATTGGAGAATATGGATCATGAAGATTGAAGAATTGATTGACGGTGGAGAGCAGACAGCGGTTAATGTACGCGCGGTTCTGAATATATTGTTGGAGTCCCCGTATTTTTATAAGACGGATGATGAGCGGCTTTTTCTCGTGCTGATGCGCTACAAGAGGGCGTTTGAGGCGTTCTTCGACAAGTTTTTCGGCTGGAAACTGGTGATGGATGGCAAATGCGCGCGCCTTTATAAGCCTAAATGGTTTAACGAGGAGATTACGCTTCCCAATCGCGATATGTTCACCTTTACTAAGCGCGACGAATGTATGGCGTTTTTATTGCTACTTGAATTTTTCGAGCGCGAATGCCGCGAGCAGGGAGTGACGGCGGATGACCGCGAGAATCTTCGTTTTAGGTTCGGAGATTTATTGGAATATGCTTCCTCTCGTTTTCGCGCCCTTATGAGCGGCAAAGAGGAAAACTACACCGATGAGCGCGTGAGGCAGATTTTGAAGGGTATCATGCCTCAGTTGGAGAAGTATCGCTTCTTGCACAAAGTAAAACCATCGGCGGATGACAGCGTCAGCGAAATCGAAACGATTTTCGAGTGCCTTCCCGCAATGTGGCACTACCAAGCCGCCGAACTCGCCAAGCCCGTGACGGAGTGAGCAGTGTTTGATTTGTATTGAATTACAGGGATAGGGAAAGTAGAGATGAAAGCGAGAAAACAAAAGAAACCTTCGTTCGGTGTCGGTTGGGTTACGACAGATGAAGATGAACGCAACCTTCGTCGTTAC
>JAZSQE010000076.1:0-56509 GCA_045537795.1 Kiritimatiellia bacterium | reverse complement strand
TGGGATCTCGTCGAGGATGCGATCAAGGCCGCCCATGACGCGCGCTTGAAGATCATCGACTTCATGGAGAGCGTCATCCCCGCTCCGCGCGCCGAACTCAACAAGTACGCGCCCCGGATCGAGGAGATGCAGATTCCCGTCGACAAGATCGGCGCGCTTATCGGCCCCGGCGGCTCGAACATACGCGCGATCGTCGAGAAGACCGGCGCGCAGATCGACATCGACGACGACGGCAAGGTTTCGATCTTCGCCACGTCGAAGGATTCGATGGAGTCCGCCAAGCGCGAGGTCGGGGCCGTTTGCGCGGTCGCCGAACCCGGAAAGATCTACGAGGGCAAAGTCACCGGCATCAAGGACTTCGGCGCGTTCGTCGAGATCCTCCCCGGGCTCGAGGGCCTCTGCCACATCTCCGAGTTCTCGGACAAGTTCCTCAAGTCGATGGAGGGCGTCTGCAAGGTCGGCGACATCATCAAGGTCAAGTGCCTTGATGTCGACGAGCGCGGACGCATCAAGCTCAGCCGCAAGGCTGCCATGGCCGAACTCGACGCCCAGCAGGCGTAAGAACGGAAAGCTGAAAGGAAAAACGAAATGGACGCCAAACTTCTCAAAGCCGCTCATGAAAAGATTCCTTCGGTTCCCGTTCTCGTGAACCTCGTTTCGAAGCGCGAGCGCGAACTCATCAACGGCGCCAAGCCGCTCGTCAATCCGACGACGCTTCTCACCGACGACGATCGCGCGAAGGGCCGCAGCGCCCTCGATCTCGACAAGTGCGACATCGCGCTCGCCGAGGTCGCCGCCGGAAAGCTCATCGCCGAAATCGACTTTGACGCCATCGCCAGAGCCGAAGACGCGAAAACGAAGTGGAACGCCAAGAGCGTGAACGTCAATTCGCTTTTTGCGGATTGATCGTTTGACGCCGGGCTTTGCGCACAGGGAGGTAAAAGGTGGCCGAGAAGAAATTCAACACCACTTTCGCCGAAAACCGCAAGGCCCGGCACGACTATGCCGTTCTCGATACGATCGAGTGCGGCATCGTCCTTACGGGAACCGAAGTCAAGTCGGTAAGGCACGGCGAGGTTTCCCTCGCCGGTTCCTACGGCGCGGTTCTTGGCGGCGAGCTGTGGCTTGTCGGAGCGGATATCGCCGCGTACAGGTTCGGCAATCGCTTTAACCACGAGCCGAAGAGTCAACGCAAACTGCTCGTGCACGCCAAAGAGGTGCGTGAACTCAAACTGAAGACGGAGGCGAAAGGGCTTACGCTCATCCCTCTGAAACTTTATCTCAAGCGCGGCAAGGTGAAACTTGAACTCGGGGTCTGCCGCGGCAAGGCTCTTCACGACAAAAGGGATTCTCTCAAGAAGAAAGCGCTCAAGCGCGACATGGAGAGAATGTGATGATATCTGCCGTGATAGCGGTGATTTTCCCTGTTTTCGCGGATTTAGGATATGGAGTTGACATCGTAGCGCTTATTTTGGTATAATATGCACCGTTTGCTTGTGGTGGGATACTCAAGTGGTCAACGAGGGCAGACTGTAAATCTGCTGGCTTTCGCCTTCCAAGGTTCGAATCCTTGCCCCACCACCATTTTTTATCTATGTTTTCGGCGGCCGGGGGTTCTGCGAGTAGTGAAAATCCGCAAGAGGCTTATCCTCAGGTTCAACACGTGAGATGAAAATGAAAAAACTGGATTACAAGTGGCAGGCGCTCGCGCTTCTTTGGGTGGCGTTTTTTCTTCAGCAGGGCACACGGCAGCTTTTCGGGCCGTCCGTGCCGGCGATATGTTCGTCGCTCGCCGTCGACAAAGTCTCCCTCGGAGTCGTCGGGACTGTCTTCGCGATGACGTACGGCCTTTGCGTTCCGTTCGCGGGCATCACCGCCGACATCCTCAACCGCAAATGGATGGTCACGGTCGGTGTCGCCGTTTTCTGTCTCGGGATATTTCTTTCCGGGTTTGTCGCGTCTATCGGTCTTCTTGTCGTCACCTACGGAGTTCTCAACGGTTTCGGGCAGACGTTCTACTATCCTTCGGCGACGTCTCTCATCTCGCAACTTCACAGGGAATCGAGGGCCACGGCGATTTCCATTCTTCAGCTCGGCCTTTATATCGGCATAGTAGGCTGCGGCACTCTCGCGGGCTGGCTCGCCGGGCATGGAGGCGACGGCTGGCGCACTCCGTTTTGGGTAATGGGCGGCATCGGGCTTGTCTGGGCCGTAGTGCTGGCGCTTTTTCTCAAAAACACGAAGCCTGAAGCTCCCAAGGACGCTCTTGCCGTCAAAAAGCCGGGCGTCGCCGAAGCCGTGAAGGCCGTCGTCTCGAAACCTACCGCTATATGCGTGACGGTAGGGCTTGCGATGATGATCTATGTCGATATCGGTTTTAAGAACTGGATGCCCGATTATCTTCAGGACACGTTTTTGGACGACCGCCCGTTTCTCGGGCGCTGGGCCGGTTTCCATGCGGTGTTCTGGCATTATTTGGGAGCGGTGGCCGGTATAATGGGCGGCAGCCGCATCGGAGACAGACTCGTAAAACGCCGTGCGGGGATTAGGCTGGAGCTCGGCATAGCGGGGCTCGCTCTCGCGATACCTTTCATCGTCTGGATGGCGGCGACGTCTTCGTTTGTTCTCTGTTGCGTGGCAATGTTCGGTTTCGGGGTTTTCCGCGGCGTATACGATTCGAATTTCATGGCATCGTTTTTTGATGTTGTAAATCCGCGTTATCACGCATCGGGGGTGGGGCTTATGATGTGCGCGGCGTTTCTTTTTGGTTCGTTGTCGTCGACCGTACTGCCGTTCATCGCAAAGACCCTCGACGGCAACATGTCTCTCAGCATGACTTCGCTCGCCGTTTTCTATCTTATCGGCGCAGCAGTCATACTTTTGGCACGAACGAAATTCCTCAAGCGCGATCTGTCGTAACGTGACGCCTTGCGCCGCAGTCGTCGAAAAGTTCAAAGCATGAAACAGGCGGTTTTGTCACACTGTCACACAAAGTGAGACATCTTGTCTCGTTTTGCGGATAAATTGCGTCAGAATACCTTTGGCACGGCTTTTGCTTATACTTCGGTGTCGCCCGTGGTGGGCGAAGAAAGAAGGTAGAAAGTTATGGCAAAAGTATTAGGAATCGACTTGGGTACGACCAACAGCTGCATGGCCGTTATGGAAGGCGGCGAGGCGACGGTCATCCCCAATAAAGAAGGGCAGCGTACCACCCCCTCGATTGTTGCGTTCACGAAGACGGGCGAAATTCTCGTCGGTCAGGCCGCGAAGCGTCAGGCGGTAACGAATCCGAAATCGACAATTTACTCGATTAAGCGTTTTATCGGCCGCAGATTCGATGAAATGACGGACGAAATCAAGATGATGCCTTACGAGGTCGTCCAGGCTCCCAACGGCGATGCCGCCGTCAAGGTGGGCGAGAAGACCTACACGGCGCAGGAGATTTCGGCGATGGTGCTCAGAAAGCTCAAAGAGGACGCCGAAGCGTTCCTCGGCGAGAAGATCACCGAAGCGGTCATCACCGTTCCGGCGTACTTCAACGACCAGCAGCGCCAGGCGACGAAGGATGCCGGCAAGATCGCCGGTCTCGACGTCAAGCGCATCGTCAACGAGCCGACGGCCGCTTCGCTCGCCTACGGTCTCGACAAGAAGAAAAACGAGAAGATCGCGGTCTACGACTTCGGCGGCGGCACGTTCGATATCTCCGTTCTCGATATCGGCGACGGCGTTTTCGAAGTGAAGGCCACCAACGGCGACACGCATCTCGGCGGCGACGACCTCGATCAGGCCATCATGAAGTGGCTTATAGACGACTTCAAGGCCGCGCAGGGCGTCGATCTTTCGCAGGACATGATGGCTTTGCAACGTCTCAAAGAAGAGGCGGAGAAAGCGAAGTGCGCTCTCTCGTCGGCGACCACTTATGATATCAACCTGCCGTTCATCACGATGAACCAGTCCGGGCCTTTGCACCTCACCGCCTCGCTCAACAAGGCGAAGCTCGAGCAGCTTACGATGGATCTCGTCAACCGCACCTCGGAGCCTTGCCGCAAGTGCATGAGCGACGCGGAGCTTTCGAGCGTGGACGAAGTCGTTCTCGTCGGCGGTCAGACGCGCATGCCGCTTATTCAGGAGAAGGCCAAGAGCCTCTTCGGCAAGGAACCCCACAAGGGTGTCAACCCCGATGAAGTCGTCGCTATGGGCGCCGCGATTCAGGGCGGCATTCTCAAGGGCGAAGTGAAGGACATCCTCCTGCTCGACGTCACGCCTCTGACGCTCGGCATCGAGACTCTGGGCGGCGTCTTGACGCCCCTCATCGAGCGCAACACGACGATCCCCACAAAGAAGAGCCAGGTCTTCTCGACGGCGGCAGACAACCAGCCGGCGGTGACGATCGCGATCTTCCAGGGCGACCGCAAGATGGCGCGCGACAACAAGAGCCTCGGCAACTTCAACCTCGACGGCATTCCTCCCGCGCCGCGCGGCGTTCCGCAGATCGAAGTCACTTTCGACATCGACGCCAACGGCATCCTCAACGTTTCGGCGAAGGATCTCGGCACCCAGAAGGAGCAGAAGATCACCATCACCGCGGCGGGCGGTCTCTCCAAGGAGGAGATCGAGAAGATGCGCAAAGACGCCGAAGTCCACGCGGCCGAAGACGAAAAGCGCCACGAGGAGGTCGAGGCCCGCAACAAGGCCGACGGACTCGCCTTCCAGGTCGAGAAGACCTTGAAAGACGCGGGCGACAAGATCGCCGCCGACAAGAAGGCTCCGGTCGAAGCCGCGCTCAAGGCGCTCAAGGACGAGCTCGCCAAGCAGCCGCCCGCCCCCGTAGCCGACATCAAGGCGAAGGAAGAGGCGCTCATGAAGGCGATGGAGCCCGTGGCGCAGGAGATGTACGCGGCAGGTCAGGCCGCTCAGCAGGCGGGCGCAGCCGGCGCGCAGCCGGGCGCCAATTCTTCGGGAACGGGGAACGGGGAACAGGGACCGGCCAGCTCCGAGCCCAAGAAGGAGAAGGGCGGAGACGACGTCGTCGACGCCGACTTCACGATGAAGTAAGCGTTAAGTTCGAGTTAAGAGTTCGAGTTCGAGAGCGGAAGATAAAAATTCCATTCTCCAACTCCAACTCAAAACTCCAACTAAAACCGAACTCAGACTAAAATAAAAAAGTTTCAAACATACATTCAAACATACAAAGGAGAAACAAACATGAAGATCAGACCCCTGGGTGATCGCGTTCTCGTTGAACCGATCGAAGAGAAAGAACAGACCGTCGGCGGCATCATCATCCCCGATTCGGCGAAGGAAAAGCCCATGCAGGGCAAGGTCATCGCCGTGGGCAAGAAGCTCGACAAGGACGGCAAGGAAGTCAAGTTCGACGTCAAGGCCGGCGACACCGTGCTTCTCCCCAAGTACGGCGGCACGGAAGTCAAGATCGACGACAAGAAGCTCCAGCTCGTCCGCGAAGAGGACCTTCTCGGAGTCATCGAAAAATGAGTGTTTAATGTTTGAATGTTTGAGTGGAAAGTAGATTTACCTTATTTACATTCTAACATTAAATTCTAACATTAAATTCTAACATTCTAACATTAAAAGGAAAATATCATGGCTAAGCAGATCAAATTCGACGCCGATGCGCGTCAGAAGATTCTCGCCGGCGTTGAGAAACTCTCCAGCGCCGTCACCTCCACGCTCGGTCCTTCCGGCCGCAACGTGATTCTCGACAAGAAGTTCGGCAGCCCCCAGATCACCAAGGACGGCGTCACCGTCGCCAAGGAGATCGAGCTTCCCGATCCTTTCGAGAACATGGGCGCGCAGATGGTCAAGGAAGTCGCCTCCAAGACGAACGACGTCGCCGGCGACGGCACCACGACCGCCACGCTTCTTGCGGAGGGGATCTACCGCGAAGGGCTTAAGAACCTCACCGCCGGCGCCAACGCGATGGCGCTCAAGGCCGGTATCGACAAGGCTACGGCCGCCGTCACCGAATCGATCGCCAAGCAGGCTAAGAAGGTTAAGAGCGCCGACGAGATCGCGCAGGTCGCGACGATCTCCGCCAACGGCGACACCGAAATCGGCAAGATGATCTCCGACGCGATGGACAAGGTCGGCAAGGAAGGCACGATCACGGTCGAGGAAGCCAAGACTCTCGAGTCCACGCTCGACGTCGTCGAAGGCATGCAGTTCGACAAGGGCTATCTCTCGCCGTACTTCGTCACCTCGCCCGACAACATGGAGTGCGAGCTTGAAAATCCCTTCATCCTCCTCTTCGAGAAGAAGATCACCAATCTTCAGGACATGCTGCCGCTGCTCCAGAGCGTGGCGAAGTCGGGCCGTCCTCTGATGATCATCGCCGAGGACGTCGAAGGCGAAGCTCTCGCGACGCTCGTCGTCAACAAGCTGCGCGGCACGTTCCAGGTCTGCGCCGTCAAGGCTCCCGGTTTCGGTGACCGCCGCAAGGCGATCCTCGAGGATATCGCCATCCTCACCGGCGGCCGCCTCATCAGCGAGGACATCGGCGTCAAGCTCGAGTCCGTCCAGCTCACCGACCTCGGCCGCGCGAAGAAGGTCGTCGTCGACAAGGACAATACCACGATCGTCGAAGGTCTCGGCAAGGGCGCCGACATCAAGAACCGCGTCGAGCTCATCAAGAAGCAGATCGAGGAGACCACCTCCGACTACGACCGCGAGAAACTCCAGGAGCGTCTCGCCAAGCTCGCCGGCGGCGTCGCGCTCATCAAGGTCGGCGCTGCGACGGAAGCCGCGATGAAGGAGAAGAAGGACCGCGTCGACGACGCGCTGCACGCCACCCGCGCTGCCGTCGAAGAGGGCATCGTTCCCGGCGGCGGCGTCGCGTATCTGCGCGCCCAGAAGGCGATCGAAGCTCTCAAGCTCGAGGGCGACGAGGCGGTCGGCGCGGCGATCATCTGCCGTGCGATCGAAGCTCCCCTGCGCAAGCTCGTCAACAACGCCGGACAGGAAGCGGCTCTTGTCATCGCCAACGTCAAGAAGGCGACGGGCACGAACGGCTACAACGTCCGCACCGGCGAGTACTGCGACCTCCTCAAGGCCGGCGTCGTCGATCCGGCGAAGGTCACGCGCTCGGCGCTCCAGAACGCCGCGTCCATCGCGGGGCTCCTGCTCACGACCGACTGCATGGTCACCGACCTTCCCGAGAAGAAGGAAGCGTGCGGTTGCGGCGGCCACGGCGGCGCTCCCGACATGGGCGGCATGATGTAATATCCTTCAAACATGGATAACGACGAGCCGGGCGGCCTTTTCAGGCCGCCCGGTTTGTCGAATGGACAAGGGTATTTCTGCAGATTATCCGGTTTTGGGCGCAGAATACGGGATGATCGCTTTTCGTCTGCACGCCAAGCGGCTTAATATGGTATAATAACTCAATGAAACGTGAAGAATTAGAAGAAGAAATCCGTCAGCTCGTTCTATCGTCTGTCGAAGTGGATGGTCTTACCGCGGCGGATCTGCCGGCGGACGCCGCGTTGTTCGGAGACGGAGTGGGCCTCGACAGCATTGATGCTCTCGAGATCGGAGCTGCGCTCAGAAAGAAGTATCAGGTGAAGTTCAAGGCGAACTCGGACGAGAACAGGGAGCATTTCCGCTCCATCTCGACGCTCGCCGATTTCATTTCGGCCAATGCGGGAATCGCGCTCGAGGATTGATGATGAAAACTAAAGAAGAAATACTGAAGGAAATCTCAGCCGTTCTTGCCGATGAATTCGAATGCGATCCGGCGAAACTCACGGCGGACGCGAGACTTTACGAAGATCTTGACCTCGACAGCATCGACGCCGTCGATCTCGTTGTCAGACTGCAGCAGCAGACGGGCATAAAGGTGCAGGCCGAAGACTTCAAATCAATTCGCACGCTCGGTGACGTCGCCGCGGTTATTGAACGTCTCGTCGCCGGACGGGCAGAGTGACGCTATGGCGCGCCTCCGTCCGATGACCGTTGTGCGCATCGCGCTTACGCCGCTCGTCATCTGGGGGATTTACGTCCTTAAAGCCAATGTCTGGTTTAGGCTTTATCCCGCCGTCATGGTCGCGGCGGTTTTGGCCTTTTTCGCATTCTCTCTTTTCCGCACACCGGTGGTTGAGCGTTTTGCGAGACGCATGGGCGAAAATCTCGATGGACGCGCTGTCGCGTATTGCCGCGCGGTGACGCAGGTGTGGACGGCGTTTCTCGCTATTCATCTTGTTGTGACTGTCGCCACGGTTTTCGCTTCGCGCGAGGTTTGGGCGTTTTACAACGGTTTTCTCGCATACGTTCTTATGGGCGCGCTTTTCGCGGGCGAGTATATGATGCGTCGGAGGATTCGCCGTGGCTGACGTCGTTTTCGCCACTTCCGGTTCAACGGGCGATGCCAAGCGCATCGTCCGCTCCGAAGAGTCTCTTATGGAAGACGCCTCCGCGCTCGTGGCCGCGTTTCCCGATATTTGGCTTTCACGTCCCGCGGTTGTCGCGTCGATCCGCCCCGAGCACATGTACGGTGCGCTCTGGAGGGTGCGCGCGCCCGCCTTCGCCGGTTCGCCCGTCGATCCGTCGGTGCTCGTTTCCGTAGAAGAACTTTGCGCCGCATGTTCGCGTCACGGGAGAGTTCTTTTCGTGACGACTCCGTCGTTTCTCGAGAAGGCGCTGCTTCATCCCGACTTTGCCTCGTTGAAAGGTTCGTTCAGGGCTATCGTCACGTCCGGGAGTCTTCTCAGATCGGAGACGTCGCTTGCTATCGCCGATGCTGTAGGCTGCTGTCCGACGGAAATTTTCGGCAGCACCGAAACGGGGACTGTCGCGTTCCGCCGCATCAAGGAAGGCGATTTATGGCATGTGATCGACAATGTCGACGTATCCCGTTCGGATGACGGACGGCTTGTCGTCGATTCGCCGTTCGCGATGGAACGGCCGTACACGATGGGCGATATCGTCGAGATCGTTTCTCCGCGCGAGTTCCGTCTTCTCGGCCGCGCCGACAGGCGCGTCAAGATTCTCGAGCGTTATGTTTCGCTCTCCGAGGCAGAGAAGGCTCTTGCCGCGCATCCTTTCGTTTCACGCGTGCGCGTGGAGACGACCGCCGACGCCGTGCCGCGCCTCGGGGCGCTCATAACGCTTTCGGAAGAAGGCGCCGCCGCGCTTGCGGGCGGGACATACGCCGGCGTCGCCGCCCGTTTGAGACGCGATCTTCTGTCCGCGTCGGGGGCGATCGCCTTTCCTCGCAGGATACGTTTCGTGCGCGACCTCCCGTTCAATGAGCAGGGTAAGACGACTGCCGCCGCCGTGCGCGCCGCGCTTTCGGCGTGGTGTCAGGAGCCGGCGGTCCTTTCATGGCAGGCGACCGACGGGGCTCTTTCGGTGCGATTCGTTTTCCCTCCCGATGCCGAGTGTTTCCGCGGGCATTTCCCCGGGTTTTCCGTTCTTCCCGGCGTCGCGCAGCTTTTTTTCATCAGGCATTTTTCGCGGCAGGCGTTTGCGAATTTCCCCGAAACCGTCACGTACAGGCGGCTTAAATTCCAGAAAATAATTCTTCCTTCACGCGAAGCGACTCTCTCCGTCACGCGCAGAGACAAAGACTCGTTCGCCTTTTCGATAACGGGCGCGACGGGGCCCTGTTCGTCGGGAATCATAGAAAGGACGTCATGCGCATAAAATGTTTTTTCACGGGCGTCATTTCGGTCTTTGCCATTGGTGCGGCCGCCGTTGAATTGCCCGCGTCCTGCGCAGCCGCGCTCAGGCGAGCTCTCGACTCAAGCGCGGCGTGGACGATGGAGCGCAGGCTTTCCGGTTCGGTCCGCGCTCTCGTCTCGACTGGGACCGTCCAATGCGTCATGGGCGAGGGTATAGTCTGGAAAACGCTTCATCCGTTCGCGTTCTCTGTTTCAATGACGACGAACGCCATGATTTTCGCCGATGAGGATTCACGGCGCGTAAAGCCGCTTTCGGATTTGCCGTATTACGCCGAAATAAAAAGACGAACCGATGCGTTCGCGCGCGGAGATGCGAATGCGTTCGACGGACTTTTCGAGCTCAAGGTGAAAAACTCTCCAGCGGGAGTGTGGCATCTCGAGTTCACTCCATGCGTCCGCGCGATGAGACGGTTATTTTCGACAATCACCCTGACCGGCCGCGAGACGTTGACGTCGGCCGTCCTGACGGGCGAAGACGGCGGCTTTTCTACGATCGCTTTCAAGGAGCTGACGCGTGGGCGTTAGACGCCTTATCGCAGCGTTCGCCGTGCCCGCCGCGCTTGCCGCCGCATGCGCTCTCGCGCTTTTTCTCCGTCCTGTCGATCTCCGTACGTCGCTTTACGATCTCGTGGGCTCCGCCGCGGACGCTGTGCCGGAAGCCGTCCGCTGTCACTCGGCGAGGCTCGTTCCCGTTCTCGTCTCTTCGACGAATGCCGCCGTGGCCCGCGCGGCAGCCGATCGTCTCGTTCCGCGCTTGCCGGCGGATCTCTGTTCTTCCGTCCGCTGCCGTCTCGACGCGGACGCGTTTGCCGGGATGCTCGCGTTCTTCGGCCGTCACCGCGCCGGTCTCGTCTCGCTTCGCGACGAGCGGCTCCTTGAAACGCCCGAAGGCCGCTCGCGCATAGCCCGCGCCTCCGCCCGCCGCCATTATTCTTCGCCTGTGCCGCCGCTTTTTCCGCCTGCCGAAGATCCGTTCTGTCTGACGGATTCTTTCGTCAGGTCGCTGAGCATGGCGTTTTCTGGATGGATGCCTTCGGACGGCGTTCTTACCGCGCGCCGTGGCGGACGCGTCTACGTTCTCGTCGTTCTTGAACTGAAAGATGCCGTCGCCGATGATACGAGGGCGTTGATATCGTTCAAAGCGCGGCTCGATGAAGCCGTAAACGCCGAGGTTTCGGGCGACATCGCGATAGAGGCGTGCGGCGTGCCGCTTCATACCGCGGTCACGGCAGGGCGATGCGAGAAGGAGATAAACGCTCTTACGTGGTTTTCTCTCGCGTTCATAGCGTTTCTCGCCTTTTGCGTCTTCAGATCGCTCAGGTGGTTGCCGCTCCTGGCCGCATCTCTCTGTGTCTCGGCTCTTGCGGGCGCTCTCGCGCTTCTCGTTTTCTTTCCGTCCATTCATGTCATGACGTTCATTTTCGGCACGACCGTTCTCGGGCTTGTCGTCGATTATTCGTTTCACTGGCTTCTTCGGTTTTCCGCCGTGCGGAAGGAAACGGTGCGCAATCTTCTGATTTCGTTCGCAACGACGGAAATAAGCCTTCTGCCGCTCATGCTTTCGACGCTGCCCGTTCTCAGACAATCGGCGGTTTTTCTCGGCACGGGGCTCGCGGCGGCGCTTGCGTATGTGCTTGCGTGTTATCCCGAGCCGCGCGTTTCGGCGCCCGTAGCACCCGGGAGCGTGAGGCCTCCGTTCTCTTTCGCGTTGACGGCTGTTTTCATCGCGGTCACCTCGGTCGGGCTCTTTCGTCTCACGTTCGCTACCGACCCCTCGGCGATTTACCGCCCTGGCGCGTCTCTTGCCGAGACGGAGCGCGTTTTCGCCGAACTCAGCGGCACGGACGGCGGGACGCACGGCTTTCTCGTGACGGCGGGATCGGACAATCTTGAAGAGCTTCTTTGTCTCGAAGCGTCCGTCTCGCTCCCGGAAAAGACTCCGTCCCTCTCTCGGTTTCTGCCTTCGCTCGCCCGCCGTGAACGCATAGCCGCGAACGTGGCGAAACTTTACGATGAACACGCCGGGCGGCAGAAAGATATTCTCGGGATGGAATCTTTCGTTCCGCCGCCGTCGCCCGCGCCTTGGAAGTGGAGCGATATCCCGTCATTCGCGGCGCCGTTCGTGTTCGGCCGTTCGCTCGTCGTTCCGTCGGCGCCGCCTCCCCTGTCGCCGCTGCCCCGGGGCGTGAGCTTCTGTCGCCCCAAAAGCCTTCTTGCGGATGTTCTTTCGGATTGGTCGGACGAGACGAGCAAGCGTCTCATCGCGTCTCTCGCGCTTATGTTCGCGACGCTCGCCGCGATCTTCCGCGCCCGCGCGTTCATCATGTTTTTTCCGTCGCTCGCGGCTCTTTTCTGCGTAGCCGGGTGTCTCGGCCTTGCGGGAATCAGCGTCAACATCTTTCATCTTCTCGCGTGTTTTCTTCTGGTCGGGATGGGAATCGACTACACGGTCTTTCTGCACTGCGCGGGACGCGCCGCTTTCAAGCCGGCGTTCTGTTCCCTTTTGACGAGCGTCGCCGGGTTCGGCGCTCTCGTGTTCGTGTCGTTCCCCGTCGTCAACGCGTTCGGCGCCGTTCTGGCGCTCGGTCTCCCGACGGCGTTTTTCGCGGCGTGCGCGACATCGCCGAAAAGGGAATGCGCGACCGAGCACGGAGCCACTGCGTTCGGGTTGGAGATGCTCTGCATAGTCTACCGCGTTTTCGGCTTGAGGGCGCTTCACGCGGGAGGCGCCGCGGTCGGTCTCGTTCTCTGGGTTTTCTCTCGCGCGGTGCGACGCGCGTCTCCTTCGCCGCGCAAGGTCATCGCCTTTACGCGCTCGCTCGCCGACAAATTCGCCGTCATGGCGGGCGGGCGCAGTCTCCCGAAAGTGGAGACTGACGGTTCGGATGACGCTCGCGGGTTTATCGATGATGTCGCGCAGAAGCGTGGAGTTTTCGTTCTTTCGTCGCATTGCGGCACGGTGGAAGTTCTCGCGGCGCTCGGAAAATGCGATGTTACGTTTCACGCGTGGATGGAGTTCGAGCGCACGTCCGTTTTCAACGCCTTTTACATGCGCCACGCGTCCCGCTCGAGAGTCGTCATCCATCCGATATCGTCCTTCGGCCCCGAGACCGTTTTCGAGGCGGGCGATGCGCTCGAGAGAGGCGACTGTCTCGTGATGGCGGGCGACCGCGGTTTCGGACGGATGCGAAGCGTCGCGTTCGGGGATGGCGAGACGCTTCTTCCGGAGGGGGCGTTTCGTTTCGCCCGCGCAATGGAGCACAATGTGTATTTCATCGCCTGCGTCGCCGTCGCTCCGTGCCGTTACCGTGCGATCGTGCGGCGTCTCCCGTCCGGGAGCGCGGACGCGATGGCGAAGGCGTATGCGTCGGCGCTCTATGAAACGACGCGCTCTTATCCGCATCAATGGTTCAAATGGGAGGGAAAATTCGAATGAACGCACGCTATCTTTTAAGCGATCTCGGAATAGTCAGCGCGCTCGGCGTCGGACGGGAAGAAACGCAGAGACGTCTTTTCGCGGGCGATACTTCCGGGATGAAGCCGTTGGGACCTCTCTTCGGAGGCGACTCGACGCTCTTCGGTTTCGCGCCTCTCTCGGACGAGGCTTTCGCTGCGGCTCCGACGCGTATAGCCGCGCTCGTCGATGCCGCGATGAACGAGATCGCAGGCGGGCTTGACGAAATTCTCCGTACCGTTCCCGCGACGCGCGTCGGAGCGGTGATCGGCACGAGCAATTCGACGATGGAGGAATTCACCGACAATCCCGACAAGATAGATATGGCGTATCCCGCGGAACGATTGAAAGAGAAGTGGGGCGTCGGCGGGCCGGTATGGTCGGTGTCGACGGCGTGTTCGTCGAGCGCGAAAGTCTTTCTGTCGGCCCGCCGTCTTCTCGACGAGCGGCTTTGCGACGCCGTGATCGTCGGCGGGGCCGATGCGTACACGCGAACGGTCGTCGAAGGCTTTCATGCGCTCGAGGCTCTTTCGCCGACGCTGACGCGTCCTCTCGATGCGCGGCGAGACGGAATCAATCTCGGGGAAGGGGCGGCGTTTTTCATCCTTCGCGCCGCCGCGCCCGATGAAGAGGGCGTGGCTCTTCTCGGCGTCGGAGAAAGTTCCGACGCGCACCATCTCACGGCGCCCGACCCCGAGGGGCGGGGAGCCGAGGCGTCGATGCGCGCGGCGCTCGCCGATGCGGGGCTTGAGCCTCGGGATGTCGATTACGTGAATCTTCACGGCACAGGGACGACTTACAACGATGAAATGGAATGTGCGGCAGTGCGGCGCGTTTTCGGCGAAGGTGCGGCATGCTCTTCGACGAAGCCTCTGACAGGGCATTGCCTCGGAGCGGCTGGCGCGATTGAGACCGCTCTTTGCTGGATCGCGCTTCGCCGGGGGAAGGGGCTCCCTCCGCATTGTTCCGCGTCGCCCGACCGCGCTCTCGCGCCGTTTCCCGTCCCCGTCGTCGGCGATGAGACTGCGCTCAAGACGGCTCTTACGAATTCCTTCGCTTTCGGCGGCAGCAACGCTTCGGTGCTGCTGTGCGCTTCGTCGCGGCAGGACGATCGCCGTTCGCGCGCTTAAACCCTCCGCATGCGGAGATGTGGTATAATGTGCGGATACATGAGAGAAAACAAGAGTTTGGCGGCGTTGTTGCCGCAGGCCGATCCGATGATACTTTTGTCGGGTTACGTGCCGCCGTCGTCGCCGGATAAGGTGGAGACGTGGGTCGACATAACACCCGGCTCGCCGTTTTACATTTCGGAAAACGACGGCGTTCCCGGGTGTGTCGCTCTTGAGTACATGGCGCAGTCGATGGCTCTTTGCGTCGGGTTTCTGAGGCGCAGCCGCGGCCTCGCGCCGAAACTCGGCTTCATTCTCGGTTCGCGCAAGCTCGAAATCAGAATACCTTTCTTCAAGAACGGCGGACGTTACCGCGTGCATGCGCATTGTACGTATCAGGACGAGTCGTTCGGTTCCTTCGACTGCACCATGACCGATGCCGAGGGAGCGCTTGTCGCTTCGGCGCAGATGACGGCGTTCCAGCCCGAAGGAGACATTACACAGGAAACATTGGAGGCATTTACGTGAAACGTGTCATCGTCACAGGTTCGAGCCGAGGTATCGGCCGCGCCATCGCCCTTGATCTCGCCCGCGCCGGATACGACCCGGTGTTGCATTGCGTGAAGAACCGCGCGCTCGTCGAAGCGCTTGCGGAGGAAATCCGCTCGCTCGGAGCACGGGGAGAAGTTCTTTCGTTCGATATTTCCGACCGTGCCGCGGCGAAAGCGGCGCTCGAAGAACATGTCGCCGCCAACGGAGCGCCGTACGGCGTCGTCCTCAATGCCGGCATCGCGGACGACGCGCCGTTCCCCGGAATGGAGGACGACCAGTGGGACCGCGTCATCAGAACCGATCTCGACGGGTTTTACAATGTCTTGAAGCCGCTCGTCCTGCCTATGGTGCAGGCGCGCAGCCGAGGGCGCATAGTCGCCGTTTCATCTGTTTCCGGCGTTGTCGGGAATCGCGGGCAGACGAATTATTCGGCGGCGAAGGCGGGGATCATCGGAGCGGCAAAGGCGCTCGCCGTGGAACTGGCGCGTCGCCGGATTACGGTCAACTGCGTCGCGCCCGGCATAATCGAAACGGAGATGATCGAAGGCGTTTTCGCGGAGGAGGCCATGAAGGCGATCCCCATGAGGCGGTTCGGGAAACCCGAGGAGGTCGCCGCAGTCGTGAGATTTCTTCTTTCCGAGGAGGCCGCGTACGTGACGCGGCAGGTTATACAGGTCAACGGAGGTATGTTCTGATGAGACGCGTAGTCGTAACGGGAACGGGAATCGTAAGTTCGCTCGGACATTCTGTCGCGGCGGCGTTCGAGCGGCTGAAGACGCCGCGCAACTGCGTGGAGGCGTCGGCCGACCTTGCGGGATACAAGGGGCTTCAGACGTGTCTCTGGGCGCCTTCTAATTTTGTAAAGCCTCCCGAGTACAACCGCAAGGTGATACGCACGATGAGCCCTGTTTCGATGATGGCTTTAAGAGCCACCGAGCAGGCTCTCGAGCAGGCGCATCTCGCGGGAGATCCGCTTGTGAAGGGCGGGCGTCTTGGGGTCGCATACGGTTCGTGTTCGGGGAGCGTCGAGGCCAACGCCGACTTTTACACGGTGCTCAACAATCATGAGGTGAAGAATGTCACGAGCGCGACATATATAAAGATGATGGCGCATACGTGCGCCGTGAACCTCTCCGTGCATTTCGGTACGACGGGCAGGCTTCTTCCGACGGGTACGGCCTGCACGTCCGGTTCTCTTGCTGTCGGTGAAGCGTACGAGGCGATAGCCTGGGGTCGGCAGGATATGATGATCGCCGGCGGCGCCGAGGAGTTCAGTGCGACGCAGGTTGCTGTTTTTGACACGCTTTTCGCGACGTCTCGCCGCAATGACGCCGCCGATATGACGCCTCGCGCGTTCGACTCGGCACGCGACGGACTTGTTATCGGAGATGGCGCGGCGACGCTTATTCTCGAAGAGCGCGAGCACGCCATTGCGCGCGGAGCGCAGATTCTCGCCGAAATCGTCGGCTTCGGAACGAATTCCGACGGGCGTCATGTGACGCAGCCGAACGCCGAAACGCAGGCCGCGGCGATCGGCCTCGCTCTCGAAAACGCGGGGCTTTCGCCTTCGGACATCGGATATGTGAACGCCCACGGAACCGCTACGGAACTCGGCGATATCGTCGAAGGGACGGCGCTCGCCTCCGTCTTTGGCGCGGCGCGTCCCGCGGTGAGCACGATCAAGAACTTTACGGGCCATACTCTCGGCGCGTGCGGCGCGATAGAGGCGGCGATGACGATTGAGATGCTGCGCGGCGGCTGGTTCGCCCCGAATCTCAACCTGACGGACCCCGATCCGCGCTGCGGCGATCATGATTTCATCACGGGTGACGGCCGTGAGTTCGAAACGGAATTCGCGATGACGAACAATTTCGCGTTCGGCGGCGTCAACACGTCACTCATCTTGCGCCGCGTATGAAGCGTACGGTTTATCTCGCGGCGCAGGCTCTTCTCAGGCCGGGCGAGGCGCCTGACGTTTCGTTCGTCCCTCCTCTCGTCAGAAGACGTCTCTCCGCGCTGCAGAAATTTTATTTCGCTCTCGCGAAAGCGGTCGAGACGACGCCTGCGGCTTCGGCGGTCTTTTCGTCGCGCGACGGTGAAGATACGCTCACGCGCCGTATTGTCGACGAGTTTCACGAAGACGGAACCGTTTCTCCGCATCGTTTCAGCGCCTCGGTTTACAACGCTTCTCCCGGTCTTTGGAGCGTTTTTACGAAAAACCGCGCTCCCTACACGGCCGTCGCGGCGGGTGACGATTCCGTGGAGTGCGGTCTTCTCGAGGCGCTCTGCGGCGCGATGCCGTCGCTTTTCGTCTATGCCGAGGAGACCGGAGGCGGATACGGAGGAGCGATGTTCTTCACCGACGAGCCGTCAAAACGCGCTCTTGCGATCGGCGAAGGCGATCCGTCGCGCGGCAGCCTGACTTTCGAAGCGTTGGCCTCGTTCGCGGCCGGCGAGACTCATGTTCTCGAAGGCCGGTGGATAACGCTTGAGGATGTGACATGCGCCGTGTGAAGGCCTTTTTGCGCGGCGGCGTCTCGCTGCTTCTTTTCGCGCTCTTCGCGATCGGGGGGCTTCTTCTTTCGCCTCTCATGGTCCTTCTCCGCTCTCCGCGGCTCTGCCAGCCGGTCGTTCGCGCGCTATGGATGCCGCTTGTCGGACTTTTCCGCCTGACGGGTATCATCGGCGTGAAGCGCGTGGCGATCCCGGAGGATGTTCACGGCTGCATCATCGCGGCGAATCATCCTTCGCTTATCGATGTGGTGCTCGTGACGGTGCTTTTCCCTAAAACGCTCTATGTCGCGAAGACGGCGCTCCTTAAAAATCCGTTTATGGCGGCTATCGTGAGACACACTTCATTGCCCGTGGACGAGCGGCTTCTGGATGCGGTGGTTCCTTATCTGCGGGACGGATGGAACATCCTCGTGTTTCCCGAAGGCACGCGCTCTCCCGCAGAAGGCGCAATGCAGCCGTTGCGCCGTGGCGTCGCCCAGCTCGTTCTGCGTACGGGCGCTCCGCTCGTCTGCCTCGGAATTTCGTCGACGCGCCGCATCCTCGGCAAGCGTCAGGCGCCTTGGGATGTCGGAGCGCAACGGGTCGTTTATTCCTTTCGCGCGGATTCCCCGACGAGGCATGCCGCCGAAGAGAACCGCTCGTTCCGTCCGCAGGCGATCGCGCTTACCGAAGAAATCCGCGGCAGAATAGAGTATCTCGCTTCATCTGTCGGTTGCTGTTGAACGAAACAGGAAAGTTTACCCCGCATTGTCCGTTTTGGTAAAATATCGCCATGAGAATCGCTGAGCGTAGAATCGCGCGTCTTGTGATTGCGCGGGGACAGGTGTCGAAACCCGAGATTGAATCGCTGCTCGGCTATTCCCATCCCACAGTCGTTAATGCGGTCGGAACGCTTGTCGCAGAAGGGGTTTTGCGCGAATCGGGCGAGTTTGATTCGACCGGCGGGCGCAAGGCGAAGGTGATTGCCCCGAACCCGTCTTTTCGCTGTTTCGGCGGCGTGGACATCACGCGCAACCACGCGATTTTCGTTCTCCTCGACTGGGCCGGCAACGTCGTCGCGAGCGAGCGCCGCTGTCGGCCGTTTTCCTCGAAGATACGCGACTTGCGCGCTCTCGGCGCTTTGTTCCGCAGATTCGCCGACTCCAAAGGCGTGGATGTCGCGAGCGTCGGAGTTTCGCTTCCCGGCATTCTGTCTCATGACCGCCGCCGCCTCGTGCGTTCGCACGCCCTTGAACTCGCGGAAATCGATCTCGCGCCCCTCGCCGCCGGTTTCGGAGGCATTGGCGTCGAGTTTGAAAACGACGCCAATGCCGCGTCTGAAGCCGAGATCGCGGGGCTTGCCGGCGATACCGTATATCTCTCGCTTTCCAACACCGTCGGCGGGGCGTTCTGCCGCGCAGGCGCTCTTTATCTCGGCGACAACCGCCGCGCCGGCGAATTCGGTCACATGGTCCTGCATCCCGGCGGGCGGCGGTGCTACTGCGGCAAGCTCGGATGCGCCGACCCATACCTCTCCGCGCTTTGTCTCGCCGGTCGCGCAGACGGTCTCGAAGGTTTCTTCGCGCGGCTCGAGTCCGGGGACCGGACGCTCGCCGGAGTCTGGCGCGGATATGTCCGCGATCTCGCCATTGCGGTTACGAATCTGCGCATGGCGTACGACTGCGATGTGATGCTCGGCGGCTACGTCGGCGCGTTCGCCGAGCCGCATCGCGCGGAAATCGAAAGTGCTATGGCCGAGGTCGATATGTTCGAGGACGATTTTTCGTTTCTTCGCATCGCCCGTCACGGGTTTAAGTCTTCTGCCATAGGTGCCGCGATCCGTCTCCGGGACGAAGCTGTCGAGATGCTGTGAAACTTTAGTAAAGCGGTTGACGGAAGTCGGCCGGATATGGTAGACTTTGCGGCATGAATACTGCGAAAGGTCTTTCGTTCCGCTCCGTGCTGGCCTACGGGTTCGGCGATGTCGGCTGCAATTTCTCATGGATGTTCGTCGGGAACTTCCTCATGTTCTTCTATACGGACGTCTTCGGGATTTCGATGTCGGCGGTCGCGACGCTCATGCTCATCTCGCGCGTCTGGGACGCCGTGAACGACCCTCTCGTCGGGCTTCTCGCGGACAAAACTTCGACGCGCTGGGGGCGCTACCGCCCATGGCTCGCGTTCGGCGCGCCTCTCACCGCGATCGTGCTCGCCCTCACGTTCTGGGCCCATCCGCAATGGAGCGACGGCGCGAAAATCGTCTACATGTACGTCACCTATTCGGTGCTCGTGTTCGGCTATACCTGCGTGAATCTTCCCTACGGCACGCTCTGCGGCGCGATGACGCAGGATATCGACGAGCGTGCGCGCCTCAACACGTCGCGTTCGCTCGCGGCGATGATCGCCATCGGCGTCATCAACGTGATTACGCTCCCGCTCGTCAACGCTTTCGGTGGTAAAACCTCCGCCTCGGCCTATCTCTCGGTGGCGGTTCTCTACGGCGTCGTTTTCGCCGCCTGTCACCTTTTCTGCTTCGCCAACACACGTGAGCGCGTCGCGCCTGCCGTTCGCGGGAAAATGCCTCTCATGCGACAGCTCAAGGCCGTCGCGAAGAATCCGCCGTATCTCGCCGCGCTTCTCGGCCAGTTTCTGTTCGGCGCGGTTCTCTACGGGCGCAACGCCGACTACATATACTACTTCAAGTATGTGGCGGGCAACGAGGACATTTTCACGACCTTCGCGCTCGTCATCGTGCTGCCGTCGATTTTCGGCGCGGTGCTCTTCCGGCCCGTGTTCGCGCTCACTGGCAACAAGGGGCGCGCCGCCGCGATTCTCGCGTTTCTCACCGGGCTCGGGATGTTCGCGATCTATCCGTTCAATCCCGTCTCGACGCCTCTCATGTTCTACACGACCGCGGCGCTCGCGCAGTTTTTCTTCGCCGGCTTCAACACGGCCATCTACGCGATCATTCCCGACTGCGTCGAATACGGCGAATGGAAGACGGGTGTCAGAAACGACGGCTTCCAGTATTCGTTCATCTCGTTCGGCAACAAGATGGGGATGGCGCTCGGAACCGCCGGGCTCGCCGCGGCATTGAGCGCGGTCGGCTATCTTGAGCCCGTAAACGGCGTGTCCCAGGTGCAGAACGGGTCGGTGGTCGCGGTGATGCGCCACTCATTCACCACGATTCCCGGCGCGCTTTGGCTTGTAACGGGTTTTGGACTTCTTTTTTACCGCCTTGACAAAAAAGGCTATTCGAAGATAATCGGCGAACTGGAGGCAAAGAAGAAATGAAGATGCTGCAGCAGGTGATGACGGCGCCCGGCGAAATATCGTTCCGCGAGGTGGAGAGTCCGGAGCCGGGCGCGGGCGAGGTGCTGGTGCGGATACGGCGAATCGGGGTTTGCGGGTCGGACATCCACGTCTGGCACGGCAAGCACCCGTTCACATCGTATCCCGTCACGCAAGGCCACGAGGTCTCGGGGGAAATAGCGGCTCTTGGCGCGGGAGTTGAGGGCTTCGCCGTCGGCGACAAGGTGACGATCGAGCCGCAGGTCGTCTGCGGAACGTGCCATCCGTGCCGCCACGGGAAGTACAACCTCTGCGAAGAGCTTAAGGTGATGGGATTTCAGACGACGGGCGCGGCGAGCGAATATTTCGCCGTGGACGCGAAGAAGGTGACGAAGCTTGGCGCCCGGATGGACTTCGATGAAGGCGCGATGATAGAGCCGCTCGCCGTCGCGGTCCATGCGGCGCGGCGCTTCGCGGATCTCAAAGGCGCGAAAGTCGCCGTTCTCGGCGCAGGGCCGATCGGCATTCTCGTCGCGCAGGCGGTCAAGGGGATGGGCGCGGACGCGGTGCTTGTCACCGATGTTTCCGAAGGTCGTCTCGCGAAAGCGGAGGAATGCGGGGCGGACTTCACGGCGGATACTTCGAAGGAGAATTTCGCGGATGCGATGGCGCGGGCGTTCGGGCCGGACAAGGCCGACGTCATATACGACTGCGCCGGCAACGACGTTACCATGGATCAGGCGATCAGGTATGCCCGCAAAGGCTCGACGATCATCCTCGTCGCCGTGTTCGCTAAACCCGCCACCGTTGATCTCGCCGTTCTCAACGACCACGAGCTCGACCTCAACACGACTATGATGTACCGCCACGAGGACTACATGACGGCGATCGAACTCGTTGACGCCGGCAAGGTGCGGCTATCTCCGCTCGTCTCGAAGCATTTCGCTTTCAGGGACTACGCCGAAGCCTATCGTTACATCGACTCGAATCGCGTCTCGACCATGAAGGTCATTGTTGATGTCGACCGCTGAACGAAAATCATATCGGAGGTGATGTTATGGGTCAGAAGTACATTCCGCTTTGCGTTTTCGTGTCGTCGCTTGCCGTGATGACGGCATCGGCCGCCGATTCGCTTTACATCTCGCACGTGCATCGCGGCGGCGGCAAGTTCGAGCGTCCCGACAACACGCTCGAGACTTTCAAATGGTGCTGGGAGAACGGCTCGGCGCTCGAATGCGACTGCCGCAAGACAAAAGACGGCGTCGGGGTGATGCTGCATGACGACAATCTGCTGCGTACAGGGTGGGGCGTTCCGGTCCAGTTTGCGCGAAAGTCCGTCTCTGAAGAACAGACGTGGGACGAGATAAAGGACGTCGATGTCGGCTCTTACATCGATCCAAAATTCTCGCACCACCGCATACCGACGATAGAGGATACGTTCGCCGCGATGAAGGGGCATCCGACGTATCTCTGCTTTGTCGACGAGAAGGGCGCCGGGCCGGAATACATCGCTAAAAAGGCGATTGAGGCGGGTGTTCAGGATCAGGTGTACTATACGGGGCCGAGCCATGAGAAGATATTCCGGTGGCAGAAGGTTCTTCCGGGCGGAAAGGCCATGATCTGGCTCGGCGCCTGGCCCAAAAACCGCGGGCCGGAAGAGCGCGAACGTACCGACAAGTGGTTTCGCGAGGCGATGGCGAAGCTCCGCGCGAAGGATTTCAAATACATCAACGTCGTGTCGATCCATTCGTATTACGATCCGAAAGATCCTGTCGATGCCTTTGTGCCGTCGACGCCGCTTCTGAAGGAGATGGTGAATGAGTTGCATTCCCGCGGAATCAAGGTGGCGTCGATTCCGTTCCAGGGAGGAGAGTTTGAGGAAACGTATCACAAACTCCACGAGCTCGGTTTTGACGGTTTTTCCACCGACTATCCCAGCGTGATGTTTAAGGTGATCAGAGATATAAGGGAACGCAAGGGGAAATGATGGATGTTTTGGCTTTTGGCGAAGTCCTTTGGGATGTGATAGACGCGGTGCCGCACATCGGCGGCGCACCTTTCAACTTTGCCGCGCATGCCGCTCGGCTGGGGCTTTCCTGCGCGGTGGTTTCTGCTGTCGGGAACGACGATCTCGGCATTAGGGCTCGCACGCAAGTCGTGAGAAGGGGAGTGTCGGATAAATATCTTTTCGATAACGCCTTGCCGACGGGAACGGTTGATGTGACGGTTAAAGACGGCATACCGTCGTACTCGATCAATTATCCCGCGGCCTGGGACAAAATAGAGTTCCCTGCGGGAGTCGCGCTTCCGTCCGCTCCGCGACTCGTGTATTTCGGCACACTTGCCTCGCGAGACGGGGTTTCGGCCGCCACGCTCGACAAGCTGCTTGCGGCCTATCCCGATTCGGAAGTGTTTTTCGATGTCAATCTGCGTCAGACCTACTGGAGCAGGGAACAGGTCGTCTCCGGCATTGCCCGCGCGACGGTTTTGAAACTCAACGACGAGGAAGTCGATACGCTGAGCCTTCGTCCATCCGGGCTGTTCGCGGATAATCCTCGGCTCGGAATCGCGGTTGTCACCCGCGGCCCTGAAGGCTGCGAGGTGTTTACGCGCGAGGGCGAACATTTTACGAGTCCGGCCGTCAGCGACGGGCCTGTCGTGGATACCGTCGGCGCCGGCGATTCTTTTTCCGCCGCGTTTGTCGCGTCGCTGCTTGCAGGGGAGAGTGTGCGGGCGGCCGCCGAAGCGGGCAATCGCCTTGGAGGACGCGTCGCTGCCCGTGCAGGCGCAATTCCAGACGATCTGTAGCCGAAGTCCGCTACGTCATTTTAAATACCGACCCTGTTGTCTTTATCGGCCATCTCCGCAGATTCCTCGTTCAGAGAATGCCGCGTTGCAACGCAAGGGTGACGGCCTCGACGCGGTCCGAGACGTCTAGTTTGAAGAAAATGCGTTTAAGGTGCATTTTCACGGAATTCTCGCTGATGCCCAGAAACTTGCCGATCTCCTTGTTGTTTAGACCTTTGGCGACGGCTCCGAGCACCTCGGCTTCGCGCGGCGAGAGGGATTTCGCGCCTTTGCGCGTTTCGTAGATTCTGCGCACTTCGTCGCTCATGAAGATTTCGCCGGCCATGGCGGCATCAATGGCCGCCGTTATCGTCTCGATGGAAGACTCCTTCATGACATACCCGCGTGCGCCTATGTCGATCGCTCTGAAGACGTCTTCTTCGGCGTCGGAAGTGGTGAGCATCACGACGCGCGCTTTAGGATCGGCGGCGATAACCTCCCTCAGAGCGTCGATGCCGCTTTTGTCGGGCATTCTGACGTCCATGAGAGTCACATCGGCGTTGCACGAAGCGATGAATTCGGGCACGCCCTCGCCGCCGCCGTGTTCTCCGGCGAACATGAGCCGCGGGTTGGCCATGATAACGTACTTAAGACCCGCTCTCACGACCATGTGGTCGTCGACTATCGCGACACGCGTCATCGGGTAAAGTATAGCATATTTCGCGCCGGCTCACCACTCTATCGGCGCGATGGCGCGGGAGACGAGATATTCGTTCGCGCGCGCGAAAGGTTTGGAGCCGAAAAACCCTCGGTAGGCCGAGAGGGGCGAGGGGTGCGCCGATTCGATGACGAAGTGTCTGGCGCGGTCTATGAGAGCGCCTTTTTTCTGCGCGTAGCCGCCCCACAGGATGAAAACGAGATTTTCTCGCTTTGCCGCGAGCGCGTCGATTGCGGCGTCGGTGAATTTTTCCCAGCCTTTCCCCTGGTGCGAGCCTGCGCGATGCGCTTCAACAGTGAGCGTCGCATTGAGAAGAAGAACTCCCTGATTCGCCCATGACAGAAGGTCGGGCATTTTTCCGAGTTCCGTGGCGATGTTTCTGAGAGACGGGGGCGTCGCGACGCCCGGGGGCACGTAAAAGCAGAGGCCCTGCGCCTGTCCCGGCTCATGGTAAGGATCCTGACCTATGATGACGGCTTTAACCTTATCGAACGGCGTTCGGTTGAAGGCTTCGAAGATTTTTCCGGCAGGAGGGTAGACCGTGCCGCTTTTATAGGCGCTTTTTACGAACGAGACAAGAGAAGCGAAGTAGGGTTTTTCGAACTCCTCTTGAAGAACGGCTTTCCACGAAGGATGAATTTTGACTTCCATGCGCCTGATTGTATCAAACTTTTCCGCAGATGTCTAAACCGCCGCGGACGGAAACGGAAAAGACGCGCTATAGTTTCAGCAGATGTTTGCGCAGGGCCGCCCGCTTCGGTGCGGTCGGCCGCGCCGATTTTTTGGTATAATACCCCTTATGATCGGCACTTGCGGAGGTGCCGTGTCTACGACAACAAGGTTAAATGACAGCATGAACACATTAAGTACAGCCGATTATCTCGTCATTGCCGCCTTTTTCGCCGTCATGATCGGCGTCGGGCTTTTTTACAGCCGCAGATCGAAATCGTCCGATCAGTTTTTCGGCAACGATAAGACGGTGCCGTGGTGGCTCAGCGGGATAAGTTTCTACATGAACAGCTTTTCCGCGCTGGCGTTCGTCATGTATTCCGCGCTCGCCTACAAGTTCGGCTGGGTTCCCGTCACCGTGAGTTGGCTTTCGGTTCCCGCCGTTCTGCTCGGAGCGCGGTTTCTCGCGGTCAGGTGGCGCCGAGCGGCGACGGGCAGTCCGATCGATTATATAGCCGCGCGCTATACGCCCGGCATGTGCCGCACTCTGGCGATTCTCGGTCTGCCGATGCAACTTCTCGATAACGCGCTCAAACTGCTCGCCATCGGAACGGTCGTGGGCGTCGGCATGGGGTTCCCGCTTTTCTGGTCGATCTGCATTTCCGGGCTGATTATCGTTCTTTATACGTTTCTCGGCGGATTGAAAGCGACTCTTACGTGCGATTTCATCCAGTTTCTCGTGATTCTCGCCGTCGTTTTCGCGCTTCCGCCGCTTTGTCTGCAGAAACTTTCGGCGCTCGCTCCGGCCGCCGACGGGTCGCAGGTAACCGGGGTCGCGGGTCTCGTCAACGGTTTCAAGGTGTTTTTAGACAGGGTGCCCGACGGGTTTTTCGATATGACCGCCGGTCAGTACACCTGGGTTTACATGCTCGTCTTTTTCTGTTGCGTGGGCTCGACGCTTTCGACCAACTGGTCTCTCGTCCAGCGTTATTATTCCACGAAGAGCGAAAAGGACGCGAAAAAGATGGGCTATCTCGTATCGGCGCTTCTTTTTGTCGGGCCTCCGCTCTTTTTCTTCCCCGCCATGGCGGCGAGAGTGTTTTTCCCGGGGATCGCGGAAGCCGAAATGAACGGCGTATACGCCATCGTCTGCAAGTCTGTTCTCCCCGCCGGAATGGTAGGTATGGTTATCGCGGCCATGTTCTCCGCGACGATGAGTTCTCTGGGCGGCAACTTCAACGCCGTGGCGGCCGTCATAGTTAACGAGCTGTATCTTAAAATCGACCGCACGGCGAACGCCGCGCGCAAGATGAAAGCGGCCCGTTTCGCCACCGTTCTGACGGGCGGCGCGGTTGTGGCGCTCACGTTCGTGATGCAGTACGCGCAGGGAGCGGATGATCTTTTCAACCTTTCAAACAAAGTGTTCGGCGTCTTTCTGCCGCCGATCGCCATCCCGATGTTGGCCGGAATCTTTTCAAGACGTTTATCGCGCCGTTCGGGTATCGTGGCGCTCGTCGGAGGAATCGCGGTCGGACTTGTCGTTTTCGCCGTTGGAGCGCGCTATCCGTTTCTCAGAGAAATGACGTGGGTGTTTCCTGTTACCGCGCTCGCGACGATAGCTCTGCTGGCGGTCGGTTCCGTTCTTTTCCCGGATCGCCGGGACGAAGCGGCTCAGGTGGATGAATTTTTCAGACGACTTGAAGGCTCCGCCTCGCGGTAACCGCTCTGCCGACGGGCATGGAATCTCGGAATTTGGTATAATTGCGGCATGAAAAAGAAATTGCACGTATCCGTGTTAGCTGCCGTGGCGTTGTCGTCCGCTTTTCCGGCCGCCGTGCCGGAATTCAGGAAGTTTCCTCTTCTGCCCGATCTTCTGAAGCTCGATACGGGCGGCAGCGTCGGTCTTTCGTCTAATTACGGGTGGTCGATGCAGTCGTGGGAGCGGCAAAGACGTAATGAGATTCTTAATTATTTCACCGCCAACGAATTCGGGCGCAGACCTGTGGAAAGACCTCGCAGTCTTAAATTTACTCGCATAGGCGATGATGTTAAGGTGATGGGCGGCAAAGCCGTAAGGCGACGCATTCGCGTTTCATATTCCGGCAAAGGCGGCGAGGGCTCGTTTAAGGTCGTCGCCTATCTGCCCTGCACCGGCAAGGCCGCAGCGCCCGTACTGACGCTTCTTGACCGCGATCCGGAACTTGTTTTTGACGGCATCGCGGCGAAAGCCGTCGACTGGAACTGGCCCGTCGAGAAAACTCTCAAGCGCGGCTACGCGGCTCTCGCGCTCAATGTCAATGAGATCGCCGAGGATTCGTCGAAGTGTTTTTCGAGCGGAGTTTTCAAAGTGTTCGGACCTTTCGGCGGACGCAAGGGCGACGATTGGGGAGCGATTTCCGCCTGGGCGTGGGGCGCGAGCAGGGTGATGGACTGGCTCGTCACAGACCCTGACTTCGATGCGCTGCATCTCATCGTCGCCGGACGCGGTGCGCGCGCCACCGCCGCGCTCTGGGCCGGCGTCACCGACGAGCGAATCCGCATGGTGGCGCTGAAGAATTCGGGTTGTGGCGGGCTCAAGCTCAACCGCCATTATTCCGCCGGAAGCGAACTTATCGCCGAGAGCGTGCGCACGCGCGCGCACCATTTCTGCGGCAATTGGGCGAAATGGGCGGGGCGCGACCGCGAAGTGCCTTATGACCAGCATCAGCTTCTCGCGCTCATGGTGCCGCGCTACGTCAAGGTCGGTTCCGACACGGCAGATGCGTCGATCGGTCCCGAGTCGGAGTTCGACTGCTGCGTGGCGGCCTCTCCGATATGGTGGCTCTTCGGCGCGACAGGGCTCGACATCGAAGTGTGGCCGGGCGAAGTCGATCATTGCAATTTCGGCGGGCGCATAGGCCATCATCAGCTCACGGGAAGGCGTGGCATCTGCCGCGACGACTGGTGCAATCTTTTTGATTTCGCCGATTGGAACGGGTTCAGAGGGTATTATTTCCCCGATGCCGAACCGAAGAACGTTCCCGACGTCTTGACCACGTTCTCCGGCAAGAAGGTGACGACAAAGGAAGAATGGGAGAAGGTGCGCCGTCCCGAGATCATGAAGTTCTACGGCGAAAACATCTACGGCCTCGCTCCCTGCGGCCGTCCCGCCGATCTCGCGTTCGCCGAAACGGAGAAGCCGGAGAGCGTATTTGCCGGCAGAGCCGTCAAGAGGACCGTGCGCTGCTCGTTCTCCGGCCCCGGAGGCAGAGCTTCGTTCGACATCCATTCGATCATCCCCGTGAGCGAAAAGCCAGTCCCCTCGTTCGTCATGATCAGCATTTCCAAGGGGTGGAAAATCTCCGACAAGACGGCGGACGCGATAATCAGCCGCGGTTACGCGATAATCTATTACTATGCCGCCGAATACGCTCCCGACATGCCGCAGTTCTCCGCGCTGCGTCACGACTGGTGGAGGCGCGGCGTCTATGCCGTGCTGGAACGCGAGGAGGATCGCACTGAAAAGAGCTGGGGGGCGATCTCCGCGTGGGCGTGGGGCGCGAGCAGGGTCATGGATTGGATCGAAACCGAGAAAACTCTCGACGCCTCGCACGTCGGCCTCGCCGGGCTTTCGCGCTGCGGCAAAACAGCCCTGTGGGCGGGCGCGCAGGATACGCGATTCGCGATGGTCTGTCCGTGCTGCAGCGGCTGCATGGGTTCTCGTCTCCATCGCGTCGACATTCCGCAAAGAGAGCCGTTTTGGCTTCTTTTCAACGTTCAAAGATTCTGGTTCTGCGACAACGCTCGCCAGTGGGCGGGCCGCGAGAACGAAATGCCGCTCGATACGCACGCGCTTGTGGCGTGCATCGCGCCGAGAATCGTCGTGACATCGAACGGCAACGCCGATCGCAGCGCCGGGCCGCAGGGCGATTTCTACTCGGCGAAACTCGCAACGAGCGTATGGAAGCTCTATGGCTTGGGCGGCATCGCGCAGGACGAAAAGTTTCCGGCGCGCGGCGGCGTGGCCGTCGGTTCGGGCAACGTTTATTTCAATTATCACGTCGGAGGTCACATGATTTCGACCGCAGACTGGATCAGGTTCATCGAAATCGCCGATAAACACGGCTGGAAGGGACGGTAAAAGTGAAAAAGGTAAAAGTCAACGGAGTAGAGATCGGCGAACAGGCGGTAGGCTTCGAGCTCGATCGTCTCGTGAGGTTCTACGCCTCGCACGGTATGAGCATGGATGAAATCAAGGCCAATCTCCCTAAACTTGAAGAGAGGGCTCTTGAGCAGGCCGTGGGCGCGAAACTTCTTCTCGAGCGCGCGGCGGAACTTGATCTGCCGGTGAGCACGGCGGACATCGACGCGGAAATCGCCAAAGTCATCACACAGGTCGGCGGCGAGGAGAATTACAAAAAGGCTCTCGAGGCGCAGGGCATCACCGAAGACGTCTTTCGCAAGGAGCTTGAGAAGGGCGCGCGCGTCAACAAACTCGTCGAGCAGGCGTGCAGCGAAGTCCCGGAGCCGGCCGAAGCCGACATCACGGCTTTCTACGAAGCGCACAAGGCCGAGTACGTGACGCCGCCGCAGGTGCTCTGCCAGCATATTCTGGTCAAGGCCGAGGAAGACGCTCTGCCGGAAATCAAGTCGGCGGCGTTCGAGAAGATTCGCTCCATCCGCGAGCGCATCGTGGCGGGCGGAGATTTCTCCGAAGAGGCGAAGAAGAACTCCGACTGCCCCAGCGGCGCCGAAGGCGGCAGCCTCGGCTGGTTCGGCCCCGGCATGATGGTGCCCGAATTCGACGCGGCCGCTTTCGGCATGAAGAAGGGTGAAGTGAGCGACATTGTCACCACGCAGTTCGGCTACCACATCATCTACAAGGCCGACGAGCGCGGCGGCGTCGAACAGACCCTCGTCGACGTCCACGATCAGATACGCGATCTTATGCGTCACGAGGCTCGCGGCCGCGCGATGGACGCGTTCGTCGCCGAACTCAGGGAAAAGGCGACGATCGAATATTTTTGAAAATCTTCCGTAAAGGAATTTCTGAAATGAAGAAGTGCAAATTCACCGTTCTCGCCGTTCTTTTCGTTCTCGCGGGATGTGCCCGTAAAGAGAATGCGGCGGACAAGGTCTGGGATGTCGTCGTTTACGGTTCGACGCCTGCGGCGTTCACGGCGGCGATCGAAGCGAAAGATCTCGGCAAGAGCGCCGTGATCGTTTCGCCCGACACGCGCATGGGCGGGCTTACCACGGGAGGCTTGGGGCAGACGGATATCGGCAACAAGGCCGCGTTCGGCGCTCTCGCGCTTCAGTTCTACCGCGATGTCGCCGTGTATTATAAAAATCCGGCGAGCTGGAAGTGGCAGAAGCGCGAATCGTATATTCCCGACGGGCAGTGTACGGGGACGAAAGGCGATGATTCGATGTGGACGTTCGAGCCTTCCGCCGCGCTTAAGATACTGGCCGACTGGGAGAAGCGCTACGGATTGGATATCCGTCGCGGCGAAAAGCTTGACCGCTCTCCCGGCGGCGTCGTCAAATCCGGCGCGAAGATCGTCACGTTCAAGACGCTTTCGGGCAAGGTCTTCAAAGGCAGGATGTTCGTCGACGCTACGTACGAGGGCGATCTCATGGCGGCCGCGGGAGTCGAATACCGTGTCGGACGTGAAGCCAACAGCCTCTACAACGAGACTGTCAACGGTTTCGCTCCGTCGGCGCGCGGCTTCAATCACCACAACTTCGAGATCGGCGTCGATCCTTACGTCGTGAGAGGCGATCCGAAGAGCGGGCTCCTGCCTAACGTCGAGCCGTACAACGCCGCCGAAAAGCCCGGTGACGGCGACAGGCGCGTTCAGGCGTACTGTTTCCGCATGTGCCTTACGGACGTGCCGGAGAACCGCATTGCGTTCACAAAACCCGCGAATTACCGCGAGCTCGATTACGAGCTTCTTTTCCGCAACTACGAGCTGCAGATGAAAAACCACCCGGAATGGTTCGCCAAGGGCGTCAAGTCATACTGGGGCAGCGGTTTTCCGTGGATCAACTCGTTCATGCCCAACCGCAAGACCGACACGAACAATTCTCTCGCGTTTTCGTCCGACTTCATCGGCCGCAACTGGGCGTGGCCTGAGGCTTCGTACGAGGAGCGTGAAAAGATGCTCAAGGAGCATCTCGATTACCAGCGCGGTCTTATGTGGACTTTGGCGAACCATCCGCGCGTTCCCGAAGCGGTCCGCGCCGAATATTCGCGCTGGGGCATGTGCAAGGACGAATTCCTCGACGGCGCCGGCGACGGCTGGCAGCGTCAGCTTTACGTGCGCGAAGCGCGCCGTCTCGTCGGCGAATACGTGATGACCGAGCACAACTGCCGCGGCAAAGCCGTCGCTCCGCGGCCGATAGCGATGGGCGCCTACGGCATGGACTCGCACCATGTGCGCCGCCGCGTCACGAAGGAGGGATATGTCTACAACGAAGGCAACGTCGAAGATCATTTCGCCCTCGACGGCAAGACGCGTTTCCCGCCTTATCCCATCGATTTCGGCGCGATCCTTCCGAAGAAGGCGCAGTGCGAGAATCTTCTCGTCTCCGTAGCCGTTTCGGCTTCGCACATCGCGTTCGGGTCGATCCGCATGGAGCCGGTATTCTTCGCGCTCGGCCAGGTGGCGGGAGCCGCGGCTTCTCTCGCCATCGACGCGGGCACGGCCGTGCAGGACGTCGATTACGCGCTTTTGCGCAAGCGGCTGCTCGAACGCGGTCAGGTTCTTGAAATGCCGTCCGTTCCGAAGAAATGAACGTGCAGCGCAGATCTTTCAGGGGGCTCTCCGCGGGGGAGGCCGGTGCGCATATCATCAGGATAAGCGACATCACCAGACCTCTCGACTTCGATCTTTCGCGCCCGCTTGAAATTGAAGTGGGCTGCGGCAAGGGGCGCTTTCTCACTTCGCGCGCGAAAGAAAATCCCGACTGCGATTTTCTTGGAATCGAACGTATGCTCGAGCGCGTGAGGCTTTTCGACGGCAAATGCCGCCGCGAGTCGATAGACAACGCGAAGGTGCTCAGGCTCGAAGCGCTGTACACGTTCCATTATCTTCTTCCGGCGCATCACGCGCGAAAGGTCTATGTGTTCTTTCCTGATCCGTGGCCTAAGAAGAAGCATCACTCCCACAGACTTTTCGGTCCGCTCTTTCTCAATGCGCTGTGGAAGCGCCTTGAGATTGGAGGCGTTATTGAGTTCGCGACAGATCACGCGGAGTATTTCGGGGCCGTGAAGGAATGGTTTTCTCTCGACAGCCGCTTCGAGCCGGTGGAGCCTATGCCGCGCCCGAAGGAGGTCTGGACGGAGTTTGAGACGATGTTTCGCGAGCAGGGTCTGCCGATTTATTCCGCGGCGTGGCGTTCGCTCGAAGCGGACGACGCGGAGCTAGAACCTCTGAAAATTCCGCCGGAAGCGGAGCCCCGCGAAGGCATAGAGAGGCGTGCGCCCTCTCCGCACAGGATGTATGAAGATGACTGAACAGGATCGCACGGTTTTCAGTGCGGCGACATTCGATTCCCGGCAGGTGAAGCCGGGGATGCTTTTCGTCGCGCTCAAGGGCGAAAAATCCGACGGACGCGATTTCATCGCGCAGGCGATGGAAAACGGCGCTGCGGGTGTAATCGAAGGGTACGATGAACTTAACCGCTTCGCGCGCGAATATCGTCGTTCTCTCAAGGCCAAGGTCGTCGCCGTCACGGGTTCGGCCGGCAAAACGACAACGAAGGAGTTTCTTCGCGCATTTCTCTCGAAGATCGGTAAGACCCACGCCACGCAGGGCAATTTCAACAACCACATAGGGCTGCCGATGACGATTCTCAACTGTCCGAAAGACGCCGATTTTCTCGTCTTGGAGATGGGCTCGAATCATCCCGGAGAAATAGCGGCACTCTGCGACGTCGCCGAGCCGGACGCGGGCATTGTCACCAACGTGGGGACGGCCCATCTGGAATTTTTCGGTTCGCGCGAAGGCATCGCCCGCGAGAAGGGCGAACTTCTGCGTCGCGTCAAGGCGGGTTTTTCGGCAAAAGGCGCCGAATACCTGCCCGGAGATGTCGATACGTCGGCGCCGTGGCTCGCGGAAGCGCTCGCGGAGGTTTTTCCGGGGGCGCACAACGTGGCGAACGCCGCGCTGGCGTTCGCCGCGGCAGAGAGCTTCGGGTTGACGCGCGAGGCGGCGCTTGAGGCGATAGCCGATGTGCATATCCCCGGCGCGCGCTGGCGGCGCGTTACGAGAAACGGCGTCGATTTTATCGACGACACGTACAACGCTTCGCCCGATTCGATGATCGCCGCGCTCGAAACGTTCGCCGCTATGCCGTGCGACGGCAAGCATGTCGCCGTCCTCGGTGATATGCTCGAACTCGGCGCGGATTCGCTTGAATTGCACCGCAGAGTTTTCAAAAAGGCGATGGACCTGAAGATACCTCTCGTCATAGGCGTGGGGGAAATGTCTTCCAGGTGCATCTGCAATCTCGCCTACAAGACGCCGGAGGCGCTCAGGTACAAGTTCAGATTCGACATCTCGGCGGGCGATCTCGTTCTCGTGAAGGCTTCACATTCGATGGATCTCGGGCGCGTCATCGATTACGCCGACCCGTCGGGCGATAGGAGATGAAAGTCAGATTCGAAACGTTCGGCTGCCGTCTGAACAGAGCCGAAGCTCTCGAAGAGGAGGCGCGTTACGTCGCCGACGGCTGGCAAGTGACGGAGCATCGCTCGCAAGCCGATCTTATCGTCGTTCGCGGTTGCAGTGTGACGCGCCGCGCCGAAAGCGACTGTCTGAAACTCATAGAGCACCTCAAGACGAAATATCCGAACGTCAGAATCCGTGTGACGGGATGTCTGGGAGACGGTTCGAAAAGGAACGGCTCTCCGGCCGCTGCCGATCCGCTCGCGCCGAAGTCGCAGGACGCCCTGCCTCAGCGGACGGCGCGCGCGTATTTGAAAGTCCAAGACGGTTGCAGCGGCAAGTGCACGTTCTGCATCGTGCCGAAATTCAGAGGCCCATCCGTTTCTGTTCCGTTCGGGGATGTCATCGGCAAGGCGAAGCGTTTTATCGATGCCGGATACCGCGAAATCGTCGTCACGGGCTGCAATCTTTCGCTGTACGCGTCAGAGTCCAGGCGTCTGCCCGATCTTCTCGGCGAACTCGCCCGCCTCACACCGGAGACGCTGTCGGAGCGCGTGCGCATACGGCTCGGTTCGCTTGAGCCGGGCGTTTGCGATGAAGAGACCGTCGCCGCGATGGCCGAGAACGCAAACATCTGCCGCTTTCTTCATCTGAGCGTCCAGTCCGGGTCGAACAGGATACTGTCGGCGATGCGCAGACCCTATGGCGTGCGCGACGTTGAAAATATCGCCCTCGCCGCCATGAGGGCGATGCCGTCGATCGCGCTCGGTTGCGATCTTATCGCGGGTTTCCCGGGGGAGAACGAGAACGATTTCGGTGCCACTATGGCGCTTTTGGGCAGAATCGCGTTCTCCAACGCCCACGTATTCGCGTATTCGGAGCGGCCGGGAACGGTTGCGGCGGCGATGGGAGGGGCTCTGCCGCGGGAGATCCGCTCCGAGCGGGCGCGCAAACTCGCTGCTTTCGCCGCATCAGGCCGAAAGCGTTTCGCGCGAAAGTTTATAGGTCGGAAGGTTGAGGTTGTCATCGAGGACGAGAGCAAGTGTTCGGGATGGACGAGCGAATATCTGAAGTTCGTGCCCGTCAATCCGGCTCTCTGCGTCAACATGCGGCGAAAAGGGCTTTACAGATTCGCCGTCACGGATGTCGACGCGGATGTGCTTATAGGAAGGCCGATTAAGTGATATGGCGGGCGAGACGGTCAAAACGCAGGCGCTCTGTCTTGATATCAGGCCGTGGTCCAAAACATCGCATATCGTCGTTTGGCTTACGCCTTCGGGTAAAGTCACCAGCGTCGTCAAAGGCGCGGTGCGGCCCAAAAGCGCATTTCTCGGACAGTACGATCTCAATTACACGTGCGAGATAGTCTACTACGCCCGCGGGCGGGGAGACGTGCACGCGCTTCGCGAATGCGTTCCTTTGAAGATGCGCGAGGCGTTGCGCGGAGATTACCGCTCCGCTGCGCTGGCCGGATATTTCAGGTCGCTCGTCGCCTCGCTCGCTCCGTTCGGCGCCGAATGCGCCGCTTGGAGCGGACTTCTCGAAACTAGTCTCGATGACCTCGCCGGGGGCGCCGGCGACGCGGCGGGAGCGGCGAGCGGCGGGGCGCTAGTGGGTAAAATGATTTCGTTTGAGAAGAGGATTTTGGCGCTCTGCGGCCTTGAGCCCGATTTTTCGGGCTATGACAAAAACGCAGATTGGTCGGCTTTTTCCGTTGAAACGGGCCGTTTTTGCGATGCGGGCGGACGGTTGATGCGTATCTCGCGAGAAACGGCGCGTTATCTTGAAGGAACTGGGGCTTTTGCCGAAAATTCATCTACCCCCCTTGACGCGGCGAGGGTAATTGGTGTATTCTATCAATTCCATCTGGATTGTGCCTCGGATATACGGCGCACGGTTCTCAAAATGATTTCATAAAAGAAAGGTAAAGATAAAATGAATGTTAAAAAAATCGGTGCGGCGTTTCTCGTCGGCGCGATGATCGCCGGTTGCGGCGACAGCGGCAAGAAGGATGACGCTCAGGTAAAGAAGGATGAAGCGCCCAAGGCGGATGTCGCGGCGGTCGTCGTCAACGGCGAGACGCTTATGCGCAGTCAGATCGACGCGGATGTCGAGAAGATCATCAAGACGCAGAAGATTCCCGCCGAGCAGCAGCAGTACGCCAAACAGATGTTCGTCAACCAGCTCGCGCAGAGCTTTCTCGTCGAGAAGGTTCTCGTCGGCAAGGCCAAGGCCGACGGTTACAAGGTGACCGACGCCGATCGCAAGGCGCGCGAGGAAGAGTTCCTCAAAGCCGTCGCGAAGATGCCTGACGCCCCCAAGACGATCGACGAATACTTTAAGAAGTTCCCCCTCGGCGAAGCGCGTGCGCGCACCGAGTTCGAGAACGGCATTCTCATCGACAAGATGCTCAAGGCCGAGCAGGCGAAGGCTCCCGCCAAGGATTTCACGGCTGAGGCGAAGAAGATGATCGATGAGATCATCGCCGCCAACAAGAAGGCCGAAGCCTCTGGCGCCGAAGCCCTCAAGAAGATCAAGGCTCTCAAGGCCGAGCTCGACAAGACTCCCGCCAAGTATCTCGTCGCGAAGTTCGCCGAGCTCGCCAAGGCCAATTCCGATTGCCCCTCGGGTAAGACGAAGGGCGGTGATCTCGGGCTCTTCCCCCGCGGCCAGATGGTCAAGGAGTTCGATGAGGCGGCGTTCAGCCTTCCGCTCAACAAGGTCTCCGAGCCCGTAAAGACGCAGTTCGGCTACCACCTCATCATGTCAACCAACAAGGTCGCCGCCGTCGCCGCCAAGGGTGACAAGGCCGCCGAGCCCGAAAAGGTTCAGGCCAGCCACATCCTCATCAAAGTCGATCGTGTCGAGAGCGTGCCGAAGCTCGCCGATGTCGAGAAACGCCTGAAGAGCCAGGAGACGGGCAAGTTCGCGCGCAACTTCATCATGGATCTTATCCGCAAGGCGAAGATCACGACGTCCGACGAGTTTAAGCACCTTCTCCCACCGCCCGAGGCTCCCAAAGCCGCTCCCAAGGCCGCCTCCGCGGACAAAAAGGCCCCGGTTGAAAAGTCCGTCAAGAAATGATATAATACTTGCTCGTTTGAAAGGAAGAAAGAAAAATGAGTCAGCACGCATCTCTCAAGGGCTCCGGCAAGATCACTTCAAGGCGCAACGTTCTTAAGCGTTTCGAGAGGGTGGACCTTCTCCAGAAGCGCGGTGAATGGAGCGAGGGCAGCCGCGGCCTCGGTCTCAAGAAGACCAAACCCGAAGCCTGAGGATTTCATCTCCGAGGTTGAAAAGCGCTCGATCGCCGGATCGGGCGCTTTTTTTTGTGCGCAGGAGATGCCGCGATATCAGGAGAGAAAGTCTCAGGATCGGATGGTGCTAAAGCAGGTGGAAAGGCGCTACGGTCGCGCGGAAGAAATTATGGGGGAGTGCAAGTGGTCGGACTGGCGGGGATCGAACCCGCGACCCCAACATTAAAAGTGTCGTGCTCTACCAACTGAGCTACAGTCCGATTTGTTGAAGTTGAATCGGCGGATATTATACCATAAAATTCGCGCGTTGTGGGGGAGAAAATTTGGTATAATACACCGATATGATGAATGTATTCAACAGTCTTACCCGCAGAAACGAGGAATTCAAGCCTCTTGAAGGCGATGAAGTGCGTTTTTACACGTGCGGGCCAACGGTCTACAATTTCGCCCATATCGGCAATTTCCGCGCGTACGCCTTTGAAGATATTCTCAGACGCGTCATAAAGTTCAATGGCTACAAGGTGAAGCAGGTGATGAACCTCACCGATGTCGACGACAAGACGATACGCGGGGCGAACGCGGCAGGCGTCGCGCTCACCGATTACACGAAGATGTACAAGGACGCCTTTTTCGCCGATCTTGAAAAACTCAACATCGAACCGGCGGAGGTTTATCCTGCGGCGACCGACCACATTCCCGAGATGATCGATCTTGTCGCGAAGCTCGTCGAAAAGGGCATCGCCTACAAGAGCGACGACGGCTCCGTTTATTTCAATGTCAGAAAGTTTCCCGGTTACGGACGGCTCGCGCACATAGATTTCGACAATCAGCGTACCGGCGCGAGGTGCGCCAGCGACGAATACGACAAGGAGAACGTCGGAGATTTCGCGCTCTGGAAAGCGTGGGAAGAGTCGGACGGTCCAGTCGGATGGGATTCTCCATGGGGCCGTGGACGCCCGGGCTGGCATATCGAGTGCTCCGCGATGTCGATGAAGTATCTCGGCGAGACGTTCGATCTGCACACGGGCGGCATAGACAATCTCTTCCCCCATCACGAGAACGAGATCGCGCAGGCCGAAGCCGCCACCGGCAAGCCCTTTGTTGCCACATGGATGCATTGCGCCCATCTCAAGGTGAACGGAGAGAAGATGTCGAAGTCACTCGGCAATTTTTTCACGCTGAGAGATCTTGTGGACAAAGGCTGGAGCGGCCGCGAGATTCGCTACGTCCTCGTAAACGCGCATTACCGGCAGGGGCTTAACTTCGCTTTCAGCGCTCTTGAAGATGCGCGCAAGTCGCTTGAGCGCATCGACCGCGCCGTCGACGCTCTCGAAAAGCGTCTCGATGCCGCCGCCGAGACTCCTGCGTTCGCGGTCAAGGCGGTTGAAGATTTCACGGCGGCGGTCAACGATGACCTCAATATCCCCAAGGCGTTCGCCGCGCTCTTCGATCTCGTTCGCGAGACGAATGCGTCCGGGACGGCCGCTAAGGGGGTTTTCGACGCGTTCAAGCGCATGGATGAGGTTCTCGGCGTCATCTTTTTCGGCAAGAAGGCCGAAGAGGAGCTGCCTGCTGAAATAACGGCGCTTCTCGAAGAGCGTGCAGCCGCGAGAGCCGCGAAGAACTGGGCAGAATCAGACCGCCTTCGCGACGAAATCGCCGCGAAGGGTTGGTTTGTGAAAGATTCAAAGGAGGGTCAGTCATGCATCAGGAAGTAAAAACAGCCGCCGAATTTGACGCGGCGATCGCATCCGGCGACGTGCTCGTTGATTTCTGGGCGACGTGGTGCGGGCCCTGTCTCATGATGGGGCAGGTTATCGAGTCGCAGCTCGAGCCGGCGATGCCGAATCTCAAGGTCGTCAAAGTGAACGTCGACGAAGCGCCAGAACTGGCCGCGAAATTCGGCGTCATGTCGATTCCCGCTTTGTTCTGCTTCAAAAACGGCGTGAAGAGCGGCGAATTTGTCGGCGTGACGTCTGCGGAAGAGATAAAGGGAAAATTTCTGTGAGAACGAAAGCCGTTCTTCCGGCTGTCGCGGCGCTCAATGGCGTTTTGCACGGAATGTGCGGCACATGCCTCGCGGCGAAAAGTTCAAACCCCGAAAAAAACATGGCAAAATAATGGATCTTTCTTCAAAAGTTCGTGCCGCTTTCGAAGCGGCGTTTCCCGGGGAAGATTTCTCGTTCGTGAGAGTAGTTCCGGCGACAGACCCCAAGTTCGGCGATTACCAGTGCAACGATGCGCTCAAGATCGCCAAAAAGTTTTCGATGAAACCGCGCGACGCGGCGGCCAAGGTCGCCGGCAACATCGACCCTTCTGTCAAGGTCGAGATAGCCGGTCCCGGCTTTCTCAATCTGACAGTCGGCGCCGATTGGCTCTCGGGCGAACTGGAGCGCATAGCGGCCGACGCGCATCTGGCGATTCCGCAGACGGGCGCGGGCAAAAAGATCGTCATCGATTATTCTTCGCCCAATGCCGCCAAGCAGATGCACATCGGGCATATCCGCTCGACGGTGATCGGCAACGCGATAGACAGAATTTTCCGCGCGCTCGGCTACGATGTCATAGCCGACAACCATCTCGGCGACTGGGGGACGCAGTTCGGCATTCTCATCATGGGCTACCGCGAATGTCTGAGCGAAGAGGAGCGCGAAAATCTGACCGTGGCGAATCTTGAAAAGTGCTACGTCCTTTCGGCCGCGAAGGCGAAGGAGGACGGCGCATGGAAGGATCGCTGCCGTTCCGAACTCGTGAGGCTCCAGCGCGGAGATGAAGAGAATCTCGCGCTCTGGAAGCGTTTCATCGACATTTCAATCGCCGAATTCGACCGCATGTACGCCGATCTCGGCGTGAGATTCGACACGTACCGCGGAGAATCGTTCTACAACGCTATGATGCCGCTCGTCGTGGAGAAGCTTCTCGCGGCAGGTCTCGCGAAGGAGTCCGAAGGCGCTCTCATCGTCGATCTTTCCGAAGAAAAGCTCGGTGTCGCCATCGTGCGCAAGTCGGACGGAGGCTTTAACTACACGACGAGCGATCTCGCCTGCGTCGAAAGCCGAGTTGCCGATTATTCGCCGGAGCGCATCATCTACGTGACGGACGACCGTCAGCAGCTTCATTTCAGGCAGTTCTTTTCGATAGCAGCGAAACTCGGTCACGACGTGAAACTCGTTCATGTGCCGTTCGGGCTCATGTCGTATCAGGGCAAGGCGATTTCGACGCGTGAAGGCAATCTCATCAAGCTTGACGATCTTCTCGCCGAAGCGGTGAGGCGTTCGTACGATATCGTCAAGGACAGGGGCGGTGACATGACTCTCGCCAAGGCGATAGGTTTCGGCGCCGTCAAATACGCGGATCTTTCGCACGATCCGGCGACGGCGATCGACTTCAGCTGGGACAAGGCTCTCGCTCTTGAAGGCAATTCCGGGCCGTACCTCCAGTATGCTTATGCGCGCGTGAGATCGCTTCTTTCGAAGGCCGAAGGCTTTGATCCCGCAGAGGTGAAGATTCTCCCGGAGACTCCGAGCGAAAAGCGCCTTGCGCTTCAGCTCCTCGAATTTCCGGGCGCTGTCGTGCGCGCGGCCGAGGCGTACAAGCCGAGCGTTCTCGCCGATTACCTTTTCCAGACGGCACAGCTTTATTCGAGTTTCTACCAGAATTCGCCCGTTCTCAAGAGCGAAGAGCCTCTGAGGTCGAGAAGGTTGAAACTTTGCGCTCTTTTCGGCGAAGTGTTGAAACGCGGGCTCTCTCTGCTCGGCATAGAAACTCCTGAAAGGATATGACGAATATGAAAACGAAAATTATTCAGTTCGGCGAAGGCAATTTTCTTCGCGGGTTCATCGATTGGATGGTTCAGAAGATGAATGACAAGGCCGGCTTTGACGGTGCCGTGCAAATCATCCAGCCGATAGGGGACGAGCTTTCCGTGCCGTCGAAGATATTGAACGGCCGCGCCGGCGCATACCATACGTGCCTAAGGGGGATCGTTGACGGAGAGGTCGTTGAAGAGATCGAGAAAATATCGTGCGTGAAAGGCGTCGATCTCTGGACGGACGCGGAAAAACATGCGGTTGAAAAAGATCTCAGGTTCGTCGTTTCCAACACGACCGAAGCGGGGATCCAGTACGTCAAGGCGGAGAATACCTTTCCTGCCAAGATAGAGCGGTTCCTCAAGGCGCGCATGGACGCGGGACTGCCGGGACTCGTATTCATTCCGTGCGAGCTTATCGAGCATAACGGCGACAAGCTCAAAGAGTGCGTCCTGAAATACGCGTCCGACCGCGGCGATGCGGCGCTCGTGTCGTATATAGAGAAAGAGTGTGTTTTCTGTTCGACGCTTGTCGACCGCATAGTGGCGGGTCGTCCCGATGAGGAATCGGCCGGGCGCTACGCCGAAAGGCTCGGTGAACGTGACGAGGCTCTCGTATGCGCGGAGCCGTTTCACTTTTTCGTCGTGGAAACGCCCGAAGGCTTTGATCTCGAGAAGGAGCTCCCGCTGAAGGCTGCCGGCGTAAATGTCGTCTATACGAGAGATATGCAGCCTTATCGCACGCGCAAGGTGAGATTTCTGAACGCGACGCACACGACTATGGTGTATCTCGCGCTCGAGAAGGGCTTCAGCGAAGTCGCGCAGTGCATCGAAGACAAAGAGTTCAACGCGTTCGTAAGAAAGGTCGTTTTCGAGGAGATATATCCCACGGTCGATCTTCCTGATGACGAGAAAACCGAGTATGCGAACTCCGTTCTTGAGCGCTTTGCCAATCCTTTTGCGCACCACAAGCTCGAATCGATCGCTCTCAATACGATAGCAAAATGGAAGGCGCGCTGTCTGCCTGTTGTCTGCGACTATGCCGCGAAATACGGTAGTCTGCCCGAGAACATGATGCTCGGTTATGAGGCGATGGCCCGTCATTATGACAAGTGATCGGCGCAGTCATCCATCCGCATCAAAAAAAATAAAATACCCCCTTGCGTCTGCATCAGATAAATGGTATACTATCAATCGTTTTCTGAATGCGCCCATAGCTCAACTGGATAGAGTATCAGACTACGAATCTGAGGGTTGCAGGTTCGACTCCTGCTGGGCGCGCCATTAAGAGAACACCAGATTGCGGGGTGGAGCAGCCTGGTAGCTCGTCAGGCTCATAACCTGAAGGTCGTTGGTTCAAATCCAGCCCCCGCTACCAATTTAAGAAATCTGGTTTCCGGCGGACCGTAGCGCAGCCTGGTAGCGCGTTTGCTTGGGGTGCAAAAGGTCTCGGGTTCAAATCCCGACGGTCCGACCAATTAAGGTTGATAAAATTCCGCATTACCGTGTGGTTTTTTGTAAAATAAGCGATTGGGTTCGGTTCTGCAGAAGGGGTTTGGGCGATAAATGATAGCCCCGCAAAGCAAAAGGCTCTACGGGGCTTGTGGGCGCGAGAGGGGCGGTTATGGCATTGTTACTTAAATTTTTCCCATTTTGTCATAATCATCCCCTACCGCTTACGCATACTCCAGACACGCGGTAATATTGACGAATCAGTCGCGGAAAAAGCCGCCGAGATCGTCTTCGCGGTCCGGGCCGTAGAGCCACGAGAGCGGAATACGGGTAATCCGGCTGTGACGCAGATTGTCTTTCGCGCAATACCCCAAAAGAAGAACACCGTCCGTTTCGAGACAGGCGTAATAGCAGAACCATCCCTTCAAATTTCCCTCAAGGTCGCGTCGGTGAATCCAGATGCGTCCTTCATCCTTCGAAACCGCAACGGTAAGCGGCGTACGATGTTTCACGTTCTGCAGGCCCTCGTTTTCGACGACAACCTTATCTTCACCCGTCCAGGTGCGTCCGCCGTCGGAGGATTCGCGCATCGCAAGGTGCGCGAATCCATGGTCGGCGGCGTTGGTGCCTGTATAATGCGAATAGACGAAAAGTATCCGCCCGTCTTTAAGCCGGATGAAATCGCCCTCGCTGTTGCGCGGATTGTTTTTGCCGCTCGGCAGTTCAAGCACGCGCTCTGGAACGTTCATCGCCTCGGCGTTGCACGTACTCAGCGCGGCCGCCAACAAAATGCAGGATGTAATCATGTATCTTGTCCGCCTCTTGGGGGTGGGCGCTACCTACAGGGAGATGCGCCTGCGCCAAAAGCGTCAGGTCGGCCGCGGATAAAGTCCGAGCCGCGAAATTCGTTGTCGATCAGTTTATCGCGGAGCGGCGGAATTCTACGCGCCGGAGAAATAGGATTTGAAGATACGTAAAACCGATAAGGGCGACGCCGAGAAACCAGGCCATTGTGGTCGCCGTTGAAAATCTCAGATTGTTGTACGCCTCTTTCCATATCTGAAGCGAAAGAACCTGCGTCGCGTCACCAGGACCGCCGAACGTCAGAAGGAAAATCGACCCCATGCCTTGAAAAGCCGCTATGAACGCGCCGACGAAGTTGATGACCATAAGCGGTGCGATCTGCGGCAGCGTCACGTGTCTGATGCGCGCGATGATGCCGGCGCCGTCGATCGCGGCGGCTTCATAGTAATCGTGGGGAAGAGAGCCGAGCGCCGCGATATAGATAAGCGAGCTTATTCCGGCTCCGGCCCAGACGCCGGGCAGAATACAGCATACCATCGCCATTGAAGGGTCCTGCAGCCATGATTGTCTGGCAATGCCTACGGAGGCGAGAATCTGGTTCAAAATGCCGTTCTCCGTCGGATCGAACATGAGTTTCCAAAGAAGTGTTACGACGAGAGCGCTCGTCAGATGCGGTAAGAAGTAGAGGAATCTGAAAAAAATCTTGCCTTTGGGGATTTCCGAAAGCATCACGGCCAAAACGACGGGTGTGACGAAACCGACGAGAAGAGTTATGATTACATATTCAAGTGTGCGAAGCCATGCCTTCCAGAACGCGGGATCTATCGCGACCGCTATGAAATTATCGAGCCCCGCCCATCCTGAACGGCCGACGATATGGTAATCCTGAAACGCCATCAGCGCTCCTTTGAAAAGCGGATAGTAACTCCAAAGCGCGATGCTGGCGAGCGCGGGTGCGAGAAAGAGCCACGGCGCGAGACGGTGGGTTTTCTTGCATGAACCGCCGGAGTCCCGCGCTGTCGCCGTAATGCGTTTTCTGGCGCGGATATACATGGCGAGACATATAAGAAGCGAAATCGTCGTCACGCCGAGAATGACGCGTGCGTATGGCCGGGCGCGCTCGATGCGGGATTTGTCGGCGTCGAACATAAGGCCGCGGTTCGCTTCTGTGTCGATGGCGGCGAGCGCGGCGGCACAATCCATGTCGAACCCCGCGTCCGAAAGAAGCAGCCCCAAAAACTTTCTCTGGACGATGTCGCTCGCGCCCTGCCAGAAGCCGACCCAAGGTTCCGTGACGGCCTTGATGCGACCCGTTTCGATATCGGCGTACATCTCGCGGATTTCCGAAGGGATCGTCTTTATGTGATCTTCATATCCAAGGCGCTTCAGATCGGCGGGGCGGCACCAGCGCGCGCGTCCTTGCGCGACGTTGCTATGGACGGTGCGTTCGGCGAGAGCAGGGGAGGCGAGAGCGCTCAGACACTTGAAAACGAGGTCTCTCTCTTCTTTTGTTCTGCGCCCCGCCGATTCGCTCATCGCGTAGAAGTGGCGGTGCGCCTGCATTACGCGCGGCAACCCTTCTTTCATCGCGGGAAAGGGCATTATGCCGATGAGCTCCGAAGGGAAACCGAGAACTTCGGTCAATCTCAAAACCAGATCTTCACCGCCGAAAACGGCGACGATTTCTCCCGCGGCGAAGAGTTTGCCGATGTCGTCGGCGACGCTGAGTACCGGCATACCCCTGACAACACCGCGTCTTTTGAGGCGTTGAAGGAATTCCGCCGCGTTGACGCCCGCCTCCGAAGCGAAGCAGGCCCGCCACCCGTCTTTGTCGCGGCGGATGACGTCGCCGCCCGCCGATTGCACCCACGGGAGAAAACCCCAAGGCCGGTTCTCGATCGCGAACGCTCGGCGTCCTTTTTTCGTCAGTTTTACGCACCATGTTTCGAATTCGTTCCACGTCCGCGGGGGCTTGGAGGGGTCGAGGCCGGTCTCCGAAACTAGATCCTTGCGGTACAGAATGCCGTAATAGGCCGTTGCCGCCGCAGGGAGCGCCCACACGTGACCGTCATGACACCTTACTTCATCCCAGAGATCGGCCGGTTCGGCCGGTGGAGTCACCCATTCGTCGAGCGGGTATATGAAGCCCTGATCGACATCATGTCTGAGAACGTGGAACCAGGCCGTGTAGATGTCGGGGGCGCTGCCGCCGGCGAGCGCCAGCATGAACGTAGCGCGTCCGCCGCCTCCCGGAAGGGGGATGCCACCCCATTTGACGGGCTCAAGCCGCGTTTCGGCGCGAGCGAGCTCGAGAATGCAGCGTGTCGCGGGATATTCCGGATGGTTCGGATCGTATGAAAACAGAAAGCTGACTTCCGTCTTGGCGGAAGCCAGCATCGGCATAACGAGCGCCAGCAGGAGCGAGCGCATCACTGCAGCACGTCCGTGACCATGCCCCTGGCGACTTTCTCGGCGACGGTTTCTCCGACGAGCGCCTTGAGGACGACCAGCGAAAAAAGCAATGCGCTGCCGGGAGCCTGCCCCGTGATGATGCCGCGGTCTTCGACGACGGGCGCATTGGCCCACGGGCGGTCGAGCTCCATCTGGCACGTCGGATAGCACGTGACATGGATACCCGGTTCGACGACCCCGGTGGCGACAAGCGCCACGGGCGCCGCGCAGATTGCCGCGAGAAGGCGGCCTTCGGCGCGCTGACGCGCAACGAGAGAGGCCAGCGGCTTGAAATCCATGAGGTTTTTCGTACCTTCGCCGCCGCCGGGCAGAACGATCACGTCCCACACGGCGTCGGCCGCGTCGACATAGAGCGCGTCGGTTTTCATCATGATGCCGTGGGCGCTCAGCACGTCGAGCCTTTCGTGTATCGACGCGGTCGTCGTTTCGACTCCGCCTCGCCTGAGGACGTCGACGACGGTGACGGCTTCGATGTCTTCGAAGCCGTCGGCCAGGAGTACGAGAGCCTTTTTCATGGTTTTTTCAGATGAGGTTTTTCGCTTCGTTGCACTTCATCTTGCGACCGCAGATTTCCTTGTCGTTAAGCGCGGCGCAGGCACGCTGCGCGTCGGCTTTGACGGGCATGTGGACAAAGCCGAAGCCTTTGGACTTATTTGTGTAGCGGTTGGTGATGATGCGCGCCGAATTGACCTTGCCGAAAGCCTCGAACTCCTTGCGGAGCTGCTCCTCGGTCATGTCGTAGCTGAGGTTGCCGACGTAGATTTCGGTCGAGCCGTCGGCGGGAGCGGGATGGGGCTTGCGCTTCTCAAAAGGGCGCTCCTCGCTCTTCGAGGGCTTCTGGCAGGACTTCTTTTTACCGCACGGGCGCATGAGTCTGCAGAGGATGCACATGACGAGCGCGCCAAGAACGAACGAGGCGACGGCGAGGCATGTCGCGGCGCACTGGGTGGGGCCGTTGAAAAGGCCGAGTACGTTATTTATACAGCATTGCATTTTTCGGGTTCTCTCTTTCTTCTGTTCTTTTCGTTTAGGTGTTGCGGTAATCCCCGAGCGATTTCATGCGGCTGGGGTGGCGCAGTTTTCTGAGCGCTTTCGCTTCGATCTGGCGAATGCGCTCTCGTGTCACGTTGAAAAGCCGCCCGACCTCTTCGAGGGTACGGCTGTACCCGTCGGAAAGCCCGAAGCGGAAATCCACGACCTGTCTCTCGCGGTCGGTGAGGGTGTTGAGGATGTCCCTCAGCCTTTCCTTGAGAAGATGTCCCTCGGTGACTTCGAAGGGGTTCTCGCTTGACAGATCGGGGATGAAATCGCCGTAGTGCGCGTCGTCGTTGTCGCCGACCTTCGACTGCAGCGATATGGGCTGCTGGGCCATGCGCTTCACGGCGCGCACCTGGTCGATGGGCATATCCATCTCCTTGGCGAGCTCCTTCTCTTCCGGTTCTCTGCCGAGTTTCTGGATAAGCCGCTTCTGCACGCGCATCAGCTTGTTTATCGTTTCGATCATGTGCACCGGTATGCGGATCGTTCTGGCCTGATCGGCGATGGCGCGCGTCGCGGCCTGGCGGATCCACCACGTGGCGTACGTCGAAAACTTGTAGCCGCGCTGGTATTCGAATTTCTCGACCGCCTTCATGAGCCCGGTGTTGCCCTCCTGAATGAGATCAAGAAAACTCAAGCCGCGGTTCATGTATTTTTTGACGATCGAAATTACGAGGCGCAGGTTCGCCTCGACCATCTTTGTCCTCGCCGTCTGGCCGGATTTGAGCACGCGGCGCAGTTCGGCGAAAGTCGTGATGAATTCTTCGCCCGGCATGCCGAAGGTCGATTCGAATTTCGCCATGCGCTCGCGCACGAGAGCGAGATCGCGGTCCCGCTTCTTTGACGGGCGCTGCGTCAGGAGGTTGGCCTGCTTGGCGACGAGCGAACGGTACGGCAGATATATTCTCTCGTCGGCGTCGGCGCAGAGCGTCTCGAGGACTTTCTGCTTGAAGCTGAGATCGAGATAGCACTGTTTGAGCGCGGCTCTCGCGTTCGAGAGAGTCTTCTCCGCCCCGCGCAGGACGGCGGGCTGCGGGCGCTTCTTCGCGATCGTTTCGAGATATTTCGCGCTGGCGTCGCCAAGGCGCTTTTCGCAGTCGCGGATGCGCTTTCTGAAACCGGGGATGAGTTCCATGTAGGCGTCGCGGTTGTCGTCGAATTTGTCGGTCACGATGCGGTCGAAACGTTCGAGCTGGCCTTCAAGCTTGTCGAGCATCGACGCGTACATGGCAGGCGCGAAGAGAAAGCGGTTGAACATGTCTTTCGTCTTCGTCTCGGCGTTCTCGATCGTCGTGCAGATCGTGACTTCCTCGTCGCGCGAAAGAAGCTGCACCTGACCCATCTGGTGAAGATACATGCGGATGGGGTCTTCGATCATCTCCGCCGCGCGCGCCTTCGGGTCGGCGGTCTTGGCGTTTTTGGCGTCGAGGTATTTCTTGACGTCTTCTTCGCGGATGACCTGTACGCCGAGAGCTTCGAGAATCTTCAGGTACTTGTCGCTCTGGATCGCGTCGACGATGTTCGAGGGAAGAATCTGGTTGAGCTCTTCGTATGTGATGTAGCCGCCGTTCGCCTCGCTGCGGCGCTTGACGTCGTTCAGAACGTCGTTGAGCTCCGTCTCGCGGAGAATCGACATGCCTTCCATCGACGGCAGCACGGTGTTGTCGGCGTCGCCGGAGTCTTCCTCTTCGGCGAGCATCGGCAACGGGGTATCGTCGTCGACATCTTCGTCTTCCGCTTTGGTTTCGCCGCGTTCGACCTCGGCGACGATGGACTCGGTGTCGAGATTTTCCGGGAGGTCGTCATCGTCCGGCGGCATGTCGTCGCCGTCGATTTCTGTTTTGCGTTTGCGACCCGGGCGTTTTTTCACGACGGGAATATCGGCGACTTCCTCTTCGGGGCGCGCCTTCGTTTTCGTTGTTTTTTTCTTGGCTTTGGATTCGGTCTTTACCGTTTTTTTAGCTTTCGCCATGGTCGCTCCAGTATACAATTCACCCACTCGCACTTTGTCAAGTGTTCAGACATTATACCATAATCCGCCGCCGAAAGACAACCCACGGGCGAAAATCAAAACGTCAGGCAGGATATTTCCCGCGGTTCAAAGCCGGATTGAACGCACGGCCTTGCGCGCAGTGGCGAAGGCGAGCGTGAGGTTGTAACCGCCCGTGGGGCCGTCTATATCCAGCACTTCGCCCGCGAAATAAAGCCCGGGAACCTTGCGCGATTGCATGCTTTTCGGGTCGACGTCGTCGAGGCTGACGCCTCCGATCGTCACAATCGCTTCCTTCAGAGGTCTGGAGCGGAGGTTTTCGAATTTGAGGCGCTCGCGGGCGAACCAGACTTCCAGAATGAAGTTTTTCAGTTTTGCATGTTCTATGTACCGCTGGCAATTGTAGACGGCCGCTCCGCTCAATCCGAATTTTTCGCAGTCTACTTCGCCGCGGTAGTCAAAAAGGACGCGCCCGTCCGGGGAAAGGACTTTCGCGCGGCCGTCTTCGAAACGGCGGCCGGCGAGTTTCGTCACTTTGCGGTCCGACGTCTCCATGCCGATCAGGCCGGGCTTAAGCGGCGTTGTTCTGTGGCCGAGGATGCGCGCGAAATTCTGACCGTCGCCCACGGACCCCGTTTTCGGATAACTGACGCCGCCCGTCGCGACCAGAACGTTTTCGGCCGGGATGTCGAAGTCGCGGGTGCACACGGCGAAACCGCCGCCCTGAATCGGTTTTACCGCTTTGACCGGACAATTCGTCAGAACAGGCACGCCGTTGTCCCTCAAGAGATCGCCGAGCGCGTGCACCACGCTCGCGGCCTTGCCGTCGGCGGGGAACATCCTCCCGTCGGACATTCTTCTGACCGGCATGTTCAGCGATCTGAAAAAGCCGATAATCTCCCGGGGAGGGCATTCGCGCACGGCTTGGGCTACCCATCCGGCGGCCGGGCCTACGTCGCGCAGAAAATCTTCGGCCGAGACGTCTTTGGTGAAATTGCACCGGCCGTTCGCCGTCATCAGGACCTTAGAGCCGAGCCGGGCTTTGCGTTCGACGAGAATCACCGGCATTTTTCGCAGGGCGGCGCAGGCGGCCGCGAACATGCCGGCGGCTCCTCCGCCCACGATCGCGAGTTTTACGCGGCGCATTCTGTCGTTTGCGTAATCCATGACGGAACATTATACCATATCGCGGGGTCTATGCATTGCCAATTCGGGCGAGGGTTTGGTACAATACGCGAAACAGGCGGAATTATTGCACGGGCCGCGAAACGACGCGGCCGATTTGGTATAATTTACGCTATCGCATACATATACAGGAAAAACAGAAATGGCATTCGAAAAAGAAGAGGTACTGAAATACCACAAGGGCGGCAAGGTCGCCGTGAGACTCCCCGCGCCGCTCAAAACAAAGGACGATTTGTGTCTTGCGTACACGCCGGGCGTCGCGCACGCCGTCAAGGCCGTGGCGGCCGACGAAAAGGCTCTCTACGACGTCACGGCGAAGCCCAATCTCGTCGCGGTCGTCTCCGACGGCACGGCCATTCTCGGCCTCGGCGATCTGGGGGCGGCCGCCTCCATACCCGTGATGGAAGGCAAGGCCGTCCTCTTCAAGGCGTTCGGCGACGTCGACGCCTGGCCCGTGCCGCTCAACTGCTGCCGTCAGGGCGGCGCGAACGAGGGCAAGACCGATCCCAAGCGCGTCATAGAAATGGTGAAGGCTCTCGCCCCGCAGTACGGCGGCGTCAATCTCGAGGATATCGCTTCGCCCGCGTGCTTCGAAATCGAGGATACTCTCGACAGAGAACTCGACATACCCGTCTTTCACGACGATCAGTGGGGAACGGCCGTGATTTCGCTTTCCGGCGTCATCAACTACGCGCATATCGCCGGACGCGAACTTTCGTCGCTCAAGGTCGTTATGAACGGCGCGGGCGCCGCCGGCATCCGCATCTGTGAAATGCTCAAGGCGGCGGGCGTAGTCGATGTCGTCATGTGCGACACGAAGGGGACGATCCGCAAGGACCGCACCGATCTCAACGCCTTCAAGGCGAAGCATGCCGTCGACACCGCGGCGATGACGCTTAAGGAAGCACTCGTCGGCGCGGATGTATTCATCGGCGTTTCGGCGGCGAACGTTTTGACCGGCGACGATGTGAAGACGATGAGCGACTTCCCTGCGATTTTCGCGATGGCCAATCCCGATCCAGAGATCTCGCCGGCGGAGGTTGAAAAAGCCCTTGAAGGGCGCAGATACGTCATGGTCACGGGCCGCAGCGATTATCCGAACCAGATCAACAACGTTCTGGGTTTCCCCTATCTCTTCCGCGGCGCTCTCGACGTGAGGGCGACGACGATCAACAAGGAGATGAAGGTGGCGGCGGCGGGCGCCCTCGCCAATCTCGCCCGCCGCGAAGTCCCCGAGGAGGTGAAAGCTCTTTATCCCAACGAGAATCTCGAATTTGGTCTTGGGTACATCATCCCCAAACCGTTCGACCGCCGTCTCTTCGTCGAGGTGAGTTACGCGGTCGCCGAGGCCGCCGTAAAGTCAGGCGTCGCGCGTCTCAACGTGGATCTCGCCGAATACCGCAAGAGTCTTGAAGCGAGGAATGAGACTCGATAAAAAGATTCTCGATACCCACCCCGGTTTTTCACGCTCCCGCATAGAGGGGCTGATAAAATCGGGGTTCGTCACGGTCAACGGAGCCGTGGCGGAGAAAGCCGGGATGAAAGTCGGCGATGACGACGAGGTTGTCGTCGAAATACCGCCGCCCGTGCCTGCCGTTCCCGAAGCCGAGGACATCGAGATTTCGATCGTCCATGAAGATGCCTACCTGCTTGTCGTCGACAAAGCTCCGGGAATGGTCGTCCATCCCGCGCCGGGGCATTTCACGGGCACTCTCGTGAACGCGCTTCTCCACCATTGCCCCGATCTCTCCGGCATAGGCGGCGTCGCGCGTCCGGGGATAGTGCACCGGCTCGATCAGGACACGTCCGGGCTTATCGTCGTCGCCAAATCGCAGAAGGCGATGGACGGCCTCGTCAAAGCGTTCGCGAGTCACGATTGCGTCGAAAAAACCTATCTTGCCGTCTGTCACGGCAGACCGCGTCTCGATTCGGGACGGATAGAAAATCTGATCGGGCGCCATCCCGTAGACAGAAAACGCATGGCCGTCGTGGAAAAGAACGGCAAGCGCGCCGTCACCAACTACAGGACGATTTCCGATTTTTCGATTTTCGGACGTCTCGAATCCGCCCAGGGGCGGCCTGCCGACGTGCAGCCGGGGGAGAAGAGTCGGGGCGGGCTGCCCGTCACGGCGGTAGAGTGCAGGATCGAAACCGGCAGGACGCACCAGATACGCGTGCACATGGCTTCTCTCGGCTGCCCCGTAATCGGAGACAAGGTCTACGGCAGGAGCGTTCTCGACAAGCGGCTTGATCCCGTGCCCGCCAGACAGATGCTGCACGCGTGGAAGCTGAAGCTTTACCATCCGGTAACTTCCAGGCCGATGGAATTCGTCTCTCCGGTGCCGCCGGACATGAAAGAGTATTTGACAGCAAAAGGAAAGGAAGAAATAAAATGAATAGACTTCTTGCGGCGTTCGCCGCGCTCTCGACGGCAGCTTCGCTAAACGCGCGGCAGCCCGAAATCGCCAAGTACGACAAGGCCATGGCCGTGGCGAACGTGGTCGTCTCGAACGGCGTAAAATGGATCGACGGACGTCTTCTGCCGATCGAAGGGCGCATGTTCGACGATGTCGATCATTACTACGACCGTCTGCCTTCTGGGGTGACGACCAACGTCAATGCCGGCGTCAGAGGGATGAAGTTCCACACGACAGGCATGCAGTTCAGGTTTTCGACCGATTCCACGAAACTCACGTTCAAGTGGATTCCGTTCAGCAGGGGTCTTGAAATGGATCACATGCCTTCGACGGGCATGAGCGGCATCGACGTCTACCGTTTCGACGAAAAGCGCGGCCGCTGGCTTTACGTGAGGACCGGCCGCATCGTCGACGGCGTGAAGGGCGCGACTTTGCAGATACCCTGGACGCCCGGCACTCCCTGTCTCGTGAACCTGCCGCTATACAACGGGATAAAGAGTTTCTCGCTCGGCATAGACGAGAATGCGCAGGTTAAGCCTCTGCCTCCGCGCAAGAACGGCATCGTCAAGCCCGTCGTGTTTTACGGCACCTCGATCACGCACGGCGGCTGCGCTTCGCGCCCCGGGCTTTCGTTCGTGAACATCGTCGGTCGCGACGTCGACGTGCCCGTAGTGAATCTCGGCTTCTCCGGCTCGGGGTACATGGAGTTTGAGATGAGCGAGCATATCGCGCGCATCGACGCGAGCTGCTACGTGCTCGACTGCCTCTGGAACATGAGGTCGAGAGGCACGGGCAAGCCTTCGCACCGCGGCGTCGAAGACAATTACGAGCCGTTCATCCGCAATCTGCGCGCGAAGCGTCCCGGAGTGCCGATCATCATGGCGGAGATGTGCGATGTCTACGGCGTAAAGCCGAACGACAAAGATATTTACACGAAGAAACTTTACGACAAGCTTATCGCCGAAGGGTGGAAGAACCTCTACTATCTGCCTAAGACCGACATGTATCTTCGCGACAACGAAGGTACCGTCGACGGCGTGCATCCTAACGACTGGGGCATGATGTCGATAGCCAAGGCGTTCGGCCGCGCCGTGCGCGAGGCTCTCGGGCTTAAGTAGCCGTCATGCAGCAGCGCGGGATCAACCTTTCCATGATCGAAAAGCCGTTCTTAAGGCGTTTTGTTGCGCTTGGCGTGGCGAAGCGCAATCAGGCGAGCGCATCGCGGTGAACAGGATACTTTTCGAGCCTTCGGAGATTTCGGACGGCATCGCCGTGTTCGGCGGCGCGCGCGCCCGGCACATCGCCGAAGTCCTTCACGGCGAGCCGGGGCAGATCGTGAAGACGGGCGTCGTCGACGGACTTGTAGGCTCGTCCGTCATAGAGTCGATCGAAAAAACCGAAGGGGAATACCGTGTTACGGCGCGCGTCGACCACTCGTCCCGCGCGCCCGGGTCGTGGGTCGACATAATTCTCGCGCCGCCAAGACCGCGCGCGCTGAAAAGGCTTCTTCCGCAGCTCGCGGCGATGGGAGTGGGGCGGATAATACTTACGGGGGCGAAGAAGGTCGAAAAAGATTTCTGGGGAGCGACGCTTCTCAAGGAGGAGAACTACAGGCCTCTTCTCGTCGACGGCCTCATGCAGGCGGGGACGAGCGAATTGCCCGTCATCGAAACGCGCCGCAATTTCAGGCGGTTCGTCGAAGAAGAGCTCGAGAGCGTTTTCTCCCGTTCGCGAAGGCGCGTTGTCGCGCATCCGTACGGAGCGGGCGCCGCCGCCGCGGACGCGGGCGGCAGGCTTCTTCTCGCCGTCGGACCCGAAGGCGGATGGATCGAAGACGAAGTCGATCTTCTCGAAAAGCACGGCTTCGCGCGTTATTCGCTCGGGCCGCGCATCCTGCGAACCGACACCGCGCTTATAGCGCTTCTCGCGAAACTCGATGCCGCTTGCGCCTGCACGACATTCTCGGCTTGATGCGCGGAGCATGGCGCACGTCATTGGAAGTCGCAGGGATATTATGGTATAATCGCTCCCATAACTCAAAGACGGGGCGTCTATCGTCCGGCGGCGAAGCGTTCAGGCTCTGACGGCGCGGATGCTCCAAGGGTCGGGAGGCCGCCCGATACACTCATCGAAGGAGAAAACAATGGATATACACATGCAGGAACTTTTGCAGGCGACGATCGACGAAGGCGGCAGCGACCTTCATATCCGCGCTCTCATGCCGCCGGAGCTTCGCGTTCACGGCGAGCTTCTGCCGCTTGCCGACGAGGCCCTTACCGAAGAGGATAGCTACAACCTCGTCAAAGAGATCGCAAGCGATGAACACATGGCCGAAGTGGAGAAGAACGGCGGCGCCGACTTCGCCATCGCCCATCCCGACGGGACGCGCTTCCGTGTATCGATATTCAAGGAGCGCAAGCGCTACGGCGCGGTATTGCGTCAGATTCCGAACACGCTTCTCACGATGGAACAGATAGGTCTGCCGCCTGTCGTGAAAGAACTTCTTTTCAAGCCGCGCGGTCTCATCCTCGTGACGGGTCCCACGGGCTCGGGTAAATCGACGACGCTCGCTTCGATGCTCAACATCATCAACCAGGAGCGCGGCGTGCACATCATCACGATCGAAGACCCGATCGAATTCTACCACACTTCGTCAAAATCGCTAGTCACCCAGCGCGAAGTCGGCGACGACGTGCCGTCCTTCGCCGAGGCGATCCGCCGCGCCCTGCGTCAGGACCCGGACGTCATTCTCGTCGGTGAAATGCGCGACCTCGAGACGATCGCGGCCGCCATTACCGCCGCCGAAACGGGGCATCTCGTTTTCGGCACCCTGCACACGACCGGCGCGGCGGAGACGATTGACCGTATCGTCGACGCGTTTCCGACGAACCAGCAGGCGCAGATACGCACACAGCTCGCCGCCGGTCTTCAGGCCGTCATCTCGCAGATTCTTCTGCCGAAGCTCGACGAGAACGGCGAAGTCCACGGTCGTGTCGCGGCCTTCGAGATCATGACGTCCACAGACGCGATTCGCAGCCGTATCCGCGACAACAAGACGAACATGATCAAATCCGATCTGCAGACGGGCGCGAAGTTCGGCATGATGACGCTCGACACTTCGCTAATGAACCTCTACAAGGACGGCCTTATCTCTTACGAAGATCTCATCACCAAGTCGCAGGATCCCGACTCGGTCGTGCAGAAGCTCAAGGAGGAAATGGGACAGTAACGCCCGCTCTCGGGAGAAAAAAAGAACCGCCGCCCGTCAAGGCCGCGGTTCTTTTTTTTGTTTTCGCCGGAAGACTCAGGCTTCGACGATAGTGACGACCTTGCCGTCCTTGATGAATTTCACCTTGCCCTCCTTGAGCGCGAAGAGGGTGAAATCACGACCCTGTCCGACATTTTTGCCGGGGTGGATCTTCGTGCCGCGCTGGCGGACGATGATGGAGCCGGCCTTGAGAAGCTGGCCGTCGTAAGCCTTGACGCCGAGATACTTCGGGTTGGAGTCGCGGCCGTTGCGTGCAGATGCTGCGGATGCCATGGTGTTTCCTCCTTAGGCAATGGCCTTGACGGTGGCGACCGTGAGTTCCTGACGGTGGCCGACTTTGCGACGATCGCCTTTGCGGCGCTTCATCTTGAAGTTGATCACCTTCTGACCGCGCTTGTGGCCGTCGACCACGAGCGTCACTTTCGCGCCTTCCACGTAGGGGGCGCCGACTTTGAGCGTCTCTCCGTCGGAGATCGCGCACACGGTGTCAAGAACGACTTCCTGACCCGCTTCGACCGAGAGCTTTTCAATCTCGATCTTCTGACCGGCCTTGACGAGCGTCTGCTTGCCGCCGGTTTCGAGAACAGCGTATGCTTCCATTTTCTTTTACCTTTGTTTGCTCCCGTTTTCCTTGTGAAGAACCTTCTCCACGAAAAACTGGGAGCGAATATTATACTAAAACCGCTCTCAAACAGTCAATACCGCGTGTTGTAATCCCTGTTTTCCGCGGTCAAGGAACGCCATTGACAGTCAAAAAACGATGCGATATAATTGGTGTCATGAAAATTACCTACCCAAAAGACTTAAAGTGCTGGTATGCAATTTCCTGCCCCTGTAAAGGTTTGCGCTTCGACAGCCGTACTCTTGAATTTTTGGATTCCGATCGCGACGGCAGAATACGGTCTGATGAAGTTTCTTGCGCAATGACCTTGCTCGAGAAAGCGGGCGTAAGGTTCGAAGAGATTTTTTCTCCTCCTGCCGATCTTGATGAAAAAATCTCCGAGAATGCCGCCCGCCAGGCGGATCTCGCGAAAGAAGAGCCTTCGGAAGACGAGAAGGCCGCTTTGGTCAAATGGGAAGAGCAGGGGCGCTCGGGAGAAGTCGCGGTTCTCGGGGATGGCACAGCTGAAGCCGAAAAAGCGTTATCTGCCGTGGAGGGAGTGATCGATTCGTTTTTCGCACCGCCCGAGGACATGCCTCTTGTTACGGAATCTCCCGATGTCGAACTGCCTCTTTCCGGAAGGATAAATCCGAAATATTCGGAGGAAATCGAAAAGTTCGCGCTTTTGTGCGTTAAGCCTCTTCTGGGCGAGACTCTTGTCGTTTCCCGTTCAGGGTGGAAGAAGATAAAAGACTCTTTTGCCGCCTATCGCTCGTGGGTCAATTCCAAACCCGAGAT
>JAZSQE010000064.1:0-2931 GCA_045537795.1 Kiritimatiellia bacterium | reverse complement strand
CGAACGTAGTGAGGAGCTTTCGCGTAGCGAAAGTCGCAAGAGGGTGCGCGATCAGGTTGGGTGAGCGCGAAGCGCGAACTGCGAAGCAGCCGCAAGGCCCCGCGCCCGCGCACCAAATACAAGTTGTTTTTACCAGTTGTCTTAGTTGTTTCCACTCTAAACATTCCAACATCCTAACATTCCAACATTCAAACATTAACCCACTCTCCTATGCAGTGGGGTCAGTCCCTGTCCGCGCCCTCGAGCAGCGCGGTAGCGGCAATGGCGGCGTGGAAAAACTCACTGATATTCGGCGTTGAATAATCGTAATGCAGCAAGGTCGCAACAATCTCATCTCTGAACGACTCGTCTCCCTGCATGGCGCATATCGCAGCCGCCGCCAGAGGATTGGCCATACCGTGACGCTCATACTGCTTTCGCTTGCCGAGAATCCTGCGGATTGGGGAGAATGCCACCTCCTGCGCATCCTTCTGGGTTTTCTGTATCCGCCACTTGTATCCGGTGCGCCAGTTTGCATATTTAAACGGACGCTCAAGCACCTTGTTGTCATAAGCGGCGCGATTCTTCATCAACGGAGCTACGCGAAACGCGAAATCCTTAAACCCCTTTTCCATGACCGCGCGATGGGCGGCGTTCGTCTCAATCTTGATGAGCTGCTCCAGCGTCTGAGAACTCGAGAGATAAATCCAGACACAATCTCCGTACGCCTGCTTGAACCGCTTGGCATCGATTTCCGCGCCTTGCCCGATTTCGGCGAGACGTTTTTCCTTTACATCTTCATACAAGTTTCCCCAATGTTCGTCGCCTGTGAGATCGTAAAGAGATTTGAGCATATACATATAACGCGTAAGCGCCCAAAACGGCATTCCAGGAGAAAGCATGTTTCCACGGTTTTCACCTTTAAAAACTCCGTCGCACGGAATTTTCCAAGAGTTCTTTTCAAGCGCCTTCGCCGTGAAAACGAGTCTCTCGAGAGCGTTCCTTCTAAGCGCTGGCTCGGCAAATTCCCATTTGCAATATTCGATAAGTCCTAAGAACCACGGATCGGTCTGATCGTTAGAGCCGCACGGATGATGACTCTTTAGGTCGCTCGCCGTTCCGCGGGCGATAAATCCCGGGACGTCGGAAACCTCGCTCATCTTTATCAGCCCTCTCACGCACCGCTCGACGAGATAACGGCGTTCGGCACCTTCGCGCATAAGTGCCGGCAGCCATTCCCCTGTGAACATCGTGCCGTTCTCAATCGGACACCACCACCCCATGGCGTTAGGTCTCAACTCGGCGATATCCTTTGGAGTGGGGATTTCGCCGACATAGTCGAGCAATAATCCGTCATGACTCATAAATTCGCGCTCAAGTCGTTCATTCACCGTACGCAACACCTTGCGCGCAATCTCCCGTACATTGTCCTGATCGGCGGAAGGTGCCGCGATAGCGTCAAGCGTCAAAAAAAACATTGCTGCCACAATGCGTTTAAACACGTATTTATAGCGAGAGGTGCAATTTAATTCTCTTATTTTCATGAGAATATTTTACCATATTCATTGACAAAAAGGGTCATTCGTGCAAATGGTTTCATGTGGTTACTCTCTCAATTGCCGAAACGGAGGATTACACCATCGTCATCCGAGAAGGCTCCGCTCTTCTCAAGACGGCTCTTCATTGTCTCGAAATCGCCAAACGACAGCCATCTGCCGAACTCCCAGAGCCTCGCCATGGCGGCGACAAGCACCTCCGGATCGCCATCGCGAGAAAGCCGCCTCAGTGCCCCGATGTAGTCGGGACGGAATACGGTGGGGACAATAATCTTCGTCTGTCCCGCCGCAGTCAGTTCGGCGTTCATCATCAGGCGCGAAATGCGTCCATTGCCGTCGGCAAAGGGATGGACTTCGCTCGTAAGAAACATGATGAACACCGCCCGTGCGAAAGGATGACGGATCGAACGCGACATATCAAACCCGCGCTTTAACGTGCCACGCACCCTGTCGAACGACACGAAATGCGTGTTCCCGGCGCGATTGTCGCGCGTCTTGAACAGTCCCGGCGCACATGACGGACGGCCCGACATTACAACGCGGTGCCGTGATCTCAGAATCTCCAGAAACTCGTCCGCCGTCTCCGCCCGCCTGCACATCTCCCGCCGATTGGACGCGATGGCGTAGGTACCGAGTATGTCGTGGCTGTCGGCGTCGCGCGTTGGAATCGCCACACCCGTCTCTACGATGCGCCGCGCCTCGTCCAACTCAAAGACTGTTCCTTCAATGTAATTCGAGAAATAGCTCTCGAAGAAGGCGAACGTGGCGTAGTCATCATCAGAGACGTTTTCGTCATGGCATTCCGAGAACTCCTTGCCGGCAAGATGCTCCAGCAATTTTCCGAAAAGCTCTATTCGATGGCTGTCGAACGGCTCGCCCGCGGCACGCGCCAAGGCAACGCTTGACTTTAGCACATTCGCCGGACGGGTCGAAAGAAGCGCTCCGACCATTTTGTCTAAACGCGCAAAAGCGTACTCCATCCCCGTCGCCGCTGCAACTGCCCGCGCCTCGTCGCGCAACTTGTTAAGCGCCGCCTCGCCACCAGCCGCAAACTCGGCCTCTAACCGCTCCTCGATCACCTCCGTCGGCAGACATTTTTCCACCCCGCCTTGCGTCCGGTCGGGTTCGAGATTCTCCAAGACCGCCCTCGCATGGGATGACACTCCAAGTCCCTCCATGAACGAGTAATCGGACGGGAGGGATTCCGGCGTCGATATGAAATGTATCGTCAATCCTGGCAACGCCACCTTTCGCGTGTACTTGTATCCGAGAAAGACATGCCCATCATGAGGCGCATATTCAAACGCCGTCCGATAACTAAGGCGAGACCCTGGCCAAAGCTTTCCGACAATCGTCCAGATGTTGCGGCGGACGATGTTCTCCGGCGAATCAGATT
>JAZSQE010000007.1:0-4561 GCA_045537795.1 Kiritimatiellia bacterium | reverse complement strand
CTTCACCTCCGCGCCAACGCGGATGATGCCGTCGGGACCGAGGTTCTTGAGAGCATCCTCACCGACGTTCGGGATGTCGCGCGTGATTTCTTCGGAACCGAGCTTCGTGTCACGTGCACCGCACTCGAAGGTGACGATATGCAGGGACGTAAGAACGTCCTCGCGCACAAGGCGCTCGTTGACGAGAATGGCGTCTTCGAAGTTATAGCCGCGCCAGCTCATGAAGGCGACGAGCAGGTTCTTGCCGAGAGCGAGTTCGCCCTGATCGGTCGCGGGACCGTCGGCGAGGCAGTCGCCGAACTTGACCTTGTCGCCCTTCCTTACGATGGGCTTCTGGTTGAAGCACGTCCCCGCGTTGCAGCGGCGGAACTTCTGAAGATCGTATCTCCATACGCCCGCTTCGGGGTCGTGGACGAACTGGGCCTTGCCCGAAGGGAGCTTGCCGTCCTTCGTGACCATGATGAGATCGGAGGAGACGTAGGCGACGGTGCCGGCGGCGAGCGCCGTGACGATGACCTTCGAGTCCTTCGCCGAAACGGCCTCGAGGCCGGTACCGACGTAGGGACGCTCCGTCGTCATGAGCGGCACGCCCTGACGCATCATGTTCGCGCCCATCAAGGCACGGTTGGCGTCGTCGTGCTCGAGGAACGGGATGAGACCTGCGGCGATCGAGATGACCTGCATCGGCGCGACGTCCATGTACTGCACTTCGCGCGCGGGCTTGTCGCAGAACTCGGTCTTGAAACGGCAGGTGACGCGCTCTTCGGCGAACGTCATATTCTCGGTGAGAGGCGCGTTGGCCTGGGCGATGACAAACTGCTCTTCGCTGTCTGCGCTCAGGTACTCGATTTCGTCCGTCACTTTGCCGCCGACGACCTTGCGGTAGGGCGTTTCGATGAAGCCGAAGCGGTTGACCTGCGCGTAGATGCCGAGCGACGAAATAAGACCGATGTTCGGACCTTCGGGCGTCTCGATCGGACAGATGCGCCCGTAGTGCGAAGGATGCACGTCGCGCACTTCGAAGCCGGCGCGCTCGCGGGAGAGACCGCCGGGACCGAGAGCGGAGAGACGGCGCTTGTGGGCGAGTGCCGACAGCGGGTTCGTCTGATCCATGAACTGCGAAAGCTGGCTGCGGGCGAAGAAATCCTGCACGACAGCGCTGAATGTCTTGGAGTTGACGAGACGCGAGGGCGTAAGCGGCCCGGAATTCGGATCATGGATCGTCATGCGCTCGCGGATGAGGCGCTCGGTGCGCGCGAGACCGACGCGGCACTGATTCTCGAGCAGTTCGCCCGTGGTGCGGATGCGGCGGTTGCCGAGATGGTCGATGTCGTCGACCTGATCCTTGCCGACGAAGATTCTCAGAAGAAGACGGATCGCCTCGATGATGTCGATACCCGACTCGTGCAGAGTCCTCAGGTCGCCGTCGACCTTGCCCGTGAGACCGAGGCGGCGGTTGATCTTGTGGCGGCCGACATAGCCGAGATCGTAGTGGGAAAGATCGTGGAACATGCGGTGAAGCATCTGCTTCGAGTTCGTGGCCGTGGGCGGATCTCCCGGACGCATGCGTCTGTAGACTTCCCTCAAGGCGTCTTCTTCGTTGCGGATGCCGGCCTTGGCGTCTTCGCGCAGAGTCTTGATGAGCGTGCCGTTGTCGACGGCGACGTCGACGACTTCCACCTCATCCATGCCGGCGGCGGCGAACTGCTCCATGATCGAAGGCGTGAGCGGGTCGTAGCGGCGCGCGAGAACGCCCTGCGAGGCGGAGTCGATGACATCGTCCTTCATGACAAGCATTCTGAGATCCTTCTCGGAATACTTGCGGTCTGTGGGAAGTTTCTTGAAATCGTAGAAGAGCTGCATGATCTGCTCGTCGCTGCCGTAGCCGAACGCCCTGAGGAGGGTCGTGGCGTAGAATTTGCGGCGGCGGCGGCGCTGATCCATGAAGCACCACATGACGTCGTTGGTGTCGAACATCACCTCGATCCAGTTGCCGCGGTCGGGAATGATTCGCACGGAAAGAAGCGGCTGGCCGTTGGCGTGAACCTGACGCTCGGTGGAGATGCCGGGAGAACGGTGCAGCTGAGAGACGATGACGCGCTCGGCGCCGTTGATGACGAACGCGCCATCGGGCGTCATGATGGGCATTTCGCCGAGAAAGACTTCTTCTTCGCGCACCTCTTCGCCGTCCTGAAGACGGAATGTCGCCTTGAGCGAACGCGAATACGTCTCACCGTCGACGAGCGCCTGAAGATAGCCCTTCTTCTCCGGATCGAGGCTGTAGCCGACGAAGTCGAGTTTATACTTCGCGTCGTACGACGTCACGGGGAAAATCTCCTTGAAGATGGCCTGCAGGCCGGTCATCTCGCGCTTCGCGGGAGCGCTGTCGATCTGGAGAAACTCGCGATACGACTTCGTTTGAATGTCAATGAGATCGGGCATGGGCGATTCCATGGCCTGGAGGCGTCCGAAGACTTTGCGTTCTGCGCTCATCTTAGCTTACCTTATTTTGTGTTTTTAATGACTAAATCTACCGATTACCCAAAATAACCGCGCCTGAAGTGTGGTAAGCAGCCACTTTGTTAACTGTACGCAAAATGGGTAATTTGACGTATTATACCAAAAAACTGCCGCTTTACGCAATAACGAATTTCAGAAGTTCCGCGATTTTTGCGTCGGCGCTACGCCCCTTGAGTTCGATGACGGCGTCTATTTCACCGGTGCCGCGCGAGCGCAGAACGGCGCGGTTGTCCCTCGCGTCGATCGAACCGACCGATGCGCGGGCGCACGCGAGGCGCAGCTCGGCGAGTTTGAAGAACCTGACGGCGGCGGGAGGCGGCGCACCGTAGCGATCTTTGAGTTCGTCGCGGAGTTTCCTGATGTCCGCCGGATCGAACGCTTCCGCGAAGCGTTTCAGATACCCCATCCGCTGCGCATCTTCCTCCACATAGGCGTAAGGCAGCGAAGCCGCGCTCGAAGGATCTTCCGAGGCGGGGGAAAAATCGATGAAATCGAGATTGAGCTTCACGTCGATTATCTCGGGCGGCTTTTCCCCTTTCATCATGGCCACCGTGCGCGCGAGCAGCTGGCAGTAGAGCGTGAACCCCACGGCCGCTATATGCCCCGACTGTTGCGAGCCGAGAAGATTGCCCGCCCCGCGTATTTCGAGATCGCGCACCGCGAGATTGAAGCCCGAGCCGAGAGAACCGTGACGTTTGAGCGCCGCGAGCCTTTCGCGCGCGTCAGAATCGATGTCGCCGGACGCCGGCAGAAGAAAATACGCACGTCCCCGGCGCGAAGAGCGCCCGACGCGCCCGCGAAGCTGATATATTTCCGCCATGCCGAAACAGTCCGCCCTGTCGATCAGAATCGTGTTCGCCCTCGGGATGTCTATCCCCGATTCGATTATCGTCGTCGAAAGAAGTATGTCGTACGCTCCTCGCTCGAAATCGCGCATCTTTCTCGCGAGCGTCTTCGCGTCCATCCTGCCGTGGGCGACGACCGTGCGGGCCGACGGACACAGACGCCTCAGGCGCTTCTCCGCCGACGCTATCGTCGCTACGCGGTTATGCAGAAAAAACACCTGTCCGCCGCGGGCCATTTCAGCCTCTATCGCCGAACGTACCGTCTCGTCGCAATCGCGCACGATGTTCGTCTCAACCGCGACGCGTTCCTTCGGCGGCGTTCTCAAAAGAGAAAGATCCCTCGCCCCCGTCATCGACAGGTACAGCGTGCGGGGAATGGGCGTGGCCGAAAGCGTCAGCACATCGGCCGTCGCTCTCAGGCGCTTGAGAAACTCCTTGTGCTTTACTCCGAAACGCTGCTCTTCGTCGATCACGACGAGCCCGAGATCGTGAAAACGCACCTTCGGCGAAAGTATCGCATGAGTGCCTATGACGATGTCGCACGCGCCGGAAGCGAGTCTTTCGAACGTACCTTGATGCGTGAGTTTAGTCTGGAAGCGCGACATCGATTCTATGCGAACGGGCGTGCCGTCGAAACGCGATGTGAACGTCTCGAAATGCTGCTCCGCGAGAACCGTCGTCGGCGCGAGAACAGCCACCTGCTTGCCGTTCATCGCCGCGATGTAGGCCGCCCTCATGGCAACCTCGGTCTTGCCGTATCCGGCGTCCCCGCACACGAGGCGGTCCATGGGCTTTTCAAGGGAAAGGTCTTTTTTGACGGCCGCTATCGCCGCCGCCTGATCGGGGGTCTCTTCATACGGAAACGCCGCCTCGAAAGCTTCAAGCCCCTCGCAGTCGACGTCGTACGCATACCCCGGAACCGTCTGGCGTTTCGCCTGCGTCTCGATAAGCGCCGCCGCGAGATCGGCGACGGCCTTTTGGGCGTCTTTCTTGTCCTTGTCCCAGCGCTTGCCGTCGAGACGATGGAGTCTGACGGCTTCTCCCTTGACGCCGACGTACCGCGTCAGAAGGTGCGCGTGGGCGGCGGGAACGTGGAGTTTGCCGCCGTCGGCGTATTCGATCGTGAAGACTTCGCTTCGCCTGCCGTCAAGTATTATCTCCGACGAACCGGCATAACGCCCCACGCCGTAATCGAC
>JAZSQE010000067.1:0-9657 GCA_045537795.1 Kiritimatiellia bacterium | reverse complement strand
CATCATCGAGGGCCACTCTTCATTGACGATCACGGAGCAGTCCTCCGGGAACGCGAAGAAATACAGATTCTCGCAGCCGTCGAAGGAACCGCGGTAGGAATCCCCGTTGATCACGCTCGGTACATCCACCATAGCGCCAAGTGTGGGCGAAACCGACATATTGAGGACGAATTTTTTCATTTTCGCACCTGCGAACGCACCGCGGTTGATGAGTACGCCGTCGGCATTGACGGTGACCTCCGCCGTGTTGACAAACGCCTCTTTGAAGGCCTCCATGTGGATGACCTCCACGCCGTTGGGGATCGTAAGAGAGGCAAGCCCACAGCGCCAGAACGCTTTTTCCCCGATCGACCGCAAGGTCGAGGGAAGAACGACCTCGGTCAGGGACACAAGCCCGTAGAAAGCTTTGTCCGCGATCTCGGTGACGCCCTCGGGGATGACGATCCTCTGCGGACCGACAACGGTATTGAAATCGTTGAAGCAACCGATCTTGGTGACCTGCACGCCGCTGATCACCGAGGGGATGACAAGCTCGGTCTCAAATCCGAGGTAGCGGTTCACTTCGCCCTCGGGCGTGACCGTAAACATCTCATCCCGACGGGATACCGGCCAGGTCTCCACACAAAATGTGTCGCTGTAGCTGGTGTAGGAGTTGTTGTTCGGGCTGACGCAATAGACCATAAGACGGTAATATTTGGTCCCGACCACATTGGAGGGGCATGGCAACTCGATCGCCATCCGGCGGGAGCTTGCAACAGTGGCGCCGTACAGGTGCTCGCTTTGCTGATTCATATACAGGCAAGGGTCGGAGACGACCTGACGGTCGCCGATCGGCGTGTTGACATTGTCCGCGCTGTCGCCGACAAGCCATTGATACTCCAAACGGTCACATTCGCCGTAAATGTTCACATAGCCAGAAAGGCAGCCGACCGAACCGACGGTCTGATAATATTTTGAGTAATCGGTAAACCCGCTCGGACGCCACAAACCTTCGTAATTGCCGCTGAAATAGGAATCGCCGCCGATGTAAGATTCGTTCCCGCCGCCGCCGTAATAGTTCAGTCCGGCGTTGGCGCGCACATCCGCGACCGGTGCGTCGGTCAGGCCGAAATGCGCCGTATTGGTCTGCCACACGACCGGAGTGCCCGACGGTGTGGTATACGAACACTTCATGTAAAGATATCGGTCAAAGCATTCGTTGCCGAAATTGACTCGGTAGGTATAGGTATTTGCGCCCGCGATCGGCACGCCGTAGGTGTCGTTTGCATCGGCGCACTCGTACCACTGGTAACTTACACCCGCGCTGTTGGCAACGGCCGAGTGTCCGACAAACACATCGTAATAATCGTAGTGGGCTTCATAGATGTTATACACCCGGTCTTTTATCGTGGCAGAGGTGCTCGGCGCCATGGCCGCGACCCGGACCGTGCGGGCGTCAAGGAAATACAGGTCGTTAAAGCCCGGAACCGACACGCGCAAATAACAGCCGTAGTACTTCGTGGAATACGTATCGGTGGACGATACGCCGTCGCGCGCGCCGTCGGAAAAGATCGGGAGCCGCGGATCGGTCGTCCAGCCGGGGAGAGCTGCGAGGATCTGTTTGATCTCAAATTCGCTCTTGCCCTCCGTCATCGCCGCCCACGCTTCGGCGGTCATGCCGATGGGAATCTGCGCGGTGCGGGGCCAGGTGACCTGGGTCTCGTCGATCCACGTCCAGAGGTAACTGACCGTCGCCGGATACGGAACGGCGGTGTAGGAGCCGGAGGGATAAGCGTAGCGCTGGCCGAGACTGTCGGTCAGGTCGTAGGCATAGGTGACCGGCGTATAGGTGTCGATACCCGCGGCTCCGCTCGACGCCGACGTGACGGACCACGAATAGTAAGACGGATTGTACTCCTTGGGTTCAAGAGCATTAAGATGGATCGGAGGATTCAACTCACCCAGGTTGCCGTATTTGAGATACACGGTCCCGGAGACGTAATGGAACGCCTTGCGATAGCCGGAGTCATCAGTGAAACGAACCCGCACCATGCAGGAATAGTAACGAGGGGTATACTGCCCCGCGGTGCCGTTCCCTGCGCCGTAGACAGCCGCGTCATCGAACAGCGGCAGAACGGGGTTTGTCGTCCAGCCCGGCAGATCGATCACCAGATCGGAATAATCCACCGGCATTCTGGGATTCTGGGTATACCAGTTGTTTTCATAATTGTTGACGGTGGTCTGCCAGACAGACGCATCCGTGCCGATGGGTGCCAGGCCGTAAATGCCGTCGGTATAGGTCCACAGATATTCCACCACGGCATTCGAGCCGGTAAGGGGTTTATAGTTCGCCCCGGGAACGTCAGACCAGACGATATTGTTGGCGTCGGTGACGGAATAGCGGAATTCAACGCCTGTTTCAACCGGATTCCGCGGCAGAATGACCGTACCGCCCTGCGGCGATTGACCGGTCGAAGTCAGTTTCGCCTCGGCGGAAGCGTTCGAGATCGGCGCCGTGATAATATCCGGCGCCTTTTCATGGAAAAAGACCGTGCCGCTGCCCGTCGTGTTGTAAACGGCAACGCCGTCCTTGACCCAGCGCACGAACACGCTGTAATAACGGTCGGAATAGTGCAGACTTCCGTCGCCGGAGGGTACGCCGTACACCGCTTCATCGGAATAGACCGAGAGGCGGCTGTTCGACGCGGAGGTCCAGTTCAGCGTAGCGAGCAGATCGGAATAGTCGAACTCGACGACTCCTCCCCCGCCGCCTGCGCCGCCACCGCCGGCACTCATCTGCTGATTTTCATAATTTGAAACCGCCGTCTGCCACGCGGAAGGCGAGGTGCCTACCGGGGTAAAGGAGCGGATCGTTCTGTATTGAGGAAGCGAGTCGGCATATACAAAAGCATACTGGATCACGCCGTCCTGTTCGCCGAGAGGCGTGTTCCAGGGAGCGCCGCCGAAGGTTCCGCCAACGGAGTCGACCGCGGTATAGAAGAAATCAACACCGGGATCGGCGTGGTTCACAAGCTCCACATCGTCCACTGCGACCGTGGAGCCGTTCCCCGTCTGATAGGGATTGGCTATGACCGACGATACAGGCGCGACAAAACCGGTGGAAGTGCCACCTGTTCCTCCCCCGCCGTCACCGCCGGCACCTGTTCCGCCGCCGGTGCCGCCGCCGGACGAGCCGTCATGGACGTAGACGACGCTGTTATCGGTGCTGATAAACGGATCGGAGCCGTCCAACTCCCATTTGACAAAAACGGAGTAGTAATGCGGCTCGTACACAATGGAGCCGTCGCCGCCCATGGAATAAGCGAGAGGCAGTGTGGTATTCGACGCATCGACCCATGTCAGCTGCGTTTGAAACAACTCGGTATAATCAAGCGATCCGTCACTGAAATGAGAGGGATCCTTCTCATAATCCGACAAGGCGGTAAGCCACGCGGACCGTGTCATACCGACCGGCACGACGTTGGAAAGAGATTTGCCCTTCTCCGCCGGATTCTCAAAGTAATAGACAAAACTGTAGGATACCGTGCCGCATTCGCTCGGCAAAGAGACGCCGCTCGCGTACGCATTGTTGGAAAACTCCATTCCGACACTGTCCGTCAAGTAGTAGTAGAATTTCACGCCGGAATCGGAGGTGCTGTTCCATTGTACGTTCGTCACAGGCTCAGCGCTGACGGAGCCGGCGCCGCCCATTTTGATCTGATAAGCGCCCGCCGTGAGCGAAGAGACCGGAGCGACGAAGGTTGTCGACCCTAATCCTCTTGTGCCGGTATTGATCCCGATGGTATTGCCTTGTTCGCCATCGTAACCAACTCCGCCGTCACCGATATCTACCGCAAAGACAGACATCGGAACAGCCGGTACGATCATCATGATCGCCAAAAGCATGCTGAGCAGTCGAAGCCCATATTTTTTGCACTTTTTCATATAGTTGACCCCGTAATCTCGTTTATTTTTGGTTTATGAAATGATCTGAGCCTTATCGTCATATTTCCGTCATTTTCCGTACGTTTTCGCCGCATTGCCATACTTCATCATAGCGCGGACCAACGCTGCAAGCGACGCGTCGGCGTCGTTCTGCTTGGCGTATGCGTAGGATTCGATGCTGTAAGAGACCGTGTTGCTGATCGCCGTATCTCCGTTATACGCCGTGACCAAAACGGTTTCGCTCATCTGTCCGGCGGTGATGCCGCTGTACGACGCGATATAATACCCGCCGGACGCGGTCAGATCCTCTGCCGTGATCTCTTTGAGCATGGTTCCGCCCGCATTTTCGAACCGAACCGTGATCCCGTCGGTGCTCGCCGCCGTGAACACGAATTGCATGGTGATGGAATCTCCCAGTCTGAGGGATACGCCTTTCCAGACGACAAAAGGCGATTCCACCGCTTGATAAGCAATATTCTTGACCGAAGTTAAGGCCGGATCCGTTGCCGTACCCCACGCGCGCTGTTCTTCGGTGAGTTTTGCGTTGGCAAGATCGCCTGTCTTATATCCGGTGTAGTGCTGCGCCGCCGCTCCGTAATCCAAGAGATTCACAAGCAGTGTTCGAAGTTCGGCGTCGTCTGTTTTTTTAAGCATGGAATAGCAGTACTCCGCAGCGCTGTACTCGGTCGGTGCGCTGACGTATTCCTTTCCGTCCTTCACCGCGTGAAGCGTCACCTTGACGGTGTCGTTCATCTGATTCGGCGCAATGTCGGAGAGACTGAATACGTAATAGGTCTTTCCTTCGGAGGTGACTTCGCTGAACTGGCTGGCCGTCACCGTTTTACCGTTTATTTCAAAAGCGGCGTGAAGATCCGTATATCCGCCTTCGGTAATGGATTCTTTTTCTATATAAAAGTTTTCTTTCAGATTGTTCTGCAGCGTGATTGAAGCCGCCTCAATTTCAATCGGGCACAGGCGGTAATACGCCGTTACGGTGCAGCCGAGGTTGCCGCCGGCAACGCTGAAAGACGCCGCCGCGACGGGATTATCCACCCGAACGTCCTCTTCGCGGAAGTATTTGCCCGTTTCCGCAAGCGTTAACAGAAGTTTGTATTCCGCCTCCGGATCCATCGGGCGCGCCATGAATTCATCAACGCTGCCCGAAGCGATCCACCATGAATCGGACGCATAGTTATAAACGAGAGCCGCTTGCAAAGAACCGTTTTGGTAAACCGCCACCGTGAGCGCATCGCGAACGCCGTCGATATCCGCGTCAAAGCCCGAGAGAAATTCGCCGTACGTTTGACCCGCCACCATAGGAGCGAGTGTGAAATGACCGGCGGCATAGGCCCGCGGTGTGAAGGCAAGCACCGCTTCGATATGATTCCATGAACCGTATACATTCTCCCTCGTGGACGCCAAAAGATCGAGCGTCGAGACCTCGGTATCATCGGTGAAAAAATAGCCGTTACTGACGTTGAATTTGAGAAATGCCAAATACACGTGTCCGTCTTCCATGACCGTGTCGGCAGAAACCCGGTTCTTGTAGTTCAGTTCGTCGATATACCATTCTGTTTCATTCTCCATCGAGCCGTACTTCCGGTCTTCTTCACAGATGGCAAGCACGGGAAGCGTATCGCCGATTTTCGGAGTTTTCCCGGTAAGGCGGATGTAGGGCACTTCACTTCTTCCGTTGCTCACCGTCTCCTGATAAGAACAGACGCTGCATGTCCGGACATCTTCGCCTCCCTGATGGCTCCAATTTCCGAAGGTGTGCGCGGCGTGTTCAAACTCTTCGCCGCAGATGGAGCAGATCCGATAGTGGTATTCCGAATCATAGGTAACCCCGTTCGTGTTTTTGCTGTGATCGCATCCCACGTACTGCGGATCGGTCAGAACCGATCCCGAAAGACCGTCCGGAGAAAGATTTGTGATCGGATACATTTTTCCCATGACCGTGACGATAGTCGCGTCCGTGAAAACGTACGGATCCTGCGCCGTGACGGTGACGAGCGCACGGTATTCGCCAGGCGTTGACGTGCCGGTATAGGCCGATCCGTCCTTGTACCACACCGTGGAAACCTTCACGCCGGAAATCGGAGAGTTCAGCGGCGACGCCGCCGAGAGTTCGACGCCGACGGAAATGTCGCCCCGTACCGGGATCGATAAGATCTTAGAAGGGAGAACGTCGAGCGGGACGATATATCCGGTCAGCACACCGCCGCTTACGGTGAGTTCAGTCGCCGTTTTTCCTCCGACAGTCAGGCTGTGCTCGGCGTCGACCCGGTAGTACGGCTTGGGCGTGATCTGAACCTTTAAGCGGTAACTGCCGCCGCGCGAAAACGTACTGCGCTCCGACATAGGCGTATAGCGCGTGCCGCCTGCTTTTTGTTCTTCAAAGGTAAATGCCGCGGTGAACGCTTCCTGTTCGATACTCAGATTGACCGGATTTTTGCCGTGCTCCGGCCAAATGATTCCTGTCACGTCGTCCGGCAGGGAGATATTGCCGATCCGCTCGTACACGCAGTCGATCTCGATCACGTCGTCGCTGACAGTGTAAATGACTTCGTCAGCGGGTTTCCAGTATTCGGAGGCGTGAGCTTCGATCCGGTAGGTCGAGCCCTGCGTCATACCGCCGCGCAGATCCCGCGCCAGCGCGTAAAGGTCAAGGCGGTTTGTGTCGGTGAGATAGTAGTTATTGGAAACAGGCGCACCGGGCGCGTAGGAAACGTCTTCCCAGCCGTTACCGCCGAGCCGCGTGACCTTCCAGTAATAACTCATAACGTGGTACGGAGCATCCGGCAGCGGCGCAAAGCTTTCACTGTAATATTGCGCGTTATCGTTGATCAGTTCAAAGTGATCGGTCGGACTGTAGGTAAGTCCCGCGTCGATCCCGTCCTCGCGCACGATCCGTGAGGCGCCGTTCTCCTGAACCGAAACGGTGACGTCGGCGCCGATTCCTTCGGAGCCGAGATTTTCAAACTCGTTGCTCTGAGACGTCGTAAAATCAAGCGAGAAGGGATACTGATCCGGACCGATTTTGATCACTCTTCTGTCCGCGCCTGTATGGGAGAAAGAGCGCAGAGGGAGCCCGATCCGGCCGCAGTCCACGTTGACATAATAGGCGGTACCGTTCAACTTATCAACGGTGATCCGATTATCGTACTGCGCCTCAAAGTAGCCGAAATTGATAGAGGCATTCGCACCCCACGCGACGGAAAACACGTCGGCACAACTCTTGCCGTAGAAGTCGCCGGCGTTGACGATCGCCACCGCGCCGTTGCAAAGACATACCGCCGCGCAGACGGTCTCTTTTTCACCGTTGTCGTCGATCGTAAAGCCGCGCCCGTAGTATTCGCCACCGTTGGAAGTAAAGCGCCCTCCGTCACGCACAACGACCGCGTTTCCGGGCGTGATCGAATTGACCGTTCCCGCGCTTGTGCTGCCGCCGGTATTGTATTTTTTCGTGTATGTGTAATACTCGCTTTCATAATGCCCCGCCGTGATCTCGCCGCCGTTCACGGTCAAGATCCCCTGCACGTTGAACACCGTCAGCGCACGGTCGAGAAAAATCCCCGTCTGCTCGTTCGTTTCCCCCATACTCGGGATACGTCTGTCAAAGATGATCTCGCCGCCGCCGACGGAATCGTCAACGGTAAGGTTTGCGCCGCTTTCCACGCTGAAAAGGGCATCCGAGGATAACGCGATGCCGAAATCAAGCCGTTCTTTTATCGTATGTCCGTTCAGATCCAGAACGGCGTCGCCCTTTACGGTAAAGGTGTCGATAAAATCACTCAGGTCGTCCTCAAGTCGGAGATAACGCTTTGACGACCCCGTCTGCCGCAGGAGCGTTTTCAGATCCGAAACGTATTTGATCCGATACGGAGAAGCCTTCGTTCCGCTTCCCGTCAGCGTTTCGACCCTCACGTCGATACCGGTCCCGCTTGAACCGAGATTCAGAAACACCGCCGCGTCGCTTGCGGAATAATCGGTAAAATCATAGTAATGTTCCGTCGAATCAACATAGATATGCGTGTAATCCTTTTTTTCATGGTTGAACGCGTACAGCGGGATCCCGATCCTGCCGCAATCCACATTGACGTAGGCGGCGACGCCGTTTGCCTTATCAACGGTAACGCGGTTATCGTAGCGTGCATAAAAATTGCCCGCGTAAACGGTAAGATCGACCCGGTCACCTACCGAAAAAACGTCGGCACAACTCTTGCCGTAAAAATCTCCGGCGTATATCACCGCTTCGGCGCCTCTCAACAGTTTAACCGCCGCACATGCTGAATCCTTCTGACCCTCGTCGTCGATCGTAAAACCGCGCCCGTAATACTCGCCGCCGTTGGAAACAAAACGCCCGCCGCTCTTTACGACGACCGCATTACCGGGCGTGATCGAGTTGACGGTTCCCGGAGACGGACTGCTGTCCGCATAGATATAGCCGTCGGTATAGGTATAATACTCGCTCTCGTAATGTCCCGCCGTGATTTCACCCGCATTCACGGTCAAAACGCCGTATACGTCAAACACCGTCAACGGGCGGCTGAGAAAAATGTCGGAATACGCATTCGTTTCGCCCATGGCGGGAATGAATCTGTCGTGGATGATCTCGCCGCCTCCGACGGAATCGTTCAGTGTCAGCGACGCTCCCGCCTCGATGACAAACAGACTGCGATTCTCGCTCCCGTCGTTAAAAAACAACTTGGATCGGATCTTATGACCGTTCAGATCGACGGTCTTATAGCCCTTCACACTGATCGGACCGAATGCATAGTACTGCTCTCCCTCTATATCGGCGCCGATCTGAATAAAGACCCTTTCCCCTCCTTCTTCGGTCAGAGCGTCGATCAGTTCCCTTTGGTTTGTTACGGTAACGTATTTCGGTCTCGATCCCGTTCCGTCCTCTCTTTCCGAAGCGGAAACAGTCATTCCGAGGGTTAAACTCGGCATGACGAGCAATAAGCACAAAAGCAAGCATAAAAGTCTTTTCAACACGGCGTTTTCCTCCAATCCGGGTTTTCGAAATTGTCCTTTTATAGAACGGAAATGTTATCGCATTTCCGATTGCAGAACATAGTACCCCCATTTTCATAATTCTTTGTTTATTTTCAGCTTTGTCCCACAATGGGGGCAATACAGCGAGTCGGGGGCTAACACCGTATCGCATTCGGGACAGCAGGGATGCTGCCGTTTGTAACGGTCAAAGAGCGTTTCGCTTGATAATCTTTCGCCACAATCGGGACAGAAGGAAGCGGAGGCTTTAATCACTTGACCGCATTTAGCGCAGACTTTGGTATTCCGCATTACATTCGGGCCATATCCAAAATCCTCTAAATTCTTTAACCGTGTTTTCTGTGTCATATCAGAGAGACCTCCCTTCGTAGTTCAGCAGGTTGCCACACACAGGACAGGTTCTTCCGGGGGTTTCAACCTTTGCGCCACAGGTCTTGCAAAACTTGGCTTCTGCTTCAAAGGGAGCACATTCGACACATTCCGCCACTTCTGGATTGAACACGGCGTTAATCACAAACTTGCCGCATTTATGGCAAATGTTGAAATGCTTCTTGCCTTCCTTTTCCCAAGCAAGCAACAATTCCTGTTCGGGTGTATCCGCTTTGTAGGTTTTCTTAGTCGTACAGACTAACGCTCCTGTCAGATCACAGAAAAACGTATAGCGGTTTCCACCGGAATCAGTTATGATCTTATAGGTGGCTGTTCTTCTTTCAC
>JAZSQE010000039.1:0-59781 GCA_045537795.1 Kiritimatiellia bacterium | reverse complement strand
AAGGTGAAACTCACGCAAACATTTGTTCCATGGCTTTTTCAGAGGAGTCGTCATAGAAACTCCGAATAGAAGTGCGTTAAACCGCGGCGGCAACTCGTCGCGGTTTTTCGTTAGTGAAATAGCGGATGAGCCAGATTTGGTATAATATGCGTCATGAGAGTCGTTTTCATGGGATCGTCCACCGCCTCGGCGGAATGTCTTCGCGCGATTTTGCGCGAAGAGTCGCTTAATGTCGTCGGTGTTGTGACCCAGCCGGACAGGCCGGCCGGGAGAGGCAAGGCTCTTACCGCGTGCGCATGTGCCGAATTCGCCTGCAAAAGCGGTATAACATCGGTTATCAAGCCTGAAAACGTCAATGACGAGGCGGCGATAGCGCGCATCCGTTCGTGGAAGCCCGACGTGATCGCCGTTGTCGCGTTCGGGCAGATTCTCAAAAAGACGCTTCTCGATCTGCCTCTTTTCGGGTGCATCAACTGCCATTTTTCCCTACTGCCGAAATACCGAGGCGCGGCTCCCGTCATAGCCGCGCTCGAAGCGGGCGACAGGATGACGGGCGTGAGTGTGATGCGCATGGGCGTCGGTCTCGACGACGGTCCCGTAATGCTTCAGAGTTTTGAACCGATATATCCTGACACGACGGGCGGCGATCTCATGCGCGATCTCGCGATAGCGGGAGGCGTCACTCTCGCAAAAGCGCTGAAACTCATGTCATCGAACGCTCTGCCTCCCGAGGTCGCGCAGGATCACGAACATGCCACATACGTCAAAAAGCTCAGGAAGACGGACGGTCTCGTCAATTGGGACGCGCCCGTTATCGAGGTCGAACGTAAAATCCGCGCGTACAATCCCTGGCCTTGCTGCTATACCTTTCTGCCGGCGCGTTTCAGGAAAAAGGGCAATACCGGCCGCCTCGTCGTCATGCGCGGCGAGATCGCGAAGCTTTCGCCCGCGGAGCGCGAAGCCGCGCCCGGAACGGTCGTGCGTCTCGAGAAGCGAGGACCCGTCGTGAAATGCCATGACACCGCGCTTCTGCTCGTAGACGTCAAGGTCGAAGGCGGCTCGAGGATGGACGGAGGCGCGTTTTTGCGCGGGCGTCCGCTCGTGCCCGGCGAGGACCGTTTCGTTTCGGAGTGAGAGCGATGGCAGACCTCAATTCGACACCTGCGTCGAGTCGCGTTCATATCGGTTTTTTCGGGCTTCGCAACGCCGGCAAGTCCACGCTTGTCAACGCTTTCTCTTCTCAGGACGTGGCGATCGTCAGCGATGTCGCGGGGACGACCACCGATCCCGTCGCGAAATCGATGGAGATATCCCCGCTCGGCCCCTGCATGCTTATCGATACCGCCGGGCTGGACGATGTCGGAGAACTCGGGGCCATGCGCGTGAAGAAGACCCTCGGCGTTCTCGCGACGTGCGATATCGCCGTCTGGGTGGAGGACGGCGTTTCCGATCCCGGCGGGCACGAGGAGCGGTTTCTGAAAGAATGCGATCTGCTGCGCGTGAAGGTCTTTCGTTACAGACGCGGCGATGATGTCGAGAAACTGAAACGCGACATCGCGGCGTGCGACATCACGGAGAAGACGCCCGGCCTGTTCGACGGGCTTCTGAAAAAAGGCGATCGCGTTCTCTTTGTCTGTCCGATAGATTCCGCCGCGCCGAAGGGGAGACTTATCCTGCCGCAGGTGCAGGCTCTGCGCGAATGTCTCGATATCGGCGCCATAGCCGAAGTCAGGCAGCCATTTTCCCTTACGGGCGATCTCGGCGTTTTCGATCTCGTCGTCACCGATTCGCAGGTGTTCGCCGAAGTCGCCGCGAAACTGCCCGCAGGGACGAAGCTCACCGGCTTTTCCGTTTTGTTCGCCCGTCAGAAGGGTGATGTCGAAGCGTATGCGCGAGGTCTCGCTAAAATAGCCGCCCTCGAAGACGGCGACAGGATTCTCATCGCCGAAGGCTGCACGCACCGGCGGCACTGCGAAGACATCGGCACCGTGAAGATTCCGCGGGCTCTTGAAAAGCTCAGCGGCAAAAAACTCGAATTCGTTTTCTCGAGCGGCGGGACCTTTGATGCGGATGGCGCCTTGGCGCTTGTCGTGCAGTGCGGGGGGTGCATGCTCACGCGTCGCGAGGTTCTCAGGCGTATCGCTCTTTGCGAATCGGCCGGCGTGCCGATCGTCAATTACGGAATGCTTCTCGCCAAGGCCGCCGGCATGGATGCCGGTTCAGGCCCGGCATTGATTTTGTGACGGAAAAAGACTATACTCTCACATGACCCGATACGGGTTGAAAGGAAAGAAAAAATGACACAGGAAGAAGTCCTTGAAGCGTTCAAGGCGACAGAGGCCCTGCTTGAGGGGCATTTCGAGCTCCGTTCGAAGCTTCACTCAAATCGTTATTTCCAGTGCGCCAACGTGCTCAGATATCCGCGAATCGCCGCGAAACTATGCGATGCCGCGGTGGAGAAAATGAAAGCCGAGTGCGATCTCGGAAAGATCGACGGGGTCATCTCCCCCGCGGTCGGCGGAATTCTCGTCGGTCATGAAGTCGCCCGCGCTCTTGACGTAAAGTGCGTATTCGCCGAAAAGGTTCAGGGCGAAGGAGTTGACGCCAGCGGCAAGCCCAATACGGTTCTTGCGATGCGCCGCTTCTCCCTCAAGCCCGGCGAGCGCTATGTCGTCGCCGAAGACGTCGTCACGAAAGGCGGGCGCGTGCAGGAGACGATCGATCTCGTTAAAGCCGCCGGATGCGAAGTCGCCGCCGTTGTTCTTCTTGTCGACCGCAGCGGCGGCAAGGTCGGATTCGACGGCATACCGATGGTTTCTCTGATGCAAATCACGCCCGAGACATGGACGGCCGAAGAATGTCCCATGTGCAAGGCGGGCGGCAAGCCCTGCCATCCGGGGTCGTGAGATGAAGACGATCAGGAACGGCGGCGTATGCAGCGCCAAGGGTTTCAGGGCGGCGTCCGCCGCGGGAGCGATAAAATACAAAGGCCGCGACGACGTGGCGCTTATCGTCGCGGATATGCCGTGCTCGGCGGCGGCCGTGTTCACGACTAACGCCGTCGCGGCGGCGCCTGTCGTCTACGACCGAGAAATAGCGAAGTCGGGTCGTGCGCAGGCGATTCTCGCCAACAGCGGTTGTGCGAACGCATGCACGGGCGAACGCGGGCTTAAGGACGCGAAGCTTTCGGCGCTTGTGACGGCAGGAGAACTCGGCATTGATCCGCAGTCGGTTTTCGTCGCTTCGACGGGCGTTATCGGGCGGTCTCTGCCCGTGGACAGGCTCCTTGACGGCATGCGCAAGGCGAAGGCGGCCCTCGCCCGTACGTCCAAGGCCGCAAACGCTGCGGCCCGCGCTATCATGACGACGGACACGAAGAGCAAGGAGGCGGCGGTTTCTTTTCTCATAGGCGGCAAGAAGGCGGTCGTCGGCGGTATGGCGAAAGGTTCGGGGATGATCGAGCCTAACATGGCGACTATGCTCGGCTTCATAACGACCGATGCGGCAGTTTCTCCCGCGATGCTCTCGCGGGCGCTCAGAATAGCGGTCGCCAAAAGTTTCAACCGCGTCGTCGTGGACGGTGACGAATCGACGAACGATTCGCTTTTTCTGCTCGCTTCCGGCGCGGCGGGAAACGAGCCGATCACGAAGGGCGGAGCCGATTTCAGGGCTTTCACGCAAGCCTTGTGCACCGTCTGCGTTTCGCTCGCCAAGCAGATGGCCGCCGACGGCGAAGGAGCTACGAAATTCGTGACGGTCATCGTAAAGGGTGCGAGAAACGAGGCTGACGCGGCACGTGCGGCGCGGGCGGTCGCGAAGTCTCCGCTCGCGAAGACGAGCTGGTTCGGGCGCGATCCCAATTGGGGCAGGGTTCTCGCGGCGGTCGGGTATTCCGGCGCCGATGTCGTCGACATGAAGACGGAAGTGTTTTACGACGGGGTGTGGGCTTTCCGCAGAGGAGAGACGGCTGGCGAAAAGCAGCTCGCTCTTCTCGAGAAAGTTCTTGAGAAGGACGCCTTCGAAGTGATCGTCGATCTTCATCTCGGCAAGGGCGAATCAAGCGTATATACGTGCGATTTTTCGCTCGACTATGTACATATCAACGCCGATTACACGACTTGATGAAAACTCTTTATATAGAAAAATCGACATCGCGAGAGCGCAGCGGCGACTGGGTGCAGTCCCTCGACCTCGTCGGCGTTGAAAGGATCGTCGTGGGGACAGGGCCGGGGAGTTTTGCGGGAATAAGAAGCGCAATCGCCTTCGCGCGCGGATATTCCCTCGGCTCGGGCTGTGAAGTGCTCGGTCTTCCTTCGGCGTGCGCTCTGGCGCGCGAAGGCGAGGCGGTGGCGGTTGTCGGCGATGCGAGGCGCGGCAAGTACTGGGTGGCGCTTTTCGACGGGTATAATCTTGTGTGCGACATATTCCAGACGTCGCGCGACGAACTTGAAAAGCGCGTTCCCAGAGGGGTGAAGGTGACGACTCCCGACGCGGCGCGAATCGATGCCGATCTCAAGGAGATTTTCGAAGAGAGATACATCGGCGGCGCTGAGGTCAACGAAGAGGGACTCAGGCGTTTCGCCGAGGCGAATCCTTCGATTCTGAAACCGGATCCCCTGCCGATATATCTCAATCCCGCGGTCAGGGACTGACGGTTTTACCGTATGAATATAAAGAGGCTGTCGCTCTTCGCCGTCGTGAACTTGACGGCGGCCGTCGGGGCGGATTTCTTTCCGCGGGCGTCGGTGGCGCTGACGCGGGCGAAATAGACCGATTGCGGTTTAAGGCCGTTCACGCGGATCGATTCTCTTGCCGTGACCGCCAGTTCTGAAACGATGTTGGTGAGAGTCGATGGCGCGATGTAATCCTTTACGAAGCGTATATCGTCTATTATCACACGGTGGTTGCTTTTGTTGCCGCCGGCATTGAAGATTATGGAGGCTTTCCGCGCTTCCACCCGCGTCAGCGGGACGGCGAAGTCCTGCAGTTCAAGATCAAGCTCGATTTTATCGATCGCGTTCGTGACGGTGACGTCGGCGGAGTGATCAATCCAGTCGATGGTCATCGTTTTTTCTTCTTTGGCGTGGTTGTAGCGCTTCGCGCGCAGAAGAAGCGTCAGCTTCGAATACGGGTCGTGACCGTGATGCGCGAGGAAGCCTTTCTGCGTGCTTTCCGAGCCTGAAATCTGAACCATCCCGGTGCAATTCGCCGGATAGCGGATTTGTTCGCCGTAAAAGTCGGGATAACGTTCACTGAAGTCGTCGATCAGAGATGTCTGGCTTCTGGTGTTGGTAAGGCTGTTGAAATCGTAGTGCAGGTGAGGCGTATACGATTCTTCTCGGTTTGTGATTTCGTATACCGTGACGTGGTTGGAGACGGCGTTGCCGGGATTTTCCCAGAAGAGTTTCGCATGAGCTGCGCCCGGATCCGGAGACGAGAGGGAAGTCGGGGGATCTATGAACGCCGGTCCGTCGAGTTCTGTTTTTTCGACATACGTGTTTCCGGCGCCGGAGACGGCATCGATGCGAAGGGAATCTATCGCGAGGTCGCGGGGCCATCCGTTAGTGTATGCCGTCAAGTCGGAGTCGTCTGCTTGAGGCGTGAAACTCCACGCGCTGTCCGTAAGATGCGTTCCCGAAGAAATTGGCGTTATGCGAAGCGTTCGAGGATTTTCCGCGTTGGTGTTGCGCGCCGTCACGACTATCGAAGTTATCGCGAAGGGAAATTCCGGGCTGAGAGCGAATGCGCCAGTTTTTCCGAAATAATTCATTTTGCGTTCCGAGCTCCATTTCACGTCGCTTGTGACCCATCCGGTTGAATTGGTCCAGTCTTTTCCGAAAATGATCAATTCCGCTTTGGCGGGCAAGATCATCGTCGCAAGTGAGCAAATCAAAAAAAGGGTCGTTCCTCGCTTTGGCATGTGTTTCGTGTGCTGTTTTTAAGAAGTCAGTGATGGAAATTCGAAATTTTGCGTATTATATCATAATCGCCATTAAGATAGAAAGTCCCATCGCCCTGGCGCGCAGGATTATATCAAAAATCTATCTGATTGTCGGTTTGAACCTTAGTGTCAAAAGTGGTATAATACCACGCATTCGATTTCACAAAAGATTCAATTTCACAAAAGGAATAAACAGATGAAACTTGAAGATCTCAAAGGCAAGACCGTCGGCGTGTGCGTTTCGGGCGGTCTCGATTCGAAGACTATCTGCTGCGTTCTGCTGGACGCGGGCGTCAAGGTCAAGGCTTTTTCCGCTAACGTCGGTCAGCCCGACGAGAAGGACATCAACGACATCAAAAAGCGCATGGCTCCCACGGGCGTCGACACGACAATCGTCGACGTCACGAAGGAAATGGCCGACATCTGCTTCGAGACGGTCAAGTGCCAGGCGATGTACGACGGCGGCTACTGGAATTCTACGGGTATCGCCCGCGCCGTCACCGTGCAGAAGCTCCTCCCCGCGATGAAGAAGGCCGGTTGCAGCGTCCTCGTGCACGGCGCGACGGGCCGCGGCAACGACCAGATGCGCTTCGAGCGCTACACGAACGTTCTCGATCCCAAGTTCGGCGTCTACGCTCCTTGGCGCGACAGCGAACTTCTCAAGAAGTTCCCCGGACGCACGCAGATGGTCGAGTTTCTCGCGAAGCGCGGCATCGTCGCCTTTGTCGGCACGAAGAAGAAATATTCGACAGACGCAAATCTCGCGGGCCTCAGCCACGAAGCCGAAGATCTCGAGTCGATGGAGACGTCGATGAAGATCGTAAAGCCCACCATGGGCGTGTGGCCGGAGAAGGCGCCTAACAAGGTCGAGAAAATAGTCCTCAAGTTCGAGAAGGGCCGTTGCACAGCCGTCAACGGCAAAAAGATGTCTCCGCTTGAAGTCATGGTCTATTTGAACAAGGTCGGCGGCAAGAACGGTATCGGCATGAAACACGCTCTCGAGAACCGGATCATCGGCACGAAGAGCCGCGGCGTGTACGAGGCTCCCGGCATGGAGGTGCTTTCCTGGGGGCTTAAGTACATCTACGAGGGCATCATGGATCGCCGCTCGACCGATCTTTTCCAAAAACTTTCGAAGTTCGTCTCCGATCAGATTTACGATGGGCGCTGGTTCGATCCCGCTACACGCGCGGCGCGCGCGGCCATTCAGGTTTGGGCCGACAAGGCGACCGCCGAAGTCACGCTCGGTCTTTACAAGGGCAACATCTACTTCGAGTCTCTGAAGGGGCTCAAGAGTACGATTTACAACGAAGCCGACAGCTCCATGGAAGAATCCGACGGTCTCAACCCCCACAGTTCGCAGGGCTTCGCCGAAATCCAGTCGGTCGAGGCGAAGATGCTCGCGAAGTCGGGGCAGATCAATGTTTAATGTTTGAATGTCGGAATGTTTGAATGAAAGAGAAGAAAAACCAGCGGAAAGAGAAGAGCGAGGCGGTTGAAAAGCCGGTCGGAGAAGATGTCGTGAAGGAGAAATCCGGGAGCGAGGCCGGTGCCGAAGCTGCCGCGGAGGCGGCGGCCGGCGATCGGTCGACTTCGTCCGAGAATGCCGCAGAGCCCGACTGGAAGACGCTCTACGCGATAACGCTCGCCGATTTCGACAACTACAAGAAGCGTGCGGCGCGTGACCGCGAAGACGTTTACCGCTACGCCGAATCGGACATTCTCAAAGACGTTCTTCCTTCGGTGGACAATCTCGCGTTCGCGCTCGAGAAGGCTCCCGACAGAGAGGATCCGTTCGTCAAGGGCGTGCAGCTCGTTTACGATACGCTTGTCAAAGCGCTCGGCGACCACGGCGCGAAGATGATGGATGATCTTCTCGGCAAGGAGCTGGATCCGAATTTTCACGAGGCTTTGGCGACGATGCCCAACGACGACTACAAAGAAGGCGAGATATGCAACATCGTCAAGACGGGCTGGATGCTCGGCGACAGGCTTCTGCGCGCGGCGCAGGTCGTCGTGAGCGCCGGTAAGAAAACGGAAGGCTGAAAGCGGTGGCTGAGAAGAGAGATTATTACGAAGTGCTCGGGGTCGCGAAGGGCGCGACGGCGGACGAGATAAAATCCGCCTACCGCAAGCTCGCGATGAAATATCATCCCGACCGAAATCCCGACAATCCCGAGGCGAAAGAGAAGTTCACCGAAATTTCGGAGGCGTATGAAGTTCTCTCGAACCCCGAGAAACGGCAGCGCTACGACCAGTTTGGCCATCAGGGCGTGAACTTCGGGCCGGGCGGGTTCGATTTCGGGCGCGATTTCTCGCACTTCCAGGACGTCGATCTCAATGACATCCTCAGCTCTTTCTTCGGAGGCGGCGGAGGCGGCGGTTTTTCCGGCATTTTCGGCGGCGGACGTCAGCGCCGGCAGGCCGACCCGAACGCCCCGAGACGCGGCGACGACATGACCTTCAGACTCGATATCGATTTCGACGAGGCCGTTTTCGGCAGTGAAAGAACTCTCGATCTCGATCTCCCCGCGCAATGCAAGGAATGCGGCGGCAGCGGCGCGGCTCCCGGTTCGCGGCGCGTGACGTGCAAGACGTGCAACGGACGCGGCGTCGTTATCGGCGGCGGCGGGTTCTTCCAGGTGCGTCAGACGTGTCCGACGTGCGGGGGAGAAGGGACGATAATCGAAAAACCCTGCCGCAAATGCCGCGGCTCCGGGCATGTGACGGAGACGCAGCATATCTCCGTCAAAATCCCCGCCGGCGTCGACTCCGGTTCGCGCCTGCGTCTTGCGGGGAAGGGCGCGGGGGGACTTCGCGGCGGCGAGAACGGCGACCTTTACGTGCTTCTCGGCGTGAGAGAGAGTGATATCTTCGAGCGCGACGGGCTTGATCTTTACGTCGACGTTCCGGTTTCTCCCGTAACGGCCGCTCTCGGCGGCACGGTCGCGGTGCCGACGCCCGAAGGCGAGGCTCAGCTCAAGATTCCCGCGGGGACGCCGAACGGGAAAGTTTTCAGGCTTCGCGGCAAGGGCATAACTTCTTTCAGAGGCGGCGTTCCGGGCGACGTCGATGCGCGCATCGTCATCGAAACGCCCGCGAATCTCGATCGCCGTCAGCGCGAGCTTCTTGAGGAATTCGCGAAGATTTCAAAGGGCGGAACGTTCCCCGAATCTCAGACGTTCGCCAACAAGACGAAGATTTTCTTCTCCCATCGGGACAAGTTGAAAAAGTAGTTTCATTCGCATCTGTGGTGGAATGGCAGACACGCTGGATTTAGGTTCCAGTGCCGCATGGCGTGTGGGTTCAAGTCCCACCAGATGCACCAGTTCGGGCCGCCCGTATCCGATGTCCTTTTGTCAAATAAGGATGTCGCATTTTTTTTTGTCGTTTTGGGAAGATCGTCGCCAGCATTGAAAAAAATGGGTAAACTACAGGAGGCGCGCTCGTGTTGCAAGGGGGCGCGCCGAAATGATAAAATATACGAACTTTAACCGAAAAAAGACAATGAGGTAATAACATGATAGGGTTGTTGATCAACGTTTTAGGCGGGTTGGCCATATTTGTTTACGGCATGAAACTTATGGGCGACGGTCTTCATTCCGTCGCGGGAGAGAAGATGCGTTCGATTCTCCGGCTTTTTTCGGCCAATCGCTTTGTCGCGATTTTATCGGGAGCCGTTGTAACCGCCGTCATACAGTCCTCTAGCGCGTCGACGGTCATGGTCATAGGTTTCGTGAACGCGGGGCTTCTGACGCTCGTGCAGTCGATGGGCATAATCTTCGGCGCCAATATCGGCACTACCATAACGGCGCAGCTTGTGGCCTTCGATATTCAGGGAATCGTGATGCCGGCGCTGGCGATCGGGCTTGCGCTCACCTTCTTCAAGGGGCGTCGCGCGAACGGTTGGGGGATGACGATTCTCGGCTTCGGCTTTCTCTTTCTCGGCATGGGCATGATGGGCGGAGAGCTCAAGGTTCTCGCCAAGGATGAAGCGTTCCGTTCGCTTTTCAGGCTCTTCGAGTGCGTTCCCGACCCGGTTACCGGAAGAATGTCTCTGGGTCCCATGCTCGGCGCTTTGGGCGTGGGCCTGCTGGCGACGCTCGCCATACAGAGTTCCTCCGCCTGTACGGGCATCATCCTCGCCCTCGGCATGGGCGGGCTTCTCAATCTCCACACGGCGGTGTTGCTCGTCATGGGCTCGAATATCGGCACGACCGTAACGGCGCAGCTCGCCGCTATGACCGCCAACCGCGTGGCGAAGCAGACGGCTCTGGCGCATACGCTGTTCAATGTCTGCGGCGCGATGATAATCTTCGTTTCGTTCGCTTTCGTCGTCGACGGCGAGCCAGTCTTCTTCAGGATGGTGCGCTACTTCTCCTCCGGCAGCGATCTCCCGCGCCAGATAGCGAACGCCCACACGCTTTTCAACGTCATAACGACCGTCGTGCTCGTGCCGTTCATCGGGCCTCTCGCGGCTGTCTGCGAGCGCGTGCTGCCCGTAAGGGAGGCGAAGGTCAAGTTCCGCAGACTCGAGCCTATCCTTCTCGATACGCCGAGCGTCGCTCTCCAGCAGACGACGTCGGCCTTGAGAAAGATGCTCGGCAAGGCGTGGCGCGCCGTCAACTGCGCTTTCAAGCTCTATGACCGCGCCGACAAGGAGAATATCGAATTTTCCTCGCGCCTCGACGAACTCGAAAAGGCGATCGATGAGCGTCAGGACGACATATCGACGTATCTGGCGCGTCTCATGGAAAAGCCGATTTCTCATTCGCAGGCCGAGCACATACCCATGCTGCTTCACTGCGTCAACGACGCCGAACGCATAGGCGACCACGCTTCCGTCGTGCGTGAGATTCTCGACACGCTCCAGTCCGGCGAAAAGAAACTGAGCGCCGACGCCGACGGCGAATACTGGCATCTTCTCGAGTTGTTGACGAAGCAGGCGCAGAAGACCATCACTCTTCTCGCGATCGGCGGCGAACAGCTCCGCAGGCAGGTGCTTTCTCTCAAGGACGAGATAGTCGGCCTCGTCGTCAGGTACGAGCAGGAGCATCTTGTCAGGCTTCGCGAAAAACGCTGTTCCGCCGAGACGGGAGTCATATATATCGAACTCCTCTCCGAGATACGCAAGGTCTCACGTCATCTCGCCAATATCGCCGAGCGCGACAGCGCCTTCTATTTCGGAGCGGTGTCGGCTTCGTAAAAGGAGGTTGATGCAATGGAAAAGAAATCGTTCAGGCTTGAATCTCTCGATGCGTTCCGCGGTTTTGACATGATTTTCATCATGGGTTTTTACAGTATCGTCTTCGGTATCTCGAAGGTGCTGGATCTCCCCGAAGGCAACGCTCTCGTGACGCCGTTTCATCATGTCAAGTGGGACGGCTTCCATTTTATCGATTCCGTGTTTCCGACGTTTCTTTTCATCGCGGGGGTGTCGTTTCCGTTTTCGCTTCTCAAAAGCCGCGAAAACGGCGTGAGCGACGCGAAGAGCGTGCTCAAGATGCTCAAGCGCACGGTGCTGCTGATTCTTCTCGGTATGGTCTACAACGGGTGTCTGACGGCGACGGCCGGGACGTTCCGTTTCGCGAGCGTTCTGCAGCGCATAGCCGTGGGCTGGATGTTCGCCGGTCTCGTTTTCGTCTTCGTGCGCTCTCTCAAGGCGCGTATTGCCGTTTTTGCGGCTCTTGCAGTTTTCTGGTGGCTGTTCGTCCAGTTCGTCACGGCCCCCGGAGCGCCGGAGGGGATCGATCCCAACGTGTTTGAGAACGCCAAATGGAACATTGTCGTGTGGTTCGATCATCAGCTCCCCGGTTTCATGAAGGCGATATGGCCCATCGAGCCCGAGGGGATGCTCAGCCACGTCGGCGGCGTTCTCACGGCGATGCTCGGCATGTTCACCGGCGAATTCGTTCTTTCCGCCCGCGGGCGCATGAGCGGTACGAGGCAGGTTCTGTCGATGTGGGGCGCCGCGGCTGTTCTGCTCGCCGTCGGGAATGTCATGATAGCGTGCGGTATGCCCGTCATCAAAGCCGTGTGGTCGTGCTCGTTCGTGTTCTGCGTCGGCGCGTATTCGCTCGCCATGTTCGCGCTTTTCTACTACCTCATAGACGTCAAGCTCTGGCGCAAATGGAGTTTTTTCTTCAAGGTGATCGGCGTCAATTCGATAACGGTATACCTCTGCCAGCGTATTTTCTCGACGTGGAGTCCGGACGGGCCGATTTCGTTTCTCTTCGGGTGCTATGCGCGCGAGGGCGTCGCCGCGAAGGGGCTTGTGGGGCTGTGCGCTTTGCCGTGGGGTTATCTCGCATGGGGCGTCATCGAGTTCTTCACGCTCTGGACGGCGCTTTACTGGCTCTATCGCAGAAAAATTTTCCTTAAAGTGTGACACCCTGAAAAGAGGGGAAACCGATGATGAACACTCTCGCAGTTCTCGCGATTTCGCTCGCGCCAGTTTTCTCCGACCATGCCGTCCTTCAGCGCGGCAAGAATGTTCCCGTATGGGGGTACGGCGCGAAGGCCGGCGAATTTCTGACTCTCACGCTCGGCGATGTGAAATCGAACGCTCTCGCCGCCCCTGACGGAACGTTCTCGTTTCTCCTTCCCGCGCAGAGCGCCGGAGGGCCGTACGAACTTATCGTGAGCGGATCGTCGGGAGCCGGGGTGAAAGCCGTCGACGTCTATTTCGGCGAGGTATGGCTCGCCTCGGGGCAGAGCAATATGGCCAGGCACATGCGCGACGTCCGTCCGCAGCTCAAAGGCGACCATCCTCTCGTCAGGCAGTTTCTCGTAAGGCGCGGCGCTTCCGACAGACCTCTCGCTTTCGGAGGCGGAGAATGGTACAGGGCCGAGCATGGCGCGACGAAGAACTTTTCCGCGGTCGGCGCGTTTTTCGCCGAAAGGATTTCGCGTGAACTCGGCGGTGTGGCCGTAGGCATTCTCAACGCCTCCGAAGGCGGCACGTCCATTCAGCAGTGGTCGAGCCGCGAAGCGCTTGCGGATTCGGAAAACGGCCGGCGTTCCCTCGCTCACGCCGACAGGCTGCGCATGAATCACGAGCGCCTTGAGAAAATGCCTCGCCCCGTGCGCGATACGGGCATAGCGCCGGCTTCAGCCGACTGGATGAAGAGTAGCTTCGACGACTCCCGATGGACGAAGGTTCTTCTCCCCAACGATTATCAGAACGCTTTCAGGCGCGGGCGCTTCAACGGCGCCGCATGGTTCCGCCGGAAGGTGAAAATCCCCGCGGACTGGAAAGGCCGGCTTCTCGAGCTGGGCGTAGGGCAGATCGATAAAAGCGATATGACATGGGTCGACGGAAAGCTCGTCGGCGCGCTCGGCTCGGATGACGATCCCACGCATTACGACACTCCGCGAATCTACCATTTCACGACCGAGGCCGATGAAGTCACGCTCGCTGTCCGCTGCTGGAGCTACGCGGCGGGCGCTGGCGTTTACGGCGACGTGAAGGAGATGTATCTTCGCGTGGCCGAAGCGCCCGCCGAATCGGTTTCTCTCGCCGGAGAATGGCGCGGCGCCGTCGAGCGTGACATAGGAGCGCTCGACTGCCCAGACATCCCCGCTCTCGCCGCGACTCTTTACAACGCGATGATCGCGCCGCTCGTTCCCTACGCCATCAGGGGCATTCTCTGGTATCAGGGCTGCTCCAACGGCGGAGAGGGCGGTCGGGCGTACCGCGCCATGCAAAACGCCATGGTGCGCGATTTGCGCCGCCGCTGGTGCGATACGCATCTGCCGTTCGCGTGCGTGCAGCTCGCCGGCATCGGCAAGAAAAAATCTTACGACCGGCGCGGCCCGGGCATAAGATTCCATCAGATGCTTTCGACGTTGGACCTCGGTCACGCCGGCTGCGTGAGCGCCGTCGACGTCGGGGACGAAAAGGACATCCATCCGTTGGACAAGAAGACGGTCGGAGAGCGCATGGCCGGCTGGGCGCTCGTCGAGGCGTACGGTCGCAAGGGCGCGGGGATGGGGCCGCGTTACCGCTCGTGCGAAATGAAAGACGGGAAGATTTTCGTGGATTTCACCGACAAGGGCGCCGGGCTGGTCGCGAAAGGGTCTTCCGAGGGCTCTGTCGGCGGGGTTTATGTCGCGGGAGCCGATAAAAAGTTCGTCGCCGCAGAGGCGAAGATCGAAGGCGGACGGCTCGTCGCCGGCGCGGCGTCGGTCGCCAAACCGGAATTCATACGCTACGCGTGGAGTTCGTTCCCGTCGAACGCCAATCTTTACAACGTCGAAGGTTATCCCGCGTCTTGTTTCACGAACGAGGAGGATGAATGAAAACTTTTGCGGCAATGCTTCACGCGGCCATTCTTTTCGCGGCGTTTCCCGCGTCGGCGCACTGGGTGAATCTCGACGATGCCCACCGCGTCGCGGGGCGCAAATGTTCCGCCGATTATCTTGTCGGCAAGGTCGTGATGGTCTGCCGCTGGAGGATCGGCGAAGAGGGACTAGATGCGAAGCTCGCCCGGATGGAAGAGCTTTGGACGAGTTTCAAGATGAAGAATTTCGTGATGCTCGGTTCGTATGCCGGAGAGGATGATTCTCTCGAGAAGGCCAGGGAAAAAGCCCGTGCGCTAAGGGTGTCGTTTCCGGTTTATGCCGGGGCGGGGCTAGACATGATCGTTTCTTCGGCCAGAGACGCCGAAATGTACGTCGTCGACGCGCTTGGAGCTGTTTCGTACATTGGCGGGAGCGACCGCAGAGCGAGCGAGATATTCATCGAGAGGATTTCGATGTACGACGCGCCCATCGAGGGCGAGATGCTGAAAAAGTTCTTCGATTTCGAGGTGAAGGAACTGCCGGGGCATGCCATGATACGGTATGCGATGTTCAAGAAAGACAAAAAGCTTTCGAAAAACAAGGACCTCGCGAAGCATTTCGAGGAGAAATACAAAGAGCTCAAAAAAACGCAGGGCATAAAAGACCTGACGGCTCTTGTCGCGGCGTCGCGCAAGTACAAGGATTACGCGCCGAAGAACACGATGGCGCGAAATCGTCTCCCAGGGCAGATCGAGGACGTCATAAAAAAATACGAAAATCTCAAAGGAAGCGAAAATCCGGTCGTGGCGCGTGAAGCGAAAGGCGCGCTCGCCGATCTCGCATGGGCGCTCGCAGGAGCGAAAAAGAAATGAACAACATAACCGAAATTCTCGAGCGCAACGCGCGAGAGTGGCCGACGGACGTCGCCCTCGTCGAAATCAATCCTCAGGAACTTGAAAACCGCCACACCACGTGGCGCGAATATTCGCTCATCGAATCTTCTCCCGTCGACAAGTTCCGCAGTGAACTTACGTGGGCGGAATTCGACGAAAAGGCCAACAGGTTCGCGAATCTTCTTCTCCTGCGCGGGTATAAAAAAGGCGACAAGATAGCGATACTCCTGATGAACTGCCTCGAGTGGTTGCCCGTCTATTTCGGCGTTCTCAAGGCAGGGTGCATGGCGGTGCCGCTCAACTTCCGCTACACGGCGGACGAGATACGCTACTGTCTCGATCTCGCGGACGCGGACGCGCTTGTTTTCGGGCCTGAATTCACGGGGCGCGTCGAGCAGGTGGTCGACCGCGTGCCGCGCGTCAGATCGCGCATTTACGTCGGCGATGACTGCCCCAGTTTCGCCGAGTCCTACAAAACGCTCGTGGCGGCCGCGAAGACGTCAAACCCCTGCATAAGGATGTACCCCGACGACGAGGCGGCGATTTATTTCTCCTCGGGCACGACGGGCTTTCCGAAGGCGATCGTCCTTCAGCACAAGTGCCTTTTGCACAGCTGCGAAGTCGAGCGAGCCCATCACGGACAGACGAAGGACGATGTGTTTCTGTGCATTCCGCCGCTTTACCATACCGGCGCGAAGATGCACTGGTTCGGTTCGTTTCTCGTCGGCGGCAAGGCCGTCATTCTCAAGGGCATCAAGCCTGAGTGGATATTGAGGGCCGTGTCCGAAGAGCGCTGCACGATCGTGTGGCTGCTTGTGCCGTGGGCGCAGGACATTCTCGACGCGATCGATTCGGGAGCCGTGAGACTCGAGGAATACAAGCTCGCCCAATGGCGCCTCATGCATATAGGCGCACAGCCCGTTCCTCCGAGTCTCATTAAGCGGTGGAAGGGCGTTTTCCCGCATCACGACTACGACACGAACTACGGTCTTTCGGAGTCGACGGGGCCGGGGGCCGTGCATCTTGGCGTCGAGAACATCGATCGCGTGGGCGCCATCGGCGTCGCCGGTTACGGCTGGCAGACGAAAATCGTCGGCAAGGACGGCGTCACGCCCGTAGCCCCCGGTGAGGTCGGAGAACTCGCGCTCAAAGGCGCGGGCGTGCTCAAGGAGTATTACAAAAACCCCGAGGCGACGGCAGAGATCCTCAAGGAGGACGGCTGGCTTTTGACGGGCGACATGGCCGAAGAGCGCGACGGTTTCATCTATCTTGTCGACCGGGCGAAAGACGTGATCATAACGGGCGGCGAGAATCTTTACCCCGTGCAGATTGAAGACTTTCTCAGGTCGCACAAGGCGATCAAGGATGTCGCCGTGATCGGTCTTCCCGATGCGAGGCTCGGCGAAATCGCGGCGGCGATCGTATCCGTCAGAGACTCCATGACGCTCAGCGAAGAAGAACTTCAGGCGTTCTGTCTCGATCTCCCGCGCTACAAGCGCCCCCGCAAGATAATTTTCGCGGATGTTCCGCGCAATCCCACCGGCAAGATCGAAAAGCCCAAATTAAGGCGCATGTACGGCGCCGACGCTCTCGTAGCGCAGCAGAACGAAATAGCTTCCTGACGCCATGAACATCAAAGCCGCCGATGAAACGGCCCTCGATATCGCCGCCGGCATTCTCTGTTCCGGCGGTGTCGCCGTCGTTCCGACAGACACGGTGTACGGGCTCGCCGCTCTTCCCGAAGCGCGCGGCGCGCTTGAAAGGCTTTATTCGATAAAGGAGCGCGACAGATCGAAGCCGATCGCGCTTCTTGCGGCAGATGCCGAGGCCGCGAAGCGTTACATAGGAGAGGGCGCGGCGGCCTTCGGCGCGCGGTACTGGCCGGGCGCGCTCACCGTGGTCGCCAATGGCGAAGGGGTGCGCGTGCCGGCGCATGAATGGACGAGGCGGCTTCTCGTCGCGTGCGGAGGGGCGCTCAGGGTAACGAGCGCCAACGTCTCTGGAGCGCTTGCCGCGCGCGACGCCGCCGAAGCGCTCGAAGATGTGGGGCTTCTCGCGGATATCGTGATAGACGGCGGTCCTGCCGCAGGAGGCGAGGCTTCGACGGTGGTTAGATATTCCGGCGGGCGGCTCGAGGTGCTGCGCGAAGGGCCGGTCGCGTTTCTGACTCTCGCGAGCGCGAGCCCGAGGCGCGCGAAGATACTTGAAGATCTCGGCGTCGATTTCATTGTCGAGGCGACCGACGCCGAAGAAGTTTGTCTTCCCGACGATCCCGTCGGAACGGTGAGACGAAACGCGCTCGCGAAGGGCGCGGCTCTTGCGGGCAAAAAACGCGTTCTTTCGGCGGATACGATCGTCTGGTTCGACGGCAGAATCTACGGCAAGCCGCGCGATCTCGCCGAGGCGAAGAAGTTTCTCCGCGAACTTTCGGGAAATACGCACACGGTCTTCACGGGCGTCGCTTTCGACGCGGACGTGAAGGTGCGCGAGTCGCGCGTCACGTTTCGCCGTCTTTCCGACGGGCAGATCGATGAATACGTAAGACGCGTCAATCCGCTGGACAGGGCGGGGGCGTACGACATAGACGAGTCGGGCGATTTCATCGTCGAGGGATGGACGGGGAGCTACGAGAATATCATGGGGCTGCCGGTCGAGCCGCTTGTCGAGTGGGGAATCGCGAAGGAAAGGAGCGAAACGAAATGAAACTTTTTCTCCGTTCTCTCAGGGTCGAATGCATAATAGGGGATCTTCCGCGTGAACGCGACGAAAAGCAGATTCTCGAAGTCGATCTCGAGCTTGACGTCCCGGATACGGCCGCCGAAACTGACGATCTCACCGATACGGTCGACTACGCGGCGCTCTCGGATAAAATCGCCGGCGCGCTCGTCAAGGCCGAATGCAGGATGATCGAGCGCGCCGCGCGCATAGCCGCCGAGGTGTGTCTCGAAGACGGCAAGGTGCGCTCCGCAAAAGCGCTCGTCACGAAGCGCGGCGCCATACCAGCGCTCGGCGCCGCCGCCGCGATGTGGGAGGCTGTCAGGTGAAGAAAGTCGGTTTCTTCGATTCCGGCGTGGGCGGCACGTGCGTTCTCGACGCGTTCAGACGCCTTTGTCCCGACGTTGAAACCGTTTACATCGCCGATTCCGAAAACTGCCCCTACGGCAACAAGCCGCGGGAAGAGATTCTTTCCCTTTCGCGCGCGAACGTCGAAAAACTCCTTGAGAAAGGCTGCTCGGTAGTGGTCATCGCGTGCAATACGGCGACGGCCGCCGCGATAGACGCCCTGCGCGAGGAGTATCCCCACGTCGCTTTCGTAGGCATGGAGCCGGCCGTCAAGCCGGCGGCTCTCGATTCGAAGACGGGCATCATCGCCGTTCTCGCGACGCAGGGTACGTTCAAGGGCCGGCTTTACCGCGAGACGTCTCGGCGTTTCGCGGAGGGCGTGAGGGTGATAGCGGCCGAAGCCGACGAATTCGTCGAACTCGTAGAGCGCGGCGAGACGTCTGGCGAAAGGGCTCTTGAAGCCGTCCGGCGCAGGGTCGAGCCTCTTGTCGCGGCAGGCGCCGACCGCATAGTTCTGGGGTGCACGCATTTTCCTCATCTCAAGGCTCTTATCGCCGAAGTCGCCGGCACGCGCGCCGAAATCGTCGACCCGTCAGACGCCGTCGCGCGCAGGATAAAAGACGTTCTCGATGCTCGTTGCGGGCGATGTGAAGGGGCGGCGCCGTGAACGATCATGAAGCGATGATGTCCGAGGCGAAAAAGTTCGAAAAAAATCTTTTGAACTTTTTCTGGCGCCAGGGCGTTTCATATTCCGAAGGCGAGGATCTCGTCCAGGAGACGTATCTTAGGCTGTGGAAATACCGCGGCGAGTACAAACCGACGGCGAAACTTTCGACCTTCCTTTTCCTGATGGCCAGGCAGGTGCGCATCGACGCCCTGAGACGCGACACGCGCCGCGAAGTGCGCGAGGAGCGATGGGGCGAAGAGCGCGAAGACGTGCAGCAGGCGGGTGAAAAAATGGTCCGCGAGGATGTGCGCTGGGCGGTCGCGCGACTGACCGAGCCGTTGAGAGAAGTGGTGGAACTCGGGGTTTTTCAGGATCTTCCGTATGCGGAAGTCGCGGAGATTCTCTCCATTCCCGTGGGGACCGTCAAATCAAGGATGTCGAACGCATTGAAAAAACTGAAGGAGATATTCGATGAACGGTGATTTAGCCAGGCAGCTTGAAGAAATGGGCGGGGGGTATCTCGCCGTCGTCGAGCGTCTCAAGCGCGCGCGTGAAGTCGAACCGCGCAGGATGCATGTCGTCCTGAAGCGTTCGCCGCCGGCTCTGAAAGCCGGGTATCTCGTCGCGGCGTCTCTCGCGGCGTTTGTCGTCTGTTCCGTGACGATGACGGTCGGCAGATCCGCTCCCTGCGGCGCCGGCGAATATTTCCTCGCCGATCAGCGTACGCGCTCCGCCATCAGGGAGATCATCCGCACGCAGAACCCCGACGGCTGCTGGAAAAACGATTTTCTCACGAAACGCAACGCCGAAGCGCTTCGCCTCGCGCAGGGTGCCGAGGCGCGCATAGCGTACAAAAAGGCCCGTCGGGCGATGCGGTTGAAGGGGATTCTTTGAACGTAGACGCTCTCGTTTTCAGATCGGGCGTCATTTCCGCCGTCCGGGCGTTTTTCGATGCCCGCGGTTTTGTCGAGACCGATACGCCCGTCAGAATCGCGGCTCCGGCGCCCGAGGCGCACATAGACTGTCCGCCGGTGTCCACGGGCGGTTTTCTTCGCGCGTCGCCCGAACTGCAGATGAAAAAACTCCTTGCGGCCGGGCTTGAGAAAATCTACCAGATAGGTCCGTGCTTCCGCGACGGAGAGCACGGCAGGCGTCACCGCAGCGAGTTCACCATGCTTGAATGGTATCGCAGAGGCGCGGATTATCTTGTCATCAAAGACGATCTTGAAGCCCTGCTGCGGGAACTCTTCGGGCGCGGCCGTCGCGCGTTTTCGACGCGCACGGTGACGCTCAGGGAGATGTACGTGGACGTTGCCGGATGGGACCCGTGGACCGCATGGGACGCCGGGAGGTTCGATTACGACATGGCCGTCAGGATCGAACCCGCTCTCAAAGCCGAGAGCGGCGGGATTTTCCTTTTCGACTATCCCGCGCAGGCCGCCAGTCTCGCGAGACTGGGCGGAGATGGCGTCGACGCCGTAGCCCGGCGCTGGGAGTTCTATTACGACGGCGTGGAAATCGCCAACTGCTTCAGCGAGCTATGCGACGAAACCGAGCAGAGACGGCGTTTCGCGGCGGCGAAAGCCGAGCGCCGAGAACTCGGCGAAGCCGATTATCCCCTTGATGAAGATTTCCTCTCGCGCGTGGGCGCGATGGGGGAGGCGGCGGGCGTCGCGCTTGGCGTCGACAGGCTTCTCATGGTTTTGACGGGCGCTGCCGACATCGGCGAAGTGCGCTTCGACGATACGCCGCCGGCGGGGGTCTGATGTGTTGAAACGCGTTAGCGTCGTCGCCGCGATCGTCGTCTCGCTCGCCGTCCATGCGGCGGCGTGGTTTTTTCTGCAACGCTCTGTTCTCGGCGTGCGCCCCGCGCACAGGCCGAAACTGGAAGTTTCGCGCGTGGAGCTTTCCGCCGGCGGGGATGAAGAAAAATCTCCGCGTGCCGCGGAAGAAACCGAAGAGCGCGCCGCCGGCGCGATGCCTGTTCCGCGGTTGCCGGCTCCTGAGACGCGGGCGACGAGCGTCAAGGCGTCTCCGGTCGAAATGAAAATCCGCTCCGCACCCGCGCGCGTCCCCGATCCGCCGCCCGTCGAGGTGAGGATGACGACGAGCGCGCCGTCGCCGGAGCGTGCGCATGTCGAGGCGCCGGCCGCTCCGGTCAAGGCGATTTCGCCGAAATATCCGAGAGGAGCCAGACGCAGAGGGGAAGAGGGCGTCGTAGAGGCTCGCGTCAGGGTCGAGGCCGACGGCACGGTTTCGTCGCTCGAAATCCTGAAATCGAGCGGATACCCGGAGCTTGACGAAGCCGCGCGCGAAGCGGTGATGAATGCTTTGTTCGCGCCGGCGAAATCCGGCGGGACCAACGTTTCGTCGACGGCGGCGGTCAGTCTGCGCTTTCGCCTGCGCTGACGCCGTGGCCGAAGAGGGCGAAATCTCCGCGCACGGGATCGTCGGGGAACGCTTCGGCGAGCGCGGCCGTAAGTCTGCGCGCGGCCGCCATCGACGCGGCGGAGCTTTTGACCAGACCGAGTTTCTTCGCTTCCTGCAGAACGTGCGTGTCGAGCGGTATGACGAGAGTTTTTCGGTCGATGAAACCGGCCCACAGCCCGAGATCGACGGGAGACCCGCTCCTGACCATCCACCTCATGAACATGCATACGCGTTTGCAGGCCGAAGACCCGTCTTTGGGAATGACGTTCGTCGAGCCTTCTTGCGCGAAACGCCTGCAGATCGCTTTGACGGCTTCGGCGGCGTCAAGCGGGCTTTCGCTTTTCACGAAACCGCCGAGGGTGCCGTGCGTGCGCATCACGTTCGCGTACGCCTTGAAGAACGAATGCATGTCGGCGTGCGTGAAAAATCTGTAGAAACATCTTTTGTCGTTCTGCCCGAAGAACTTCGCGAACGCGCCGGTTCGTATCCACATGTCGGGTTTTTCTCCTGCGGCTTCGAGAATCGCGGCGATTTTCGGCAGGAACTGCGCGCGGCTGCCGAAACTGAGGGCTGAAGCGATGAAGGCGGCGGCCTCCTTGTCGGCTTCGCTTTTCATGAGATGCATGAACTTTGACGGGTCTTCTTCGAGAAACGAAACCGTCTCGTATCTGCGCGCCAGCGCTCTCAGTCTTTTTTTAGTATTTTCATCCATGATCCGCGCGTATTTTATCCGAACCGTGCCCCGCTCGTCAACCGTTCACGCGCAAAAGCAAGACGGGAAAGGAGGAATATGGCATCAAAAATCAGGCAACAGTTTCAGAAAAATAGAAGCAATCGCAATCGCGCGGATGTATGTTGTGTTATAATGCTTGCGCATGTCTGCACTAACCGGAGACCAACCATGACAGAGGTATGTTCATGAAAATGATTTTTGCCGTGATAACGCCGTTGCTGTGCGCTTTTTCATCGCTTGAACGAGCGACGCCGGAATCGCAGGGAATACCGAGCCGAGCGGTATTGGCCCTCATCGAAAAACTTGAGGAGCAAAACGGTCTGGTGCACAGTTATATGCTTATACGTCACGGCAAGGTCGTCGCCCAAGGGCATTGGGCGCCGTTCTCGCCGGCGATGCCGCACTCGCTTTATTCCATATCAAAGGCTTTCGTGTCGATGGCGATCGGTCTGGCCGTGCAGGACGGACTGATGTCGGTCGACGACAGGGTCGTGAAATTCTTCCCGGAGAGCGTCGGGGAAAATCCCGACCGCCGCTTGTCCGAAATGCGCGTGCGCGATCTGTTGGCGATGGCGAGCGGACAGAAAAGCGACACTTCCGGATCGATGGCGAATGCCAAGAAGGGCGAGGCGGCGAAAGCGTTTTTCGAAATGCCGATGAGCGTCCGGCCGGGACAGCTCTTTCGTTACATGTCGGGCAATACGACGATGCTCGCGCTTATCCATGCCAAGGTGACAGGAGAAAAAGATCTTATCGCGTACCTCAAGCCGCGCATATTCGACAAGCTCGGGATTGAAGCATCGTACTGGCCGAGACTTCAGGACGGCACGACCGTGATCGGCGGCTCCGGTTTCGAGCTGCGCACCGAAGATCTCGCCAAAATATGTCTGCTTCTGAAAAACGAAGGCGTCTGGAAAGGCGAACGGCTGCTGCCGCTGTGGTGGGTTAAACAGGCCACGAGCCTGCAGTCCAAATACGGAAAGGTCACCGACTCTGTTCTGGCGTTGCACGGCGGCGGCGCCGCCGGCTTGGCGAAACCCGATGACTGGCAGCTTGGGTATGGCTGGCAAATATGGATGGGGCACCACGACTCGTTCCGTCTTTGCGGAGCGTTCGGTCAGATAGGGGCTGTGATTCCCGACAAGGACATAATTTTTGTCAGCAACGCGGGCGGGCGCGGCTCGAACAAACCGTCTCTCAACGCGTTTTACGATACCGTTTTGCCTGCGCTTTCCGAAAAGCCTCTTGAAGAAAACGAAACGGCGTTGAAGCGTCTTAGGGAGCGATCCGCAAATTTGGTTATCGCGCCGCCAAAGGGCGGGGCCTCGGGTTCAAGAACGGCGATCGAAAAATTCGCGTGCATAAAGATAAACGCCGCAAATCGGCTCGGCATCGTTTCGGCGGGTTATGACGACAAGTCGAGAACGCTGACAATCGAGAACGGTTTCGGCAGACAGACGATTGCGGTGGGCGACGGCAAATGGCTTGACGGTGAATTGACCGTCGAAAAGGACAATACCGATACGCTGCGCCGTTTTACGGGCGGCAAACAGCCGGTGGCCGCGGCCGGCGCATGGATGTCAAGCGGACTCTTTAAGATCAGAATCCATTTCGTCCGCTCTCCGGCCGTTCTGGATGTCAAGTTCGAATTGCGCGGCAACGAAGCGTCGGTTCTGATGGAATCGAACATGTCCAAATCGCTCAGCGTATCTTCGGCTTCGGCGGCCGCGCGATGCGCCGCGGAGGAAAGCGGCTATACGGCTCTCTTCGACGGCAGGACGCTGGAGGGCTGGTCGGTCAAAGGCGGCGAGAACCGTTTTACGGTCGAGGACGGATGCATCGTGGGAAGAGGGGTTCCGCGCGATATCGGAATCAACACTTTTCTCGTCACCGACAAAAAGTACGGCGATTTCGATCTGAAGGCCGATTTCAAAATCGAAAACGGAAATTCGGGGATCCAATTCCGTTCGACAGACAAGCTTTCGCGTTTCGCGCCGCGCCGTCTCGTGTACGGATATCAGGCGGAGATAACGCCCGACGGCTCTTCGACGGGGCGGATTTACGACGAGGAGAGGCGCGGTTACGTCAACGGTAAAATCTGGCTCGATACCGATCTTACTCCGAAATCCCGGCTCGACGCCGCCAAAGCGTCGTTCAAAAAGGGCGATTGGAATGAAATGAGGGTCGTGTGCCGTGGGGCGAAGATACGGACTTACCTCAACGGCAATCTTGTCGTCGACATGGAGGACGATCTCGACAAGAGCGGCTTCATCGGGCTTCAGGTCCATTTTCAGAAGCGTCCGAAAGAAGGTAAGGCGTTCGTTCCCGGCGTCGTGAGATTCAGGAATATCCGTATAAAAGAACTTTAACGAAAAGGAGACAGAAAAAATGAAACTCAACAGAAGAAGCTTTTTGTTCGGTTCGGCCGCGGCGGCCGCGCTTTCGGGCTGCGCGACGGGCAAGGTTCCGCTGCGTCCGCGCGCGAAGGGCGAGAAACTCAATGTCGGTCTTATCGGCTACGGCATGCAGATGTGGACCGCGCTTCTGCCGCAGTTTGTCGGCGCGAAGGAAGGTTGGGGAGCCGAGAAAACGTGCTTTGATCTGCCGGATCTGTGCCGGATCACCGTCGTTTGCGACTGTGACAAGGTGCGCGCGAAGACAGGCGCCGCGCATGTCGACAGGGAATATGCGAAAAACTCCGTCAGTCAGCCGGCGTGCCGCTTCTGTACGGATTTCCGCGAAGTTTTGGCCGATCCGTCGATTGATCTTGTCGTTATCGCCACGCCGGACCATTGGCATGCGTATATCGCCGTCGAGGCGATGAAGAGCGGCAAAGATGTTTATTGCGAAAAGCCGCTTACCTACAATGTCGACGAGTCGCGCAAGATCATCGAAGCGCAGAAGAAGTACGGACGCGTCTTCCAGTGCGGTTCTATGCAGCGCAGCTGGGACGTCTTCAGAACGGCGGCGATGGTCGTGAGAAACGGTTTCATCGGCGATGTTCTTTATGTCGACGCCAACTACGGCATAGCGGGCAAGAAACTCGGAGGACCTTCACACCCGCTCAGATTCTTCGAGGACCCCGAAAAGGCCGCCGAGGAAAGCCGTCCCAATCCCAACGTCGACTGGGACATGTGGCTCGGCCCGTCGAAATACAGGCCCTATTCCAACAGGCTCGCTCCCGCCGACTACAAGAACAAGAGAGTGCCCGGGGTGCATTGCTGGTACCCGATGTTCTGGCGTTTCGACGACGAGACGGGGCTCGGCTACAACGGCGACTGGGGAGCGCATCATCTCGATATCGCCCAGTGGGGGCTTGATATGGACAACTCCGGCCCTTACCGCGTCATTCGTTCCGAGGAACCCCATTCGACAAACCTTTACCACGGCGGACGCCGCCAGTACGGCATGAAAATGCTCTTCAAAAAGCCTTACGGCGATGTCGAGCTTTATCACGGGCCTTTCGGCGTATGGGGAACCGTCTTCTACGGCACGAAAGGCGTGGTGGCGGTAAACCGCGGCAAAATAGCCGTGTGGGAAGGAGCGGCTGTCAAGCCGACCGCCGCGGTGCGCCAGGCGATCGACAAGCTCGGCGCGCTTGAAGGATGCGAACTTAAAGCGGGTTATACGGGTGCCGATTACGGAACTGACGCGTCGGTGAAGAAGGATGCCGGGCTTGAAGGAACCATTGCCGCCATCAAGCGCATTTATTCGCTCGACAAGGCGCCCGTTCAGCTTTACAAGAGCAAAAACCAGGTGCTTAATTTCGTGGAGTGCGCGATATCCCGCGAAGAGACCGTTTCGCCCGCCGAAGTCGGCGCGCGCGGAGCCGTGCTCTGTCAGCTTTGCAACATGAGCTACGTCTACGATACCGGTTTCGACTGGGATCCCGACAGGATGGAGTTTGCCAACGGAACAGGGCGCGGAATCGCGCTCAAGCGCGACTACTGCCGCAACGGCTGGGAGGTCGTCGTCTGAAAATGCGTGCGGCGAAGAAGAGCGTTTCCGAAATGTCTCGACTTCGCGGAGATCCGAAGGCGCCGTACGGCAGCGAACCGAAGCCTCACGGCAAGCGGCTCAATCTCGGCCGTTACGGCGGGACCGAAGAAGCGTCGAAACGGCGCTTCGGGTGGCTGTGTCTCATCCGCGCGGAATCCGCGGCGCCTTGAGTCGGTCTCTTTGCTTGATTTTTTGAAAAACTCTTGCTTTTGATTTAGACCGAAACCCTTGGCGCTTCGCTTGTTTTTTAGTATCATGTCTGGCGTAAAGCACAAAAGCGTTTGATCACAAAAAAGACAATAAACATGAACAAGTCAAAAATAAACATGAACAAGTCAAATTCCGTGGGGGGGGGGGCATAGCCTTGTAGTACTCTTCTGCGTGTGTATGTTTTCACTTGCGGTGTCGGCGCGCAACATTTACATAACGCCTGACGCCGACGGAACAGGGGATGGCTCATCATGGGAAAGCCCCATGATGCTTACGAATTACCTGAAAAACGCGAATCTCAAAAACGGAGATATCGTCCGTCTTAAGTCGGGTCATTACACCGCTAAAATACAATCGGTGACATTCGGAAATTCTCAGACCATTAAAATTTCAGGTGGATATGCCGGTACTGACGACAATACGCTCGACCCGGACTTTCCGTATTCCGATATTGATTTCGCCAACTATCCTTCGAGTAATTCTTATTCCCCGTTCTTATGTAAGGCGAATGTGAACTATTCTCTAACATTGGAGAGACTTCACATGAGACGCGCAAGGAATGCGGTGTTTTATAAACAGAACACCGGCATACTTTCACTGACAGATTGTCATGTGATATCTAACGGCTGGCGAAATTATTCCTCTTCCAATTGCAACGGCGGGCGAGGAATTCATTCAGAAAACGGCAGTCTTTATATGACAAATTGCGTAATCGCTTACAACGGCATGTACGCTTACCCTAGTGGGTTCACATCAAGTTATGGCGATCACGGCTTTGGGGTTTATTTGAAAAAAACCAATGCGGAGATAGTCGGATGTAAATTTTTCGGCAACGGTTCGCGTATAAATCAGGACGCGACCGATTCCGCCGCACAGATAACTCGTGGCGGAGGCAGGGGGATGGCGCTTTATGCGACCGGCGCTACCGCATTAAAAGTTATCGGTTGTGATTTTATATGCAACAAATCTCTGATGGGGTATTACGGAGCGACTGACTTGGGGAGAGGCCGCGGCGTCGGCGGTACGGTAGTTCTTGATGCGGTTACGACAACCGGTTCGCTTTTCAAGAATTGCTCGTGGATAGCGAATATGAATGTGAATTGTCATGTCTATGGCGGCAAGAACAATGATTTCGGCGGGGCGCTCAACATAAATTTATCATCGCCGTCGTCTGTGGTCAATGTTGACAATTGCACTTTCGCGTATAATGTTACAGATTCGCCAAAGGCTTCTCCTGGCCTTGAAGTGTGGAAGGGTATTGTCAATGTCAGCAATTCCCTGTTTGTCGGCAATCACAAACTTGATACGTGCGTGGCAGGAGCCGATATTATGGTCCGCACAGGCGCCGTCGCCAATGTGAGTTATACCCTTTTGGGCGGCAATGATGATTATTACGTGAATGTCGAGGAAATAGGAGAGGATAAGGGCGCTGTCAATTTGAGTAATGTTATCATTGGAGAGGCGATTCTCGGCAGTGACACATTATCGTCAACAAATCTCATAGAGAAGTTCACCAAGAAAACATCAAGTACATCGATAACTCTTACGTGTTTTCGTTATAAAGTCTCTAAGATCGACGAGGTTTTGGCCTTTGACGTTCATCCGCGCTCAAGGACGGGCCGTTGGACGGCCGGCGGATTTGTCAAAGACAGGCTTCATTCGCTCTCAATCGACGCGGGCGATCCCGAGGCGCCGTACGGCAGCGAAACGAAGCCTCACGGCAAGCGGCTCAATCTCGGCCGTTACGGCGGGACCGAAGAAGCGTCGAAGTCGCGTGAACTGGGATTTAAGCTGATTGTCAGATAGGGCACTGAATTCCGCCCGGGCGCGATTGCTGAAGCAGCAGAGCGAAAGAAATAAAAGGATGTTATAAATAAATAAAAAACAGGTGACTGAAAATGGATAAAATGAGACCTTATATCCGTCTTGCGGCGGCGGTGCTTGTTCTGGCGCCGGTCGCTTTGGCCGAAAAGATCGCCGAACCTCGCACGGTATGCGCGTTCGAGACAAGCAAGGACAATCCCCGCAACGGAGAAGGTGACTTCGTGCGACTCAATGACGGCGGCATCTGTTTCGCGTATGCGAAATTCGTCGGCAAGAACAAATGGGATGACACACCGGCGACGATCAAGATACGCACGTCCCGCGACGAAGGCGAGACGTGGAGCGAGGATCGCGAGATAATCAAGCGCGAGGCCAAACTTAACGTCATGAGCGTTTCCTTTATGCGCCTTGACGCGAAGCGCATCGCGATATTCTATCTCCGCAAAAATTCCGCTTCGGACTGCACGCCGTACATGCGCGTCACAGACGATGATTTCAAAACTCTCGGAGAGCCGAAGAGGCTTATGTCGAAGGACGATACGGATTATTACGTCTGCAACAACGCGCGCGCCGTCCGTATGAAAAGCGGCCGCATCGTGCTGCCGCTGGCGCGTCATTCATACAGGCTCGACAAGAAGAATTCCATGATGGGCAGGCTCAGCTGCGTGTATTCCGACGACAACGGCGAAACGTGGAAAAAGGGCGGGGAATATGTCGTGACCGACAAGGACGGCAAACGCGTTTACGTGCAGGAGCCGGGGCTTGTCGAGCTTAACGACGGGCGGCTTTACATGTATGCGCGCACCAACCGCGGGCGGCAGTGGCAGATGTTCTCGAAAGACGGCGGCGAGACATGGGGTGATTTCGGTCCGTCGCCGATAATCGGACCGCGCGGCCCCGCGACGATCATGCGGCTCAAGAGCGGCAAACTGCTTCTTGTCTGGAACGATCACGAAGGGCGCGAACATCTCTTGAAGCGCGGCCCGAAATGGCTCGCCGGGATGCGCGCGCCGCTTTCGACGGCAATTTCCCACGACGAAGGCAAAACTTGGGTTTCGCGCAGACTCGTCGAGACGGACGAGAAGGGCTTCTTCTGCTATTTCTCCGCTTTCGAAACGGATGATTCTTCGATCCTTCTTCATTATTACGACAAGCCGTATCTCATATCCTCGCGCATGAAGAAAATACCTTTGAAGTGGCTGTTGAACGATAAGGAGCGCTGACATGTCTGCAGTACGGCGCTTCGGGTGGCTGTGTCTCATAGCCTCTGTTTCGCTTGTTTTTTAGTATCATATTGTCATCGTAAAGCACAAAGGCTTTGATCACAAAGAAACAAGGATTATCATCTTACAATAAAGGAGGAAATTATGATTAAAAGGTGCGCAATCGGGTTTGTCTGTCTTCTGTGCGGTATCGCCGGGAGCGCGTCGTCGGTAATCCTGCCCGTGGAGAAGTCTGCGAGCGTATGCCAGTGGCAGCTTATTCCGTACGAGACGGTCGACGGGATGAAGGGAAAGTTCGCGCATTGCCGACGATGCTTTTCGAGGACGCTTTCAAAGAGAGTTTCCACGCGCGTCAGACGGCTGAAAACGGTGAACAACTACGATGCGATCGAACATCTCTGGTGGTTGGCGTTCTAACGATATCTGAAAATACAAAAAGGAAAAATGATGAATACGACAATAAAAAAGAAAACCTGGTTAGCGGCGCTTGCGTTGGGCGTCCAGATTCCGCTTTTCGGAGCGGTCATCAACGTTTCGCCAAAGGGTGATGACGAAAAGGGCAACGGCAGCGCGGAGCGTCCGTACGCGACACTGGCGAGAGCCGTGGCGGCGGCGAAAAGCGGTTCGGACAAATCGAACGAAATCGTCATCGCCGACGGCGTGTACCGTTTTGACGAACCCGTGTCGATCGACGCGAAAACGCCCGTCTCGCGCATCCGCGCCGCAAATCCCGGCAAGGCGATACTTTCGGGCGCCGTTGAAATCAAGAAGTGGAAGAAGGATCCCAAGGACGGCAGGTTTCTCGTCGCGGATTTCCCGTTTGAAATAGACGCCAACGCCTCTTATGCTCTCGTCATAAACGGCTCGCGCGCGACGATGGCGCTTTATCCTGCCAAAAACAAGAAAGCCCTGCCGTATTTCGCGGACGCCGCCGACATCGCGAAGGACAACCGCACGGTCATCCGCTACAACAAAAAGGCGCTTCCGTCGGGAGATATGTTTAAAGATCTCGATCTTGCATCGGCGCGTCTTATCGTTCCGCAGGAGTGGGCGAAGACCCGTCCCTATATCGCGACGAACGACTGGAAGAACGGCGTCTTTTATCTGAAGTCCAGAACGAACATGCCGCTCGGGCGCTTCAATCAGGGCTATCGCGTCACAAACTCGATCCAGGGCATGACGGAGCCGGGAACGTGGATGTTCGAGGGCGGCACGTCGACGATCCGCTACTGGCCGAGAAAGGGCGAGACGCCCGAAAACCTGAAAGCGTCGGTTTCGAGAGCCGTCCGCATCATCACGGTCTCAAAGGTGAAGAACCTTCGCATTTCTGGCCTCGTATTGGAAGGGTGCTCGGTGGTTCCCGGTTGCGGCGCTTACGGCAAGAAGGGTCCTGCCGCGGTAATCGGCGGGTGGAAACCGCAGGGGCTTATCGTTGAAAACTGCGAAATCCGCAACACCGCCGGATCGGGTATTCTGGTTACGAAGCCCGTAAATTCCGAAGTGCGCAACTGCAAGATATACGGAACCGGCGGTCACGGCGTCCATTACGCCGACGGCGGCAACGGAGGCGGCGTCTATAACTGCGAGATTTTCAATGTCGGCAATTCGGGCGCGTATCTGCAGCTGCCGTACGTTACGCTCAGAGACTGTCACATCCACCATACCGGCCGCAGCGCCGCCACTCTTTGGACGACGGGTGGCCAGGTGATCTCGAACGAATTCAACCATACGATGCTTTCGAGCCGCGACGGGGGCGCCATCTACGGCGCGATGAATAATTCGCTTTTTGAAGGCAACTATTGTCATGACTGCGGCGATTGGCCGGGACTTTACAACGACGAAGGCGGCAAGGAGACCGTATATCGCGGCAACAGATTCGTGAACTGCTGGTGGCCGTTCCACATGCATCAGACGCGGGATATCGTCGTCACCAACAATACGATGGAGTGTGATAAGCCTATGCGCTTTTCCTTCCAGGGTTCGGCGAACGCTGTTTTTCGCGACAATCTTATCCGCACATGCAAAGAGATCGTCGACGACAGGTATCTCGATTTCTGCAAGGTATGGGAGAATTACGTAGAGACGGGTTCTTCAAAGAAAGGTTGGGGCGCACGTAAACTGGTCCGGCTCGAGAAAAAGGAAAAGCCCCTTAAGTCGCCGATCGCGGCATTCCCGACAAAAGGGTCCATCTTTCCGAAAGGCGGCGCTTTTACGCCTTCGATGTTCGCAACGCCGTGGAAGGCGTCGCGCGGGCTTGAACGGGACGATAAGGGGCGCGCATATACGGGCGTTCCCGGATGCTGGCTCTATATGGGGTATGATGCTGAAAATCTTTACATAAAGGCCAATTACGAGTATAATAAATTCGTGAAATATCCCGGCTGCACGACGATCGGCAGCGGCAACTGGGGCGAGTGGGACGGCGTTAAGTTTTTCTTCAAGGATCTGGAGATTACGGTGTTTATCGACGGCACCATTCTTTCGTCCGATTCGGCTTTAAAGTTTGATGCGACCAATTCGTCGGTCCTGAATCACGGCGGATGCGGCGCTAAAGGGTATACCGCCATTCTCGCGATTCCGCTCAAACGCTTCGGGCTTGACGGGATGACGGTCGAAGCGCTCGAGGGCAAGACGATAAACTTCGACGCCGTCTTCTACAACGCCCAGTACAAAGAGACCCGTTATTACGAAGGTCCTTCGAAAGGCGATCTCAAGGGCGTGATCCGTCTCGGCGTGCCCGCGGGCGCGAAGAAAAAATGACATCCGCGGCGTCAGGCCGCCCGAAAGTCTACTGCGCTTTCTTTTTGGACGTGTAGTGGTTTTCGGGCGGCTGGCCGAAAAATCTTTTGTAGATTTTTTTCAGATAGTGTAGATTCGGGAACTCGCAATTGGCGGCGATTACCTGCAACGGAAGATATGTGGTGGACAGCTGGCGGCGCACTTCCGTAAGGCGCGCCTCAAGGATCGATTCGCCGATGGTCTTGTTGTGGAATTGATTGAAGCGCAGGTCCAGCAGGCGTCTTGAAATGTTCAGATGTTTGGCGACGTCGACTATCTTTATGTTCCTGTCGGCGTTCAAGGCGATGTATGCGAGAGCCTTGTTGATGAGGATCGCCGCCGGAGTTATGGGCTTGGACGATTCGCGCTCGATGATTTTCATCGTGCGTGAGCGTATGACGCATAGGTTTCGCTTCTCGCGGCCGTTCAGGAACCGCGCGAGAAGTTTGGCGGCGTTCCTGCCTTCTTCTTCGTGATCGACGGCGACGCTCGACAGCGAAGGTATCGAGAGTTCATCCAGAGAGATGTCGTTGCCTACGCCGATTATGGATTGCTGGGAGGGGATTTTAATCCCGATGGAGCGTGCGAGTGAAACGGTTCTGACGCCGAGCTGGTCGGACGCGGCCATCACGGCGGCCGGCTTCGGGATTGAGCGCAGCCACCGGCTTAGAAGGTCGTCGTATACGGCGGAATCAAGGTCGGCGGGCGTTTTGTGGATCGTGTCGCCCTTGAGAGCGTCGAACACGTCGACTTTTTTGCCGGCCGCCGTCGTCGCTTCGAGAAAGCCTTTTTGATGGCCGCGCGACCAGCCTGAGTTTTGCGGATCGGGTATGAATGAATACGAGCGGAATTGCCCGAGTGAAATGAAATACTCGGCAACGTATCTGCCTATGCCTTCATCGTCGCTCATCGACCACCCTACGAGAGATTTCGTCGATCTTATCTCTTTTGAGGGCGAGCCGAATATGACGATCGGAATCGGCGAGCGCGTGAGTATCTCCGCGAGATTTTCAACGTAGGTCTCGCAGATTATCGCCCCTTTGACTCCGGAGGCGGCATATTGCCTGATCGTATTCAGCGACAATTTCTCGGGCTGGTTGTCAATATGCAAAATCCATTCTCTGTGCGAATGCGCGTAGAGAGACACTCCACACAGGAATTCACGCTGGGACTTTCCGTTAGGGTGCAATGAAATTAGTATCCGTTTCATAGCTTTCATATCCGTTTCATAACTTTCATTATACCATTGATGAATGTTAATGTGGAAGATTGCCTGATATTTATATATTCTGTTGCTTGATTTTTCAAATCGTCGCCGATTTTTCCGTTTTCCGCCGACAATTTGCCCGGGATACGTGGATTTTGGTATAATTACCGAACCATGGAGAAGAGAAGAATAGTAGTTACGAGCGCGTTGCCGTATGCGAACGGCGACATTCATATCGGACATCTGGTCGAATACATTCAGACCGACTTTTGGGTGAGGTTTCAGAAGATGCGCGGCAACGAATGCGTTTATGTCTGCGCCGACGATACCCACGGCACTCCTATTATGATTAGAGCGCGCAAGGAGGGCATCACCCCCGAGGAGCTTATCGCGAGGAGCCACGCCGAACATCTTAAGGATTTCACCGATTTTCAGATAAAGTTCGACAATTACTACACGACGAATTCGCCCGAGAACAAGGCTTTGAGCGAAGAGATATACAAAGCCGCCGAATCAAAGGGCTACATCACGCGCAAGACGACGCCTCAGCTTTATTGCGAGAAGTGCACGATGTTCCTCCCCGACCGCTTCGTCAAGGGCGTATGTCCGAAGTGCGGCGCGGCGGATCAGTATGGCGACAGCTGCGACAAGTGCGGCGCCACGTACGGCGCCGAGGAGCTGGGGAACCCCAGATGTACAACGTGCGGCTCTTCGCCCGTCGTGAAAGATTCGGAGCATCTCTACTACGAACTCGAGCCGCAGCACGAATATCTCGAGAAGTGGATACCGGGCCATACCACGAGCGATGTCTCCAATAAGCTTCTCGAATGGTTCAAGGAGCCGCTGCGCGGCTGGTGCATCTCTCGTGACGCGCCGTACTTCGGCTTTGAGATACCGGGCTGCAAAGATAAGTATTTCTACGTTTGGGTCGACGCGCCGATCGGATACATCGCGAGTCTCAAGAACGCCGGCAAGTTCGAAATGTGGAACGATCCCGACGTCGAACTTTACCACTTCATCGGCAAGGACATCATCCGCTTCCATTGCCTCTTTTGGCCGGGGATGCTCAACGCGGCCGGCTTCAAGGGGCCGACGAAGGTTTTCGTCCACGGCTTCCTGACGGTGAACGGCGAGAAAATGTCGAAGTCGAAAGGCACGTTCGTTTCGGCGCGGACGTATCTCGACAATCTCCCGCCCGAGGCTCTCAGATATTATTACGCGGCGAAGCTCGGCGGCACGACAGACGACATGGATCTCAATCTCGCCGATTTCGTCCAGAGGGTAAATTCCGATCTCGTGGGCAAGATAACGAACATCGCTTCGCGCGGCGCTCAGATGCTCCACAAAAAGCTCGGCGGCATGCTCGGCACGATGGATGACGAGGGCCGCGCTCTTGTCTCGAAGTGTGTCGGCGCGGGCGAGACGATCGCTAAGCACTACGAGGAGCGCAGGTTCAATCAGGCTGTCGTCGAAATCTGCCGTCTCGCAGATGCGGCGAACGAATATTTCGACAGGCGAGAGCCCTGGAAGACGGTCAAGACCGACGAAGAAGCGACGCGCACGACTCTAACCGCGGCCTTGAACGCGTTTCGCGCTATCGCAATCTACCTCAAGCCCGTCCTCCCCGATTATTCCGTCAAAGCCATGAAGCTTTTCGGAGAAAGCGAGTGGACGTGGGCGAGCGCGGCGGAATCGAAGGAGAACTGCGCGCTTGGCGAATACGAGTATCTCGCAAGCCGCATCGACATCAAGCAGGTCGAGGCGATGATCGAGGCGGCGAAGGCGAAGCCCGGCGAATCGGGCGAAGTGAGCCATGAGTCGAGGGCGAGCAAGAACAAAGGAGGGAATGGGGAGCAGGGAACAGGGAAGAGGGAACAGGGAAGAGAGGTGACGCCGCTCAAGAGCGAGATCGCGTTCGGCGACTTCGAGAAGCTTGATCTTAGGATCGGCGTCGTCGAGAGCTGCGAGACGGTGCCGAAAAGCTCCAAACTCCTCAAGTTCGTTCTCGATGCCGGCGCGCTCGGCAGGCGCACGATCTTCTCCGGCATCCGACAGGCGTATCCAGAGCCGGAAAAACTCGTCGGCAAAGAAGTCGTTTTCGTCGCGAATCTCGCGCCGCGCAAGATGTCGGTCGGCGTCTCCGAAGGGATGATTCTTTTCGCGGGCGAGCCCGGGGAAAGCGGAGGCGTTCTTTCGCCGTCGTCCGGTGCCGCAGGGGGCGCTCCCGTAACCTGATGTTCGGAAAGGGCGGAGAATGGACGTTCTTGGAATAGGCATGATGATCGCGTGGGGTGCGGCCGCCGCCGCGTTCGCGTGGTATGCCGCGTCTGTCGCCGGCGAGGTCACGTATGTCACTCTCGCCGACGGCCGCAGACAGGAGCGGTCCATTCCGCTGCTTTTCAAGCTCCTGTTGCCGCTTGCGCCGAATTTCTTTCCTCTGCTGCGCGGGCGACTGTTTTCACGGGCGGTGTCGCACGCCGATTCCCTGCTTGTCCAGGGCGGCTACGAAGGGCTTATTTCCGGCGAAGAGTTCGTCGCCATCCAGCTTATGCTGCTGTGGTTGCCGCCCAAACTCTGGCTTTACCGCACCGTCAAGCGCCGTCATCTCTCGATCATGAAGTCATTGCCGTTCGTGCTCGATCTTCTGACGCTTTCGGTCGAAGCGGGAATGGATTTCATAAGCGCTCTGCAGCGCAACTGCAAGTCCCGCAGGCTCGATCCGCTCAACGAAGAACTTCTCAGGATGACAAAGGAGATCCAGGTGGGCTCTTCGCGCAAGGAGGCTCTGCGGAACATGGCTCTCAGGGTCAGTCAGAGCGATCTCAAGGCCGTGGCGTTCGCGCTTATCCAGGCCGACGAGCTCGGCGTTTCGATAGGCGCCATTTTGCGCATCCAGTCCGATCAGCTGCGCTCGCGGCGTTTCGACCGGGCCGAAAAACTGGCGGCCGAAGCGCCTGTCAAGATGCTCGGGCCGCTTCTCCTGTGCATTTTCCCCGCCGTGTTCATAATCCTGCTCGGGCCCGTCCTGAGTCAGGCGATGAAAGGAAATTGGTGATGTCCGAGAAACTGTTGCTCAGGATTGAAACCGGCGATCTCGCCGGAAAGCGTTTCGAGGTCGGTTCGGGCGGGCTCAGGTTCGGCCGTTCGTCTTCAAACGACGTGCACGTCTCCGATGAAGAGCTCTCCCGCAACCATTGCTATTTCGAGGAGACCGAAGGAGCGATCCGCGTAACCGACCTCGCGAGCGCGAACGGTACGCTTCTCAACGGCGCTCCTCTCGGAGCCGACCCCGTGGAACTGTCGGCAGGCGACATTATCGAGGCGGGGGCGACCAGAATCCGCGTGATCGTGCAGGGCGAGAGCGAGGCCGAAGTCGATCTCGGGCTCGGAACCTCGTCCGCTCCCGCAGCCGCGCAGGGAGACGGCTTTGCGCAACCGCAGCGCAAGCGCGGTCTCTTTTCGCATGTCGTCTGGGCGGTGGCCGGAATCTGCGCCGTCGGCGCCGCCGTTTGCGTTTTCCTTCCGCCGGCCGCCGAAGAGACCGCTCCCGCGCCCGTAGACGCGGCGGAAACGGAGCCTGTCGTCAAAGAACTTTATTACGAGAAGACCGAGGCCGATTCGAAGGGGATATTCCGCTACGAACTTAAGCTCACGCCCGACGGAGTGCTTCACGTGCGCATCGACGATGTTCCGCGGGAGAATCGCCACGTGACGAAAAGCCGGGTTCTCGACGACCGCGCGCTGGCGCACCTGAACGAAATTGTTTCATTTTCCAAGATGCGGAAGATCGACCGTGAATACTCGGGGCCCGACGCGGAGCCGCCAAAACTCGAAAGCTGGGAACTCAAGGTCGTCTACTCTTCGCGCGTGCGCCGCGTCAGGATCGTGAACACTCAGGAGCCGGAGGCGTTCAAGGAAATCCGCGAGAAGCTTGAGGCGTTCACGAAGAACGAGCTGGGCGTGTGGGCGATCCAGTATTCTCGCGAGAAGCTGATTGAACTGGCGAAGGAGAAGATCGCCCTCGGCAATCTCAAATGGGAAGACCGCGACGTCAACTACGGCAATCTCGCGCAGTCGATCACCGCGTACAAAGAAGCGTTTTTCTATCTGGAGACGATCAATCCGAAGCCCGATTTCGCGGCCGAAGCGCGCGAGGGTCTCGATCGCGCCGTGTCGGAACACGAAAAGCGCTACAGCAACCAGCGTTTTCTCGCCGACAGAGCCATCAATCTCGGGCAATGGCCGGACGCGCAGCGTGAACTCAAGGTTCTTCTCGAGATGATTCCCGACAGGGCGGATGAACGCAACCGGGAGGCTTCGGCCAAACTCATCGACGTTGAAAGACGCATGACGAAAGGGGGTAAACGATGAAGCGGGCGTGGTTTCTGGCCGCAGGGCTTTTCGCGGCCGTTCTTTTCGCGCAGGAAGAGCGCCCCGTGCGCGTGAGCGTGACGAGCCAGCCCTCCGGCGCGAGCGTGATCGTCGACGGCGAAGACAGAGGTGTGACGCCGCTCGTCATGTTCGATCTCAAGCCCGGCAGGCACCATCTCAAATGCCGCCTTTGCGGTTATGAAGAGGTAGACCGTTATTTCAGGACGGACGAAGGCCCTCTCGTCGAGAAACACGAGGTGCTGCGCGAAACGAAGGGGCTGCTGCTCGTGAAATCGGAGCCGGCCGGATGCGACATACTGGTCGACGGGCAGTCCGTGGGCGTGACGCCGCGGCTCATAACGCATCTTCCGGCGAAAGACCAGTATACGCTCAAGCTTCGCAAGGCCGGCTATCTCGAGCAGTCGTTCTCCGTCAAGTTCACGGGACGCACGCCGCTTGTCAAAGACGTGAAGCTCGTGCTTTCTTCGGGCCGCATCGAAGTCAAATCGGAGCCGGAGGGCGCGGAGGTCACGGTCAACGGAATCACGCGCGGCGTCACCCCGCTGTGCGTCGAGGATGTCCCCAAGGGACGCGCCACCGTCAAGCTTTCCATGAAGGGGTTTTGCGAAGAGGTGCGGGAACTCGCGATAAACGCGGGCGACAGCCAGACGCTTTCCGTCGCCTTGAAGGGGCTTCCCGGCTCTCTCCATCTTTCGTCCCACCCCGAGGGAGCGCGTTTTTACGTCAACGGTGAAGCGCACGGCAAGGGCCCCGTTACGATTTCGGGCCTCAAGGCCGGCAAGTACAGCGTCAGAGCGGAGTACGACGGGTATGGTGTCATGACCAAAACCGTCGAGATTTCCAACGGCTCGTCCGCCCGCGAGGAATTCAGGCTTTCGAACATAATGGGTCGCATCGAGGTGCGCACGGCTCCCGTCGGGGCGCAGATCGTTCTTGACGGCCGGATACTCGGCAGCACGAAATCGCGCGACCGGGACGCGAGAGCGAGCGACGTGTTCGCGATCGAGGACGTCTCCGAAGGCGAACACGTGCTCATCGTCAGAAAGGACGGTTACGCCGAAAAGGTCCTTCATCCCGAAGTCAAGAGCAAAACCACCTCGAAGGTGAACGTCGGGCTCAAGCGCATCTTCGTGCCCAACGTGAAAATCGTGACCGTTCGCGGCGAATACGAGGGGGTTCTCGTTTCGAGTTCGGCTTCGGGCGTAACGGTCGAAGTTAAACTCGGAATCACGCGCAGCTTCAGCAGGGATGAAATCCGCAAGATCGAATATCTCGGCTCGGTGAAGTGAGAAAGCGGCTTGATATTTCGATGGTGGAGCGCGCCCTTGCTCCGTCGCGCACTCTCGCGCAGGCGCTCGTCATGGAGGGTAAGGTGCGCGTCGACGGGCAGGTGGAGCGCAAGGCTTCGCGTCAGGTGGATGACGCCGCCTGCATCGAAGTGGAATCTCCTCAGCGCTTCGTCTCCAGAGGCGGCGAAAAGATGCAGGGCGCGTTCGACATGTTTTCTTCCCTTTCGGCGCAAGGCAGAATATGTCTCGATGTCGGCTCCTCCACGGGGGGCTTCACCGACTGTCTTCTGCAGCACGGAGCGAAGCTCGTGATGGCCGTCGATGTCGGCACGAACCAGCTCGCGTACAAGCTGCGCGTCGATCCGCGCGTATGGGTGAGAGAACGGTTCAACGCGCGTTATATGACGAGTGCCGATCTGCCCGAAGTTCCGACGCTCGCCGTCACCGACGTTTCGTTCATATCGCTCAGACTCATACTCCCGTCCATTCGCGACGTCCTCGCTCCCGGCGGAGAGATCGTCGCTCTCATAAAACCGCAGTTCGAGGTCGGCAAGGGCAACGCCCCCGGTGGTCTCGTGCGTGACGAAAAACTTCGTCTTGAAGCGCGCGACGGCATCGTCTCCTTCGCTAAGGACGAGCTTGGGCTCGAACTTCTCGGTATTGAAGAGTCTCCCATTCTCGGGCGTGAGATGGGGAACGTCGAATATCTTTCATACTGGCGCAAGCCGCAGGCGGAGGAACCGTGATGATTGCTAAACTAGTTCTCGACAAGAAGCGCGAAGGCCGGGCTCTGGGGTCGGCCGAGATACGCGGATTCATCGAAGGTTTCACGCGCGGGGAGATACCGGATTACCAGATGAGCGCTCTCGCGATGGCGATATGCTGCAAGGGGATGACGGAGCGCGAAACGGCGGATCTCACCGAGGCTATGATGAATTCCGGCCGCGTCCTTTCGTGGGAAGGTCTCGTGACGGCCGACAAACATTCGACGGGAGGCGTCGGTGACAAGCTTTCTCTCGTGATACAGCCTCTTGCGGCCGCGTGCGCGGTGGCGGTGCCGTCGCTTACGGGCAGAGGGCTCGGGCTTACGGGCGGCACCGCGGACAAACTCGAGACGATTCCCGGTTACAACGCCTCGCTGTCTCTCGATGATTTTTCGCGCATTGTCAGGTCGACGGGCGTTTCGATGACGGTGCAGACGCAGGAGATCACGCCGGCGGACAAAAAACTTTACGCCCTGAGGGACGTGACCGGAACCGTCGCGTCGATACCTCTCATAACGGCGTCGATACTTTCGAAGAAACTGGCGGAAGGAGCCGGGACGCTCGTGTTTGACGTCAAATGCGGCAGCGGCGCGTTCATGAAAACACGCGAGGAGGCGCTCGCTCTCGCGAAAAGTCTCGTCGAAGGATCTCGCGCCGCCGGAAGGAAAGCGGCCGCTCTCGTCACGGATATGTCAGCGCCTCTCGGGCGCGCCGTCGGCAACGCGAACGAAGTCGCCGAGGCGATGGAGGTTCTGAAGGGGTCGGACGATCCGCGTCTCGGCCCGGTGCGCGCGCTTTCCGTGGAGTTAGCCGCCCTCATGGTCTCGCTCGCGCGCGGAGTTTCGGACGAAGAGGCGCGCGAAGAATGTTCCGCGCGTCTCGCTGACGGGTCCGCTTTCGCAAAATTCGAGGCGATGACGGCCGCGCACGGCGGAGATCTCGCCCGTTTCTCCGCTCTTCTCGAAAAGCCCGTTTTCCGCTTCCGCATACAGGCGATGCGTTCGGGGTTCGTCAACGGCATCGACGCCGAAAAAGTCGCGCGCGCCGCGTTCGAACTCGGCGCGGGCCGTGCCACGCAGACGGATGCGATCGATCCGCTCGCAGGAGTCGATCTCGACGTTATGCGCGGCGACAGGGTGGCCGTCGGAGCGCCTTTGGCGACGCTTCAGAAATCGGGCGATCCAGAAGGGTTGGAACGTGCCGCCGCCGCTCTTTACAAGGCCTTTTCAATCGGCTCCTCTCCTGTCGAATCGTCCCCGCTCGTCATAGAGCGCGTTTTTTGACGTCCGATGGCTCCTCTTTCGCCGCACATCGCCTTTTTTTGGTATAATTAAGGGGATATGGCAGAAGAAAAGAAAGAATCTTTGATCGAGGTCGAAGAGGTGCGTCAGCGCATCGGCGATCTCGGCGAGAAGGCCCGCGAAATGGCCGAATACATCCGCATCGAAGAACGACGCAGGACGCTTGCCGGGCTTGAAGAAAAGCAGGCGAGCGGCGACTTCTGGAACGACCAGTCTAAGGCTCGCGAAGTCATCGCGGCGACGAACGCCGAACGCGCCTACGTCCTTCCGTACGATCAGCTCCTGAAGACGATCGAGGACGCGGGCGTCATGCTCGAGCTCGCGGAGATGGAGGAGGGCGCCGCCCAGCAGACCGCTCTCGCCGATACGCTCGCCGAATGCGCCAAGGCCGACGATTTTTTCGGCAAGCTGCGTCTCCAGTCCCTTCTCGGCGGCAAGTTCGATCAGTGCAACGTTTTCGTGAAACTTCACGCGGGTCAGGGCGGCACCGAGGCGTGCGATTGGGTGCAGATGCTTTACCGCATGTACAAGCGCTACGCCGAAGATCAGGGCTGGAAGGTCGAGGAATACGACTGTCAGCCCGGCGAAGAAGCCGGTCTCAAAGACGTGTACTTTCGCGTGGAGGGCAGTTACGCCTTCGGTATGCTCAAGGCCGAGCGCGGCATCCACAGACTCGTGCGCATATCGCCTTTCGACGCCAACAAGCGCCGTCAGACATCGTTCGCGTCGATGGAGACGGTCGCCGAAATCAACGATGACATCGAAGTCGACATCAAGGACGAAGATCTGCGAATCGACACGTACCGCGCCGGCGGCGCGGGCGGCCAGCACGTCAACAAGACCGACTCGGCCGTGCGTCTTACGCATCTGCCCACGGGCATTGTCGTCGCCTGCCAGAAGGAACGCTCGCAGCACATGAACAAGGAAAAGGCGATGAACATGCTGCGCGCTCAACTTTACGAATATTACGAAGACCAGAAGAAGGCCGAGATGGACCGCTTCTACGGCGCGAAGAGCGAAAACGGCTGGGGCAGCCAGATCCGTTCTTACGTTTTCTGCCCGTACACCATGGTTAAGGACCTCAGAACCGAGTGCGAAACGAGCGATGTGAACGCCGTCATGGACGGCAGAATCCAGCCCTTCATCGAGGCATGGCTTCAGATGAAGGCGAAATGAGAAGGGGCGCGACGTTAATGGAAACGGCAGAACTTGTTCACGGGATGGCTCTGAGGGCGCGTGCGGCTTCCTCGTCGGTGGCGGCGCTTTCGACGGAAGAAAAGAACGCTGCTCTCGAGGCGATCGCCGCGAGGCTCGAAAAAGACGAGGCCGCGATACGCGCCGCGAACGCGAAGGACGTCGAAAACGCCAAAGCCGCGGGATTGGCTCCCGCGATGGTTGATAGACTCGCTTTCAACGACGCGCGTTTCGCCTCCATGGTCGAAGGCGTGCGATACGTCGCGTCTCTGCCCGACCCCGTCGGCGGGACGATCTGGACGAGGGAGCGCCCGAGCGCGATTTCCATCCGGAAGGTGCGCGTCCCGTTCGGCGTCATAGCGGTCGTTTTCGAATCGCGCCCGAACGTTTTCATCGACACGGCGGCGCTCTGCCTGAAGACGGGCAACGCCATTATCCTCAGAGGCGGCAAGGAGGCTATCGAGTCTAACAAGGCGCTCGCCGCGAGCGTGCGCGCCGCTCTCGCCGAAGCGTCCGTCCCGCTCGACGCGGTGCAGCTCGTCGAGACTCTCGATCATGCGGCCGTCGCTGAACTTGTGCGCTCGGTCGGGCTCGTCGATGTCGCGATTCCGCGCGGAGGCGAGCGGCTTATCAAGGCGATGTGCGAGGCCGCTCTAATCCCGGTCCTGAAGCACTACAAGGGAGTCTGCCATATATACGTCGACGACAAGGCCGATATGGCGATGGCACTGTCGATTCTAGATAACGCCAAAACGCAACGCCCCAGCGTCTGCAACGCCGCGGAGTGTCTTCTCGTCCATAAGAATCTCGCGCCGATGTTCCTGCCGATGGTCAGGGCGTGGGCGGCCGACAAGGGCGTCGTTCTACATGAAGCTGATCAGAACTGGGAGGCGGAATTCCTTTCGCTCGAACTCAACGTCGGTGTCGTGGACGGTGTCGACGAAGCCGTCTCGCACATCAACCGCTACGGCTCTCATCATTCGGACTGCATCGTCACGAACGATGCGGCGAGGGCGTCGGAGTTTCTGCGGGCGGTCGATTCCGCGGCCGTTTACCACAACGTTTCGACGCGCTTCACCGACGGCGCCGAATTCGGGATGGGCGCCGAGATCGGCATCTCCACCGACAAGCTCCACGCGCGCGGGCCGATGGGGCTCGAGGAACTTACCACATACAAATACATTGTCACGGGCGACGGCGTGATACGCGGCTGATGAACATTCTCGGGATAGAGACGAGCTGCGACGAGACGGCGGCCGCGATTGTGCGCGACGGGCGAGAGGTTCTCTCCAACGTCGTTTTCTCGCAGATACCTCTCCACGTCCCGTACGGCGGCGTCGTTCCCGAAATAGCGTCGCGCGCGCACGTGGAGAAGATCGGCGAAGTGATCCGCTCTGCGATGACGGAAAAAATCGACGCGGTCGCGGTAACGTGGGGGCCGGGGCTTTCGCCCGCGCTCATCGTCGGCGTCAACGCGGCGAAAGGGCTCGCGAAAGCGCTTGGCGTAGAACTCATCGCGATAAATCATATCGAAGCTCATCTGCATACGCCGTTTCTCGACGCCGCCGTTTCGCCCGAAGAGGCCGTTCCCGCGCTCGGTCTGGCGGTGAGCGGCGGTCATACGGCGTGGATCGATATGGCGAGATACGGAGAATACCGCATCATCGGACAGACGCTTGACGATGCCGCGGGAGAGGCTTTTGACAAGGCGGCGAAACTTCTCGATCTCGGTTATCCCGGCGGTCCGAAAATCGACGCGATCGCGCGGGATTATTTCGCTTCGCGCGCGGACGGCGCAGCCTCGTTGATTCCTTTCCCAAAAGGCCGCCCGCGAGAAGGCGTAAGTTCCCTCGCCGGTCTCCCGGCGGATCTGTGCGTTTCGTTCTCGGGGCTCAAGACGGCTCTTTTGAGATACGTGCAGCAGAACGGCGGAGCGCGGAAACTTGCCGCCGACGGCGAGATACCCCGCATAGTGGCCAGTTACCAGGAGGCGATCGTCGAAGCTATCGCCGACCGCACGGCGCGCGCGCTCAAACGCCGCGATTACCGTTCGCTCGTCGTGGGCGGTGGCGTTTCTCTCAACTCCCGTCTCAGACAGGCGCTCTCGCGCGTCGCTTCGCGCGCAGGCGTGAAACTCTTGACGGCGCAGCCGAAATACTGCGGCGACAACGCCGCCATGATCGCGGCGCTCGCGTATTACAGGCGCAACCGCGCGGGAGAAGAGGCTATGCGTCTGGACGTCAACCCTTCGCTGGAGGCGGGCGAATGAAGATGAAGTTTTACGTATGGGCGACGCTCTTCGCTTCGGCCGTTCTCGGCGCGGCTTCGGTTTGGCTCGGCGCCCTCAATCAGGACGAGGGCTGGTATATCTACGCCGCGCAGATGGTCGCCGACGGATTCGTGCCTTACCGTGATTTCGCCTTTACCCAGGGGCCGGTGATGCCGATAGCGTATTCGGTGTTCAGCGGCGTCTGGGATGCCTGGGGGCTCGCCGGAGCGCGGGTTCTGACGCTCTTCATCGGCGCAGCGGGCGTCCTTCTCGCCTCGCGTCTCGCCGCGAGACTCGCGCCGAAAGGCGCCGCCGCGTTCGCCGCCGTCGTCACCGCTCTTCTTCTCGGGTGCAATCTCTATCACGTCTATTATCTCGCCATCCCCAAGACGTACGCTCTCACGGCGCTCTTTCTCGTTCTCGGCTTTTATTTTCTGAGCTTCATCGCGCGTCCGATCGCGGCATTGCCCGCCCTCAAGGCGCCGCTCTTCGCGTTTTTCGCCGCCGTCGCCTTCGCTTTCGCCGCGGGCACGCGCATCAGCACGCTCGCCGTCATGCCGGTGGTCGGCCTCTGGTTTCTTTTCTCGCGCGATTGGAGGAATCTCGCCGCTTTCTGCGTCGGCGGTTTCGGCGCTCTCGCTCTCGTCTACGGGCCGTTCATCGCCGATCCCGCCGCACGGGCGGGGCTTCTCGCCGCGCAGGAGTATCACGCAGCGCGCGGCGGCTTCGACATCGTCTGGACGGTAGGCAGCATCTCGCGTCTCGTCAGGTGGTATCTGCCGCTTTTCGTCGTTCTGGGTCTCTCGTTCGCCGCGGGCGGTTTCGTCACGCGCGACAGACCGTTCGGGCGCGTCGTCTTTCTCGCGCCGCTCACGGTCGTTCTTCTGCAGCTCGCCGCGCCTTTCCCGTATGAAGACTATCAGGTGCCGCTGATGGTGCTCTTCGCGGTTTACGCGGCTGTCAAGTTTTCGTACGCCGTCGATCGCGGGGCGATGCGCGCTTCACTCGCCGCACTCGCCGTTCTCGGGCTTTCTTTCGCTTCCTCGTTCGGTTCGCCCCTCATGGAGCGCTGGATGACGAACGGGCAGGATCGTTTCTGGACGATCAAAAGAGAGAAGAGCGCTCTCGCGCAGCTCAGGGACGTCGCCGCCGAAATAGAATCACTGGACCCCGGCGGGAAGACGCTTCTCACGCAGGATACGTATCTCGCCGTCGAAACGGGGCGCAGAGTTCCGCGCGGACTCGAGATGGGGCCGTTCTCTGTTCTCGATGATGCCGGATGGAAAAAGCTCCTCTCTTCGTCGCCGTGCGCGATAGCGGCTTTGAGCGGTTACACTTTCGCTGTCGAGCCGCCGAAATGCGGCGAGCGCCCCGTCGAAAAACAGATGGAGTACTGGAATCTCCTCAAGAAGGACTACGAACTCGTTTCGAAAGAAGACAATTTCGGGCAGAACTCGACAACGCTTCTGATACTCAAAAAGAAATGACCGCCGCCGAGATACGACAGAAAATAACCGATGTCGTCGGGAGGAACGGCGGCCATCTCGCCTCGTCTCTCGGCGCGGTCGAGATCGCCATGGCGCTCGCCGAAGTCTTTGACCCCCTCAAGGACGCCGTCGTCTGGGATGTCGGCCATCAGGCGTACGCGTGGAAGATACTGACCGGCCGCGGGGAGAATTTTCACACGCTGAGAAAATTGGGCGGAATAGCGCCGTTCCCCACGCCGCTTGAAAGCGCGGCCGATCCCGCCGTCTGCGGACATGCCGGCGTGGCGCTCTCCGTCGCCGAAGGTATGGCGGCCGCGAGCGACGCGCTCAAAACGGCGAGGCACGTCGTGGCCGTCGTCGGAGATGCGGCGATCGCCAACGGCACGAGTTTCGAGGCGCTGAACAACTGCACCGCCGTGTGCAGCAAGGTGATTATCGTGCTGAACGACAACGAGATGTCGATATCCAAGCCTTGCGGGTCGCTTTCGAAAATGTTCGCGAAACTGATAACGGGCGTGAGGTACAACCGCATCAAGGCCGCCGCCGAAGCGGCCGGCCACAGGATGAAACTCACGCCTCTGAGAGGCTTTTACCACAAGCTCGAGAGCAGGATAAAAAGCTGGTTTCTCGGCAATGCCGTGTTCGAGCGCTTTTCGATCAGATATATCGGTCCGGTCGACGGGCACGATCTCGACGCGCTCAAAAGCGCCTTCACCGTCGCCAAGGAGGACAAACGCAGCGTGATCGTCCATGTGACGACGAAAAAGGGGAAAGGTTTCGCCCCCGCGGAGAAGAATCCCACGGCGTGGCACGGCGTGGGGCCGTTCGCTTCCGGCGCGAAGCCGAAAAACCGCGACTGGTCGGCGGCCGCGGGCGAGGCGCTTGTCGAAGCCGCCCGGCGGGACGATCGCGTCGTCGCGCTTGTCGCCGGCATGAAGGACGGTACCGGGCTTGAGGGCTTTTCGCAGAAGTTCCCCAGACGCTTCCACGATGTCGGCATCGCGGAAGGCCATCTCGTCGCGTTCGCGGCGGGGCTTGCCGCGGGAGGGATGAAACCAGTCGTCGCGATTTATTCCACTTTTCTGCAGCGGGCGGTCGATCAGGTGATGCACGACGTGGCGATCGCTTCGCGCGGCGTCGTTTTCCTCGTGGACCGCGCGGGCGTCGTGGGCGCGGACGGAGCGACGCATCAGGGCGTTTTCGATATCGCGATGCTCAGGTGTCTGCCCAATGTCGTGATCTGCCAGCCCGTCGATGAAACCGATCTGAAGGCGCTTCTCAAAGAGGCTCTCTCCCGCAGCGCTCCGACGATCGTGCGCTATCCGAGGGGGAGCATAGTTTCCGACGCCGGCGTCGGCGACATTCCCGACGGGACTCTTGCGGTGCAGCTTTCGGGCGCGGAGGCCCCCGTGCAGATATGGGCGCTTGGCGATCAGATCGAGAAAGCGAGGCGGATCGCGTCCGCTACGGGTGCGGGCGTCGTATATGCGCGCTACGTGAAACCGTTCGACGCCGAGCTCCTCGCGCGCCAGCGTGCCGCCGGCAAGCGCATCGTTTCTCTCGAAAACGGCTCTGTCGCCGGCGGATTCGGCGAGGCGATCGGCGCCGATCTCAAATTCGGCTGGCCCGACGAATTCATCGCCCACGGCGCGCAGGGCGAACTCGAGAAAAAACACGGCTTCGACGCATCGTCGATAACGGAGGTGATAAATGGCTGAAGTCCACGGAGTTGCGGGCGAGTGGGCCCGCGTCAAAGGCACGGTAGCGGGATTGTGGCCGCTTTTTCTCGGCGTTTTCGTCTGCGGGTTTTCCGCGGCGGCGGCGCTCTTCGGCCATCTCGGAGCCGGAGCCGTCGCGTTCGTTCTTTCGCTCGTCTTCATCGGCTGGAGCCTGATGAAGGGTCTTAGGCACGTCGAGCGGTTTTTCAAGGGCGCGCGCGGCGAGGAGAAGGTCTCGGGGATATTGAAGAATCTTCCCGCGTCGTATCACGTGTTCAACGATTTTCTCGCCGGCACGCAGCACGTCGACCATGTCGTGGCGGGCCCCGCCGGCGTCTTCGCCATCGAGACGAAATTCTGGCGCGGGCGCGTGACGATCGAAGACGGGCACATCCTTCTCGACGGCCAGCTCCCCGCGCGTTCGCCGCTCTCGCAGGTTTTGAAGGAGGCCTCTTCGGTCAAGGCCAAACTCGCCAAAACGTGCGACTGGAAGGGCTCCGTCACCCCCGTTCTCGTTTTCGCCTCCGACACGTTCGACGCCACGATCGCCGAACTGCAGGGAGCCGTCGTCATCAATTCAAGCCATCTGAAAAAAAGTTTCGATACCGAAAGAGTGCTCGTGCCTCCGGCAGAACTCGATCGGCTCGTGAGATTAATGGAGAACAACCAGTGAAGAAGACAACTGTATCGGCGTTCGTTTTCGCGGCCTTCGCGGCGGCGGGGTGTTTCGCTGATGTCGCGCCAGCCAACTATTACGGGAAGATCGCCAAGCGTCTCGTCGACATGCTGCCACGCTATCACGTGCTGCAGCATCCCATGAACGACGAGATATCGCGCAGGGCGTGGACGAACCTCGTCACGTTCTACGATTTCGACCATTCGGTGTTCCTCAGGAGCGATCTCGAGAAATTCGCCGCGCGCCAGACGGCGATCGACGACGAACTTGTCGCCGAAAACGTCAGTTTCGGCTACGACGTCTACAATCTCTACGTCAAACGTCTCGGCGAGCGCGTCGATTTTGCGACGAACCTTCTCGCGAAGGGCGAGTGGGATTTTTCAAAGAAGGAAAACTACCGCGTCAGACGCAAGGACGCGCCGTGGCCCGAGACGCGCGAAGAAGCCGAGGAGCACTGGCGAAAGAGAATGAAGAACGAGGTTCTCGCCCACATGCTGAGCGTGGAACTCGACAAGGAGGAGGCCGCGCGCAAGGGCGAAAAGAAAGAAAAGTCTTCGACGAACAGCGTCGAAACGCTCGAGATGAAGAAGAAACCGGAGACTCCCGAAGAAATCCTAATCAAGAAATACCGTCAGTATCACGCTGTTCTCACGGAGCCGGACGAAGAAAACGTCCTGCAGCATTATCTCTCGGCCGTCTGCCGGGCGTTCGATCCGCATACCGACTACATGTCGCCCGCCTCGAAGGAGGACTTCGACATGGAGATGAACCTGACGCTCTGCGGCGTCGGCGCGGTTCTTTCAATGGAAGACGGCGCGCTCAAGATCGTCGAGATCATGCCGGGCGGGCCGATGGACCGCGACGGGCGCATAAAGGAGGGCGACAAGATTTCCGGCGTGCGTCAGGAGAAGGGCGAGATCGAAAACGTCATGTGGCAGCCGATGAAGAAGTCGATCAAGAAGATACGCGGCAAGAAGGGAACTCGCGTCACTCTCGAAATCATCCCGAGAAGCGACCCGACGGGCGCCACGAGAAAGATGATCGAACTCGTGCGCGACGAGATCAAACTCGAGGATCAGGCCGCGACCGGCCGCGTCGAGCGCGTCACGAGCGGCGACGTGTCGAAGAAACTCGGCTACGTGTATCTGCCCGGATTTTACGGCACGATGGACAAACGCCCGGGCGAGAACGGCTTCCGCAGCGCGGCGCTCGACATCGCGAAATATCTCGCCGAGTTCAATTCGCAGGGCGTCGAGGGGCTTGTTCTCGACTTCCGGGGGAACGGCGGCGGATCGCTTCGCGAGGCGATATTCCTCTCTGCGCTTTTCGCGCCTTCGGGCCCCGTCGTGCAGGTCCGTGACGTAAGAAGCGTCGGGTGTCTGCAGATACCTCCGGCGCAGGGCATCGCGTTCAGAAAACCGGTCGTCGTCCTTACCGATCGCGCGTCCGCTTCGGCCTCCGAAATCGTCGCCGGCCATCTCAAGGATTGCGGCCGCGCCGTCGTGCTGGGCGATAGTCGCACCCACGGCAAGGGGACTGTCCAGACGGTGCTCGGCCTCGGGCCTGAGAAATACGGTTCGACGAAAATCACCACGGCGAGATTCTACCGCATCAACGGGCGTTCGACGCAGGTCGAAGGCGTGGAGGCCGACATCCACCTTTCTTCGCTTCTCGATTCTCTCGATATCGGAGAAGATAAACTCACGTACGCCCTGCCGTTCAGCAGGATCAATCCGGCGGAATATTCGCTCTGCTGGAACATGTACCGCCACGTGCCCGAGCTGCGCGCCCTCTCCGACGGAAGGCTTGCGAAAAACGCCAAATACCGCAAGCATCTCGAGAATGTCGAAGGGATGAAGAAGATTTCCGAACGTGAAGAAGTGCCGCTCGAGCGCGCCGCCCGCAAAAAGATGATGGCGGCCGACCGCGAACTCAGGGAGCTTGACGAAGAGGGAGACGAGGAGGACGCCGCGCGCCGCCGCAAACGCAACGAGCCGCGCAAGGACGACGTTGTCCTTGAAGAGGCATACAATGTTCTCGTTGATCTCATCCGTCTGACCGGGGGCGAGGAGATGCCCCAGCCGAGGGCCTGGTGGCAATGAAGTTCATGAAAATGCACGGCGCGGGCAACGATTTCGTCATGCTCGACAAGCGCGGAGTCTTCGATCTCGACGCTGAAGCCGTGCGCCGTATCGCGAACAGGCCTTCCGGCGTCGGGTGCGAAGGGGTCATCGCCGTCGTCGATTCCCCCGGGTACGATTTCGGGATGCGCTTTTTCAATCCCGACGGCAGCGAAGCGGAACTTTGCGGCAACGGCGCGCGATGCGTCGCGGCGTACGCGAGGCGCATAGGCGCGGCGAAGTCGGATACGATGCGTTTTTCGACTCTCGCGGGAGACGTCTGCGCCGAAATCACGGGCGCCGGAGAGGTGAAGATTTCAATGCCGCCGCTCAAGGACATGAAGGGCGATTTCATAAACAGCGGCGTGCCGCACCGCATAGTTCTCTGCAAGGACATAGCGATTATCGACGTCGAGACCGAGGGCAGGCGCATAAGAAATTCGGCTGAATACGCTCCCGCGGGGACGAATGTCGATTTTGTAGAATTGCGCTCGTCCGTCTCTCTCAAAATCCGCACGTACGAGCGCGGGGTCGAAGCGGAGACGTTCGCCTGCGGCACTGGGGCCGTGGCCGCCGCCGCGATAGGCGTGGCGAGATACGGCATGCGCTTTCCCGTGACCGTCGAAACGGCGCGCGCAGACAGGCTCGTTGTCGCCGGCTCGTTCGACGGCGGTTCGTTCTCGGACGTGACGCTGACCGGTCCCGTGAAATTCGTCTTCGAAGGCGAAACCGTCTGAAACGTCAACGGCGCTCCGTCGCCGTTTCCCGCATGAACGAATTTATTTTCGCGAGGTGTTCCACGATGTGCGTGTCGAGCGTCTTTTCGAGAAACGGGATGATTTCGTGGCGCACCTTGTTGCGTTCGATCGAGGTGTCGCCGTTCGAAGCGTCTTCGCGCCATTCTTCGCCGAATTTTTCAAGGTAGGCCTTGAGTTCCGCGTCGCGGCAGCCGAGAAGGGGCCGGATGAAGCGGATGTCGCCCACCGTCGATTTTTCCTTTATGCCGCAGAGCGAGGCGCGTTTTAGTTTCATGAGAAACGTCTCGGCGACGTCGTCCATGTGATGCCCCGTCGCGATCGCGTCCAGTTTGAGAGATTTGACGCATTTCGAGAAAAAATCGAGCCTTGTGCGCCGCGCGGCCATTTCGAGCGATTCGCCGTATCTGCGCTCGACTTCGGCGTGGACGCCTTTGAAGGGGATGCCGAGACGTCTGGCGAGCGCGCGGACGAAGCGGTATTCCTCTTTTGATTCTTTTCTGAGCCCGTGATCGACGTGGAGAATGACGAAACGTCTGGCGGCGTTGCGCTTCTTTCCGCCTTTCGTCAGGAGAAAGGCGAGCGCCACAGAGTCGCTCCCGCCGCTGACGGCAAGACCTATGCGCCCGGAAGGGAGGATTCTGGTGTTGATTTTCACTTGGAGCGATTATATCAAACGGTATCGTTTCGCGGCAACCGGAAAAAAGATGCGCCCCCGGACGGGAGCGCATCTTCTGCCGCATGAAGCGAGTCAGGCTTACTTCACGACGATGACCGAGTTGAACGTCCCCTGGTCGTTCTTGACCGAGTTGACGTTCTCGGGATCGGCGCACCACGTGCCGTCGACGACGAACTTGTACTGGTATTCGCCGGGGGCGAGTTTGATCGTGGCCGTGTAGATGCCGCTTCTTGCCTTGAACGCCATCTTCTTGGCGGTGGGATCCCACTTGTTGAATTCACCGGCGAGATAGACCGCCTTGCCTTTTTCGGCGTGAATGGTGAACGTCGTGGCGACGGTTTTCGTTTTGCACGACTTTGCGGTCATGCATTTTTTCGTTTTGGGGGCGACTATTTTTGTCACCGCTGTTTTTTTTGCGCTCTTGATTTTCATTGTTGTTGCTCCGCTCCGTATTTGCTTTTCGGCTTGCCGGAGTCTTCCATCCAGCGAACGGGCGAATAGTATCTCATATTTTTCAAAAAAGTCAATAGTGAATTTTTTTTTTACCTGTTTTAGGTCTGGAAAATCCGGTAAAGAAGGACGCAGGAATGACGTTTGACATGTCGGCGGGGAATAATGTATAATTTTCACGCTCCGGGCGTAGCGCGCGTCAACGTCCGGAAGAAGTTCGGTCGACGGTAAAACCGATGCTGGCAGAGGACGCGCAGGAGACTGAAATGGGTATAAAAATTCTCGGTACGGGCAGCTATCTGCCGCCTAAAGTCGTTCACAACGACGAAATCGGCAAGGCTCTCGACACGAACGACGAGTGGATTTTCTCGCATACCGGCATTCATTCGCGACACGTTGCGGGCGAGGGGGAAACCACCTCCTCCATGGCCGCAAAGGCCGGCTCGGAGGCGCTCAAGGCGGCCGGCGTTTCTCCTGAAGAGGTCGGTCTTGTCATAGTCGCGACTTCAACGCCGGACTACAACCCGTTCCCGTCTACGGCGTGCGTCGTGCAGGGGATGCTCGGCTGCGTCAACGCGGGCGCGTTCGATCTTCAGGCAGCCTGCGCGGGCTTCATCTACGCTCTTGAACAGGCGCGCGGCTTCGTCAATTTCTATCCGGACAAAAAGGCGCTCGTCATCGGTTCTGAAAGCCTCACGCGCGTCGTCGACTGGTCTGACCGCTCGAGCTGCATCCTTTTCGGCGACGGTGCGGGCGCGGTCGTTCTCGGCAACGACGAGGCGCCGGGCGTAGCCTCCACCAAGACGGCGGCTCACACCATTCTCGGCGCCGACGGCAAGGGGTCGCATTTCATCATGCGCACCGGCGGCACGCGCGATGCGCTGCCTCTTTCGGAGCACGGCGTGCCGATGAAGCCCGAGAAGGTCGTTCCGCCCGAAATGACGCTTATGGGTCATGACGTCTTCACTTTCGCGGTCAAGACGCTTTCGAAGGTCGCGCGCGATCTTTGCGTCAGTCTCGGCACGTCGCCCGAGGAGCTTGATCGCGTTTTCGCGCATCAGGCGAATTCGCGCATCATTGAAGCGACCGCCAGGCGCATGAAACTGCCGCTTTCGAAATTCTGGCTCAATCTCGAGACGACGGCCAACACTTCGGCCGCGTCAGTGCCGATTTCCCTCGATCAGGCCGTAAAGGCGGGCGAGCTCAGAGACGGCATGAAGATCGTCATGGTCGGTTTCGGCGCCGGACTTACGTATGCCGGAACTTACTGCATCTGGCCCAACCTCTGAACGTCGGACGATGCCCGCTCGACTGTCCATCTCCAGCCGGAAGCTTTTTCTCGCCGGTAAGGGGTTGTCTTTTCGCACGGGCAAATATTTCGGCGAAGCGATGCTCGTGGGCGCCGTGACGGGGTTTGTCGTCGTCGCGTTCCGCTACATGATCGAATTCGCCCACGGCAAACTCATGGACGGCCTCGGCGCCCATGACCGGCTCTCCGTCGTCGAAAGAGGCAAGGCTCTCGGCGCTTTTTCTTCCCTCGAAGAGATCTTCGACCCCGCCCGCTGGGTGATGGTATTGCTGCCTGCAATCGGCGCGCTCGCAGGCTATTTTCTCATAAAGAGGTTTTCGTCCGTGGAGCACGCGCGGGGAACCGACAGCGCGATCAGGGCGTTTCATCACCGCGACGGCTACATCACGGGCGCGGTCATCCCCGTTAAATCGGTCGCCTCGGTCCTGACCGTCGGCTCGGGCGGCAGCGCCGGCTACGAAGGCCCGGTCACTCTTCTCGGCGCGGCCGTGGGCAGCGTCGTTTCGAGAAAACTCGCTCTTTCGGTGAGGGCGCGCCGCATCCTCATGGCGGCCGGACTTTCGGCCGGCATAGCGGCGCTTTTCCAGTCGCCTCTCGCCGGCGCGCTGTTCGGTTTCGAGGTCTTTTATTCGTCGAGCGACGTCGAATACGAGACGCTTCTGCCCTGCTTCATCGCTTCCGCCGTTTCGTACACGATCTTCGCCTACTTTTTCGGCTGGGGGGCGCTCATGCAGATGCCCGTGGGGCACGCGTACGATTCCGGTCTGAGGCTGTTGCCGTATTTCGTACTCGCCGTAGCCGTCACGTTCGGAGCGAGATTCTACATACACTTTTTCAGAAAGACGGAGCTGAATTTCGCGACGATGCGGACCCCTCGTTGGACGAAGGTCGCGATCGGAGGGCTTCTGACGGGCGTTTTCGGATTTTTCTTCCCCGACATTCTCGGGCCCGGGTACTCGATAATACGCGCCGGTTTTTCTCTTGGCGCCGAAGCGGCCGCCTCCGGCGGCGCCTCCCTTGCGGTCGGTTTTCTCTGTCTGTTCTTCATAAAGGCCATGACCACGTCGTTCACTGTGGGTTCTGGCGGCTCCGGCGGGCTTTTCGCCCCGGCTCTCGTCTGCGGCGGCGCGCTCGGCGCGTCGGTCGGCCTCTTTTTCTCCCTCGTTCTCCCCGAGTCGATGGGGATTAATCCCGCCGCTTTCACGCTCGTCGGTATGGCAGGCTTCGTCGCCTCGTCCATCCGGGTGCCGCTGACCGCCATCGTCATGGTCGCGGAGATTTCAGGTAACCACAATCTTCTTCTTCCTGCGATGTGGGTGTGCGGGATAAGTTTCTGGCTAAACAACGGGTGGTCGCTCTACCGCAGTCAGGTGCATTGCCGCGAATCTTCCCCCGTGCATGAATGAGGTTTTCCGAGTGAAGATGAATCAGACTCCATCTCCGGGTGATTTTATTTTGAAGTGGCGCGGAGACACGCTCAAGGTGACGCTTACGCTCGACAGACCCCGCAAGGGCCGCGCGGCTCTGAGAACGAACATCGGCCGAGCGGGCATCCGCCGCCGCGAGATAATCGACGAAACCGAACGCGGCGAAACTCCTCTCGCGCGCGCCTGGACGGACATCCCCCTCGAAGAGGTCTCGCCCGGCGTTTTCACGGCCAACGTGCCGCTCAATGAAGTGGGGGTCTTTTCGTTCAAGGCGTGTTTTTTCCCGCGGGGCGTGAACGTGCCCGAATGGCCCGAGGGCGCCAACACGCACGTCAAGGTCCAGTGCGCAGAGACGCGCCAGAACAATTCCATTTACACCGTTTTCCCCAGACAGTTCGGCTCGTTCCGCGAAGTGGCGAGGCGTCTCGATCTCATAATGGGCGAAATGGGCTTCAGAATAATCCAGACGCTGCCGCCGTTCCCCGTGCCGACGACATACGCCGTGATGGGCGAGTTCGGCTGCCCGTTCGCGGCGCTTGATTTCATGAGCGTCGATCCGGCGATGGCGCAGTTCGACGAATATTTCACTCCGCTCGACCAGTTTCGCGAGCTCATAGACGCCGTTCACACGCGGCACGGGCTTTTCTTCGTCGATCTGCCCGCCAACCACACGGGCTGGGCTTCGACGCTCCAGACGCACCATCCCGACTGGTTCCGCCGCGCCGCCGACGGCCGGTTCGTCTCTCCCGGCGCATGGGGCGTGACATGGGCCGATCTCGTCGAGCTCGATTATTCCAACAGCGAGCTGAGAGCCTATATGGCGGAGGTGTTTCTTTTCTGGTGCCGCAACGGCGTCGACGGTTTCAGGTGCGACGCGGGGTACATGATACCTCTGAAGACGTGGGAATACATCGTCGCTCGAGTCAGGGCGGAATTCCCGGCGACGGTGTTCATGCTCGAAGGTCTCGGCGGAAAGATCGAAGTCACCGACGCTCTGCTCGCAGAAGCGAATCTCGATTGGGCGTATTCCGAGATTTTTCAGACGTATGACCGCGCCGCCTTTGAATGGTATCTGCCCGGGGCTATCGCGCGAAGCGAGAAGTACGGCACGCTCGTCCATTTCGCCGAAACTCACGACAACGACCGTCTCGCCAAAAAAGGCGAGACGTACGCGCGACTGCGCGTACAGCTCGCGGCGCTTCTTAGCTGGCAGGGCGCGTGGGGTATCGCCAACGGCGTAGAGTGGTTCTGCCGCGAGAAGATAGACGTGCACGGCAAAAACGACCTTTCATGGGGGGCGAGCTCAAACATGGTGCCGCTCATCGGCCGGCTCAACCGCATTCTTGCCACCCATCCGGCGTTCAGCGGCTCGAGCCATCTTGAAGTCGTCACGCAGGGCGAGGGCAACGTTCTCGCCGTCGCGCGCGACGGACTTCTTGTCGTAGCGAATCTCGATGTCGATCGCGAAGCCGACGTCCGCTGGCGCACCGACACATACGCATTCGCCGTCAGTCACGACCTCGTCACGGGCCGGCGCGTCGATTCTCCGGGAAGCGTGCATCTCGCCCCGGGAGAAGTCTTGTGTCTTTCTCCCGACAGCGTCGATTTCAACGCCCGCGCTCTCCCGTTCACCGATCCTGACGAGGCGTTTTTCGAAGAGGCGTGCCATTTCCACTGGGTGTTTCCGAGAGACGTGAAGCGCGACGTGTGCGTTCCCGCCGGGCAGTGGGTCGAGGTTACGGCTCCGCATCATTTCAGGGTTTCTCTCATCGACCCTTTGACGGGCAGAACGCTCAGAATGCGCCGGAGCATCGGCACGAGAAGCGTTTTCCGCACGCCGGATTACGCGGGTGACGGGACGGCGTGCCGCAAGCTGACGCTTTCGATGGTCGTCTATGCGCCCGGAAGGTCCATCCGGACCGTTTCGCGACTTCTCGTGCCGCCGGGCGCGTCGGACGCCCGTGTCAGGAAGAGCGTCGCGGGAACCGACGTGCGCCGCGCTCCCGACATGCGCACGATCCTTTCGAACGGCGCGGGCGCCGCGGCGCAGGTGCGTCTGGGGTGGGGCTTTCTCGCGAGCAAATACGATGCTTTTCTTGCGGCGAATCCCGATCCGAACGTTCCGTCCGACAGGGTGAATCTTTGGGCGCGCACGCGATGCTGGATTCAGCGCGAAGGTTATACGCGCGAATTTGACGCGCGCTGCGTGACGCGTTTCACGGCCGATCCGGCCGGGCGTTTCGCCGAATGGGAATTCGAGACGCCGTGCGGCATGGGTCGCAAGGCCGCATTCGTCTTCACACTCTCGCTCGCCCGGGGGCAAAACGCCGCCCGTCTCGCCGTGGAACGCGTTCGCGCCCGCGAAGACGATGTCGAAGAGCGCGTGAGGCTCGTTTTCAGGCCGGATATCGAATGGCGCAGTTTCCACGCGGTCACGAAGGCGTACACTGGCGCCGAAAGCCTTTTTCCGGCTTCGGTCAGGACTTTGCCCGACGGTTTCGAGTTTTCTCCCTACGACGGCGTTTTTTCGATGTCGGTGGAAGGCGGCGAATATCACGCCGAGAGCGAATGGACGTACAATGTGGCGCGCGGCGAAGATGCCGAGCGCGGGCATGACGGTTCGGGCGATCTCTTCAGCCCCGGATGGATTTCGGCTGATCTCGAGATCGGCGATTCGGCGACTCTCACGGGCCGCATGGGCAGGGACGGCGGCGGCGTCTTCGCGGCGAAGACGCCGGGCGCGCCGGAGGAAAGCCTCGCGGCCGTGATGAGAGAGGCGCTTTCGCTTTACATCGTCAAGCGCGACGATCTCAAGACGGTGATCGCCGGTTATCCGTGGTTTCTCGACTGGGGGCGCGACACCTTCATTTTCATGCGCGGCATGATCGCCGCGGGCATGATCGACGAAAGCATCGAGATTCTGAAGGCGTTCGCCTCGTTCGAGGAGAAGGGGACGCTGCCCAACATCATCTACGGCAGCAAGGCCGGCAACCGCGATACGACGGATGCGCAGCTGTGGTTCATAAGATGCGTTCGCGAAATCGACGAGGCCGGGCGGCTTGAAGACGCGTCGCTCAGGGAGACGTCCCGCCGGATAGTCGGGAATTATTTCAAGGGCACGCCCAACGGCATCCGCGTCGACCGCGATTCCGGGCTCGTGTGGAGCCCGAGCCATTTCACGTGGATGGACACGAATTATCCGGCCTGCACGCCGCGCGAAGGGTATCCTGTGGAGATACAGGCTCTTTGGATATCGGCGCTCGATTATCTCGGGTTCGACGCCGAAGCCGCGAAGGCGCGCGCCTCGATAGAAAGATATTTTCGCTGGGAGCACGGCTACCGCGACTGTCTCTCGGCGCCGAACGGCGAAAGTGCGGCCGACGCGACGCCGGAGGACACGATACGGCCGAATCAGCTTTTCCTGATAACGCTCGGGGTGACTCGCGACAGGGAGATTCTGCACGCGACGCAAGAGCTTCTTGTCCCCGGCGGCATCCGTTCCCTCAACGCCTCGCACCCGCTTTACAGGGGCGTCTACACGGGCGATGAGGATACTATGAGAAAAAGAGCGTACCATAACGGCACCGTCTGGGGCTGGCCGTTCCCGCTCTACGCCGAAGCGCTAGCGATGACGGGGACGTGCCCGCGGGAAACGGCGCTTTCTCTTCTCGCCACCGCCGTCGACAATCTCAACTCGGGCACTCTCTGCCACATGAGCGAGAACGCCGACGGCGACGCTCCGCATGTGCAGAAGGGTTGCACGGCGCAGGCATGGAGCGATAGCGAACTTTTGCGCGTTTGGCTGAAACTCAGCCGCGGGTAAATGCGTTCCCGAAACGAATGGTACTTGATTTCAGTCACGTATTTTCGGTATACTTTCGGCCATGAGATACTTGATAATCCTTATAAGCGCGGTTTTGGTGAACAATTTCGTTCTGAGCCGCTTTCTCGGGTGCTGTCCGTTTCTCGGTGTTTCAAAGAAGACTGAAACGGCCGTGGGAATGACGGGTGCGGTCGTTTTTGTCATGACCGTCGCCTCGGCGGTCACATGGTGCATCGACAAGTGGCTCCTCAATCCGTACGGTCTCGGGTTCATCCACACTCTCGCGTTCATTCTCGTCATAGCCTCGCTCGTCCAGTTCATCGATATCGCGATGAAGCGCTTTCTGCCGCCGCTGCATGCGGCGCTCGGGATTTTTCTGCCGCTTATCACGACGAACTGTGCCGTCCTCGGCGTCGCCGAGATAAACTACAAGGAAGGAACTCCCTTCGTCGAGGCCGTGTTCTTTTCGTTCGTTGCCGCGCTCGGGTTCGGCCTTGCGCTCGTCATATTTTCCGGCATTCGTGAAAAGCTCGAGCACGCCAATCCGCCGCGATGCTTCCGCGGGGTCGCTCTCGCTCTCGTCACGGGCGGGCTTCTCGCGCTCGCGTTCATGGGTTTTTCGGGACTCGACAAGGGTCTGGAAAGGATGATGCAATGACTACCGCGATTCTCGTCATCGCGCTTATCGGCATGGTCGCGGCGGTGACGCTCGCGCTCGCCGACAGGTTTCTCAGTGTCAAGGAAGATCCCCGCATCGGCATGATCACGGCCGAACTGCCGGGCGCCAACTGCGGCGGTATTTTCGGCATGGGTGAATTCTGGGCGGACCGGAAGTCGGAGGCCAAGCGTGTTAGGAAGACAAAGGGCTATGACAACT
>JAZSQE010000032.1:0-55842 GCA_045537795.1 Kiritimatiellia bacterium | reverse complement strand
CTCATTCCTTTGTAGGATTGGGCTTCTGCGCGTCGGTCGCCCTCTGCGCAGCCAATCTTCCTAACGGCACTTCGTTTTCTTTGCCGTACAGACTCCTTTCATTCTGTTAGCTCTGCCGAGCTTTGCTTGGCGCACCATATACCCCCTCATAACGACATACACTCTACCATATCCCGCATCCGACAGTCAAGCATATACACCAGCACTTATACAGAACGCGGGCTTTGCTGAAATTTTTAATTTTTTCTTGCGCGATTATCAAGCCTCCCGCCAGCCGCTCCGTCGCGTATTTTGCTACACTGTGAGCGAAACAGGAAAAACCGCGCGCCGCCGCAGACTGGACTTCTCGGTCGCGCAATGCCCGTCAACTCCAGAGTCGACTCCAGAAAGGAATACAGGAGTATTTATAGGAATATTCAGAGATTAAGGGATTGCTTTTTCTGCGCCTTCGCCGACTCCTCGAGAACGTTTATCATGGCTGCGACAAGCGAGCCGCTTTTCCGCAGAGAGTCGACCGAAACGTTCTTTATGACGTCATTTTGCGTATGCCAGTAGTCGTTGCGCCCGGGCGCGCTGCCGTATTTGAAATCGATTAGGTCTACGGCTTCGTAGCCGTTTTCGAGAAAAGGAACATGATCGTCCGTCACATGATACGGCGAAAGCGACACGAGACCCGGCAGCCCTGCGCGGCGTGCAGCCTCGAGCGCGACACGCATGAGTCTCGGCGAGCCGTTGGCGGGAATTTCGATTTTCAGATCCTTGTCGCCGAGCATGTCCAGACAAATGACGTTCTCGACGTCAAGACCGCGTGATTTGACGTATTCGACCGCCCGCTTCGAGCCCTGAAGCCCGTCATCGCGTGTATAGTTTTTTATACATTCCTCCCCGTCAGTCCACACGAGAAGATAATTGTTGGCAAGCCCTTTCGCCGAGGAAAGCATTCCGGCCATGCCGACGAGAAGCCCGGAAGTCGAGGCTCCGTCGTTCGCCCCGGGGCACTTTACAGCGCGCTTCGTGTCGAAGTGCGAGAGAAAAACGGTCCACCGTCCCTTTTCGCTGAATCTGAATTCGGCGCAGACGTTCGTGAATTTCATCGGTCCGAGCGGCGAAGACGCCGTGAACAAGTCTTCGCGCACGTCCCGCGCGCCGGCCTTGCGGGCCTCTCCGGCAAGCCACCTCGCGGCGAGCGTTCCGCCGGGCGTACCCGCATCGCGCGGAGTGAAATTCTCGGAGAGCGTCCGGGCCGTGGCGAACGAAAGATCGGCCTGCCGGGGCGTGAAGCAAAGCGCTATCGCCGATAATACAGTTGCAATCATGAATACGGTATATAAAAATTCCGATGATCCTCTCAGTGTTCGCCTTCATGGAAGGTGCCGTCCGCGTGAAAATGTCCGGCGCTTTTAGTTTCGCCGCCGGGCAACGCGAGTTTGAGCTCATACGCTCCTTCGCAGACGACTTCGGCAACGCCCGACGGAAGAGATTCAAGGGCCGTCCAACCTCCGCCGCTCCCGACAGGAACGACATTCACGGCGATGAAGCGCTCGGGATCGGACGCGTCTTTGACGAACAGCGTCGGCCGAAGCCCCACCGTGACGATGCACCGTGACGGAACGGCCGGTCTGACGGCCAACTTCGCGCCGGTCGAAACGACCGCCTGCGCGCACGCGCCGGCGAGCGCGCCTATTTCGCCTTTGAACACGACATAGACCGGCACAAGCCCCGTATCGTCACCGACGCCAAGGCGGATTTCTCCCGTAAAATCCCCGACCTTGGCCTCGAGACCGTCCTTAAGCCGGAGCGCGTCGGACGCGGCGACAAGAGCCTTGAATCTGAGGGCCTGCGTTCTGACCGTCTGAAGCGCCGCGCCGCCCGTTTCGAGCCAATCGCCGTTTCTGGCGATGAACGTTTCGATCATCGCGTCCTCAACCGCCCGCACGGTGACGACGCCGTCCTTTTCTTCGGCTCCGGCGACGAGCGCCAGACGGGCGGCCCGTTTCACGGCGAGCTCGTTTTCGAGAGCCGCGTTGCGCGTATTTATCGACCGGTACACCTTGAGACGCTTTTCAAGAACGGCAATCTCCCCAGAGCGTTTCACGAGATCGGGAGACGTCACCGTGAAAAGAGCGTCACCCTTCTTAACCTTATCAAGCGGTTTTACGAGAAAGCGCAGATACCCGGACACGGGAGTCGCGACGCCCGAGCGCGCGCCGGGAAGAAGTTCGTAGCGCCCGGAACACTCGAAAGTCGCCTTAACGTCGCGTTTTCCGACTCTCACCGTTTTGAGTCCCATCACGCGCTGCACGCCTGACGGCACCGTTACGGCCTTGACACCGCGATCTGCGCCGCAATCGCGAGCGGGGGCGGAGCTGCGGACGTGCCCGCCGCCGTGATCGTGCACGCGCTTTCCGGCGCGGACATGGTTTTCGACGTGTTCGTGCGGGTGTCCGTGCGGATGATCGCGGCAACGATCGCATCCGCAGAATAAAAGAGCGGCAGAGACGAGAGAGAATGTCATTTTCACGGTTTGCGTCCTTGTTTGAATTTTTCGAGTTCGGCGGCGGCCAGCGCGACATCGCGCCGCCAATCGGCGTGCGAAAGTTTCTGGTCGAGAATTTCTTCTCTGACCGCGAGATAATCAAGCGGCGCGAGTTCACCCGCATCGGCGAGTTCATCCGCTTCGCGGCGCTCGCTCGGCGGAACCGGCGGATGCTCCGTCAGACGCACGAGCGCAAAGCGGGCGGCCGCGGCGTCGCAGACGAGCCCGCGCCACACATCTATCGCCTTGAGCCTCGCCTCGTCGCGGGCGGCCTTCGCCTTCGCGATGCCCTTGCGGTTGCGGTTCCAAAGCGGCAGCGTAACGCCGGCGACAAGACCTATGCGATCAAGCCCCTCTTCGTTGGCGTAGGCAGGACCGAGTTTCAGATCGGGGTACTGCTTGCGGATTTCGGCCTCGAGCTCCTTCTCGCTCCCGCCGAAATCGGCGAGCGCCGCCGCGACTTCCGCATGCCGGAGCAGATCGGACATCCGAACCGCATCTGTCGTGACGCAAGGCGGCACGGAGGGTGCGAACGAAACATTGACGCGCGCGCCCGGCACGAGGCCGCACAACCGCAGAAGAGCCGTCTCTTCGGCGGCGATATCGCGCGCCACATCCATAAGCGCATGACGTCTCGCATGCGCCGCGCGGCGCATGCCCGCCAATTCCCTCGCCGTAACTTCCCCGGCATCGTGCAGCTTTTCGACATTAGAGCGCGAGCGCGCTATCCTAACGTCCGCATCGTAAGCCGCGAGGACGCGTTCTTTCTCTCTGAACGCGGCGAGGCGTATGGCGCTTTTGCGCGCCTGCGCCGCGAGACGCAGTTCGGCCGCGACGATCTTGGCTCTGTCGGCCTCGGCATAGGCCGACGCCGCTTCGCGTTCCTTTTCCGGTACGCCCGAAAGAGGTATCGTGAACGCGAGTGACGCCCCACCTATGACGGGATGATCGCAAGGGTTGACGATACGCATCAGGTCGAAATCGAGCGAAGGATCTTCCCACCAGCCGTACTCTTTCACGACCGCCTGCGTATTGGCGGCCTTGAGGCGCAAAGCGTTTATCTCGCGATTTCCGGCGAGCGCGAGAAGCGCGGCATCGTCTGGTGAAGCGAATCGCACCTCGTTCGTCACGCCCTTCAGCATCTCTTCGTCCCAGTCGATTACGCGCGGCTCGTAACTCTGGCAGCCGGAGAGAAGCGCGGCGGCGGCGATCGCCGCAGACGCTTTCGTGCAGACCTTCACGGGTTTGAAATCGCCGAACACGACGGCGGCCGCCGGCAGAACCACGAGGTTGAGAAGCGTCGAGCCGACGAGCCCGCCGAACTGGACGACGGCGAGCGGCGCGAGAAGTTCTCCGCCGGGCGTGTCGCCCGCGAGCATTATCGGCACAAGCCCCATCACCGTCGTAAGCGACGTGAGGATGATCGCGGCCATGCGCTCCATCGACCCTTCGCGCACGGCATCGCGGATGTCGAGTCCGTCGGCGACGCGTTCGCGGTAGCGGTTGAGCATGAGAAGAGAATTGCGCATCGTGAACCCGATTACCGTCACGAACCCCACGAGGGACGAAACGCAAAGTACGCCCCCGTCGAGCGAAACGGCGACGACCGCGCCGACAAGCGCGAGAGGCACGTTCAGCAATGCGAGCAGAGCCGAACGAGCCGAGCCGAGAGCGAAAACGAGAATGAAGAAGATCGCCGCCGCCAGACCCGCGCCGAGAACACCCAGCCGCTTCGCCGCGCTTTCGCGAGCCTGACATGTGCCGCCGAAAGAGACTGTGCACCCGGCGTCGGACGCTATCGGCGAAAGCCGGCGGCGCATTTCGGCGACGAGCGTGCCCGTGTCGATTCCGGGAGCCGGATTGCAGGAGATGAGCGCCTTCCTGCGAGAACCCTCACGCAGAGCGAGATTCGGCGCTTCTTCACGGAAGACGCGCGCCACATCCCCCAGTTTCACGCGCCTTCCGCTGCGGCCCGATATCACAAGAGATCTCACGGTATCGGCATCGAAAGAGTTCTCGTCTCCTTCGAGCCTCACCGTGACGCCGCGGCGGCGGATACCCCTGCGGACTTCTCCGACCTTCATTCCGTTGAACGCGGCGCTGACCTGTTCTCCGGCTTCGCGCGGGGTTATCCCCGCTTCCGCGAGACGCTCCATGTCGTAGTCGACACGCAGCGTCCTCACGGTGATTTCGCGGTTGGCGCGCACATCGGCCACGCCCTCCATGTCTTCGAGCTCTTTCTTCATTTTCGCCGCGACTTCTCTGAGCACGTCCGCGTCGTCGCCGAATACGTTGACCGCGAGTTCCGCCTCGGTGCCGGAAAGGACCGCGCTTATGCGGTGGGCTATGGGATAACCGACGATGACGGCCGCGCCCGGGATGCCGCCGAGACGCGCGCGGATTTCGGAACGCACCGCCTCGGTATCGCCATTAAGATCGACGCGCACGATGAATTCCGAACTCGAAACCGGCTCCGCGTGCTGATCGCGCTCGGCACGTCCCGTGCGCCGCGTTACGGAAAGAACGCCCGGAATGGATCTCAGCGCGGGAACGGCCGCCTCGCTCAAGCGCTCGGTCTCGGCGAGCGACGCGCCGGGCGGGAGCGAAATCATGACATTGAAGGAATCTTCCCTGAACGGCGGCAGAAAACTCGAACCGAAGTGCGACACCACGTAAAGCGCGACGCCGAACACGGCGGCGGCCAGAAGAACGACCGTCTTCGGAAAGCGCAGCGCGAGAGCGAGAAAAGGTCTGTAAACGGCCCTCAGCGCCCGGATGCCGGGAGAAATCCCCGGGCGGTTCTTTTTCAACGCCGCGCGGCCGCCTCCCGGACGGAAAAAAGCCGCAAGCGCCGGTACGCCCGTCCATGCCGCGACAAGCGACATGGCGAATATGCAGATGTACGAGAGAGCGAGAGGCCTGAAAAAGCACCCTTCCAGCCCCGAGAGCATCAGAAGCGGCGTGAAAACCAAAACCACCGCAAGCGTGGAAAAGAGAATGCTCGGAGCGACCGAGGATGCGGCGGCGGCGATGACCTCCGGCACGGGACGCCTCGAGAGCGCGTCGAGCGCGGCGTTTTCTCCGAGTTTTCTCCGTATCACTTCGGTGAATATTATCGCGGCGTCAACTATGTCGCCGGCGGCCACAGCGAAACCGCCGAGCGTCATGACGTTCACGCCGAGACCGAACGCCGGAAAAAGCGCGATTCCGAGAAGAATCGAAAGCGGCATCGTCAGAAGAACCACGAGCAGCGTGCGCAGTTCGAGGAGAACGGCAAGCAGAACGGCAACGACGACGATGACGGCGTCCCGCACGACCTTGCCTCCGCCGGAAATCGACGACGAGATAAAATCGGCCTGACGGTAGGCGTCGGTATGAACCTTGATGCCTCGATCCTTGACGCTTTCGGCGAAATCGGCGAGCGTTTTTTCAAGCTCGGCGGTAAGCTTGAGCGTATTGCCGCCCGGGGCTTTCTGCACCGAGAGCACCACCGCTTCACGGCCGTTGAACGAAGCGCTGCCGCGGCGCGGTTCGCCGGCGAGAGTGACGTTCGCGACATCACCCAGCCTCAGACTCGCGCCGGAAGAAAGCGGAACCGGCGTCGAACGCAACGCCTCGAGAGTATCGGCTCGCGCCGTCTGGCGCACCGGCATTTCATCGCCCGCCACGTCGGCAAGATATCCCGCGCTCAGAAACGTGCGCGAATCACGCGCCGCTTCAATGATGTCGAAGAGCGAAAGACCGGCGGCGGCTATGCGCAGCGGATCGGCGGCTACACGGAATTCGGGCAGGCGAGCGCCCATCACGGCCACCTCGCCGATTCCCGCGACAGACATCAATCTCGTACGGAGATCGTATTCGGCCGTTTCGCGCATGGCGAGAGGATCCGCCTCGCCGTCTTCGCACGTAAGAGCGACGAGCATGATTTCGCCGGTCACCGAGACTACGGGCGCGATTTCTGCGTGCGCCTCTTCGGGGAGATCGCCCCGCACGCGAGAAAGTCTGTCGAAAACATCGAATCTCGCCCGGGAGATATCGGCATCCCAGTCGAAATCGACCCAGACGAACGACAGGCCGCCGCTCGAACTCGAGCGGATCGCAGCGACACCGGGTATTCCGTTGACGGCAGATTCGATGGGTATCGTCACAAGTTGTTCGACCTCTTCGGCGGTAAGACCGCCCGCCTCGGTCATTATCGTGACCCGAGGCATGGAAATATCCGGAAAAACGTCCACCGCGAGATTGCGCCATGCCCCGATTCCGACGGAGGCCGCGCCAAGAAGCGCGGCAATGACGGTTTTCGGATGCTGAGTTATGAGTTTAAACATGTGGGATGATCGATGAGGATTGCGCCCCGAAAGGCCGGACAGAAAAACACGTGACGGGCGAATGGCGCCGCGAGCGTCCGCACCGTGCCTGCCATGACCCTGTCCGCCGCCTTCGGAAATTTCATGCTTTGAAGTTTATCAAAGAGTCTCCCGGGGCGTCAACCGCGCTTTTGCCGTTCTTCGGCGCGAGAGAAAAACTGCGGCGGTGCTCGGGACACGGACCGAACCGCTCGAGAGCTTCGTAGTGAGCCTTCACGGGATAGCCCTTGTGCTTCGCGAAACCGTACTCGGGATAGAGCGCGTCCATGCGCATGCAGTCCGCGTCACGCTCCGTCTTGGCGAGAATCGAAGCGGCCGCTATGAAAAGGGATTTCGAATCGCCTTTCACGAGATTGCGCGACGCGAACGGCAGCGTCGGCACGGGGAGACCGTCGACAAGTATCGAGAGAGGAGCCGCAGCGCCCCCGAGCCTGCGGGCGACTTCCTCGACCGCACGGCGCATCGCCAGATGCGTCGCCTTGAGAATGTTGAGCTCGTCTATTTCCGCCGGCGTCGCCGATGCGACGGCCCATGTGCACAACGGCGTCGTCTTCACGACCTCGGCGAGGATTTCCCTCTTTTTCGCCGTAAGTTTCTTGGAATCGTTGACGGCCGACCACGCGCCGTCGAGAACGGATGGCGCCATATCGAGCGGGAGAGTGACCGCCGCGGCGTAAACGCCCCCGGCAAGAGGCCCGCGCCCGGCCTCATCGACGCCTATGACAACGCCGCCGAGTTCAAATTCATATTCAAGCGAAACCGCCACTGTCTCCTCCGGCGGGAAAGCGTCAGCCGATCATCCTGCCGATCCGTTCGGCGGCGATTTTTATTTTCTCGAGGCCGGTGGCGTAACTCATCCTGACGAACCCTTCGCCGGACGGGCCGAACGCGCTGCCCGGCACGCACGCCACCGAATGTTCTTTCAGAAGCCTGAGAGCGAATTCTTCGCTCGTCATCCCTGTGGACGCGATCTTCGGGAAAATGTAAAACGCGCCCTGCGGCATGAGCGTTTCGAGCCCAAGATCATTGAGCGCGGGCACGAGCCAATCGCGGCGCTTTTTGTATTCCCGCCTCATGCGCTCGACATCCCTGTCGCCGCGCTCCATCGCTTCGACTCCCGCCGCCTGCGAGAGGGTCGGCGCCGACATGATGCCGTACTGGTGTATCTTCATCATCGCGTCGATTATGTCCGCGGGTCCCGCCGCGTAACCGAGACGATACCCCGTCATGGCCCACGACTTCGAAAATCCGTTGAGCGTCACGACACGGTCGCTGTACCGGGCGAAGGAAGCGAAGCCTGTGAGACCTTCAGCGACATCATCGTCGTAGACGAGTTCGCTGTACACTTCGTCGGCGAGCACGATGAGATCGTGTCGTTCGGCGAAATCGAGGACGGCGAGCATGTCGTCTTTCGTGAGCATCGCTCCCGTGGGATTGCACGGGGAATTGACCAAAATCGCCTTCGTCCTCGGAGAAACCTTCTTTTCAAGAGCCTCCACGGTAAGTCTGAAACCGTCCTCGAAACGCGTCTCGACGGCGACGGGCACGGCGTGCGCAAGCCTGACGGTCGCAGCGTAACTGACGAAACACGGCTCATGATAGAGGATTTCGTCTCCCGGAGAACAAAGAACACGCATCGCGAGGTCTATCGCCTCCGAAACGCCCACCGTCGCGAGAATCTGCCTGTCGGGGTCGTAATCGACCGAGAAGCGCCGCGAAAGATACTCCGATACGGCTCTTCTCAGCTCGGGAGTGCCGAGATTGGACGTGTAGTGGGTTCCGCCGTTTTCAAGGCACGTTACGGCGGCGCGCGAAATGTGCCAGGGCGTATCGAAATCGGGCTCGCCAACGCCCAGAGAAATTATGTCTTTCGACTGGGCGACAATATCGAAGAACTTGCGGATGCCGCTTTTAGGCAACCGTTCGACATGAGGCGCTATCCTCGTTCTGACACCGTCGGAAGACATCACTCTATTTCTACGATCTGTCCGCCGGCGTGCCGCGAGCGCTCGGCGGCGAAGCAGATCAGGTGGCTCTGAAGAGCCTCTTCCGTCGTGTCGCGGATTTCGTCTTCGTCGTTGCGGCGCAGGATGCGGATCATCTCGGAGATTATATTGAAATCGCCTCCGCCGTGACGCGACTTGTTCGGCAGCCGGTACGACAGCGGCACACCCGTCTCGACGGATTGGCCGTCGAATCTGCAGATGTCGAGATTCTCGCCGTCGCCCACAATCTCGCCTCTGGTGAGGGCGATTCTCGTCGTGCGCACGTTGTGCTCGGTAAAGCCCGTCATGACGTGGCTTACCGTCGCGCCGCCGTCGAACTCCATCGTCACGGTCTGATGATCGGGCACGTCGTTGTCTGCCTGATAGACGCACTTGCCGTATTCGGTCTCTTCGATGAGTTTCTCCATCGCCTCGTCCGACCGATCGGCGAACAGGTACTTGAGCTCGTCATGCCTGACGTACATGTTGCGCGCACTCCAAACGCAGCGCTTTTCGATGGAGGGCGGACAGTCGACACAGCGCTTCGCGGCCCCCTTGGGCATGTTTTCGCTCTTGAAAAGTTTAATTGAGCCGAAGCTCGTAACCTTGCGGCACTTCTTGCCGAGCCACCAGACAAAGAGATCGAAATCGTGGGAGCACTTGGCGAGAATGATCGGCGAAGATTTCTTCGAATTCGCCCAGTTGCCGCGCACGTACGAATGCGCGACCTTCCAGAAGCCGGCCGATTCCTGATGCGATATCGAAACGACTTCCCCGAGCTCTCCCGAGTCGATAAGAGCCTTGATGTGCGCAAAGTAGGCGGTATATCTGAGGATATGCCCGACGATCACGAGACGCTTCTTTTCAAGCGCCTTCGAAATGACCTCGCGGCACTGATCCTCGGTCGGCGAAATCGGCTTTTCGAGAAGAAGATGATACCCGTAATCGAGCGCCATGAGCGAAGGCTCGTAATGAAGGTTGTCGGGCATCGTGACCATGACGATGTCCGCCTCGGGACGATCCGCAAGACAGTCTTTCCAGTCTTTCCAGTATTTAGGCGCGGGAATGGCCTCTGCCTGTACAGGATCAGCCACACCAACGATTTCAAGTTGATCGGGATGGGCCTGCGCGTATTCCGCATACGCCCGGCCGCGATACCCGGCGCCTAAAACTATTGCTTTTAATTTACAATTTGTCGGCATTTGAAGAAAGTCCTGTCTTTAGGAGCATTCGAGCCGTACGTAACTCTTATCAGTAGCCGACACCCTTGCCGGTGAGTTCACGCACGACCATTTCCTCGAAATCCTTGACGGCTTTCGATTTTTCAGTTTCGGCGAGCGCCTTGATGCAGTTCGCGGTGCAGGGATAAGCGCACCAGCGAAGCTGATCGAGACAGAACTGCTTGACGTAGTCGTCGCCGGCGCCTTTAACGCGGGCCATGAGGGCCTTGACCCAGATCTTGCGGCCGGTAGCGCGCGGACCGTCGAACCAGAACCAGTACCACGCATCGTCAATCATGACATACTGCGTGACGGCCGCGATCTGACGGGCTATCATCGAGTCGATCTTATAAGCCCCCTTCACATTCGCCAGAAGCGCCGTTGCGGAAGCCTCGTCCGCGACGAAGCGCGCGAGAACGTCATCGGCGCAGGCGGCCTTGAGAGCCGCGTCGTTCTTGTTCTCCCACTCGACGGAGACAGGCGCAACCGCAGCCTTTTCGACCTGAGGCTTGATGTCCTGAAGCTTGTTGGCGAACACGCTCGACGCTACGACGAGCGCCACTGTCAAAAGAATCTTCTTCATTGTTTATGTCCTTATGGATAATCCGGTTTTCAGCCTTTGTAGAATTCGCTTGCCCACGGCTCGCGCATCGACTGGTAGAGAAACCTTTCGGCGGCCGCATCGTTGACGGCGTGAAGCGTGACGGGATCAAACTCGAAACCGCGGCCGAGACGCTCGGCGACGATCGCGAGGTTGAACATCGTGCACGACCTGAAGCCCGTCTCTTCGTTGAGGCAGAAGCGCTTGCGCGTACGAACGGAGTCGGCGAAGTCGGTCTGCTGCGGAGCGGGTTCGGGCAGTTCCTTGAGAATGCCGCGCACATCGATCTCCTTGCCGGTGGAATTGTCGGTCATGGTGAACATCTGGTTTTCAGCCTGCTCAAAGGTCGTCCAGGTGCGGACCTTACCCTTCTCGTCCTTGACCGGCCAGACCGTCGCCTTGTTGCCGCGAAGGAACGGCTCGTTGACGAGCGACTGGTCGCCGTCGAGAATGACTTCGGATCCGTCGGCGTAGGTGAGCGTGATGCGGTCAAAGCGCCCGACGACATCCGGGTGCTGTTTGGGCCCGACGTAATCGACCTTGACGGGACTCGTGTCATCCTTGCAGAGAAGATACTGAACGGGGTCGAGATAGTGCTGAGCCATATCGCCGAGACCGCCCGCATCGTAATCCCAATAACCGCGGAACGTACCGAGGGCGCGGTGGGGGTGGTAAGGCTTCCACGGAGCGGGGCCGAGCCACATATCCCAGTCGAACACCTTCGGATCGGGAGTGGGCTGAGGATCAAGATTGACGCGGCCGGACCAGAAGAACTTCCAGTCGAAACCCTGACCCGCGCCGAAGACGCAGCGGATGGGCTTGCCAGGGTCGCTGACGAGATTGTTCTCGACAACCTGACGGATAGGCTTCACGGGAGTTCCGAAACCGTAGAAAGGCCAGTCGTAGCGGAACCACGTGTTGAGGCGGAACATGCGCCCCTTCGCCTTGACGACCTCCATCACGCGCTTGCCTTCGCCAACCGTGCGCGTCATGGGCTTTTCGCACCAGATATCCTTGCCGGCGTTGGCGGCCATTACGCTCATACATCCGTGCCAGTGCGGCGGAGTGCAGATATGAACGATGTCAACGCCCGGATCGGCGAGAAATTCGCGGAAGTCGCTGCAGCCTTTAATCTTTCCGTAACCCCACTCGGCCGCCTTGGCGACACCCTCCTGGACGCGCTTGGCGTAAGGATCGCACACGCCGACGATACGCGCATAAGACTCATGCGCCGGTCTCATGTGATTGCCGAAATGCATCTGCGGATCATACGAACGCGCGATGCCGCCGTAGCCGATCAAAACGCGGGTGAGCTGGTTGGACGGAGCATTGGCGCCGTATAAGATATTTGAAGGCAGTATGTTCAGCGCCCCGAGAGCGCCTGCGCCGCGGATAAACGTTCTGCGTGATGTTTTCATCCTATGTCCTTGCTTAAGTTTAATGATATTATTTGAGCAAACGCTGAATGGCGAGTTTGATTTCGCCGGCACGGTCGTCGCCGGATTCGCGCTCCACCACATAATCGCCCTTGTAGCCGAGCTTTTCAAGTTCGGCTACAAAAGCCTTGCCTCCGACCTGACCTTCGCCCCAGGGCACTTCCGTTCCCCATGTGCCGGGCTTGTCGGTATAAAGACCGTCTTTCACGTGAACCTGAATGATCCAGGGCATAAGAAGCTTAAGAGCTTCGATCGGCTTGCCCATTCCGTAGAGAATCATATTCGCGGGGTCAAAATTTATTCCAACGCCGGGAACCTTCTTCATGAACGCGGCGAGATGCTCGGCGGTCTCCTGCCCGGATTCGAAAATGACCATAACGCCGTATTTCGCGGTCTCGTCGCGCATCCAGGTGACACGCTCGACATACGTCTTGTATGCCGCCGGATCGCTCTCGTCGAGAAAGCCCGCGTGAAGCGACATATACTTACACCCGAGCTCTTTCGTAAGCTTGGCGCCCTTTGTGATAATCTCCTGATTGGCCTTCCAGTGCTGGTCGGGAACAATGCCGCCGGTCTTCTTAATCGTCTCGAGCGTCGAATAATCTTCGCCGACGGTCGCGATCATCGTTGACATGACGTTCCACTTTCCTGACGAGACGAGCTCTTTGACGCGCTTCCAGGCCGCTTCGCCCTCGGCGCCGCCGTGTCTTTCATCAGGCGCGATGAACGGCCCGAGCGCAAGATGAACGCCCTTAATGCCGGCCTCGTCCATAAGACGCTCCACATTCTTCATGTCAGTGCGCCAGCTCCAGCTGCACACACCGATGCGCGAAGAATCGATTTTTACGGAGGTTTCGGGCGCTTTACCGCCGCACCCGACCACGGCCGCAAGAGCGACCGCCGACAACATGGCGAGAATTTTCTTCATTCTTGACATATCCTTGTTTTGTGGAATTTCAAAAAGTATACCAAACGGATGTGATATGCGTCAACGCGTGATGGTCAGAACCGTGGGTTCCTTCACGCGTAAAATCCTCCACGGCGGCATTTCGTCGACCGCTCCGCCCCAGTCTATACACTGGACTTCTCCGTGCGGAGGCAGAGTGCATATTCCCTCATCGCCATCTCCTTCGATATACCAGAGATTCGGGTCGCTCTTGATCTCCTTGAGCGCCTTGCCTGAGATCTTCGCAGGCTCTCCCGTTTTCGTGACCACACGCACAAGCCCCTTCACCTCGACCTTCACGCCGTTAGGAAGTTTCTCAATCACCTTGAGACGGTTATCATGCGAAAAAACGAACACTCCGCCATGAATCGCGATGCACGGCGAAACGTAATCCTCGGCCGTGACCGCACAGTTGAAACGGGGCGTCACCGTCGGATTGTACGCGCCGGTAAGCAATTCAAAACCGCGTGGAGCCGTATTCGTCGTGTATGAATTCCACGAAAGTATTTCAACCGAAAGACCGTTATCCGTTTTGCCGCAGAGACGACCGGGATGCTCGTTGAGCTCGAAGGCGACGTTGTTCCTGCCGAAAACGCCCTTGAGCAGGCTGCGCAGACTTTCCGTCGATTCCTTGCCCGCGGTGAGATCGAAGATAACGCAGCCCTTGAATCCCGCGCCCTTCCAGACGACGCGCGTCGCGCCGAGTTCGTCCTTTTCGACGACTTCAACCGGCGCACCCGCAGCCGGCACATAGCGCGCCACTTTCTCGCCTCTGCCTCCTTTGCCGCCGGCCTTCACGATATTCGTCACCGCGATATCCTTTTCCCACGGCCAGAAAGTCTTGAGATCGCCGTTCATGCGCTTTACATCGATGTAAGGCCAGTCGACACCCTTGGAGAAAAGCCCGTCGCGCACGATCAGCACGACCGGGTTTTCCTTGAGCCACTTTATCCACTTGAGGCGCGTCGCCTCGTCCATCCTGTGCTTCTCGCCCGACACGGCAGCGAGCTTGAAATGCTCAAGGCCGGGCAAGCACGTCGGCTGCTCAGCGGTCTTAAACACATCGAAACGGGGCAGAAGCATGCCGATGTTGGAATAGGCGCCGACTCCGAGCAGAAACGACTCCTTGTGTCCAGGCCAACGACGCGGCAGACCCAGTTCGATGGCGGTCGTGTTTTTCGTCAGGCGGTTCATGTAGAGAAAGCCGCGCTTGATCTCCTCAATCTTCGCATCGACTTTCTTCTGGATGGGATCGTCCCCGCTACCCTCCTCCTCCATCTGGAGATCGGCGATGCCGCCCGACGCCTCGTCCGCGAGTTCCGAAATGTCGACCGACGAGCGCTTCGATTCTTTCTCCATGTCTTTAAACATCTCGTAGCCGCCGACGAGAGCCGCTTCTGCAGCCTTCTGGAGCACGGGGCTGCCGTAGTAGATGTTCGGTATGCCGCCCAGAAAACCTTTGGCGGCGCTGGAGCCTTTCGCCGTTTCCGCGCCGACCGTGCCGTAATTCGTGAAGTACCCCGTATCGGCACCCGCGAGCCACACGGCGAAAGAGTCGACGTAGCAATGCTCGAAACGCCGCGACATCGGACGCGTCGGCATCCTGGTATTCCACGTGACGGGCTTTCCGTAAGACGACGAACCGAGCCCGATGTTGATGTTGCCGAAACTGAGCCACTGCACCGGACGGTCGGGCCAGACCGACTTCAAGCTTCTGACGCACTCGTACATCCCGCGGTGGTCGCCGTCATAGACGTATACGCCGCCGATGTCGAACTTGAAATCCTTCCACGCGTCCGTCAGGCCGTACGAGCCTGTAATGTAGGTGCAAACCGCGATGCCGGGGCGCAGTTTGCCCCAATAGTCCTTGGTGAAATCGTATAATTCGTTGAAGCCCCGGATGCTCATGCGCGTACCCCAGTCCACATACGCAAGTCGCTCTTTTTCAGTCAACTTCTTCGAATCCCCGCGCACTCTATCGGGATCTATGCCCGCGTCCTCGCAGAAAATGCGCCACGCGCGGTCCCAAATACCCCAGCAGCCGAGGCTCATGGACTCTTCTCCATAAACGAAGCCGTCGACATAAGGATAAATGTCATCTGTCAATTCCGCGTCGAGCTCCGTCCAGAACGAGTCTGCGCTGGCGGCATCGACTATGATAAGCCCCGGGTGCCCGATCGGTTCAGGGCGCGGAAAGATGCACGCCTTGCGCTCGTCATGAGCCTTTATCATCTCCGGCGTAGGCTTTTGGGGAAGTCCGCACGTGTAGTATCCGTCATAAAGTTCACGATCTGCGTGCACGCCGTTGTAGCCGCACTGCCACGAAATCGCCCAGCCCGTCTCATGAATCGAGTTGACTTTCTTCTGCGGAGGCGGTTTCGGCCGGCCGGCCGCCTTGGCGACGGCATCGGCGAGATAGAGTTTCGCGGCGCGGTTTTTCTCCGCCGCGTAAGCCTTCTCGAGCGCCGCGAGATCGCCGGGCCCGGCCAGTTCGGCGAGGGCGAACGCAGCGTAAAAGCGAGCGTACGTGTGCATATCGCCGAGCAGACGCATCGCCTCGCCGTGCGCCGCGGCGGGATCGAGTTTCATCAGCGCTTTCAGCGCGTACGCGCGGATGTGCGCATCCCCGTTCGAGCAGGCTTCGATGACAAGCGGCAAGTCCTTGCAGGCGACGCACTCGTCGATCAGACGGCGGCGCACGAAGGGGTTGTCGAGCCGCATCTTGAACGCCGCGAGTTCGGCGCCGCCCTTCGGACGCACCGCCGCGAGCTGGGTACGGGCGGCGTCGGCGACCGCGTCGCACGGGTCGTTCGCGTACGAGATGAGTTTGTTTCTGCACGCCCCGGAGGCGAGCAGACGCTCGCCGTTGATCTCATGAAGACCCGCGACCGTCACGCGGTGGTCGGTGTCATCAAGAAGTTTGAGGTCGTCATCCGTGGTCGTCGTGCGCGCGAAGATGCCGCGAACGGCCTGCACGCGGAGCGAGATGTCCGGATCGTCGACATACGCCGCGAATCTCTCCCTGTCGGAATCGTCGCCGACGTCCGCGAGAATCGAAAGCGCCGTCTCGCACGCATTGAAACCGTAGACGCCCGCATCGAATATCTTTTCGTCGAGAACCTTGCGCGCGACCGCGGCAGCGTTCGGGGTATCGAGACCGGCATCGAGCTGCGACCGGCAGGCGAACAGCGCTGTAAGAGCGTCCTTGTCGCGCGAATACGCGGCAAGAGTGCCGGCGAATTCGGTTTTGTTTGTGTAGAACCCGAGACAACGCGCGACCGTGCGGCGCGTCAGAGTCTCTTTCTGCCTGGCGCATTCCATGATGATCCTGAAGCCTTTGTCGCTCCGCGCCCACGCCAGAGCCTTCAGCGCCGCGCGTGCGCGCGCATCCTGCTTCGCGGCGTTCTTCCCGTCCTTCGCCGCTTTGTCCGATTCCGAATCGAGATCGAGCTCGAGGAGACTGTCTTCGCTCAACGCGTTGTCCATCGAACGGCTGATGGCGTCCTGAGTGAGGAGCGAGGCGAGCGGCAGCAGATGTTTTTCGCAGAGGGCCTTCGTCGATCCGTGCGAGACGAACCCCTTCATCCAGTCCTCCTCTTCGGTGCCGAGGATGATCTGCATCGCGTTGAGACCCATGTTGACGACGCGCATCCACGTCCACCTTCTGTCTTTGGAGCCGAGGCCGATGGCGCGTCTGTCGCACATGCCCTCGTAGGCGGCGTTGACGACGCGCGCGTTGACGCGCACGTCGCCCGCGGTTTTGGACAGATCGCCCATGATGGCCTTCAACTGCGTCTCGCCCGTGTTGTCGCAGTAGTGGCCCACGAGACGCGGAACGTTGTAGAGCGCGTGGAAAACGCGTCTCTTCTCTTCCGTAAACCCGCGCATACGTTTGGCCGTAGCCGCGTCTATGTCGCACGCTTTTATCAGCATTTCGACGAGTTCCTTCGCGAGCGCGAACGAATCCGTCTCATCGAAGTCTCTGCTGACGACCCCCTTCGCCGTTCCCACAGTGAGCGTGAAGGCTTTGCACTTCCACCCCGAAGCCATGCGCGCGCGGGAGCGGCCGACGGGATGATAATTGCAGACGACGTCGACGGGATAATAGCGGTTGTATATCTTCCAGATGTCGTCAGTGCCGTATTCGCACGCGCCCGACTCGATGAGCCTGTAGATGCTCATCGTGCGCGCCTCGCTCACGACGCGGAACATCGGCTCGCGCGTCAGCAGATCCTCAAGGAACATCGACAGATCAATACGGATGCGCTCGTCAGGAAGCATCAAGTCGGAATGGCCCGCCCCTCTGAAGGCTATGCGCAAAGGCGCGGCAAACGCCGACGGAACGATCATGCATGCGGCAAGGGCGAGAAGAGCCGCCGTGACCGGCGGGAACAGACGACCAGAGCGATTTATCATATCCTTTTCCTTCCTTTCAGATTGCCCCGGGTGCGGGATCCGTCTTGAACAGGCTTTGGGCATTGCGCCAGAGAACGTCTTCACGCTCCTCATCCGAAAAGGGAAGCCCGAGAAAACGCTCCAGCACGTCTGCGGGATCCTGCCATGGCGCGTCGCTCCCGAAAAGGATGCGCTTTGAGCCGTGCTTGCGGACGATCCGCACGACCTGATCGTCGCTCGCCCACCCGACGGCATGCGAAAGATCAAGGTAAACCGTCGACCCGCAAAGGATCCGTTCCGCCTCGTCCCACATCTCGAACCCGCCGAGATGCGCCGCCGCTATTTTCAGCGACGGAAAGCGCGTCTGCAGTTCAAGAACGCTTGCGGGCGACGATCGGAAAGGCGGCTCGAACACGCGCTCGCCCCCGGCATGGAGATAGGCGACAAGCCCGTAATCGGACATCGCCGACCACACTTCGTCCATGCGAGGTTCGTTGAAACCGAACTTCTGGTATTCGGGATGGAACTTGATCCCTTTAAACCCGGCTGCGGCGATTTCCGCAATTAGCGCCGCGCGGTTTCCGCTCTCGGGGTGAAGCGACGCGAGCGAGACGATGCCGTTCCCTTCCGCATTGAGCCGCGCGGCCCATGCATTCGTGTGCGCCACCTGCTCCGGCGTCGTAGCCACCGGAAGATTAAGCGAAAGCGCGACACCCGACTTGAGCGCATGCTCCCTGCATCCTGCCGCGCTGGCGGTGAACGCGGGCGGGTTGCCGAACTTCGCCGCAAGCGACGCCGTCACATTGCCGGCGATTTTATCGGGATAGATATGGACGTGTGTATCTATGACTTTCATTTGCGGAACCTCGCCACGCATCAATATCCCCAGACGTCGTTCTGATGGAGTTCGACCCAGGCCGCCGCGAAATACATAGACGGCAGTTCCCTGTCCTTCGTTCCCGAAAAATCAAGGATCACGCCCTTCAGTTTTTCGGCGCAAATGCGTGCGGATATGTCGCCGAGCGCAACTGTGACCTCTCCCTCCTCGAGAGTGCGCCCACCCTCTCCGACGAGAACGACCTTACGAAACAGAGGATCTGCGAGTTCAGCGGCCGTAGGCGCCGCCAGAGGCCCGACGCCCGCGAGCTGCGCGACGCGACCATCGCACTCCTTGTTCTCTATAACGCGCAGATGCTTAAGGAAATCGGCTTTGACGCTCTCGGCCGTCTCGGCCCCGCCCGCGGCGGACGCGGCGCATTCCTCCGGAAGTTTCGCGGCAAACGGCACGAGCGGCAGAGCCGACTCGTTGTAGACGACCGAGAAACGCGGATCGGACGTATATCTGACATGAAACGGCTCGGGGACGGATGGCGAGGATACGACAAGCTGCGTACCTCTCACGCGGCCGGTCGTGACGACGCGGCCTTCCTTGTTGGTCGTCACGTTCAGCTGGTTTTCAAGTCTCGCCGGAAACCATCTGCCGTTCCTGCCGGCCAGCTGGAACGACGTCTGCGCCGAATGGTCCATTGCGTAAGTGTAGAACGAGTGCGCGTTGTCGAACGAAAGACGCACCTTGCCGCCCGGTTCGCGGCGCGCCGCCTTGAAGCACGGCGAATCCGCCCTGACGTCGTTCCAGCCGTATTCGTGCTTCAGAGCGAGCATGGCGAGACGAAGTCCTACCGTACACTTCTCGTTGGGATGGATGTCCCAGGGATTGCCGACGTCGGCGGTCACCGCGATGTGCGCGCGGCCGTCTTTTTTCGCGAACAGGGCCTGCCCCATGGAGACGTTCCCGAAGCCGCATATCTGCGCGATATACATCGGGAACGAGGGGTTTTCGAACTCTTTCGCCCAGCCGTCGAGGAAAGTGCGGAGTTTGAGAACGTAATCCTCCGGCGATTTCGCTCCGTCGGATTCCCCCTGATACCAGATAAGGCCTCTTGCCGCATACGGGGCAACGGGCGAGAAATAATGGTTGAACACGGGTTCTCCCACGTAAAACGGTTTGATGGGCGTGCCGCCGGCACACGCCACGATGATTCCGATCGGCACGTCGAGCGCTTGATAAAGCTGCTCCGCGAAATAAAACGCGACCGCGCTCTGCCCGCCGTTCCACGCCCGCGAAACATCCGCCGGACGGTGCTCGCGCCACTTGAAAGCGATGTCGTCCTGCGGCGTTTCGGACGTTCTCCAGTCCAGAAGATTGGCGTAACGCACGTTGTGGTGACGTACTATCTGCAAAATGGCGGCGCCGTTGCGGTCTCTGACGCGCGGATCGCTGTTCCAGATCGGCAGAGCCATGTTGCTCTGACCCGAAGCGAGCCACACTTCGCCGACGATCACGTCTTTGATTTCGAGATCGCCGATCTTCATCGTGCGCGGCGTCTTCGAGGCCTTCATCGCAGCGAGTTCGACCCTCCACGCTCCCTTTGCGTCAGCCTTCGCGAAAAGCCTCTGCCCGGCAAACTCCACGCGAACGTTCTCGCCGGGCGACGCCTTGCCCCACACGGGAACCTTGCGTTCACGCTGCAGAACCATGCCGTCCTTGAACGGCGACGCCGGTTTCACCGACGCTTCGGCCGCAATCGCCGTCAGCAACGCAGCTACAGCCGCGGCAATCGTTTTCGCTTTCATGGAAGTTCCTCCTTTCACATCTGCTGATGCGTGTATTTCAGTTCGGTTTTTCCGGCGCAAACGCTTTTGTATTTCTTTTCTTCGATATCCCAGTAGAAAATTTTCAGAAGCGGCGTCGAGGGGGAACCGTCGGCGACGAAATATCTGACAAAATCCACCCCGGAGTCATTGCGCACGTCTTCAAACGCGCAGTCCGCAGGGAGCCAGTTCTTCGGGATATACCCGTCTGCGCGAACGCGGTATCTGATCGTCACCACATCGTTCGTCCCGAGTCTGAGAAGATCGGGATATTCGTGGACCGACACGCTGGAGGCGACTATGCCCGAAAAATCCTTCGGCCGCCCTTCCTGCGGCAGAGGCTTTACGTCCATCTCCACCGGGCGGCTGACCAGACGCACCGACTCTGAGAAACTCATGCTGAAAAAGCCCCTCGCGCGGGATTCCTCTCGCCGAGTCATCGAGCCGTTTATTTCGAACGCGACAGGCCCGCTGTACGCGACGTCGAATCTCGACGGCAGCGCTATGCGCTTGACGGTGTTCGACGGATTCGCGCTCTTGCCGTCCGTCATATTGGCAGGCCTGCCCGTGAAGGCGAGACCCTCCGTTACCGAAGGCGAAATGCGAAGCTGGCTCAGTTGGCAGTCCTTCGGAACGTCGATCGAGATGATGAACTCGAACGGCTCCCCCGCGCGCACGTCCTTTCGGTCGAGCGCCGCGCCGACCGTTATTTTCACCGGTTTGCGGCGATGAGAGGAAAATCCGAACGGAGAACCGTGCCCCGACATCACCCTGTTCATGCGCTCTTGCATCTGTCTGGCGCGCTCTTCCATTTCGCGGAATATATCGTGCGCGCCCTGCTGCGCCGCGGACTGAAGCGGAAACGCCGCGGCGAGGGTCACGAGCGCGAGCGCCTTTATGATGCGCGAAAAAATTCCGAAGAGCGCGAAAATCGCCGCGATGGCGAGCAGCGTAAAAAGCGCTCTGCCCTTCCACGAATATTTCAGAAGGGGTCTGCCGATCTCGCGCCACACGGGCAGCACCGCCGCCTTGTTGTCGTATTTGAGCGCGAGGGCGGCGACAATGCCGCGCTCGATTTCGGGAGTTTGCCCCGTCGTCCATTCCAGCCGAGAATAGATTTTGAGCGCTCTGGCCCAGTTGCCCTCGAGAATCGCCATACGCGCCTCGTTCAGCCTTGCCGCGCTGCCGGAAAAGGCGGCGAACGCTTCGGCCGAAGGTTTCGCGCACGCCTTGCGCCAGGAAAAGGACTCGTCCTCATCCATCGCGAAACCGCGTTCGGTCACGAGTTCTCCGGGCGAGGGATAGCCGGCGGCCTCTTCCGCCATCTCGTCCACCTTGACCTGCACACCGCCTCTCGCGTGAACGGGTATCCTGTTCGACTTGACTGTCCGCGCAGCGCCGCCTCTGTCCGCGATGTATGAAAACTCAAGCGCCGGAAACCAGATGACGCCTTCTCTCATCGGTCTGACGCGGTACGTAAGACGTCTGGCGTCGCGATACGTATCGGTCTTCGCGCTGTCGTCGTAGATCTTCCAGTCGGCGCCGCTTACGTGACGCGAGAGCGCGGGCGGATGAAGCGCTCTGAAATCGGCCTCACCGACGAAGTCCACGGTCAGAACGAGAGGATCGCCGACCTTGACGTTGTTGGCGTCGAAAAAAGCGCGCGCCCTGAGTTCTCCGCCGGAAACGCCGACGAGTTCGATGACCGCCACGAGAATGAACGCCGCCGTCATCTCGCCTGCACCCTGTAAACGATTCTGACCGGAGTCTTGCGGCTCTCGGCGATGAATTCGGGACTGAGCCCGTGGACGATCCCGACCGTGCTCGCGACCGAAAGCGCCGCGCGATCGGACATCGGACTGCCGCAGCTTTGCACGATGCGGCAGTTGATAAGCCGCCCCGCATCGGTGAACTGCGCCGAAAGAACGACAACGCCCTCCGTGTCGATGCTCGGCGCGAGCTGATCCCAGCGTCTGTCGAGAGCCATTTTTATGAGCGATGCGCAGCGCTGCGCTTCGCTATTCGCGAGCTGCTCGGACTTGCCGGGGACATACCCCTGGTTAAGAAGCTTCCGAATCTCGGCGTAGGTAAGAGTCTTCTTTGAAGTCCTTCCGTCTCCGCTCGGTCTGTTTTTCACGCGTATCGGCGTCTTTACGGCGGTGGCGCTCTTGCGCATGCGCGCGATACGCTCGGCCCGCAGCTGCGCGGCGGTCTTCTTCGGCTTTTCCTCCTCCTTCTTCTTTTCGGTCTCTTTTTTCTTTTCCTGTTTCTTCTCGGGAGGATCTTTTATCTTTTCGAGCGCATCGATCTTGCCGTCGACTTTCGGCGGCGGCGCGGGCGGCGGCGGCTTCGGAGGCGGAGGCTTCGGAGGCGCAGGAGGCGTATCGTCGAGAGGCGGCGGCTCGTCCTCCTTGCCGTCGAGATTTTCGTTGACGACCACCGTAAGGTCGATCGGTATGACGGTCTCTTTGTCTTCGAAGTTGATCGCCGAATAAAGCCACAGGAGAAGGAAGAACGCCAGATGCACGAGAAGCGCGGCCAGAAGAGTTGCCGCGCTCAGCACTTTCGGGGCTCGGGCCCCCTCCTCGCCGTAAGGCATCATCGCTTCACTTCTCCACAGTGACGAGAGCCATACGCCTTACCTTGCACTTGTATACGACTTTGACGACGTTCATGACGCTGCCGTAATCAAGCCTCTCGTCGCCGCGCACGAGAACGGGCACGTCGGGATCTTCTGCCGCCATCTTCATCAGCGTCGCCTCGAGCTCTTCGAGCGTGACGGGCTTGTCCTTGAAGAAAATCCTGTTGTCTTTGTCGACCGTCACGACGTTCGCTTTTTTGTCCTTCGTCGGCAGCTGATCGGTCTTCGCCTGCGGAAGCATGATGGATATGCCCTGCTCCAACGCAGGCAGCGTAACGATGAACGTCACGAGAAGAAGAAACGTGAGGTCGATGAGCGAGGTCATGTCGACCGCCGCCTTTGGTTTCTCCATGCGTGAATTGCGCCTGCGGCGAAGAGACATCTCAGGCCCCTCTCCCCTGAAATTCGCAGGCGATGCGCCCTATCAGCTCGTCGGCGAAGCCTTCGATGTCGCTGACGATGCCGCGGATGACGCCGTTCATGTGGTTAAACGCTATGACGCCGGGGATCGCGATGAGAAGACCGACGACCGTGGTGACAAGAGCGGCCGAAATCGAGGGCGCGATCGTCGCGAGATTGGCGCTCCCCGCGGCACCCATTTCGGCGAACGCGTCGAGAACGCCCCATACGGTGCCGAGAAGCCCGAGCATCGGCGAGAGCGCGACGACCGTCGCTATTATCGTCATCCCGCGCTCCACACGGATGGACTCTTCGGCGAGCGCGTGCTCACACGTGCCGCGCACGAGTTCGATTTCGCGGGCGGTGAGCGCCGCCGCGCCTTCGCTCTGACGGCCGACGAGAAGTGATCTCACATCGGGCGTGAGAAGTTTGAGAAGCCGCTCGCACGTCTCCTTATAGATCCCCTCAAGACCGTTCTTGACGGCGGGGCGGCGCTGGAGATAATAATCGAGAACGTCGCGCCCCGTCGCGAAGTCCCTGAGAAAGCGCCGCGTCGCCATCGATATGAAACCGAGCTCCTTCCATTTGCCGATGATGGTGGCGACCATCACGACGGAAGCGAGCAGCTGGACGATTACGATCCCCTGACCGATGAAGTTCGATTTTACGAATCCGTCTACGAGTGAATTTGCCAGTATCATGTCTTTTCTCCCCGTCCTTTTCAGGCCGGCCTGTAAGAGTCTTTGAGAGTTACGGTACGGTTGAAAACGAGTTTTGAGTCGGCGGTGAAATACCCCGTGCGCTCGAACTGGAATCTCTCACCCGCCTTTGCGTCGGCGAGCGACGCTTCGACATAACCTTCGGCGATCTTGAGAGAATCCGGGTTGAGATACTTGAGAAAGCCCTCGCTCCCGTCCTTGAGCGGATCTTTTTCGGTGAAGAGCCTGTCGTAAAGGCGGAACTGCGCCTTTACGGCCGTTTTGCAGTCGGCCCAGTGAATCGTACCTTTCACCTTGCGCCCGTCGGCGGCGTTGCCGCCCCAGCTCTCACGGTCCCATGTGCCGTGGATTTCCACGACCTCCCCGGCGTCGTTCTTCACGCAGCCGGTGCACTTGAAAATGCACGCTCCGCGAAGACGCACTTCGCCGCCTACGGTCATTCTGAAAAACTTCTTTTCGGCGATCTCCTGAAAGTCGGCGCGCTCGATCCATATCTCCGCGCCGAAAGGTATTTTGCGCGTACCGGCGGATTCGTCGACGGGATTGTTCGGCAGTTCCACCTCTCTCGCGCCGCCCTCCCAGTTGTCGATGACGACCTTGACGGGATCGACGACGGCCATGCGGCGCGCAGCGGTGCGATTCAGCTCTTCGCGCACGCACCATTCGAGAAGCGCGGGGTCTGACTCCGACTCGACCTTCGAAACGCCGATGCGCTCACAGAATTCGCGTATCGCGCCGGGCGTATAGCCGCGCCGGCGCATTCCGCACACGGTCGGCATTCTCGGATCATCCCACCCGTCGACGACTTTTTCTTCCACCATTTTAAGGAGAAGTCTCTTCGACATCACGGTGTACGTGAGATTGAGCCTCGCGAACTCGCGCTGCCGCGTGCGTATCTTGACGCCGTTTCTGACCGGCAGAAGCCCCTGCTCGTCCATGCGGTCGACGACCCAGTCGTAAAGAGGCCTGTGCACTTCGAACTCGAGCGTGCACATCGAATGCGTCACGCCCTCGAGCGCGTCTTCGATTGGATGCGCGAAATCGTACATCGGATAGATGCACCACTTGTCGCCGAGGTGGTAGTGTGAAACGTGGCGGATGCGGTAGAGCACAGGGTCGCGAAAATGGATGTTGGGCGAAGCCATGTCGATTTTCGCCCTCAGACACCATTCGCCGTCGGCGTACTTTCCATCGCGCATTTCGCGGAATATCTTGAGATTGCGCTCGGGTGTCGTGTCGCGAGACGGACTCGGCCGGCCGGGCTTGTCGGGGACGCCCCGGTACTGCTTCCACTCCTCCTGGCCGAGATTGCAGCAGTACGCCTGACCGCGTCGAATAAGCTCCTCAGCTATTTCATACATCCTGTCGAACATGTTCGACGCGTTGTAAAAACCTCTCTCCTCGCCGTCGCCCTCGCCCGACCACTGAAAGCCGAGCCAGTTGATGTCGCGCTTTATGTTCTCGGCGTATTCGTCTGACTCCTTGGCGGGATTCGTGTCATCGAGTCTCAAATGGCACTCGCCGCCAAAGAGCGCCGCCATGCCGAAATCTACGCAAACGGCCTTCGCGTGACCGATATGGATGTAGCCGTTGGGCCCCGGCGGGAAGCGAGTGACGACCTTGCCGCCGGTCTTGCCGTCGGCGACGTCTTTTTCGATCCACTGCCTTAAAAAATGTCTTGATGTGTCTGATTCGCTCATGCCCTCTATTTTACCATATTTAGGCTTTCGCTTATCGCACTTTTTTCATTGCGCCCCTTTGACCCTTTGACACAGTAAAACTTATACAGAAGGGTCTTTTTTGCCATGAATTTTCTTTATCGGTATTATGACAGACTGTATCGTGTCAGGTCCGATGGTGAGCACGCCTTCCGAATCCATGAAGTCTGAAGTTATTTTCTCCGTTTGCATTTTCCAAAGAGGAGTCTCCGGAGGAATGTTATGATGATATATAAATTCCGGCTCACAAGAAACGCTCGTTAAAACAGCCTCACCTGCGAATTTCGCATTTACGAGCTTAATAGGAATTTTTTGTTCCTCAACAGTCGTATTGCACATAAGCATCGCAAGAGAAGTTTTTTCCGGATTGAGCGTTGACACCCATTCTACATTACCTTTGATCGGAGGCACATCTTTCCATTTTCCGCCGCGATTGAGAACTGAACGCTGAGCGTGAGAAGACCCGTAAAAAATAGCGCTCGACCAGCACGACGCATTTTTACCTTGTTTGCCGAGCGTGCCGTGTTCATGAATGATGGGATGGTTAACAAGCGCATCAGTATAAATTTTAAAAAGCGGTGCGGCCGGCCCCATCACATAACGTCTCTGCCCTGGCTTAACATCGGGATCGGGGTAAAAATTATAGCCTTGCAGAGGATCAGACTGAAACATAAAACCGCTTCTCCATCCCTCGCCTGCAAATGAACAGTTCATTGAAATATTTAGCCCGCCCGAAAGAGAACTTAAGCAATGCAGATTTATTCCGTCGATATTCGGCTGAGTAAGGCAAGAAAGCATATAATGCGCCTTGAAAAGTGTCGATGCGAACATCTGATGACACCTGCCGTCTTCATCGGAGCGCTCTCTCCATTCTGTTATCCAAACGCGCTTACCTGCAATCTGCGGATATATCTTCTCGAAATTTTTAATACGCCCAAAACCGCTCTGGCTGCAACCATACGGAGCGTCTCCGCCGTAGAAATGATATATGACATGGGAAATGTTATGAAGCTGATTCGACATCGCCACAACAAACCGACCAGACCATTGATTGAAACGGTTGATCTCAAACTCCCCGCCGCCAACCATCATTTTCTTTTCGCCAAGACGCTTGCGAACAGCATCAAGATCAGGGTCTCCCGCCCTGTATTCAGCAATCGGCATTCCGATTTTTACGTCCGGCCAGAGTTTTTTAATTTCAGGAATAATCTCGCACCAGCGTTCGGCATACTCTTCTGGGTTGTTACCGAAATAAGGTTCATTACCCAATTCAAGCCCCGCGACGACATCTTGATAACGGTTCTTGATAATCCAGCGTATATATTCTAAAATAACGCGCTTTACGGTTTTTATGTCTCCTGTGCGTTTTTTTGCGCAGGCTTTGTCCGGCCAAACACCATAATGCTCAAGAGTAAGAAGAACTTTTATCCCCATCTTTTTCCAAAGCGGCCAATACGTTTTAGGATGAGCAAGATTCCCTGGCCCAGTCATTCCGTATTGCCACGTTTTTACAGCATCCCACTGCCTTAAAAATCTCGCCCCACAATTGCGCAAAGCGTTTTCCGTATCCTTTATTCCTGCTCCGTACGCCCATGTTGAAAACGGATCGTTATAAAGCGACACTTCAGTAAGACAGCCAGCGTAGCCTAAATCAGGCCCGCAAGTAGAATCGCGCTGGTCTTTTATCGGACTTTGATTGACGTCAATTACAATTGCCGTCACTGCGGCGAAAATAGCATTTAAAATCATTTCAACCTCACTGTTGCGGATTGATACGAATAAGGAGGAACTTCAATGGTATATGGTTTGGGCATCGGCTCGAAACACCCCGTGATGCTGGCATGCGGAGGCTCAAAGGCGATTGTACGCCATTTTTTACCGCCATTGGTAGAATAAACGCGCCTGTACGTCGGGGCAAGAGGCTCTTTGCCCGATAATGTAAAAACGATTTTTTTTGCCTTTTTCGTATTATTTCTCGTCAGAAAAACGAGAGTGGAGTTTTTACTGTTTTTGCATACGCTCCATGAAAAAAGTTTTCTTTTCGGCTCATTCCGTTCAAGCAGCAAAGGCGCTTGTTTAGCCGCAAGAAAAAGATATCTGGAAAATAAATTTTTAACCTCTCCGCCAAGACCGCCTAGAGAAGGCTTAAACGATGCACCCTGTTTATCGAGATTTATTTTTGCCTCTATTGTCTCAATCTCCTCTTCTTGCGCAAATGCGCAAGGCAAAGAGATTGACGAGCTTATAATCATAAAAAGGGTCTGTATATGTTTTACTGTATATGTTGTATTCATGTCAGGACATCCTTCCCCTTGCGGCGAAGCCTGTTATAAGAATATGTTCGCGGCATTATCACGAAATAAATTATAGCAAATTTGAGATTTGAATGTTCAGAATTTTCCGCAAATGATTCTCATTTTTCAGCGAACCTAATTAGGAGTTAGGGGTTAGGAGTTAGTGATTAGTCGTTAGTCGCTAGTGGTTAGTCGCTTAAGAATTTTCCGCATAGGATTCTCATTTTTGTAACGCACTATTATAATCGTGTAAATCTTGTTAATCATGTCAAAAAAATAGCAGTTAGTCGTTAATCGTTAGCGCAGAGGAGTTTGGCGTCCCATTCAAACATTCACCTTCTCACTCGTACCTTCTCCCCATTCCCCTCATGACAAAAAAAGTCGGACCCTTTTGACCCTACTTTTTTATGTTTGACTTCTCCAAATGTATTTCCGCGAGCGCTGCGGCTGAGGCGAGAGTGCAGTTCGGCCAGTCTTCGCGGGCATTCATCCAGAAAGTCGGCAGGTAGCCGTTGTCGCGCGTCTCGCGGATAATCGCGTCACCAAGCGTACAGGCACGCGCGAGATCGAGCGGATTTTTCGTCGCGCGGTACATCGCCAAATACGTGCGGATCATCTTGGCGGCGGATGAATCGATCGGCACATAGCAGTTATACTGTTCAAGGACAGCCGGGCAACGCCACGATTCGCAGCACCATACGTTCATTGTGCAGCGCGGATCCTTCTTGCCGTGCATCGGCCGCTCCCAGCAGACAAACTGGTCTTCCGCGAAACGGACAAGCTCGCGAGCCTCCCGAAGGCGACGCTCATCTTTCGGGAAACGCCTTACGAGATACATCGCCGTATCGCAAGCGTCATGCTTCGTCAAATTGCGATAAGGCTCAGTAGGCACAACATCTTCAAACTGCCCTTCCCAATTCCACGACTTAAGAGGCCCTTTATCGACGTATGCGAAAGCCTTATCTGCCGCATCGCGATACTTACTCTCTCCGGTAAGCTCATACATCCGCTCAAGAAAACCGAGCATGTGAACTGGAACGAGCCTATTTTTCTCGACGCTCCTGCCGTTTTCAATCCAAACATTTAACGGCCACGAACCGTCTTCTCCCTGAAGTTTCAAATAAAGATCTGCTATTTTCACAGCAGCCGCTTTAAGTTTCTCATCTTTCGTAACTCGATAAAGATCAAGATAAGCATTAGCGACAGCGCGTGGATAAACAAGCATAATCTTACCGCTATTCAAGCGAACCATCTTCTCTGGATGCTTTGAAAGCCCTTCATGCGCCTCGTATGTCCTCGGAAAGCCGGCAAGAACTTTCCCTTCGCTCTCTGTAACCGACATAAGCTTCTTAACCGCCCCTTCTGCAAGCTTAAGTGCCGCCTTTGCCTCGTCGGTATCGCCGCGCGCAATCTTCGCCATCGCCGAAACGACTGCCGCACCCATCTTCGACGGATAAGCGACAAAAACCTGATTGTTTACATTCACCATTTCTTTAGGAACAGGCTTTTCGCTTAAATAATTCGCCTTCACAATCGGCAAACCCATTATATAGCGGGCAATACGCTTGGAAGTCTCATCGGCAGAACGCTTCGGCTTTTGATATGTTCCCGGTCGGAACGGCGCCTGCTTCCAAAAGCTTCGCTCGCCCGCTTTCGCGATAACGTTGCCTTGTGCATCAAGCGCTTCGCAGCGTACATCCATCCAGCCCGAAAGAGGCAAATCTTTCCATATCGGGGCAAGTGAATCGTTCGGAGTTTCACCCGTAAACGTCCGCTCGACTCCCGCTTCATCCTTCACGGTAAAACGGTAAGATTGCGCTCCTTCACAACGCTTAAAATCAAATGTCGGCGGATACATAAAAAAGACCGATCTTACATTCCATGCTGCCTGACCGCCAACGCCTATCGGCCTTACAGGGCGAAAGTAGTCCGCATCAATCTCGGCGCTTGCCCCAAGTATTGCACAAAAGCAAGAAATGAATATAAAAAGTTTTTTCATGCTACATATTATATCGAACAAATTTACCGCGCTCATCTTTCACTTTCCATTAACTACCGCATCAAGTTCGGCAAGCACCGAAAGCGTAAAGCAGCTGCAGTTAAGCCACCCCTGGAGAGGATCATTGCGCTTCTCGGCTTTCGCATATTCCGTCGGGATGTAGCCGCTCGGGCGCTGTATGCGAACGAGCGCATCGGCAAGCGCGCGCGCCTTGGCAAGATCAAGCGGATTTTTCTCGGCTCGGTAGAGCGCGAGATAAGTGCGGATAAGCTTCGAATTCGAGGCGTCGATCGGCACATAGTAAACGTACTGTTCAAGCGCACATGGGTAAAACCAGTCGTCGTAGCGGTTCACCTGAGCTGACGGAACAGCCGCAAAAGTATTTATGCCATGCCCATTCGCCGCACACGGCTTCTCCCAACAGACAAACTGATCTTCGGCGTAACGCAAGATTTCACGCGCTATGGCAAGTCGGCCTTTATCTCCAGGAAAACGCTCTAGCAAATAAAGCGCCAATTCGCAGGCGGGATGCTTTGAAGGATTTTCGTACTTTGCGCAAAGCGGCGCGTCCTCAAACTGCCCTTCCCAAAACCAGTCCTTAAGAGGATGCGCTTCTATCCACGCGAACGCCTTGTCGCCGCACACGCGGTATTTCTCATCCCCGCATGCACGGTAGAGCTTTTCAAGAAACGTAATTACGCCTGTAGGCTGCACTCGATTGTCGTTTAAAACCTTGCCGTCAGACTCGCGCACGAGAAGCGGCCACGTACCGTCTTTCTCCTGAAGCTTGATGTAAGTATCACCGATGCGACGCGCGGCATCAAGATACTTCGAATCTTTTACGCGATCGTAAAGCGCCAAATACGCCGCACCTACCTGAGACGGATAGATGAGCATATTCTGACCGTAGCGTATCGCCCCCGCCTCGCGCTTGTCGGCATACGTCGGCGGCCAGTATTCAAGCGGAGAATCCTTAGGCTGTGAGATTGAAATGAGATAATCAGCCGCTATGCGCGCAAGCTTAAGCGCCTGTGCCGCGCGGTCGGGCCTCCTTGTGGCGTAGCCGAGCATCCCTTGAATAAGCGCAGAGTGCATTTTTGCAGGATAACAGTTGTGCGTATAATTAGGGTCGGGCTTACCTGTCTTTAGAAAATACTGCGTAGCCGAGCGCTCGAAAATCTCATCGCCAAACTTCCGGATCGCCTCGGCGTATGAACGCGGAGCGCTCGGATACGCGCCTGGACGAAACGGAGCTGAACGCCAGAATGTGCGCGAAAAACGATCGCGCGGCCAATCTGGGATGCCGCGGACTTTACCGTCCTTATCGACTGCCGAGACATACACCCATGCCTGCCCAGGTGCGACATCATGCCATACGGGCGACAAAGAAGACTGTGACGTGGGCGCATCGAAAACGTGCGTCTTGCCTGCAGAATCGAAAACGGTAAAGCGGTACTTAACTGTGCCAGGGCCGCCTTTTGAAAAATCGAACGCAGGCGGATACATAAACATCCGCGAATATTTATTCCAAAATTCTCTCCCGTCAACGCCGCCTGGGCGAACCGCGTGAGAATAATCCTCGCGGGCAAGTTTTTCAAGATCGGCCGCACTTGCGGCTAACGGTATCAAAAGAGAAGCAGCAGCAGATGCTGCAAGCATCTTAAAAATCATCGAACCCTCCATTTCATTCCTTTTTGAATTATCTAAAGAAAATGAAGTTTATCCAAGATAAACATTCGCCGCCGCCAATTTTTCACGAAGACTCTTAACATCAAGATCGCGCGGCTTTACGCCTCGTTTCGCAGACATCGCAGCCGCGACACCTGCCGCTTCGCCGGTAGTCATGCACGGCGTGATAAGACGAAGCGGATCAAGCGTATCGGGCGCGCCGAGCATACGTCCGCAGCAAAGCAGATTATCAACTTTCTTCGGCAAAAGCTGACGGTACGGTACGGCGACACCAAACCCTGTGCCGCCGTCGCCCGCCCATGCGACAGTATCGCTCGGCGGCGGAGCAAGAGCAGCCGCCTTATCGACAACAAACTCCGCATCAATAAGGCGCGTCACTCTCACGCCAATCTGAGAACAAGTGTTGGCGATATAGATCTTTTCCCATCCGGGAGTCTTCTGCATCTCACGAACCTGCTCCCACCAACGCTTGCGGAAGCCAACCTCGGCGCGGCTCAAATCGCGAACATCAAGCCCGTTACCTTTCGGCCCGGGCCCCATATTACCCCACCAAAGACCTTGATTTAATTGATTGGATCTCATGGGCCAATGTCTGAAACGCTTGCCATTCTTGTCGCGATGAGGAGCCTTGGCAGTTATGCGATCCATATTCGCGAGCTGAACGCAATGACCGATGCCGTGTGTGATCTGGCGATAATTCCCGCCGGCGCTAAAGAGAATGTCTCCGTCACCCGTAGCGTCAACAACCTGCTTGGCCAAAATCGCCTGCGTGCCTTGTTTCGACTCGAAAATAACGCCTTTTACTTCGGCTCCATCCTGAATCACATCCACGCCCCAGCTGTGGAAGAACATTTCAACTTTCTCTTCAGCTATCATCTTATCCATCAGATACTTTGAACCCTCTGCATCAAGTGTCGGCTGCCAGTGGTACTGATCGACGAAATCTCCGGTAGATATCCCCTCTTTGAGGGCGCGATCCATAAACTCCTTCGCAAGCCCCTTGGTAACGAGCTTCCATTTGCCGTCCGTCTTAATGCTCGTAGCCATAAAGAGCAGCACTAGCCCATTTGTGAAAAGGCCGCCGAGAGAGCCGTAGCGCTCTACTAGCGCCACCTTTGCGCCCGTACGTGCTGCAGCGATAGCAGCAGAAAATCCAGCGGGTCCGCCGCCTACCACAACCACATCCGTCTCATGGAAAATCGGCACTTCGCGCATCGGACGATACACCTTGCCGTTTTTCAAAAAAGCGCTCTCACCGTCCGTCATCGAGTGCGGTATGTCGAAAATACGCTTAACACTCCAGTCATCCTCTTCTTTAACGAAAAAGCGATTCGCATCTCCTGTATCGGCGGGAACCAAATCGCCGAACGCCGTGCCCGTTACGCCAGCTGCACCAACGAGTCCAAGTTTTCTTAAAAATTCACGTTTTGTAATCTGCATAATTCAACCTCTTTTTGGATATAATTATTATCTTTCATTAAATTCTTGCGCATTCCTTTCGCAAGGCTATCTGATGAAAATCGTAAAACCTGTCGAAATATTCCTCAAAGCTAAAATTACCATGCCGTTGCCGCCGCGACCACCTCGATAGTTGTTTCTGCTCGCGCCGCCGCCACCACCGAGGCCGTCGGTGCCGTCCGAGCCAGGGCCAGAGCTGGCAGCAGAGTGACCGTCGCCACCGCCGCCAAGACCACCGAGTCCACCAATGCCGCCACCGCCGCCGCCATAATAGACCTCGACGCCGGTGATGCAGCTCGCAATGCCATCGCCACCGCATCTGCTCTTGTTGATCTCTCCGTCCATCTCGTCGGTTGCGTAGCCGGCATGACCCGCGCCGCCACCGCCGCCGGAGCTTTTTGAGACACTGTCCGTAGCGCCTTCGTGCCCCTGGCCTTCAACCCCTGCGCCACCTTTGCCGGTGAGGAAACTTCCACCGCCAGAACCGCCGCTCGCGCCGCTGTAATCGATTACATTGCCGCCACCATAACCGCCGCCGAAAGCCGTATAGGTCGTGTCGCCAATCGTCAGCGTCGTGTTGCAGCCGTTGGTGCCGATGCTATTCGGCGGAGCGCCGGCTCCGCCCGCTCCGACTAAAAGAGCCACCATTTCACCTGGCTTCAGGATAGCATCGACTCCTGGTCTCAGCACTCCGCCCGCGCCTCCACCGCCGCCATTTAAGCCGCCGCCGCCACCACCGCCGACGAGAAGGCTGTCGGTCAAGGCGAGTTTGCGCTTGACCTTTACCGTCAATGCCGCTTCAACATTAGTAAAAACATAAACATAGCAGCCATTATTTTTGATTCGCCGGACAGATGCATCATCAACAGCAATATTGCTATCGTTGTAACTCCAGTTATCAGTCAAATCTTTAGTTACCTCCCACTGCCATTCGAGCCTGCAAAATTCTGCGGGCGTCGGGTGTGTATAGATGAAGGACGTCTCTGAGCCGCTATCGACAACGACATCGCTTTGATTGTATAGCTTCCATCCTGTGCAACGATACTCTAAGGAACTGTTGGCGTTGGTGCAAACTGCCGCGCCGCACGTAACTTCGCGCGTCTCACCAGCCGAAAGCCCAGTTACCATACCAAACGAAGGCAAAGGCGAACCTAAAGAATTTGGCGCGCTCGAGACTTGAAGTGCAGAAGCGCGAAACTCCGCATCAAAGCGCATACGATCTACCATGTAATTCGCTGCAATCTCTTCATCAGTCAATTGGCGGTTATAGAGGCGAATTGAGTAGATGGAGCCAGAGAAATGGGTATTATCAGCCTTATTGGCTCTAACTCCGATAAAAGTCGTTGTGCCGTTTGGGCTGCCCCAGGAATTATTGCCGGTTCCTGATACAAGTGACGAGCCGTTTGTGTAAATTGGGGAGACAGGCTTACTGGAACTGTATCGGATTGAGATGGAATTTGTAGCTGTCCCTTGCTCAAACGGGAAGACTGGGCTTGATACCGTCGAAGAAAGAATATTGCCTTGATAAAAGCCGAATGCAAGACCAATGCCGGAAGTAGACTGAAGCAAAACCTGCGTACCAGATGCTGTACGCGAGGCAAACACAATTTCCATCGTTCCGTTTTTCGCGGCACCGAAGGCGGCAGTCGAACCGACGCTGTCGAGTGTGCCGTAAGATGTCGCCGTTCCGTCGAAAGTCATGCGATCGGCTTCGACGGTGACGCTTGTCAACGCGAATTCGTATCCGCCGACAACATCCTTCCAGACCGTCGCATTAGCATCGTGCATTCCCACGCCTGCGTTTTCAATGCCGTCCCAGCAGGCGACAAGCCCGTTTGAAACATACATGGAGGTGGAGGCTACAGATGTGCCAAGTGTAGCCCAAAAGCAAGAAACAACGAGAAGAAGTTTTTTCATGCTTTGTATCATACCATATTTTCTGTAAGTTACCGTCCAATTTGCGAAATAATTTTGAGGCAAATTGCGAAATCGTCCTTGCGCACAATCCTTCGCCTGTGATATACTGTCTTTATGTACACAATTCTAAGATTCCCGCGCAACAACACCCTGGCATCAAGAGCCAGTGTAGACGAAACGCACCTCTATGACAGATTCAATATTTCAGTAAAGGTCGCCGATGCGAATATCCGCACGGAAAAAGAAGTTGCCGATCTGATTGAATTCTGGCACCCCGACGGATGTATAGTCAATAACGATAAACTTCCAGAATCAGCATTTGCAAAACTGCCGACGGTTTTCCTCCACCGCAACATCAATCCCGTAAATCCGCGGCACGCTTCTTTAAAACTCGACGAAAAAGCCATCGCTCAGGTCGCCGCGCGCCATCTGCTGTCGCTTGATCTTGCCGCATACGCATTCGTACCGCCAAGCAATGCCGAAATTTGGAGTCAGCAGCGCGAACAACACTTCGTACATATACTTGGACTTAACGGACACGGAGTTGCAGTCTACGCGCATCCTGCGCGGCGTTTTTCCTCTCCGAAAAGAATTCGCCATCTCGCCTCTTGGCTTAAAAGTCTGCCGCGCCCCATCGGCATATTCGCCGCAAATGACTCCGTAGCAGCGGAAATATGCGCAGCCTGCGATCATCTCCATCTTTCAATACCGAACGACATTGCCCTTTTGGGGGTAGATAACGATGAAACGATCTGCGAAACGCTGCGGCCGACACTCTCAAGCATTTCTGTCGATATTTATTCAGCAAGATACGAAACGGCCCGACTTATTCACCAGCTCATTTCAAAGAGAAACCTGAAGCATCGTAATCTGACGATTGCTCCCGATGAGGTCGTGCGCAGAGCTTCAACGCTCTGCGCAAAGAAAACGGATTATGCTGTAGTAGCGGCATACGAACTCATCAGGCGCCGAGCATGCGATGGGCTTAAAGCACGAGATGTTACGGCCTTATTCCCGTGCGGGCGACGCATGGCAGAAATGCGCTTTCGAGCAATGATTGGTCACTCGATCCTAAACGAAATACGCGCCGTGCGCCGCGCACACGCCCTCGCTGCGACTTCACCGCGTCGCTCTCGCACACGCGAAGAAATCGCAGCTGACTGCGGCTACAAATCATGGAGCTCTGTTCTCCGGCTCCTTAAGCCATAACAGGCTATCATCTATTGGCAAAAAGGGGGGAACTGGGAACGGGGAGCGGCGAAGGGTCAAACTGACGACCTGTCAAACTCGCAAACTGGCAAACTGACTCTACTTGCAAACTTTGTTCAAGTTGGGGAAGTTGTGAAGTTTTACAGTTTTACAGTTTGGCAGTTGGAATTGGCACTGGCAACACTTCCACATCTTGACCGCTGTAGCCTTGGCGAAGGTGGTTGGCAACATTTTAACATTGGCAACATTCTTCACGCCAGCACATAGTGCGTCGAGCGGCCCTGGCCTTCCCGGCGGAGTATGCCTTTGGCGACAAGTGCATTTATCTCGCGCGAGGCGGTGTCCTGAGACACCTTGCATATCTTCGCCCACTTGGAAGACGTGAGATTCCCCTTGAATCCGTCGAACAGTCTGTTCAGCATCGTGCGCTGGTTTGTCGTGAGTTCGTCCGAAGAGTGCGCTTCCCAGAATGCGGCCTTGTCAAGTATCGACTTGAGGCGCACTTCCGCCGCGTCGACGGCGCGGCGATGACAGCCGAGGAACCACTTGAGCCACCGCGTCACGTCAAGCGTCCCGCGCTGGGCGCGTTCGATTTCATCGTAATAGGCGTCCTTCTCCGCCTGTATCTCCGCAGATAGCGAATAGAAGCGCATCGCCGAACGTTCGCCCTTCGCAAGCAGATATTCGGTGAGCGCGCGCGCGAGGCGTCCGTTGCCGTCGTCGAACGGATGGAGAGTCAGGAACCAAAGGTGCGCGAGCGCCGCACGGACAAGCCAGGGCGTTCCCGCATCATCGCTGTTCACGAATGCCATAAGCCGGTCGATTTCGCCATCCAGCAATTGCGCATCAGGCGCGACAAAATGCACACGCTCCATCATCCCGTGGCGCGACACGACGCGCATCGGCCCTTCGACATCGTCCCTGAAGCGTCCGACCGCAATTCTGGAAAGCCCCGAATAGCCCGTAGGGAAAAGCTCCGCATGCCAGGAGAAAAGCCGTCCCACGGTCATGAGAGCTTCCCAGTTTCGCGTTGCGTCGATTATCATATCCGCACGCGCCTCCGCCTCGCGGGATGTCGCGCTTTTTGCGCCCGACAGGACGATATCCATCCTTTTCGCCACGCTTGAGCGCACGTCGTCGCGGTTGAGGTGCTCGCCCTCGATCTCGGCGGAGTTCAAGATTTCTGCGGAAAGCGTCTCGCAAACAGCATCGCTCTGCATCTCAAAGCCGATTGCGGCAAGCCGTCCCGAAAACTTACCTGTCGAAAAAGAAGCCGCTTCAAGCTCCGCCGCCAGCTCGGCGGAATCCCACCGAAACTTGGGCCAGTCTTTATGTTGATAGATGTAGCGCACAGAAAATCTCCGCATCTTTTGCGGATATTATACCACATAATCTCCGCACGCTGCAATAGCAACACTCCACGCCGTACAGCGCGGCGACGTCGCGATCAAGCAGCACCTGCTGATTGCGGATCGTGAGCATGCGGGATTACGCATCATGCTTAATCGTAAAGCGCCATTTGCGTTTCTGGTCGCGCTTGGAGGCGTAGGCGATGCCGATGCGCGGCGCGGCGGTGAACTTGACCCGCGAGCCGTCGCTTTCAAGCCACAGCCGATTGGAATGAACGAGGTCTTCGCGGTTGAGTGACCGGTCGATATTGAGAAGCTTCGTCAACCGCCCCGGGCCTTCCGCACCTTCCACGCCGCGAATGAGCACCGCCTCGGGACGCCCCTCCGCGCCCATCACGACATTCAGCATTTCATGCATCCCGTAGCAAAGATAGATGTAGGCGCAGCCACCGGGCGAATACATCACGTCCGTCCGCGCCGTGCGCCCTTTGTGCGCATGGCAGGCCGTGTCCGCCTCACCGCAGTACGCCTCCGTCTCGGTAATGCGCCGCCGCACGACGCTTCCGTCCTCCAGTCGGCGGCACAGCCACGCACCGACAAGCGCCTTGGCACCTGTCACCGCGTCAATCGCATAATCTTCTGTTCCAAGCCTTCGCATCATTTCTCCTGCGGACAATCCTTTCTTTGCGTTCTTTACGGTTCAACCGCATTGAAACTGGTCATTGGCATTGGCAACATTTCCACATCTTGACCGCCGTAGCCTTGGCGAAGGTGGTTGGCAACATTCCCCGGCGATTCATGCAAGTAGCCACTTCCACGCCGGCACGATACGAATGCCGTCCGACTCGCCTTCGTCATCCCACGTCACTATCGTACAATCGCGTATTCCCGTCTTGCCGCGGGCGAGTTTCAGCGCGTTCATCTCGCGGTCAAACGTCGCGGCATCGGACATCGCGTATGAAACCTGGACCAGGCTTTCCTTATGCGACACCTTGTCATGAACATGAAAATCAACCTCGGTTCCGTCGCCGTTGACGAGATAGGAAATCTTCCCCGCCTTGCGGCGCAACGCCATGAAAACCACGTTTTCCAGCATCCATCCCCGTTCGGCGTCGTTCTTCACGCACATCGCGCGAATAAGCCCGGGGTCAACCAGATAATATTTGTCAGGGTTCACGCGCTTCACCGCAAGCGAATCAGAACGAACCGAAACGGGATAGGCAAGATAGGCATCCTTGAACCAGTCGAGATAATCGGCGATGCTCTCGCGATTCGCGGGCAGGGAAAGATTCTTCAGAACGCCGGAAATGCTTCTCGCAGATGCCTTGCGGGCGTAGTTGTGGAACAGATACTCCAACGTGTACTTGAGAGCCTGAACACTCGGCACGGCATGACGTTCGATGATGTCCCTGTAGAGAACTGCATCGACATATCCCTGGAGCATCGACGCGCGCATCCCGTCGGACACGTCCTGCACGTCGGGGAAACCGCCGCATTCCATATAGTTCGACATCGCCCTGCGAAGCAAGCCCTTCTCCCGCGCCGTGAATCCCGCGCGCGGGATCTTCTTGAATATCCCGTTGAAGCGCAGGTATTCCGGAAAGGAAAGCGGGAATACTTCAATTGGAATCGAACGGCCGCGCATCTGCGTGGCAATCTCCTCCGAAAGCAGTTTTGAAGACGACCCCGTAAGGCACAGCTGGACATTCGGAGAATCCACAAGGCGCCGTGCGTAGGATTCCCATCCCTTGACGTTCTGGAGTTCGTCAAGGAAATACCACGTCTTGCCGTCCGCAAACTCAGGATACAGCTCGGCATGGACTTCCCCAATCAGGCGCAGATCGTCCATCGTCATCCCAGACAGCCGCTCGTCCTCGAAGTTGACATGCACGATGCGTCCCAACGGAATCCCATCGTCCACAAGGCGCTTCATGCGCCCGTAGGTCAGGAATGTCTTGCCAGTCCGGCGCATGCCCTTGACGACCGTCGCGGCCCGCAGCTTCTCGGCATATTCCACATCTCGCGCCACGACCTCGTCGGGAATCCCGTCGTGGTAGAACTCGCGCATGACGGACATCAGCTTTTCTCTCATTGCAATGCCTCCTTCTCCTCCGTTTTGCGGACATTATACCACGCACATTCGCATTTGGCAAGTGCAACTTGCCAATATATTATTTCTCTGGCAAGTTCAAAGAGCCAAACTCCATTTCAGTTCCAGTCCTCCTGCAACATCATCGCAGCACCCACCGCCGCGAACGCGAGGTATGGGACGAAAATCATTTGTGTAAGAGGTTTCGCAGGTTGCTCCTTTCGGTCATTTCGTTTCTATTCGTGCGTCGCAATGGACGCAAACGACTGGCTCGCCTTTGGAGATGGCGCGATAGCGCGCGCGGTTCTCCTTGTCAAACGAATTGCGGTACGGTATTGCAACGCGTTGTCCGCATTTCGGGCAAATCAGATTGTCGTAGGCCGACCATTCCAAAACAACCGCCACCGCGCCAACCACAATAAACAATGTCACGGCAATTGCGGCACCAAGCGCACCCTCGACAAAAATATTGCAGCAAACAAATGCGACCATGGCAAGCACCATGAAGACAATACCCAATCTGCAATATAGTCTGAACTTCCTGAAATCAGATTTCATCCCGCGTCTCCTTTTGCTTCGTCTCTCACAAGGCCGTGCAACGCAATTTCCTTGAGCGGCGGCCAAGTATCGCGCCGAGGGCGAGGCATGCCGCAATCGGACCCACACCACAAGAAAGAAAATCAAGGGCTAATGCGTTCAGCATAGGGAACGCGAGCAGAAACAGCCCGACGATGCCTGAATACACACTCATGAGTCCGATTCGATCCCTTATGCGCAAATCCGGCCACGCAAACGAAGTGTACGTAAGAAATCCAATTGCAATGGGAACAATGCCGCACAAATACCCCGTCGTAAGCCCAAGTGTCGCAAAAAACGCTTGCGCAAGGGACGAAACCGCAACAAACGCGAAAAAGAGACCAATGAATCTTGCATGTCCAATGCGCCGCTCGACAGCGGCAAGCGGAATGAAAAGCAGAAATGCGTAAAACAACGCCATTCTGCCCGATGTCTGCACAAACGGGAAAGTAAGCGCGTTCAGCGGTGCGGACAGGTCGAAGCCGTATTTCTCGGCCATGCTCGCGCTGATGTACCAGAAGTCGCGATATCTGGAGGGAAACCGTATTGCGTAACTTGCTGCATGCAAATCATGAAATTGATAGTATATGCAGACCTGCGCAACTGGCAAGGCAAGTGTCATCAGAATCGTGAAAATCGGCGACACAGGTTTGACCGTCCGCCATAGTGTAGGCACTCCGATAATGAGACGCGCTATGTCGCGCAAGATGTCCCCAATGTCGAAATCGGCGGGAGAGACTTCCTCCGGCAGGGATTCCGGCAGCGGGTCGGCGTAGCGTTCGCGCGCCTCCGGGGAAGCCTGCGCAACAAGTTCCCGCATGGACCTCTCGCCCGACTTCGGCAGGGGCGGCGCAAGCGTCTCGTATTCACCCTTGTCGCACCAAACGGAAAGACAGCGCCCGCAAACATCTATCTCCAGCTTGTTCTTCCCGTCGCCGACTTTCAAAAGGCTCATGCTACCTCCGCAACCTGGGCATGTGCATCCGGCGTGTTCAGCGGCACGGGCCGAGCGCGTCAACGCGGCTATGCTTCTCACATCCAGCGATTCGCGGAGCACGGGAAGCGTAACGGCGATGCCGCCACAGGATGCGCAACGAAAGCAAACCTTGCCGGTCGGTGTCGAGCTGCGCATGAGCTCGCGTCCGCATCTGGGGCAAATCCCTATCATTTGGCTGATTTCCTTTCTCTGCACAAGTATAGCCCCGAGGAGCAGATCGCGCCGAGGGCGAGGGATGTGACGAGGATCCCCCTACGCAGAGCTACGGAGGACAAGTTGATTCGTGCAAATGGTTTCATGGGTTGCTCCTTTCGGTTATTGTTACGTTGGCAGGATTGGCGAGGCAATTGAGAGCAGGCATTTGGCTCTCCAAGAAGCCAGTCACTGTGGAGTGGTAAGCGTCAAGGCCCATTACGTCAATAAAGTCGTTGTGGTCTGCTCCTTCGACCGCGACAAACTGCTTTGGATCTTTGGCAAGGTCGAAAAGCTGTTTGCCGTGCAAGAACGGTATTATTGAGTCGGCGGTGCCGTGAATAGACAAAAGCGCGCAATTTATCCTATCAATGCGCTCAATGTTGGGGAATGGGTCGATAATTAGAATCCGCCGACCTGTCATGATTCGCGGGGCGGAAAGATATGCCGCTTCAAGGATAAGTGCGCCGACTTTCTTAGTCGCCGCCAATTCAACGGCAGGGCCAGTACCAATCGAAAAACCAATGACGGCGATGTTCTCTGGCGCGAAGCCTCGCGTCTCCACAAGCCAGTCGTAGAGGCGGTGGACGTTGCGGTAGCATCCAGCCTCATCCGGCTTCCCGTCCGAAAGGCCGTATCCCGGATAATCCACCGCCGCCACGGTATAGCCGTCAAGCGCAAACATGTCGAAGAAATCGCTTGAACTGGTTATGTCCTCGGCATTGCCGTGGCAGTAGATTATGGCGGCTTTCCCTTTCTGCGGACCGCGAACCACCGCCGCTATCTTGACGCCGTTCGTTCCGATATCCACATAGCCGCGCAAGTCCGCGCCGTAGCCGTCCTTGACCGGATGGAACATAAGACTGTCAACGAACAGCCATGCCGCTACCTGCAGCAAAACAACAAAGAGGATTGATATTCTCAACAACGACATGATCATCTGTTTCATTATCGCACTTCCTTCTTTGCGTTCTTTGCGGCTGAACCTCATTGGCAATTGATATTGGCCATTCGGCACTCGCTTCGCTCGGCGTGTTCGCGTCCCTATGGGTTGCGAACCCCCGCAAGGGGCGGTTACGGCAACACTTCCACATCTTGACCGCCGTAGCCTTGGCGAAGGTGGTTGGCAACATTTCCAAAGTTCCCCAGCATTGCAACAAACCTACGCCTTGATGTACTTCGTTCCGCGGCCGCCGCCAAGGCGCCGTATGAGCCCCCCGCGCACCATCGCGCCCAGAACCGCCTCGACGGTCGTAGGACTCACATCCGGAAGCATCGCGCAGATGTCGGACTTGCCAAGCGGCGTAAAGGAGTTCAGCACCGTTGCCTCTATGCGCCTTTTCTTCGACACTTTTGCCGCTGCAACCGATCCGAAACGCCTGTCGAGTTCGTTGTAGCACTCGTAAAGCGTTGAAAGGAAATTCAGCATGAACGGAAAGTATCTCGGGCGCGATTCGTTCCATCCTACGGACGACTCCTTCAGCGCCTCATAGTATTCGGCCTTGTGCGCGTTGACGACCGCCTCAAACGACATGTACCTGCCAGCATCGAATCCGTTGCGGTAGAGGAGCAGCAAAGTCAGCAGACGACTCAGGCGTCCATTGCCGTCCCTGAAAGGATGCACGCAGAGGAAGTCGAGAATCACGCAGGGAATAAGCAGCAGTTTGTTGACCGCTGCATCGTCCCGCGCCTCCACATACGCTAGCACGAGCTGCCGCATGGCCTCCGGCGTATCCGCCGCGCTTGTCGGCTGGAAGCGGACGACGCGCCGTCCGTCTGGTATCCGCTCAGCTATCACATTGCCGTCTGTCTTGTACGCTCCGTCCGCACTCGGCTCGGCAAGGCGCATCATCTGCGCATGAAGGTTCCGTATGTCGCTTTCGCGGAAGTCATGCGCGGCAAAATTGACGTGTATCTCGTTCAGCGCATCGCGGTACCCGGCGATCTCGGCTTCCGTATGGTTGAGCGGTGCGCTGCCCCCGCCGACGATGGCGCGGATTCGATTATCCGTCGTGACGATGCCCTCGATTGCGTTGGAAGCCTTTACCGACTCAATTCGCGCAATTGACTCCAACTGCCGGAATGCCGCAGCATTCTCATTTCGACGCATGGAGGTCATCACCTTCAGCGTTGAAATGTTAGCGGCATAAGTGACCAGTTGCGCAGGCAACAGGTCATCCTTAAGAAACGAATAGTCGAATATATGCATACGCAAACCTTCTCTTGGCTTTCATCTGCACATATACTACCATTTTATATGCAGTTCAGCAACCACAATCTGCACATATTTTCGAAGACTATGTGTAGAATCCTTTGGGGACAAACCCCATCGAATTTTCATCTTGTTGATCCTTTCTTTGCGTCCTTTGCGGCTACAATCGCATTTCACATCCGAACATCCTGTTTGCGGCCATCCCCGTCAAAACGAGCACGCCAAGAATGGCCAGCACGACTTTTGCCACGCCAAACAAAGCCTTTACAAAAGCGATGAAACCTTTCTTCATGTCCTCATTCCCTTTCTCCCTTTCAAAGCTCTACAGCTTTCAATGACGCAATCCAGGATTGGTTCGCTTTAATCCCTGTCGAACCCGACATCCTTGGCAAGACGACGAAGATCGTCAACGCCCGGGTTCGCGCCTTCACCGGAAACGGACAGCGTTTGCCATCCGTTGGGCCCTTCCGCATACGTGAAGTCATAGAACGACGCAAGCGACCAGTGCCCCTTCTCGTCCATCAGGAACGAGAAGTTCTTCAGATGGTCGTCCCTGTTGTGCGCGACGACGTTGATTCGTGCAAATGGTTTCATGGGGTCAAAAATACTCCTTCATCGCGAAATCGACCTGTTCCAGGAACATCTTCTTGAATGCGCTGATATTGTTCTGTTCGTAAAAGAGCAAAAGTGCTGCGCGGTAGTCGTTCGCCTCGACAGTGCGGAACGAGAGGGGGCAAAGCGAGCGTGAGATGAGGAGCGAATTGGCCATCAGGCGGCTTGTGCGCTTGTTGCCGTCCGTGAACGGCTGGATGTAGGCGATAAGCAAGAGCGCAAGCAGCGCCTTCTCATACGGATCGCTCTTGCCGTTCACAAGCGCACACATATCCTCGACCGCCTCGCGTATCTGCGACTCAACCTCCAGAGGACGATAGCGCGTCCCGGAAATGCCGACACGGATATGCCGCAAGTTCCGCTCCACGCCCAATTCTTCAATAAGTACGGAATGGACATCCTCCATTCGCGCCAGTGATAATTCCTTGAAATAGGCACTTTGCTCGACAATGACCTTTAGCGCCGCCTTGTGGTTTAGGAGCATGATCGCCTCTTCGCGCTTTTTGCCCTTGGCCTCAATCTTGTCCTTGAGCAGATTCACCGTTTCGAGAAGAGTGTATGTGTTGCCCTCAATCTCGGACGATTTCCAGCTGAGGTCGATGCCGAGCCGCTCCATTTCCTTGGCGTAGAGCTCTGCCGGATAGTCCTTCATGCGCGCTATAAACGCACTCTCCCTGTCCGCAAGAAACTTGTATTCATCTGCCGTGAACAATTCCACCTTCGGCAGAATATCGCAAATCAGTTCGAAATTATACGCAGTCTGCATCTCTCGCTTGTCGGTTTCCACAGCATAGTATGAGTCCAGATTCACCGTCCTAAGAATCTGAGCCTTAGGCGTAATAAAATACCGAGTCGCCCGTGCCTTGCCTTCCACGCGAATATCGCCCTTGGCGATTCCTTCCGAAAGAAGAGCCTTCATCTGGGTGTCCTTGACGCCCAGATTCAACATATCCATCAATTCTCTGCGGTTTGCGCCTTGATGGTAATGCAAATACTCAATTATCTTGTCCAGGTTTGTCATATAGATATCCTTTATCGGTCGGAATACTGCGTATTATACTATAAAATCGGGCGGCGCTCCGACCGATTCTCGGTGTTTTTTCGGTCTCTACCGTCCGATTCTGTCATATTGGATTTCTCCTTACTTACCGCCATCATCATTTTCCTCATCGCCGCTTTCCTTTCATTGAGAATTGGTATTGGTACTCGGCACTCGCTTCGCTCGGCGTGTTCGCGTCCCTATGGGTTGCGAACCCCCGCAAGGATATCCCCCGACGAGCTGTAGCGAGGAGTCGCCGTAGGCGATGTCAATCAGGGGTGCGGTTACGGCAACACTTCCACATCTTGACCGCCGTAGCCTTGACGAAGGTGGTTGGCAACATTCCACGGCGATTCGTGCAAAGGGTTTCAAGGGCTGCTCCTTTTCTAAATCCTGTCAATCCTCTCTAAAACCTTCCTCCACCTGCAACACAAAGTCCGCCAACTACATCGATGCCTTCGTGCGCGAGGAGCGACATTTTGTTCTCCAATCCGCCGCCGTAGCCGGTGAGGCTTCCGTCCGCGCCGATGACGCGGTGGCACGGAATGATGATGCAGATCGGATTCCACCCGACCGCGCCGCCGACGGCCTGCGCCGACACCCTGCCGCCGCGCTTTCTCTCAAGCGCCTTCGCGATGTCGCCGTATGAGACCGTGGCCCCGTACGGAATCTTCAGCATCTCGTCGATGACCGCCCGGCGAAACGGCGTCGCCCCTTCAATGCGGTATCTTGGCGTGAAGCTGGGATCTCGCCCCGCGAAATACTCGCCCAGCCAGCGGCATGTATCGCGGAACACCGGCGTCTCGCGCCTTTCGCATCCGCGCGCATCGCGCATGTCATCGCGCGAACCCGCAAACCAAAGTCCCGTCAGCGCTTCGTCATCCCCGTGCATCACGAGATCGTCGAATTCCTCGGGCGTCTTGTATTTCCAGGTGTAGTTCATCTAATGGCTCCGCACAGCGCAATGTCGATTTCACGACATAGATCGGAGTACCACTTGAGCGGCGAGCGTTCCAGTTCCGGCTTGCGGCCTTTGCGCATGTCGTATGGCGCGATGACGACCGAGACGTTTCTGATTTTCATGTTAAACCTCCAGGCCGTTACCGAGCCACATTCTTCTTCGACAACTTCATCACATCAGGCTCCTTTCGTTTCACAGGCAACAATTATAGAATATTCCCGTGGTTTGTGGAATCCTTCGGGGACAGACCCCATCAAGATACATTTCATGTTTGTCCCCTGTAGTCTCGCCGCTCAAAATGTGACAAGGTTCAAAAGCTTGGGCACGAATATGATGCAACCGACGATTGCTGCGCCGAAAGCCGCGACAAGGACAGCACCAGCCGCACAATCCTTTGCCTTCTTCGCGAGCGGATGGATGTTCGGAGAAGCAAGATCGACCGCCGCCTCAACGGCGGTATTCAGACATTCAAGAGATATGACAAGCGCACAGCAGATGACAACCGCCGCCCATTCGCGTCCGTCGAGTCCAAGCCAGGCGCCAAGCACAACTACCGCAACGGCGACGGCGAGATGGATGCGCATATTCCGCTCGCTCTTCACCGTCGCGGCAATGCCTGAAATAGCGTATATAAAGGATCGTATCATATTCCCTCTGCCTTTCAGCCATTCTAAAGACATTATTTTACCCCAGACATGCTGTCTTGCCGCACCCAGATGAGCTTGTCTGTATCATAGCCACGCCGTCGCGCTTCGGCAAGAAGTTCGGACTTCGCGGTTTCTGGCAAACCAGGCGTGCGCGAGAGAATCCAGAGATAATCCGCGCTGCCGCTGCCGACGAGGGCGTATGTGTACTCCTTGTCGATCAGCATCACGCGGTAGTCGGCGTAGAACGGGCCGAAGAACGAGACGCGCAGGAGCCCGGGCGTGTCGGTCTTCTTGCCCTTCCCGACCGCAGTCTTCGGCTTGCCGTCCTTGATCCCGGAATTGACGACCTCGATCGTTCCGTCGTCTTTCAGCGAGTATTTTGCCTTCGCCTGCTCCACGCCTCGCTCGAAGCTATGGTCGAACCGAGCGATCTCGTACCACTCGCCGAGATAGCGGTTCAGGTCAAGCGCCGCCACCGGCGCATTGTCAACCTTCGGAACGCTCACACACCCCGCCAACGCCATCGCAAGCGCGACTATCATGATTCCAGTTTTCATTATATGGTCGCCTTCTGGTGATAGTCGATGAGGTATGTCGAGAGGGACATGTCTTTCTTGCGATGCGGATCGATGAACGAATACGCGAAGAGAAAAACGGCAAGCGCGACGACTATCAGCACGACGACCGTAATGGCGTCCATCGGCTTCCGCGGCCTTTCGGCAAGAATTTCGTTCGCACGCTCGACATCCTCGGATCGCACGCAAATGCGCACATATACACTCAGTCCGCCGCGATTGAAGTAGTTGACGACCGTGCAGAGTCCGGACGCCCAGTTGTCCTTTCGCGGATCAACTATGCCCGCATCTTCCTGCGAGACCTGACGGACGCCGAATTGAATCCCGGCCTTTTCGAGCCTGCGGCAAATCGCCTCCGCCTCGTGGACGAAGACTCCGTCACGCAGAATCGCGATGTCCTCCTCGTTCAAGTCTGGCATTGTCCGCTCCTTTCCCTGAAGTTGAGTCTTATTCCCGGACATGATACCACATTCCGCGGCGGATGCGCCGCGCGACACGCGGCATTTCACCGATGATATTTGAGACGTTCGATCTAAAGCACGGCGATGCCATCCTGAAGACAGACCTGCTGCCGAAGCAGTAGACTTCGACGTGCGCCTCGCGAGGATGCAAGTCAATCGCGTTCGGTGATTTGACGCGGTTTCGTTACCTAAATTCCTCTTTGCAGAAACATTGCGACATGCGGTCGACTTCGCTTCTGCGGATATTCAGCTTCTGCGCGAGCGCCCGCCAGCCGGAGACGGCCGAAAGCAACTCCGCGTAACGCTTCTCGGCCGCGTTGCGATCGACATGGAAATACTCCGCGCTCTCGACAAGTTCGTCCCGCGACGCGCCCTGGACATCTGGCGTCAGATCGAGCGCGGCGAATGCCGCGTCCGGGTTCGGGTTCACGTCAAACATCGGTGAGAGGCGCCATCCGCCGCGTCCCAGGATGAAACCGTGATTCCGCAGATGGTCATCGCTGTTACCTACAAGTCGCGAAAAAACGATGCGGCCCCACAGCTCAGCGAGGTCTTCGTCCGGACGCGCCCCCTCGCGCACAAGAAATTCGGCCACGTCCAGATAGCTGTGCCCCTCCTCACCGTCCGACGCACCCGACATAGTCATGGCGCTCGCATAGTGGATTCGACTTCCGCCTTCACGGTCGAACCTGCGCGAGAAGAATGTCGAACCCGTCCTTGAAAACCGCTCCAGGCGAGTGTCGCTCACTCTCAGCCCCGACGCCACAGCAAGGCGCGAGGCGAGGAACTCCCATGCGCCCACATCCCACTCGTCGTTTGCGGAGGGAAACTTTGCAATCCACAACGAGCCCTTCTCGTCAGTCACGTTCGCCTTCGGGCGGGCTCCGCCCAAAGAGGAGCCCGGGGCGAGAAGGACATCTATCCACCGCGCATCCTGTCCGTCTTCATCCGCATCAATCTTCCGGGCGCACTCCTCAAGAGTCCTCAGCGTCGTCCAAGGCGGGGCGGGCTTGGAAGAATCTGACGAGACGAACTTTCCGTCAAGCATCACGCGCACAGCACCGGTCCGGGTAAGGTCATACGCACCTACGATGAAGTCGCTCGCGAGCAATGTCCGCTCCGGCCTCTTTTCGCGCCGCGCGAGCTGTACCTCCTTGCGGCGTATGAGCCGTCGGCCCCATCTGTCTGGGGCGATGTCGGCGAGAAAGCCGAACATCTCCTTGCCGACCGGGAACTGCTCGCCTGCAGACGCGACAACATCCGGGTCGATCGTCGGCACATTGCCGGACTTGAGCCAAGCCCCGTCGTAGGCGAACGCAAACACCTCCTTGCCGCGCACACTTTCGACGCGGACAAGGCCAAGTCTCTCTTCACCAAGAAAGATGCCCAACTCTTTCATCGTGAGCCTCCCTGCCGTGAGCCACGCAGAAGCCGTGCGTCCTGGATGTCGTGCCCCTGCTGGTCGGCGGCTGCAACCTGCGCCATGTCGCCCTGCATGCCGAGGCAGAAAAGGACGGACATGTAGTTGCCCATCGCCACCTTCGGCGAACCGCGCTCGATCGCCCTAAGAGTCATCAGACTCATGTCGGCGCGCTCCGCCATCAGCGCGGAAGTTATGCCGCGCCTACGCCGCGCGAGTTTGATGTTCTCACCCAGCTGCTCAAGCGCCACTACCGCCTTGGGGAACAGTCTTGTCTGTCGTTTCATATCCCTTCTCCATTCGCAACAGACAATATAATAGCATATTCTCCTACAAAGCGCAACTATAACAGCACAATTCTCTTTTCCCGTGGAGACAGGCCCCATTTTTCTCAATTTCACACATCAAGTTCTTCATTGCATTACCCCTCCCGAAGAAAGCTGTTTACTACCCATCTCTTTGTTTCAGCATTATTACAAATCCGCGGCGTATCTGCCGCTTTCGGCTTATCGTTCGACAACTTCCCAGTGGCCGTTCTTGTCGGCGCCGACGCGGCGGATTTCGCCGGACGACTGAAGGTCCTTCATCTTGCGGGCGATACTGCTTTCGGATACCTGCAGAAGCTCTGCAAGCTCTACATACGTCATAAAAGGATCTGCCCTTAGATTAGACTTGATTTGCAATGCAAGCGACCCGTTGGCAACATGATTTACACTGTCAGAAACAGCCTCTATTTTTAGCAAATCATCTGAACGATCGCCAAATTCAAGAATTTCAGAGGCTCGTTTCTGCAAGAAATCTTCAATTGCATGTAGACGATCAACTGGCAGATTGTAATACTTGTGATGTTTAAACCGAAATCCCCTTAGACGCTCAAGGCACGCACGCATCTCTGCATTAATGCCGCCTGGGAACCCCAGCCACTTGTCATACAAGGCAGGAGCTACGCGATTGACAAACTTGCGTAAGTCATTGAACTCGTCATGCCGCCGGCCCGGGCAAAACATTGCAAGCGAGAAAAGTCCGTAGCCGTTGTCGAATATGGGTGCGGCTCCGACAATCTCGTTAGTATCGTTGTCGACGAGATAGCCAAAGTTTCCCATGTGCCGGTCAGTGTTGAAAATTACGGCATCAAAGAAGAAGATATCCGCAAACCGAGGGTCGGCCAGCGCCTCGTCCCGCGATACGACACGCCCCGCCGGCACATAGCCGTACTTGTCGCTGGTGAAAAGCGGACAAGTGGAGCAAAGACGGCCTTTGAATTTCTCCAGCCCGTATGCAACATGGTCGAGCCCCATTGCCTCGGCAATCTGCGAGGCATAGAATTCGGAATACGGCTCAAAGCCGGCATTGGCAGCACCTTCTGTTCCACCTTTGAACAGGAACACACCCTCGTTGCGTCTGCGCCAGCACTTGGCGAGCATTCCGCTCGTCGTGAACTCTGGGGACGTGGTCTCTTCCCTCGCAGGATTGAACTCACCGCGGAAGCCACCGGTAAACGCCATCACTGCAAGCGTCTTGGAGAATGGATTATCGTAAAGGTTAAAGTCCTTCCATGCTCCGGAAAAGCCGTCGGGAACAACCCAGTAGACATCATTTAGCGAAAGACCCTTGCACATCTCGATTATGGCGCGGGTATCCTTCTGCATGATGCCGAGATTGCCAAGCATCATCTGTATGTAGTGCCGGTGTTTCGGCACCGTGCGCCGCGTGAGCCAGGTCCAGAGCGTTTCGTCATTCGCAACGCCGTGCATTTCAAGCGGGAGGAACCTGCGCTCCGCCTCGTTGACGGAGCCGACGCGAACGCCCTGCGGCTCGACCCATTCAAACCGCAGAAGCTCCCGATCTCTATGCCTTAAAACCATCGTCAAATCCTTCTGTACCGCACATTATACCACATTCCGCGGCGGATGCGCCGCGAACACGGGATCCGGCGCGATTGGCGATCCGCCGAACACGCGCGCGGCCTCGCGGCAGCCGCCAAGGCATTTCGCGGTCCTGTCGCAGCCGTCGCACATCTTCGGCAGATAGTCGTGCCGCACGTAGTGCATCCATTCCCCGCATTCGGGCAACCGCTCCCACTCGTCCCACTTGAGCAATTCAACAGGACTGTGGTTGCAGACGCGGAGGCGTCCGTTCGGGCCTACGGTGAAGAAGTCCGTCGCCGCCGAGAGAGGCAAAAGGGTCAGAGCTTTATCGGCACAACTCGGGTATTGGATAGACGGCGAACGGTGAAGTTAAGTTCCTTTTTGCCCTTCGTTTTCTCCTGAAAATCCTTCGCCGAAACGACGCCCTCGCCGTTGACCTCAACGATAAGCTCCAACGGTTTCAGGCCGGCGACCGCGCCGACGCCACCCGACTTGACCTTAGCGATCACTACGCCGGGGGCCTTGTCGTCGAACTTGAAATACTTCCTCACTTCCTGCGTCATGTCGCAAACGGCGATGGAAAGCTCCTTGTTTCTGACGCGTGCGGCGGTAGTAAACTGAACAGGCGCAAGAGCGAGTGTCGTCTCACCCTCCTTAAGTTCGCCGTTCGAGACCCAGGAAACGGAAACTTTAGCTCCGACGTTGAACTTCGAAACGACACTTTTTATCCCGCTTTCTAGACTCGACCATGGAGCGAGCTGACCCATTGACGCGAATTCCGCAAAACGTTTATCTTCAAAAGCCTCGCCCCAGTTTATTTCGGACATATAATCGCGCTCGATAGAGAAATCCTCATTTCGCGAAGCAGAGACATGCTTTATCGAAACAAGAATATCCCCCGCCTTGACGCCGAGTTTGTCGGCGGGTGAGTTAGGATAAACTTCGGTTACAAGCGGAGCTGATTCCGGAGAGGTCGTAAGATAACCTACGGCCTTTTTCTCGCGCGCCATCTCAAGCCCCGCAGATTGGACTTCTACGCCGAAATAAGCGACGCGCTTTCGGTCGGAAAATTTACGCGGAATATTCTCTGAATCAAATTTTGGAGAAGCGATCATATTGGCCAATTTTTCGCCTAGAATATCTAGGCTATCCGAACTCCACCGTTCCGAATGACGGCTTTTAAGATTTACGGCTACAAGAGATCCGTCTAGGGCGAAAATACAATAATTCTTATATTCGCGACTGTTGGAAAATCTGGCTTCTGCACCGCTGACTTTTTCAAACGCGGCAACAGAAACATTCCCTTCGATTCTCCTAAAGCCGTCTACTTTCGAAAGCCCCGTATTGAATTCGATTCTGCCGCCTACATTTAGAAAATAAACCTGATAAAACTCATCCTGCCACAATTCGATCGCCTTGCGCCCTTCCAATTTAAGAGGTTCGAAATCGGCGATATTTTCGGTCGGAACAGAGGCAAGGAACGCACCCTCATCCTGATAGGAACCTAAAAACTGAAGCGGAATTTTCTTCCCGTCGGAAGTTACCGTATTCATATTAACAAGACGAGCCGTAGCCTGGGGCTGCAACGCGGCAAGAACGATAACTTTTCCGCCATCTATAACTATACCTGGACAATCGATATCGTTTTTATTATTCAGATCATTGTCATTATTCCAACTTATCGAAAATCGGCTATTTGACTCTTTTGCCTTAGCCTCGAGTTGAATGTTGACCGGAATTATGGACTTAATCAATTTAGTCTCAAGAGACGCAATACGCTCAAAGCGCCTGCAGGCGGGTTCTCTGGGCCAGTCAAGCGGAGATGAAAACACCTCCTTGCCGAGTTCTATTTTATCCTTGAGCGCGACAGTTACCGGCTCGAGCGATTTATTGACCACGAGAGTATTGGGATTACCTTCGTAAATATCCTTGTCAAGTTCTACAAAATGCTTGAACTGGGAGACCTTAGAGCCCGAAACACCCGCGACCGTTATTCCTTCCTCGCGAACCATAAAGAAATAAGAAGGATTCTCGGGATTTTTGTCATCGACAAACTTTATGGGCTTCGCCTTTGCAAGCGGCTTCGCCAGCTTTAGGTAAAGAGCTTTATGTTCTCTAGAATACTCGTACTCTTTCGCCGCGACAACTTCGCCTGCGCACTCGACCTCGATGCGATCGATAAATTCCGGCGGAAGCATTATATCCATCATCAAAACACGGTCGCTCGAAATGAGAAATCCCGCAAATTCGGCAGGAATTTTCTTCGCAGCGGACACTACACCATCGCGATAGTGCGTAGAACTGCAATTGGGGCATTTATACGGAATTCTGAAAGACGGCTCGACGCCTTTATCATTCTTTTTGACATAATAGCGCACTACCGCGATCGAATCGGAATATTTACCGACAAGTTTACGGTTTTTAGCGGCAATTTCGTAAGGAGTCGATTCTGTTTTATTCTCCGCCACGACCGCATTTGCAGTAAATGAAGCCAGACATAAAGCGGCAATTGAAAACTTCACGAAATTTACTTTTTTCATAACATTTCCTCCTTTTCAGGATCAAGTCTAAAATTCAAAACGAGCTGCATTTTACGACCCTTGCGGACGACTTCAACACTAAGCTGGAATGTCTTTTCCACATTCGCGACCGCGTCATCGTAAATTTTCTTAAGTTCGCCAGCGTCCTTAACTTCCTTACCCCCGATACGCTTTATTATGTCGCGCTCCTTAAACCCGGCATTGTCGGCGTTGCCGTCCCATGCGACGGACGAGACAAAAACGCCGCCCTCGGGAGCCATAAAAGCGAGATCCGGAGTATCGAAACGGTTAATCTCCTTGGCAGTCAGCCCCCAACGCTTGCATTCGACCTCGACACCTTCAACGTCGCCTTTCGATTTAGGCATTATCACAACACTCTTCATTACTCCGTCGCGAATATAGTCAAACTTCACACCCTTCTCCCAATCGCGCAAAGCGAGCATACGGTTAAGATGGGGAATATCTTCGCGAAAAACGGCGGTAACGGGAACGCCGTCAATCGCAACAACACGATCATTCGGCTCCAACCCCGCCATCCGAGCGGGACTTTGGCGCTCAGTGCCGGCGATTATTACCCCGTTCGTCGCTCCGAAAGCCGTATCACGTTCAAAATCTTTAAGGGGCTGCCAGTTTATGCCGAACCATGCCCAATGAGCGTTACCGTATTTTCTCAGATTCGGCAGCACTTCAAGAATGATCGGCGAGGGAATCGTAAAGCCCTGAGCTCCACGCGTGTTGCCGCGGGCGTTTAGACCTACCACCTCTCCGGCCGTATCGACGAGAGGTCCGCCAGAATTGCCTGGCGAAATCGCGGCATCCGTCTGATACCAGAGCGTATAATCCCCGGCTCCTTCAAGATAACGGTCATTGCACGAAATAATTCCCATAGAAACCGAACGCGCCAATCCCCACGGCGCCCCCATCGCGAGAACAACGGCGCCGACATCAAGATTCCTGTTCGAAAGTTTAGCTTTAGGAAACTTAACCCCCGCATCGGCAGAAAGTTTAAGAAGCGCAAGATCAAGATCCTTATCCTTGCCGATCACGGTCGCGTCGTACATCTCGCCGTTCGTAAGCTGGCAGCGGATGCGCGAAGCCCTGTCGATCACGTGATGGTTCGTAAGCAGCTCACCGTCCTGCGAAATCAGAACGCCCGAACCAGAAGACTCGAACTTCTCGATCTTGCCGTCGCTCGTGCCCTCGGTTATGACGCGGACGTAAACCAGCGCCGGAAAAACCGCGCTTTTCGCCCCTCTTATCGTGTCGCGGAAATCAACCGGGCCGACAACACACCCGCACAGGAGAACGATCGCCGCAAAGGCGGAGAAAATCATCGCGCATGCCGTTTTCATCGCCGTACACCCCTTGGAGCAAATGTCATGACTTCACGCCTTTCTTTAATTTGTTTGCGGCATCCGATTTGCCAATCAGGCGCCGAGGTAAAAAGGGTCGAACCCTTCTGTATAAGTTTTACTGTATATGTTATATTCATGCCAGGACATACTTCCCCTTGCGCAGAAGCCTGTAGCGTTGCAACGGCGACTTGGGCTTCTTGGGCAATGTCTGCGCGATGTAGCCCTGCGCCATCAGCGGACTTAAGTAGGCCCTAGACAACCAAGGCTGGCTCGAAATACCTAGCTCTGATGCGAGCTCGCCCCTGCTTCTCTTCCCTATCGCGCGTATTGCCAGCAATCTTTTCTTCCTCATGACGGCATGCAGTCTACCACATCCCACAGGCAACAGTCAAGCATATACAGTAAAACTTATATAGAAGGGTCCCTTTTTGCCATTCTAAACCCTCTAAACCACCATTCAAACATTCTAACATTCAAACATTCAAACATTAACCCACTCTCCTATGCAGAGGGGTTTTCTCTTCCATATCGCGCATTATAGCAAATCCCTTACTACCGTAACATCACCTCTGCCATAGTTCAGCAAGGCGTCGCGTGTAAAGGGGATTCCTGACCTCGATCTCGATTTCGTCCATCTCCTTCACCAGCAAAGTGTCATCCTCGCCCCAGATCCACGAATCGCCGCCAGCAAGCACGGCCATAAGCCATTCGTGTGCAATCGTCTTCACGTCGTCGCCAAGCTCGTGTCCACCGGGAAGCGATTTAAAT
>JAZSQE010000048.1:0-6803 GCA_045537795.1 Kiritimatiellia bacterium | reverse complement strand
AGCCCCCCCCCCTAATTTAGGGGGGTATGCTTTTGGAGGCGAGTTGTGGTAGAATAATCACAAACTCGCAAAAGGAGCATGCCATGATAACTGCACAAAACAACATGTTTTCCCAGGGGGGGGGGTAAAACTATTAGTTTCCTCACCTCTTCGTCTTCATGCTCAAAATTCAATTGGAGAAGCAAGATGAACAGGGTGAAGAAACTTATATGCAGTATTGTGTTTTTCTTAGCGGCAATGACCGCTGTAAACGCTGCTACATTCGTCAGGCTTACTATCTCGAAGGTGCGGAAGAATACAACCGGAATCCAGATGTCCGAACTTGCCGTTTATGACAAGCTGGGCAACCGCTTGAACCTCAATCTCACCAAGGCGGCAGCCAACACGACGGCTCCGGATCTCGCCGTCGGGCAGTTCATCGTCAGCCATGAAGGATTGAATAATCAGTATGCGTCTAACCTTTTCGACGGCAACACTGGCACGAAATACTATCAGAATAACAATCCTTCGGACGCAAGTCCGCACGTCTTCACGATGCGCCTCGCCGACGCAGCGGAGATTGGAGGCTACAACTTCTGCTCCGCCAATGACATCGACTCCCGCGATCCCGTCAGCTGGACGGTCGAGACGAGCGACAACGGCTCCGATTGGGAGGAAGTCCATTCCGTCGCGGATTTCGTCCCGACCACCACCCGCACGACATGGTATGACGGCCTTGGCGGCACCTCGGGCGACGGCTCCGCGGAAACCTACTTCGTCCTCAGCCCCTTCAAAATCGACCCGATCCCTGACCAACTTCTGTTTATGGATCCCGTCACGCCCGAGCCGGTGGTGACGGATCGCGAGACGGGCGATACGCTCGTCAAGAACGTCCATTACACGGTCTCCTACACGGACAACGACAAAGGCGGCTTTGGCGGCGTCACCATCACAGGCAAGGACGGCAGCGCCTACGAGGGCGAGTCCACCACGGCTCTTTTCAACGTCTACCGGCGTGTAAAATCAATCACATCCACCGGTGCGCAGTACATCGACACCGGCATTGTCCCGGGTTCTACGACCGCCGTTGAGATGCGCTTTTGCGCCACCAACAACGCTGCTAACTCGTCGTTCTTCGGCGCCGGGCGTTACAATCAACAAAGTTCGTATTGCTTCTTCCAGAATGGCATGTACTATTTCATCGGCTCGAAGGGCTCGGCCTCCTTGCGTTGCCGTTATGAGACCGGAGTTGACAATGTCATCATCATCAACACTAATGCCGCGAATAACTGCTTCCTGAACGTCGGCGGCAACATCGCGACGAGCACTATTCCGCTGGCGTATACCGCCTCGGCCAATCTCCACATCTTCGCGTCCAGCGGCGGAGAGCAGAAGTCCAAGTTCACCCTCTACTCGTTCAAGATGTGGAAGGACGGCGTGCTTGTCCGTGACTTCGTGCCCGTTCGTTGCGGCGGTGAAGCCGGGCTTTGGGATTTTGTGACAGATTCTCTCTTCAAGAGTATCGGCTCAGCGACGTTCATTGCAGGACCTGACGAGACGGATATTGTCGTTAATAAGATTCCAAATCAGTTCTACGCTGGTGACGCGCTCGAGCCTGATGTCGTCGTCTCTAACTTCGCCGGAATAGTGCTTTTGGAGAAGGGTGTCGACTACACCGTCGCTTACGAGGACAATGCCGCAGCAGGAACAGGCAAGGCGATCGTGACCGGTATCGGTGCGTATAGGAGTGTCGTCACTAACGAGTTTGCGATCTACGCCATTCCCGCCGCGCCTCAGTTTACTTCGAGCTCGTATATCCAGAAGGGGCTTATGAACCACTGGGATGCCTTGGATAATGTCGGCACAGGCGTGTTCGATCCTGCGGCGAAAATATGGAAGGACCTCAAGGGTGGTCTTGATTTCACGCTCACCGACCGCGCGGACTGGGGCGACGGATTCCTTGAGATGCGCGGCTGCGCCGGTATCGCGGAAGATAAAACGGATATATATTTTACTGCGGAGATCAAATACCGCAGCACCAATTCTCGCCTCGGCATGCCGTTTTTCTCAGGCTATGATTCAAACCATGTTTTCTGGTATCGTTCCGTAAACCAGCTTTGGTTCCACCATTTGACCGGATCATCCCATAATACTCTTACCGGGATGAATACGCCGGATGTGAGCGACCGCGAGATTGCCGTCGTCTATGGACCGAACGGCTCCCCATTGTGGTTCTACGAGGGCGGGCTTCCACGCACTACCGGTATCAGTAAACAGTATTTTACCACCGGTGAATTTGACTGGGTCACCAGCTTTACCAGGGCCTCGATTGGAGGCGCCAGTGAGACGCAGTTCAACTACGATGGACGCCTCTACTCAATTCGACTCTACGATTATCCGCTTTCAGACAAGGAAATCGCCTATAACGCCGCTGTAGATAAGGTGCGCTACGAAGGTGTCTCGCCGGCCGAGGCGTTCAACTCTTCGGATATGCGCTGGAACGCGACTAGCGGCAAGGTTGAAGTTTTGATTGAGCTTGGCGTTCTCAACGGCGCGGGAACATTCTCCATCAACGGCGGCGGCGCAAGCGCGTGGGTATCGCACGGCGACGAGGTGTCAATCGTCTACACGCCGGCGGATGGCGAAAAGGCGCTTGAGTGGTTAAATCTCCCTGGTGGCGTTACGCGTTCAGCTGACAATTTCACGGTTAATTTCACAGCCGAATCTCCATTCGCGGCAACGCTTCAGATGCTCAAGAAAATTGACGTGACGCGCGCCCTCAACGCTGACCCCGGCATCGAAGAGGGCTCGGGGTCCTTTAACGACGGAGCCAACAGATCCTTCAGTCCGGTAAGCTGGAACCGGACTGCCGAACGCGCTTGGACTGGGGCACACGCAACTTCCAGCGACGAGCTTGGTTGGATTTATCTGTACCCCTATCAGGGGAATGTGTTCTTCCAGGAGGGGATTCCTTTGCCGGTCGGCGAATATACGCTGACGTTCGACCACGCCGCAGTCAACGACGGTGTCACCTATTATTGGCGTCTCTATGATGCTACCAACGGCGTTCATTCAATCTGCAATGTCACTAACGATTTGCACGTCTATGGAACATCGTGGCGTACGGTGCAGGCCAATTTCACTATCACTGAAAGCGGCATCTACAAGCTTCAAACCGGCGGCATCGGTGCGGGCGGTAACGTCTATATCTCTTTTGACAACGTTTCCATCACATCCGACACAGACCTTCATATCGAAGTCGAGAAGTGCTATCCGTATTTCGGAGAGGCGCAGGTGCGTCCGCCGGTCGTCGTGCGCGATAATGATGGCAACATCCTTACGGAAGGTGTCGACTACGAGCTACTTTACGGCACGAACAATTCGCCTGGCTATAAACTCGATAGCGCCGTCTCTCTCCGGCACGGCAACGGCTATGTCGCGGCGAAGGGACTTGGAAAACACTACGGTGTCGCGGGCGCGAACTTCCGCATCGGAAAGCCGATTTTCGTAAAGCCGGAAGGCCTCCCCACGAACGGCGGCACCTCATGGGCGGATGCGGTCGATTTCGCGACGGCGATTAAACTTGCCGCCGCAACAAACATCAACCATGAAATCTGGATTGCCGGCTCGAATGTGCTCACTTCAGCCGCAGTGTCGACGCTCTTCTGCGGCAACAAGATCTTCCGAGGCGGCTTTAAGGGGACGGAGTCGACGATTGAGGAGCGTGAAGAAGGCGCCTATTCCACAATCGATGGCGACGGGCAGTTCTCGGCCATGTCCTTTAGAATCAATTGCAACGTATTCTTTGAGCATCTCCACTTCCGCGGTTCGCCGGCACGGGCGCTTTCCAAGACAAATGGATGCGGCGATATGTTCATTGAAGACTGCGTTTTTGAGGAGAACGGCAACGCTCTCTATGTGCAGGGCGCGAATAAGACGCCTTACGCCAAGGGCTCGCTTTACGTAAAGGACAGCGTCTTTAAGAACAATTTCTCGACGGACGCGGTGGACGGCTCGGCGGCGATCTATTCCTATCAGACGAGGCGCGTCTCGGTAGAGAAGTCTCTTTTCACCGGCAATACGCTTGCGAGTTCGTCGAGGGTGAAGACGAGCGCGATTTACGCGAACAGTTCGGCGGTCGAGCTCAAGGAGTGCGACTTCATCGGCAACATCGGCAGCGGCTCAACCTACGGTACTGTACGCGCGAAGGGACTAAACGCGTTGAACAGAATCGAGAACTGCCTCTTCCGAGGCAACCAGACGGACGGCGCGAACGGCGCTGCGGTAACGATAGAGCATTCTACGGTCGATGGACGCACTGAAATTGCCAACTGCACCTTCGCGGCGAACGCGAACGCTACCGCCGGCGGCACAGCAGGCGTGAAGGGTGTCAAGGGTCAATTCTTCGTTCGTAACTCGATCTTCTACGGAAACGGCATTGACTTCACAGACGGCGTTAACTCGTCGTTCGACATTGACTACACGCTTCTTGCTGATGAAACCGGTGCGACGAGCTCTCTCGTTAACTCCGCGTCGAAGCTCGGCGGCTCAATCGTCTATGGAGATCCGCTTTTCGTTTCGGAGGACGATAGCCACCTTCTTTCTGAAGCGGGCTACTTCGACTCTGACGGCGTTATTCACTATGCGGCGACGGGCGTTCGTTCGCCGGCGATCGACGCGGGCGATCCTGAGAGCGACTTCACGCGTGAGAGCTCGCCAAACGGCGGCTGCGTCAATCTCGGGCGTTATGGCAATACAGAGGAGGCATCACGCACTCCATCTGGTTTGCCTGAGGTTGGTGTGCCGACTATCGTTTGGGAAGACCCCGACGGCTACACAATTCCGACAGTTTCTTTTACAATGGGCGGAAGCGGCTCTTACATCGCGCATGGCGTTGTTTACGTTTCGACGGACGGTGGCGCGACCTGGGAGAATGTTTCCGGCACGCTCGGCGGACTTCTTAACACTCAGACCAAGAAATTCCGAGTTCCCATCTACTACGTCCCTGGCAATACGATCCAGGTCAAGGTCGTAATCGGCGTTGCAGGGCAGGAGCAGGAGATAGAGTCTGTGACGGCCAGTTCCACCGTATCGGGAACGCTCCCGCCGTGGTGGGGTAAAGGGGGGCCTGCTAACGTCATCCATGTGCGCCCCGGTGCAGTCGGCAGGAACGACGGCTCGAGCTGGACGGACGCGTTCGCGTCGTGGGCCGACGCGCTTGTGGCGGCGTCGGCGGTTAAGAATGAAATCTGGGTTGCCGGCACGAATATTGTTGATAAAGCAATTCCGACGAAGGAGTTCAATTTCCCTGCGGTTATTCGCGGCGGATTCACGGGCTTTGAGTGTGATGTGTCGGAGCGCCCCGATGGACTTCGGTCGGTGATTGACGGTAAGAACAATTTCGATACATTTAACTTCAGTAATACAGAGCTCATCACCATTGAATCCATAGAGTTTCTGCGCGGCGGCTACCGAGGACTTAAGAAACACGCTTCTGTCGGCGACGTGACGCTTACAAACTGCGTCTTTTACGGATGCACGAGAGGTAAGGGCAACTGGGACGGCCAGTCAAACAGCGGTGCCAGCTACATGTATGGCGGCGGCGGCGCGGGTCTCTACGGCAGCGGCAGCGCCAAGGCGACGGTCGTTGACTGCCGGTTCGAGGGAAATATCATCGGTGACGGCAGTGCCGGCAACGGTGGCTTTGGCGGTGGGCTTTATGTCGGCAGCTTTGGCGCAGGCGCGGATATCTACCGCTGCTCGTTTGTCACCAATTATATGAAAATGGGTATTGGCAGTGGCTCCGCGTCTATGGCGGCGCTTCACGTCTACAATACACGCGCCACCGTTGACAGCTGCTCATTCTACGGACATTATGCGGTAGGAATCGCAGATGTTCGCGGAAACTCTTCCGGAAGCGTTTTCCGCTCTTGTAGCTTCGTCGGCAATAATGGCAACTCGAAAGGAGTGCTCTCTGTCGATCTCAACAACACTACCGACACGGCGCTCATTGAGAACTGCACTTTCGCCTACAACGTTTCGCACGCCCTTGACTGCGTGAAGGGCGCGACAGCGGTTACGAACTGCATCTTCTACGGCAACCTCGCCAAGGTGAACGCGACGGCGGCGGCGGACCTGCGCGTCGCGGCCAACGCGACGGCGAGCGTGGACTACTGCCTCTTCGCCGTTCCAGAGGAGAACGGCAGCACGATCTGCGTCTCCGAGACGACGGCGGGGACGCTTGATATCGGACAAAACTGCATATACGGCGATCCGCTCTTCGTGACGCCGCCGGAAGCGGTGATGGAGCAGGTCAAGTCGCCGGAAGGGGCCACGATGCCGCGCGCCCTGCCTACGAACTGGAGCTGGAACTGGTCCAAGCCCGTGCCCTCGTTTGAGCAGGTTATGAACTACAATGTTCATCTGCGCGGCGGTCTCGGTTACTTTGATGAGACGAGCGGCGAGATGGTTGATGCCTATTCCAAGAAGGTTGCGGGCCAGTCTCCTGCGATTGACGCAGGAAACCCGAAAAGTGATTATTCCCGTGAGCCGCAACTTCAAGGTATTGGCGGTCATGGCCGCCGTGTCAATCTTGGCGCTTATGGTAATACGCCTTGGGCGACGCTTTCGCGAATACCTGGCTTCTTTATTATTCTGAGGTAACCGAGAATGTTTGAATGTTGGAATGTTGGAATGGGGGTTTAGAAAGTTTAGAGTTTAGAGTTTAGAGTTTAGAGTTGGAGGCGGAAGAGAGAAAAGATGTCCATTCTCCAACTCGAACTCCCACCTCGAACTTCTGTTAGTTGAAGGTATGAGTTGGGTAT
>JAZSQE010000036.1:0-4228 GCA_045537795.1 Kiritimatiellia bacterium | reverse complement strand
ATACCCAACTCATACCTTCAACTAACAGAAGTTCGAGGTGGGAGTTCGAGTTGGAGAATGGACATCTTTTCTCTCTTCCGCCTCCAACTCTAAACTCTAAACTCTAAACTCTAAACTTTCTAAACCCCCATTCCAACATTCTCGGTTACCGCAGGATGATATGGAAGCCTAAGCCGGACAGGACTTCCCAGCAGCCAAGGTCGATCGAGCGGTTCAAAACGCGCTCGTTGCCGTCGAGGTCGCGCGTCACGCTGTCGGCGGGACGGTAGGCGGTGTCCGTCGTGCCCGCGTCGATTATCGCAGAGCCTTTCTTCTGGTGCCAGTTGAAGGTAGCGTACTCCTCACTCGTCGAATAAGCTTTTAATTCATTCCATGTCGCCCCGGTAAAGGTCTTGTATTTAACAAAGTCACCATCTGTTAACACCGTCCATGTTGCGCAAGATGTGTTCGTAAAGGCAGAGCCGCAGTTAAAATAACGACTCATATTCGCATTGCCGCAATTGGATGAGAGCGAATAGAGGAGAGGTGACGCAGTACCTCTCTTATAGGAGTAATTGCCGTAGGCAACACAGTTGACTACTTTCGCAGCTGAGTTTTTAATATAAATGCCCGTTCCGCTGCCGGAATAATCACGACTCCAGCCGCCGGTCACCGTACAGTTGACCATCGTAACCGCACCGTCGAGGCAGACGCTGCCATCGTTGCGTCCGTCGTCGCTCGTATCATCCCTGTTGTCCTTGAACCAGCAGTTGTCGATCGTTCCACCGGTGGCGTAAAGCCCCATACCAAAGCTCGCCGGATTGCAAAAGCCGCCCCAATTGGCCGTGCCGCCGGTGACGAGGCAGCGCTCTATACGTCCTCCCGTCATGTAGACGTTTCCGCCATTGGCAATTCCCCTATAGTCGCTAGCGCGCCCATTCTTGATTACGCAGTTGGCGATGAGACCGCCCGACATCCAAACATGGCCACCGCCGCCTAGCGAACTATGTTTCCTAAGTCCGAGACCGGAAATAGTTAAGTTGGAAACTACCGCATCAGGATGCGTAATCGTAAATGCACGGGAGCCGACGATGTTGTCCACTATCTCGGCATCGGCAGGATTGCTGCTTTCACCACGAATTGTGACGTCGGTCGCGATAAACATACCCGTATCATTCGAGCATGACCCTTTCAAAACCACGATATCAACACCACCGATTATTGTCTTATTCTCAGAAACATTGTTTGTGAGCACGCCGACTGCGGCGGCAAGCGTTGTAGCTGCCGTCTCCCGCGTATTGTACGGAAAGAGAGGCGTCTCGCAGTTGGAGTCGACGAACATCTGCGTGGGCGCCACGGCGACGCGCGTCGGCACCGTGTACCAGTCCGTCCAGGTCGTGCCGCCGTCGGGCGAGGCCGAGACCCGCACAGTGAAATAACCGGATGCCGGATAGGCGTAGACATGCGTCGCCTCGCGCGTCTTCTCCGTCACGCCGTTACCGTAGTCCCAGCGGAATACTGTGTCGCTCGCCGGCCCAACAACGACGGCGTGGAACGTAAAATCCTCGCTTTCATGCGCACCGTAGCGGTCAAGACTGCCGCCGCAGGCAAACTGCGACTGATCATATTCCCAGCAGCCGAGATCGATCGACGCGCCGGAAACGCGCTCGTTGCCGTCAAAGTCGAGCGTCGCGGAGTCAGCGGGACGATAGGCGGCGTCTACAGTACCGCAATCGACAATCGGCGTGTCGAGGCGCTGGTGCCAATCGAAGGTCGCGTACTCCTCACTGTTGAAATAGGCTAAGAGATCGGCTTCCGCATTCCCTGTAAACGACTTGTAATTGACGAAATCCTGATCCGTCAGTACTCTCCAGGTCGCGCAGGATGTGTTCGTGAAGGCCGCGGCGCAGTGGAAGTAGCGACTGTGGTTTCCCGAACCGAAGTTCGCGGCGGCGGTACTGGAGATCGTGTTTTGGCCGATGTAATTACCGTAGGCGACGCAGTTAACGACCTTCGCGGCGGCATTGGCTATATGGATGCCCGAGCCAGTACCATAGTAGTTTCTGTTCCATCCGCCAGTCACTGTACAATTTACCATTGTCGCCGTACCGGAAATATAGACACTCGCCGAATTATTGCCGTTATTATTATCACTTCTATTATCTTTAAAAAAGCAGTTATCAATTACTCCTCCAGAGGCGTAGAGCCCCATACCGCAACTCTGCTTACCACCATTCCAACCGCCCCAGTTGGCCGTGCCACCAGTGACAAGGCAGCGTTCAAGCCGTCCGCCCGACATCCAGACGTTGCCGCCGTTGCCGTAGCCCCTGGACGCGCCTGCGCGACCGCCCTTGATGACGCAGCCCACGACGAGACCCGCCGTCATCCTGATATGTCCACCTTCGCCGCCGTTCGTCTTGTAGCCATTGCCGGAAATCGTGAGGTTCCGCACCGCCGCGCCCTCGTGCGACAGCGTGAACGCGCGGCTGCCGGCGACATTATCCACGATCTCGACGCCATCCCTGTCGGCACCCTCAATGACAATCGGCGCATCAAGCTCGAAGCCCGTTTCCGTGTAGGGTCCCGATGCGACATGCACGATGGCATCGCCGCCGTCCGCGGCAATTTTGGCCTTCGCGGCCGCCAGCGCATCGGCGATGGTCGTGGATGCCGTGGCCGCCGTGTCGTAAGGAGACGTCGGCGATGCGCTCGCGGCATCGACATAGAAATTCCATGTGTCCGCCTGCGCGGCAAATGCGCCGCAGAGAATCGCGGCCGCAATCAGGAGGCTATGATATTTACCCCCCCCCCTGGAAAACATGTTGTTTTGTTCAGTTATCATGGCATACCCCCTATTGCAAGTTTGTGATTATTCTACCACAACCCGCCCCCAAAAGTATACCCCCCTAAATTAGGGGGGGGCTTGTCAACGGTTATGGCAACGCCGCCTCCGCATTCTATACCATCCTGCGGCGGATCCATTCACCGAAAAAGGGACTGGCGAACTTCCATTCCCCGTGAAACTGATAGATATGTCCAAGTTCTTCAAGTCGAAGCAAGGCTTTTTTGACAGAAGATGCATTGTGGCATTCGGCCGCACCAAGAAAATCATTTGAACTTACATGGCTGCCGCCTACTGCCGCCAATGCACCCAGTATCTTTCTTTGATGACGCGTCAGCAACCTGATATAAGTCTCATACGACGAGCCTTCGTGTGAAAATATATGTTTATAGGCGGCATCCAGATTGGCGGCGTTCACGATATCTCCCGCCTCGGTCACAGACCACAGGGCGTCGCAAAGTTCCTGTATGTCGCCCGGAACACCACCCAAATCGCCGATCAGCTTTCTGACAAAATCAGCATCGGCCACCCTTTTTGCCGTAGCAAACCTGTCGAGAATGAACTTGACGAATGATTCGTCGCACATCTCGCCAATGGATATCTCAAGTGCCGACTTGAAGAATGGACTTTTCGGGTGTGCGAATATCGCTGACATTTGATTCCGCACACTGCCAAGAAACACAAAGGAGGTATCCGCCATGAACTGTATCTTTCCTCGCAGTTCCGAAAGCACACGCTTCGAGTCTGGAAGATCAAGAATATCCTGGAATTCGTCAAAGACAACGCATATCCTGCGCTCTCTCGCATGCGCGGCAAGCATATTCATCACAGTCAATATGCTTGACGGATCGGATGCGCTTCTCGAATCGATTGATATGGCCGGGAGCCCGGTATCCCTGTCTATCACCACAAGAGGCCTTAAAGAGGCGAGAAGCGACACCGTTTTCTGCAGGAACGAGCGGCTTCTGTCCAGCTCTGACATACCATCGGCAACACGGCGGCAAAAATCGGCTGCACTTGTAATTCCGAGAAGATCCACGTAGAGAAGTCCCATGCCACGTATGCCACGAACCGTTTTCACGACCAGAGAGCTTTTTCCGCGCCGTCTCTCGCCCTGTATGACAAGATTCTGCCCGCCTGCAATATACCGCCGCACTTCTTTTTCGAGCGAAGGTCGCTCACAGTAGTGTTCATCGGCGACAATGCATCCAAACTTGAACGGCTCCATTTCCGGCTCCTTTCTTGATTCCCAGAATTATACCATTCTAATTATACCATTTAGCATAACACCATTAGTATAACACAGGATGTCTCAAGTCGTCAAGTGCGCGGCTGGGCGCGCCAGATAAAAAGGGTCGGATCCTTCTATATAAATGTCCCGACCTGCGCGGCGTATGCACCGCAGAG
>JAZSQE010000052.1:0-23715 GCA_045537795.1 Kiritimatiellia bacterium | reverse complement strand
ACCTGTTCCCATTCCGAACACAGAAGTTAAGGGCCCCATCGCCGAGGGTAGTGCGGGACTCGCCCGTGCGAGAGTAGGACGCTGCCGGCTTTTTTTTATTTCCGCACTGCGTGCAGAAATAAAAAAATCCGTCATCGTCCTGCGGACGCTCGGCCTCGCGGTCGCTCGGCTTGGCCACTTCCCCACGGGTCGTGGCCACCCGCAAGGGGCGGTTACGCCGGCTTTTTTTTTATTTCCGCAAGGGGCGGTTACGCCGGCTTTTTTTATTTCAACTTCAAAAGGTGATAATATAGGTCCTAAATTATCACAGTTGAGGCACCGTGTGCAGAAATCGTCATCGTCCTACGGACGCTCGAAGACTACGCCGTATCCCAGATAAGAAAACTTCTTGAGGCTAAGAAAGAAAATGTGGAGGATAAAAAATGAAAACCGGAGAAAGAATCGTATTACTCGACTATCTGCGCGTGTTTAAAGTCTGATACGGGCAAAATATGATATAATTCACCGTTATGAAAAAGGAACTGATATTCGCTTGCTTATTAGCATTTTGTTCTGTAAATGCGCTTCAAGCCGCCGAGACTCATGCCGACGAGGTCGTTCGCGAAATCATTGCGAATGTAAAGAAGATCAAAACGGTCAGTCCCGACGCGGTGCCGATGGCGTTTTGGGATTTCGATGGCACGATAATCTGCGGCGATATATCCACAGGTCACACTGTCGATGGCCGGCAGGTTTATCAGGGGATGATCGCATATTCGGCCGAAGCCGGTTTCTCGCCTGTTTTCAAAAACGCTGCCGCGGCCGAAGAATATCTGGACGGCATGTACCGCAAGCTCGGTGAGGGTGTCGGACGGTGGATTTCATGGCCTTCGCTCGGTCAGGTTTTTCACGGCGCGGACGTCGTCAAACTCGAAGAATATTGCCGTGATTACGCGCGAAGGGTGCTCAAGGACTGGTATTTCACTTCGTCGCTCAGGATTATGCGCGCCTTGGAAAACGCGGGCGTGGAAAACCATATCATATCAGGAAGCCCCGATATCTTCGTAAAGGCGGCAGGCGCCGCGGCCGGGGTTGCGCGTCTCAGGTCGGTGGGTATCCGCCAGCGTATAGCCGGCGGAAGGCTCACCGCGCAGCTTGAATATCCGCTTTCGATGAATGAAGGCAAAGTCGAGTGTGTCCGCGAGATCATGAACGCATGCCCCGGCGCTGTAGCGGTGGCGGCGTTCGGCAACAGCTACTGGACCGACGGACCGTTTATGCGATATGTCGCCGAGGGCAACCTTCCGGGTGGGGCGAAAGCCGTGTCTATGATGATCAACGGCGGGACGCCTCCGTCTGAATATGCCGGGATGTTCCGTCTTGTGGAGCAGCACGAGACCGGCGCCGTTAAGAAATGAGCGGCGCTGCCGTCGCATTTTGAATTTTGCGTGAGTTGTCCGGGGAAACTTCGGCGTTCCCGACGGTTCCGTATCAAAAATGCGTGCGCGGTTTTTCTGTTTTTCGGCATGGCGAAAATATGGTAAAATACACGACTATGAGCACCAAAAAAGTTAAAGTGCGTATCACCGATACGACTCTTCGTGACGCGCATCAGTCGCTTTGGGCGACGAGGATGCGCACGGACGACATTTTGAAGATCGCCGAGACGATCGACAATGCGGGGTACTATTCCTTGGAATGTTGGGGCGGGGCGACGTTCGACGTGTGCATGCGCTTCTTGCGCGAGAATCCGTGGCAGCGTCTGCGCGAGATCAAAAAGGTCTGCAAAAAGACTCCTCTTCAGATGCTTTTCCGGGGGCAGAACATACTCGGCTACAAGCACTACCCCGATGACATAGTCGATCGCTTCACGGCGCTCGCGTGCGAGAACGGGATGGATATCTTTCGCGTGTTCGACGCGCTCAACGATCCGCGCAATCTCGAGACTGCAATCAAGTGCGTCAAAAAATACGGCGGCCATGCGCAGGGCACGATATGCTACACGACTTCGCCCGTGCATACGGTCGCGGCGTACGTGAAGCTCGCCAAGCAGCAGCAGGCGATGGGCGTCGATTCGCTTGCGATCAAGGATATGGCCGGCATCCTTACGCCGGGAGCCGCGCGCGAACTCGTCGCCGCCCTCAAAAAGGCGATGCCGGACATGCCCGTTCAGGTACATTCGCACATGACGAGCGGAATGGCGGCGGCGATGTATATGGCCGCCGTAGAAGCGGGCGCGGGGTGCGTCGACTGTTCGATTTCGACCTTGAGCTCGTTCTCCAGCCAGCCGCCCGTCGAATCGATGAAGACGATTCTCGAATCCGAAGGTTTCGACACGGGGCTAGACGCGGAGGCGCTCGCGAAGATCAACGCCTATTTCATGGAGCTGAAGAAGAAGCGCCAGCCCGGTTCGAGCGCGAACGTCGAGGCCGTCGACGCCGGTGTTCTCGTTCATGCGATTCCCGGCGGCATGATTTCGAATCTCCGCTCGCAGCTCGCCCAGCAGGACGCGCTCGATCGTCTTGACGAAGTTCTCGAAGAGCTCCCGAGGGCGCGCGCCGATCTCGGGTATCCGCCGCTCGTCACGCCCACATCTCAGATTGTCGGCGTGCAGTCAGTTCTGAACGTTCTCTCCGGCAAGCGTTATTCGATGGTCACCGACGAGACGAAGCGTTACGCCGCTGGATATTACGGTAAGACGCCCGCGCCGATCGATCCGAAACTCAGAAAGAAACTCTGCGGCAAGCTCAAACCGATAGATTGCCGTCCGGCGGATCTCCTCGAGCCCGGGCTCGTCGCGGCCGCCGATGCCCTCCCCGCTGGCACGATCAAGGCCGAAGAAGACATACTTTCCTACGCGCTCTTCCCTGAGGTCGCTCTCGGGTATTTCAAGTGGCGCAATACCGACGCGAAGAAACGCGACGCGATACCCGCCGACGTCGAGGAGGCCGCGAATGCGGCGGGCGCTTCGGCCGCGGCCGCTCCCGCAGCCGCGTCTGCGCCCGCCGTGACGGCCGCCAAGGCCGACGGCACGAGCGTGAACGCGCCCCTTAACGGCGTCTTCTACCGCTCCGACGCTCCCGGCAAGCCGCCGATGGCCGCCGACGGGGCGCAGGTCAAGGCGGGTGACGCCGTCTGCGTCGTCGAGGCGATGAAGCTCTTCAACCCGATCAAAGCCACGGCCGGGGGAAAAATCACCTTCCTCGTCGAGCACGGAAAGAGCGTTCAGAAGGGGCAGGCGATAGCCGTCATCGCGTAAACGGTTCGGACACGGAGGCGTAGATATGAATTCGATTCTCGGTATGTTCACGTTCGCTCTCGGCGGTCTCGCCGGAGCCGTATTCCTACTGCCCGCCAGAGGCGTGAAAAACTGGGCGTATGAGACGTGGTGGTTCGTGTATGTCCTTATCGGGCTTATCGTCTGTCCGCCTCTCATCTGCTTCTTTACGGTGCCCGATTTCTGGGCCGTCACGATGTCCGCGCCGTGGACTGTTCTTGCGCAGTGCGCCTTCTTCGGAATGATGTGGGGCGTAGGCGCCCTTGCGTGGGGGCTTATGGTGCGCTATCTCGGCATCGGCCTCGGGCTCGCGATCGGATGCGGGCTCTGCGCCGCCACCGGCACGCTCATCCCGCCGATCGCGCGCGGCGAGGCGGCCTCCCTCGTCAAGGACGCTGGCGCGCTCACCGTTCTCGCGGGCGTCATCGGTTCGCTCGTCGGCATAGTTTTCGTCGGTCTTGCGGGCAAGGCGAAGGAGAACGAAATGCCTGAAGAGGAGAAGAAGAAGGCCGTCGCCGAATTCGACTTCAAAAAAGGCATCGTCACCGCGACGGTCGCGGGCGTTTTCTCCGGCGGCATGAACTTCGGTCTTCAGTCGGGCGGCGCGATCGAGAAGGCCGCGTACGCCGCTGCCGTCAAGGCCGGCGCCGTAGCCGAGGGCGCGCTTTTCCCGTGGCAGGGGATGCCCGTCATCATGGTAGTCCTCTGGGGCGGCTTCATCGTCGAGGCTCTGTGGTGCTTTCAGCAGCATTTCAAAAACCGCACGTTCGGGGATTACGCCGAATTCTCGCCGCGCAATCTTCTGCTCTCGGCGCTCATCGGCGTTCTCTGGGTCGCGCAGTTCGTCTGCACGAAGGCCGGCGAGCCGATGATGGGTGAACTCAAATACATTTCGTTCGCCGTGATGATGGCTTCGACGATTTTCTTCTCGACTCTCATCGGGGTCGTTCTCGGCGAGTGGAAGGGGACGAGCGCGAAAACGAAGACGTATCTCGCGCTCGGTACGATCGTGCTTATCGTCAGTTTCACCGTCATGTCGCTCGGTTCCAAATGACACGCAGATCAAGGAGACTGTATGAAAATAAATCTCGCTAACGTCGTTTTCGCGGAAAAGCCCGTTCTTCTCGCCGAAAGCGGCGAATTCTCCGTGACGGCCAAGCGCTATTCAACGGGTGTCGCCGCTCTCGAAGTCGCGAATTCGCGCGGCTCGTTCACGATCCTCCCGTGGATGGGGCAGATGATATGGCGTTGTCGTTTTGACGGCGTCGAAATGGCGATGAAGTCGATGTACGACGAGCCGAAGGACTGCAAGGAGTCGTTCACCGAATCGTACGGCTGCTTCATGATGCACTGCGGTTTCACGGCGATGGGCAATCCTACGCCGGAGGATACGCACATCGGCCACGCGGAGCTGCCCGTGGCGCGTTACGCCGAAGCGTACGTGGAATTCGGCAAGGACAAGGCCGGCGAATTCGTCGCGGTCGGAGGCGTCTACAACGACGATCGCTGCTTCACGCGCAATTATTCGTTTTCTCCGCGCGTCACGCTCCGCAAAGGAGCCGCGTCCATCTCCATCGAAGGGACGCTCAAAAACAACAAGGACATACCTTTCGAGTATTATTACCTCTGCCACGTGAACCACAGACCGGTCGACGGTTCGAGGATCGTCGAATCTCCGCTCAAGAAGGCGCCGATAATAAACCATGAAGTGCCGCCGGGATACTACAAGCCCTGGGCCGACGCGACCGAGCGCTGGCTTGAAGTTCTCGACAAAGACTACAGGGCGCAGTCCGTCGTGGGCGCGGAAGGCGAGAGTTACAGGCCCGAAATCGTGAACTGCTATTTCCACAAGGCCGACAAGAAGGGCTGGGCGACGGTCAAGCAGGTATATCCCGACGGCAAGAGCGGCGTTTTCGTCAGGTATCGTCCGTCGGAGCTGCCTTACGCGACGCGCTGGATCGCGCGCACCCGCGACGAGGACGCGATGGGCATGTGCTTGCCCGCGACGTGCGAGCATAAGGGCCGTCTTTACTGTCAGGCGCACAAACAGCAGCGCGTTCTCGCTCCCGGAAAGAGCTTTTCGTTCCATGTCGAAACGGGACTTCTCTGACGCCGGATATGACTTTGCCGCGTAGAGTTTCCGCATTGACCGAACGGCTGATGGCCGTTCTGCATCCGTGTGTGCACGGAGCGTTGTCGGGCGACGATTCTGTCTCGGCGATCGCTGACGATCTCGCTAAGGAGGTGTCGATGCTGATGGACGGAGTCGACGCTCCGGCGCTTGTCGCCGAGTTCGCCGCCAGACTTCCCGAAATCAAGAGACTCGTGGATTCCGACGTTCTCGCGGCTTACGAAGGCGACCCCGCGGCGACGAGCCCGATGGAGGTCGTGATGGCCTATCCCGGGGTGTACGCCGTCACGATACACCGTCTCGCGCATGAACTCTACCGTTTGAAAGTTCCTGTCATTCCGCGGATAATGTCGGAGATCGCGCATTCGAAGACGGGTATCGACATCCATCCCGGCGCGACGATAGGCGAGAGATTTTTCATCGACCACGGTACAGGCGTCGTCATCGGCGAAACGACGGTCATAGGTTCCAACGTGAAGGTCTATCAGGGGGTCACTCTCGGCGCGCTCAGCTTCGACAGGGACCCTGTGACCGGGCAGCTCGTAAAAGGCGTCAAGCGTCATCCCGACGTCGAGGACAACGTAGTCATCTACGCGGGCGCGACGATTCTCGGCGGCGCCACGGTTATCGGTCACGACAGCGTGATCGGTGGCAATGTCTGGCTCAAGGATTCGGTTCCCCCTTACACATGCGTCTACAACCGTCCGCCGGCGCCGGAGATACGTCAGTGTTCAAAATCCTGATAGCGGCGATCGTCGTGGGTACGTGGAACGGCAACTGGTTTCCCTCGGGACGCGCGAAGCACCGCGCCCCGCGCGACGTGGAGGCGTCGAGGATTTTCCGCGCGTCGAAGATGCTCGCTGAGGGAATCGCGAAATTAGACCCCGAAGGGACGAACGACGTTATTCTGTGCCTCAATGAGATGCGCGGGCCCGCGGCCGTGTCGAATCTCGTCGCGGGCATAGGCCGCAAGGGGCTCAGGCCCGTCATCGTGACGCGCTACCGCTGGCGCGACAGATTCGACGAACAGCAAGACGCCATCGCGACGACCCTGCCGGTCGCCGAATCGCGCTGGAGCGTCTGGAGGAAAATCCGTGACACGAGGCCTCCGCGCGGGTATGCTTTCGCCGCGCTCGTCGTCGAGCCGGCCGTGACGGCCAACGTCTACGCGGTGCATCTGAAATCAAATTACGGTCAGGGCAAGGACGAGGAGAAGATCGCGGGCAATATCGAAAAACGCGCTCTCGCGATCGAACAGATAGTCGCGATGGAAAAACCCCGCCGCGCTTCGGCGCGCCGTCCCGTCATTCTGGCGGGCGATCTGAATGCCGACCGCCGCCGCAGCGAATTTTCGCGCGAGACGATCTTCAGAACGCTTGACGCGGCCGGGCTGCACGATGCGTTTGAGTCGATGCCCGAAGAGGAGCGCTACACGCACGAAAACCGTTATTTCGGCACAAGCGCCATCGATTTCGTTCTGTATCGCGGTTTCGGCATGTCGGCCCGGCCGGTCACGCTGAGCGCCGGCGATGTTTCGGACCACAGGGCGCTTTTCGCGCTTCTCGACGCGAAAGCGGATGAAGTTTCACCGAAAAAACAACAAGGAGAAAAACGAAGATGAAAAAACCGATGTTCATAATCGCCGCCGCGTTGATCGCGGGTTGCGCCACAAATGACAATGTTTGGCGCGAGTCGAATACGAAATTCGCGTATGAAGCGCTCAAGCCTTACGTCGACAGCGGGGAACTGCCCGGAGCGATCAGCGTCTTCTATAAGAACGGAGTGCAGGAAACATGCTGCATCGGTTACGCCGACATCGCCGCGAAGCGCGAGATCACGCTCGACGACGTCTATATGCAGTGCTCGCAGACGAAGGGCTTCTGCGGCGTCACCGTCGCCAAACTCGTCGAACAGGGCAAGCTCAATCTTGATGATCCCGTATCCAAGTATCTGCCCGAGTTCGAGACTCTCTGGGTCCACGCCTCGACCACGAACGGCATAAAGACTCTCGTCAAGGCGAAGAACGTTCTCACCGTCAGGATGTGCCTCAACCACACGGGCGGTTTTCCGTTCGAGATATGCGCCAAGCAGGGCAACATCAGGGGCGGCGGCTGGTCCGGCGGCGCACCTCTCAGACAGACGGCCGCGATCGCCGCGGCGAGCCCGCTTCTGTTTGAGCCCGGCACCAAGGTGCAGTATTCCAATACCGGCATCGATATCGGCGCCGCCGTCGTCGAAGTCATCTCCGGGATGTCCTGGGAGGAGTATCTCAAGAAGGAATTCCTCGATCCGCTCGGCATGACCTCCACTTCAATCAAGCCCACCTGCGAGCAGCTCAAGACTCAGATCGAGATGTACGACTGCCATAAGGACGCTCCCGCGACGTACCGTCTCGAGAACCCCATGCAGCAGCGTCCGTATAACGGCGATCACGTCTTCGCTTCGGCCGGCGCCGGGCTTTGGACGACCGCGCGCGATCAGCTCAAGTTCTACAAGATGCTTATGAATCTCGGCGTCGGCGAGAACGGTGTCAGGGTTCTCGAAGAAGAAACCGTAAAGACGATCCTCGCCGTTTCGACCCGTCCGAAGGGCCTCGGCGGCTACTCGCTCGGTCTTACCGCTCCCGAAGTCGACGGTGATACCAAATGGTTCGGTCACGGCGGAGCGTGGGGCACCAACTGCACGGTCAACTGGCACCGCAAGGAGTTGAAACTCTGGGCGGTTCAGCTCTGCGGCAGCCCCCGTCCGTGGGACAAGAAGCGTGCTGAAGCGGCCGAGAAGTTCTTCAAATACGCCGCCGACGATTCCGCCTTGAACGCGTATACCGGCCGCGTCAAATAAAAGCGCGTCAGCTTTGGTATAATACACGCCAGAAATGAAAGCAGAAAGACCCGGCGACGAACTCAACAGACGCAACAGCGCGTTCGACAATTCGCTGCGCCCTTCCGACTTCGACGGTTTCGTCGGTCAGCGCAAGGTGCGCGACAGGCTGATGCTCGCCGTCAAGGCGGCGAAGGAACGCGGCGAATCGCTGGATCATGTCCTCTTCTCGGGCCCGCCCGGGCTCGGGAAGACGACGCTTTCGTACATACTCGGCGAAGCGATGGGCGTCAGGGTCAAGACGACTTCGGGGCCCGTAATCACGAAGCCCGGCGATCTCGCGGGGCTTCTCACCTCGCTCGAGCAGGGCGACATCGTCTTTATCGATGAAATCCACCGCATGGCGAAAACCGTCGAAGAATATCTTTATTCGGCGATGGAGGATTACGCCATTGACATAATGATCGATCAGGGGCCGAACGCCAGGAGCGTGCGACTGGAACTGCCGCGCTTCACGCTCGTCGGAGCGACGACGCGCATCGGGCTTATCGCCGCGCCGCTCAGGGCGCGCTTCGGTCTCGTCAACAGACTTCAGCACTACGAACCCGCGGAGCTCGCCGAAATCGTCATGCGTTCGGCTGGGAAACTCGGGGTCGGCAGCGACGAAGCGGGCGCGATGGAGATCGCCCGGCGCTCGCGCGGTACGCCGCGCATCGCGAACAATCTCCTCAGACGCGTGAGGGATTATGCGCAGGTGAACGCGGGCAACATGATAACTGCCGACGTCGCGCGCGAATCGCTCTCGCTTCTCGAAATAGATCCCTCGGGGCTTGACGAGATGGATCTCAAAATTCTGGAGACGATATGCTCGAAATTCGGCGGAGGGCCGGTCGGCCTTTCGACGATAGCCGTTTCGGTCGGCGAAGAGCCCGACACGATCGAAGAGGCGTACGAACCGTTTCTGATAATGGAGGGCTACATTGAACGCACGCCGAAGGGGCGTGTCGCCACCGATTTGGCATGGTCGCGCCTCGGGTTGAAGCGCGCCTGAACGGAAAAAGAAATGATAAAGAAGGCGAAAACAGATGAGCGTTTTCAAAGCATACGATATAAGGGGTGTTTACGGCGAAGATCTCACCGACGATCTTTTCTACAAAATCGCCCGCGCCTACGCGCGTTTCCTCGGCTCCCCCGCGAAGATTGTTGTCGCGCGCGACTGCAGAACATCCTCGCCGGCGCTTTTCAACGCCTTTGCGACGGGCCTTATGGAAGAAGGCGTAGACGTGATTGACGTGGGCGTCGCCTCGACGCCGATGAGCTATTTCGCGAACGGTACACTGAAGCCCGACGGCTCGGTGATGATAACCGCTTCGCACAACACGAAGGAATGGAACGGCTGCAAGCTCTGCCGTGCGGACGCGGTGCCGATTTCCGGCGCGACGGGCATCAGGGATATCGAGAAGGAGGTCGCTTCGATGGGCGCCTTCGAGCCGCCGGCCGGAGTGGGGAGCATGACCAAAGTCGATATTTCGGCGGGGTACGCGGCCCACGTCAGAAACTTCGCGCATCTCAAACGCCCGTTGCATCTTGCGCTCGATTTCGCCAACGGCATGGGCATAGCCGAGAGCTGCGCTTTCGCCGATTCCGGGATTACATACGATTCTCTCTACGGAGAGTACGACGGGGATTTTCCCAATCACGAGGCAAATCCGCTCAAGACGGATACGCTTGACGATTTGAGAAAACTCATCAAGGACAATCCCGGCAAATACGACTTCGGCGTCGCGTATGACGGAGACGCGGACCGCGCCGGTTTCGTAGACGAGCTTGGTGAAATCATACCGATGGATTTCGTGACGGCGCTTATTTCAAAGGATCTTCTGGCGTCCAACCCAGGAGCGGTTTGTTTCTACGATCTGAGATCTTCGAAGGTCTGCGAAGAGACGATACTGTCAGCCGGCGGAAAGCCCATGATGTCTCGTGTCGGGCATTCGTTCATCAAGGAGCAGATGCGCCAGAACGACGCGATCTTCGCGGGCGAACTTTCGGGGCACTACTATTTCAAGGCGAATTTCACGGCCGAATCTTCGGCTATGGCGACGTTCGCTCTGGCGAACATCGTCTCGGCGTCGGATAAGCCTCTCTCCGAACTTGTCAGGCCTTTGAGAAAATACAGCCAGTCGGGCGAAATCAACACGAAGACCTCGACGCCTCCCGCCGAAATTCTCGCGAAGGTCAAGGAACTCTACGGTTCGAAGGCGAAGGTGTTCGAACTCGACGGCGTCTCCGTCGACGCGTGGGAGAGCGAAGGGTATTGGGCGAACGTCAGAATGTCCAACACCGAGCCGCTCGTCAGGCTCAACCTCGAAGGAAAGACGCCTGAAATCATGGCGGCGAAGCGGGATGAGTATCTCGCGCTCATCCGGGCGTAAGCGGTATGTCAAAGGGCGTAAACCACGACGTAAGAAAACGCATGGTCGTCATGAAGGCCATGCGCCTCTTCGCGCAGATGGGGTATCAGAAGGTTTCGTTCTCGACGATATCCGACGCGACGGGCATAGCCCGCACGGCGCTTTACCGCTACTTCAAGACAAAGCGGGATCTCTTCGACGAGGCCATATACGAAATCACGAGCGGCATCATGACCGAGCTCAGAGACATCATCGCGCGCGACAATCCCGTGCACAAGCGTCTTGAACTCGTCTGCGATCAGGTCGTGGAGGAATTCTTCGACAAGAAGGATTTTTTTCTCGCGATATTCGATTTCGTTTTCTCGATGGTGCGTGTCGGAGAGGACATGACGGGACGCATAGCGCTTTTTACCGACGGTCTCAAGCTCGTCTTCCGCAAGCTTGTCGCCGAAGGCGTCCGCAAGAAGGAGATATCTTCGAAGACCGACCCCGACAATGTCGCCGAAATACTTTTCTCGCAGATGGAGTCGGTGGCGTTCAAGGTTCTTCTGGGCACTGAAAAGTCACCCGAGTCGGCGCATCGCCGTTTTCGCGGCATCATCGACGGCATCTGTCACGTGGAGCTGAGCGTTTAACGTCGCCTTGAGTTGCGGAGAATAAAAAAACGCGGGATTTCTCCCGCGTTTCTTTTCCGTGTTTTACAAGCGCTCAGCCGAGGATGGCGTCCTTGAGGGCCTTGCACGCAACGATCTTGACGACCTTCTTCGCCTTGATCTTGATCGTTTCGCCGGTGGCGGGATTGCGACCCATGCGGGCGGGACGCTTGACAAGCTTGACCTTGCCGATGCCGGGGAGCATAAGACCCTTTTCTTCCTGCTTGGCACCCTTGATCGCGAGGTCGACGAGACGATCGTACATCGCGACGGCCTGCTTTTTGGAGACTTCGCCGGCCTCGGCGAGAGCCATGATGATACCGCTCTTGGTTGTGGGAACGACTTCTTTCTTAGCCATCTTGTTTGATCCTTGTTTTCATCCGAGAACCATTCCCAGACGATTTGCTACATATTGTAGCTTATTTTTTCGTAATATGCAAGGGGTTGTGTAAAAAAAAAACCGTAACATGCGCGTGTTATCGCATTGTGAGACGTCTTATGCCGTGAAACGCAATCAATAAAAACCGCTCTGAGGGCGTGTTTATTTCGACTCGATGAAAACCGATACGGGACGGCTCGCGGTGATTGAAAAACTTCGGCCCGTCGTGCGGTTTAGAGTCGCGCGGAAGAGTGTCGAAAACTTCACGTCATCGAGCGGCCATTCGAGGCCTTTTGACGTCATTTCCGTTTCCGGCTCCGGCGCGAATACGGAGACGGCGGCGCCTTTGGCCGTCCTGAACGAAGCTTTGCCTTCGACGGGATGGAAAACCCCCGTATCCGTCACGATTTCGACTTTGTAATGAAGCGCCCTGAAGACGTTTCCTATCGTGTGGTCTTCGCGCTTTCCGCAGGCCCCGACGACGACAATGCCGCGCCGGCCGTTCCGGCGGCACCAGAGAATCGCCTTCTCGAGATCGTTAGTCTCCTGATCGCGGTCTTCGACGCGGATACATTCTCCTCGGGGCGGCGGTTTCGCGAGACTGTCCATGTCGCCTATGACGACATCCGGCCATCTGCCGAAGCGCCGCCTGTACGCGGCGGCCGCTCCGTCGCAGGCGACGGTAAAGCCGGCGGCGGCGAGCGTTCGCCACGCTTCGCCGCCGTGCGCGGGGAAATCCCCCGCGGCGAGAATCACCGTTCTCGCGCGTTTCATTTTATTGCACCTGAACCGTGCGTTGTTCGTAGTGGCCAGGCTGCCAGACTCTTATCACCGTGCCGTTGGCCTGCACCTGGTCGACGTAGCGCCCTTCGACCCATACGTTCTGCGTCTGATATACGGGCGCGCTCTGCGTGACGACGACGGGCGCGCTCTGCACCACCACGGGCGCGGGCTGCGCGACCACCACGGGCGCGGGCGAGGCGACGACGACCGGGCGCGGTGTGATGGTGTTCGCGATGGCGGTGCCGAGGATGGCGCCGCCCACGACGCCGGCCGCCACCCACCCCGCGTGGCGATGCGAATGATGGTGATGGTGGTGATGTATGGGCGCAGGGCCGCGAAAGCCTCCCCTGTGGCCGTGCCCCGGACGGGCCATGCACATGCTCGCGCACATACAAACGCACAGAGCCGTGATTACGTATTTCGTTTTCTTCATTTTCTTTTCCTTTCCGCCCGATGCTGTTCGGGCTTATGTATCGTTAGGCTTTATCGTGTCTGTTTTCTGACAGGATTTTTTAGAGATTTTCATCCGCGTCGATTACGGTCAGCAGAGATTCGGGAGTCACGTCCGCCCCCTTCGATCTGAGAACCATTATCCGGCCGATGAGAGCGCTTTCGATATCGGAGAGTTTCACGCCGTCCTTGCGGTCTTTGAGGATTCTGAGAACCGTTTCCGGCGTGACCGGCGATTTCGCTTCGCGCTGAGGGAGAAGACTCGCTATGATGAACTGCATGACCGCGCCGAGCGGCGCGAGAAAGCGCTCCGCTTTGTTCCACACGGGAATGAGCGCGAGCGTGCGCTGCAGCGGCCTCGCCGCGCAGAGAAATTTAGGCGTGAATTCGCAGAGAAAGAGAACCGTGAACGCCGCGATGACGCCCCACGCGCTCTGCGCCGCCGCCGACTCCGGAAACGCCTTCGCCGCCAGAGCCGCAGATACCGAGGAAAACGTGACGTTGGCGATGTTGTTTCCCACAAGAATCGATGTGGTCGTTCGCCCCATGTCCGAAATCGCCTTCTGGATCATCTTCGCCCTCGCGCCCCCCTCGCGCGCCATGTGGAGGATGCGGGCGCGATTCACCGAAAGAAACCCCGTCTCGGTGCCGGAGAAAAACGCCGACGCCGCGAGCGCGACGAGAAGCAGGAGAGCGAGCGCGGCAATACCCGTCATGCGTCGGCCTCCATCGTGCGTTCGACTTCTTCGTCGGTCTCCGCTATGATCTTTTCGTCGCTGTCCGTCTCGGGACGGTCGAGAATTTCGAGTCTCACCGAAACGACGCGGCGATGGCGGCGCTTGAGAATCGTCGCCCGGCAGCCGTCGGCTTCTATCTCCTGACCGACGTGCGGCAGTCTTTCGGCGTGGAACGCCACCCATCCTGACAGCCTGTCGGCGTCGCCCGCCGAAAGTTCGATCTCGAGAAGACGGTTGATCTCGTCGAGATTCGCTCGCGCGTCGATTTCCCAGACACCGCCCCCGTGATCGACGATGGCCGGTTCTTCCCCGGGATGATCGAAAACCTTCGGGCCGAAAATGAGTTCGAGAATGTCTTTTGGCGTTATAATGCCCGCCGTGCCGCCGTATTCGTCGAGAACGACGGCGAGCGGCTTGCCGCTGCGGCGGAACGTCACGAGAAGATCGTCGAGCGTGACGGTTTCGGGAACAAAAAGCGCATCTTCGGTTTCGCCGGTTTTCGCGTCGTATACGCCTTCGACGGCGTCGGGAGTGCGACGTATTACGGGCAGGTGGCGATGACGGCATTTCGAAAGCGCTTCGGCTCGCGCCTTCCCGTCGAGATCGAGGTCGTACGTCTCCATGTCGACGCGCGGCGTCATTTCGTCATTCGCGTGGAGTTCCGAAAGTCTGAGGACGCCTTCGACCATCTCCGCGTCTTCGGAGGAGAACTCTCCGCGTTCCGCCGCCGCGTCAAGGTAGGAGATGAGCTCCGAATCCGAGAGAGCGCGCCGTTCGCGTTCGAGCGCACCCGCGTATGCGCGCGACAGCGCCCTTAGAACCACGTTGAACGGAGTGAGGACCATGCGCCAGAAAAGAAGTAGCCGCGCGCAGGCGGGAGCGAGGGATTCGGCGCGGCGAAGGGCGATCTGCTTGGGCATTATCTCTCCGAAGACCAGCAGCACGGCCGTCATGACCGGCACCGAGACGAAGCCGCCGGTTTCGGGACTCCAGGCGGTGAAAGCCTTGTATCCGAGCGTGGCGACGGCGAAGTTGACGAACGTGTTGCCCACGAGAAGCGTCGAAAGAAGAACCGCCGAATCGCCGAGGCATTTGCCGATTACGGCATCGTTCTCGGGGTTTTTCGTCTTTATGCGTTGACGCTGGACGGAATTAAGCGAAAAGAGGATCGTCTCCGAGCCGGAGAAAAACGCCGAGAGCGCGATTAGCATCGTCATCGGAACTAAATAAGCGATTGCGATCCAAAGTTCACCCATGGGGACGATTATACCAAATTTATCTGAAATGCGGCTTGAACTCTTTGACGTCGGGCGAGGCGTCCTCGTTCAGTTTCGAAATGGACACCTCGGCTTTGAACGCTCCGGGCGGTACCGGCACGGCCTTTGTTCTCGAGCGCTCCACCCTGATTGTCTGCGAATCGATTGTTTGGCCGCTCATCGTTTTGAAAACATACGTGAAAAGAACGTGATCGGACGAATACGAAAGCGCCAGCTGCGGGCGGAGCTGCTTGGCGCCCATGGGCACGTTGAGAGTGAACGTCTTGATGACAAGCGCGGGATCGTACGCGATCTTGACGGGCACTTCCTTTTTGGGGCCGAACAGATAGACGCCGAGAGAAACCGCGGCCGAGAGCGCGAGCGCGACGGCCGATAGCGTCCTTTTCTTCATCCGCCTGGGGTTTTTGCCGCGCTGCATCACCGACGATACGTCGAACGGCAGCTCGTGGAACGTGACGGCGCGCTCTTCGGAATCGAAAATGACGTAGGTCGAAACGCACTTGCCGTTTTTTTCGCGCGGGTATCCGACGGAACCGGGGTTGACGATGAAGCGTTTGCCTTCTTCGAGCATGAAATCGGTCGGGCCGAGGCCGTAGACGTTGCCCGAGCCTCCGACAAGAAAGACGCCCGGCTCGTGGGTGTGTCCGCAGAAAAGAAGCTGCGAGTCCGTGAAAGCGAAATTCTCCTTCGCGATGCCGGCGCCGTCGATGTAGTTGAACGCCGAGGGCTCCGTGAAATCACCGTGCACGGCGGTGAAATTTTCGTCGCTGCAGACGTACGGGAGATTTTTCAGCCACGCGAGGTTCCCGGAGGAGAGGCTTTCGCGGTGGCGTTCTACGGCATCCTGGGCGAGGTCGATGAACCTGTCGGCGTCCATCCTTCCCGATACGGCGTCGTCATGATTGCCGGCGAGCGTGACGGCGCACGTCTCTCTGACGAGCGTCACCGTCTCGTCGGGAGCGGGACCGTAACCGACGACGTCGCCGAGGCAGATGAACATCTCGACGCCTTTCGATGCCGCGTCGTCGATCACCGATCTCAACGCCGTTTCGTTCGCGTGGATATCCGATATTATCGCGTAAAGCACGCCGCGTATTATATCAAAAATCGAAACGGTCGCGGGGGAAAAGGAAATATCGAAATATTGCTCGGGGAAGGTTCTATTCGACGGAGGATTTTGGTATAATCGGCGCATGAAAGTCGTTGTTCTCTCGAAGAAAGCCGATGTCCTCGCGCAACTCAGGAAGAAGTTCCCGGCGAAAAAGAAAACGCCGGGCGCCAATGCGTCGCGCGCCGCCGTGAAGGCGATCGCCCGCGAATACGAGATGAAGAAGGCCGAGCTTCAGGGCAAGGCACCCGTTTTCAGGCGCGGGATCGTCTTTTACGCCGTGTTGATACTGGGACTCGCCGTCGTCGGCTCGATGGTGCTTTCCGTCGCCGGCAAGGGCGGCAAGGCCGCGATTCCCAGAAAGCCGCTCAACGCGAGAAAATCCATCAACGCTCTCGCCGAAGCGCTCGGGCGCTACAAATTCCATGTAGGCGAATGGCCGCGGGACGAAGAAGGACTGCAGGTTCTCTCGGCAAAATCTCTTGTGAAGCACGGTTGGGACGGGCCTTACGTCAACCATATCGTCAAAGATCCCTGGGGCAACGATTACGTCTACGAGAACCGCAGAGGAGGCGGCAACCCCGTTCTTTATTCGAAAGGCCCCGACGGCCGCGCGGGGACTCTCGACGATGTCCTGCCCGAACAGGAGATGTTCACGCGCGCGTTCCGCGACACGACATGGACGAATCACTGGGCGCCGTACCGTCTTCGCGGCGTCGTCGTGGCGCCCGATGAAGAGACGAGGGAGCGCGTGCGCGAAGAGATGAAAAAATACGATTGACGAAAGCGAGGTGGAGAAATGGACGAAAACGAACTCAATTCAAGATTCGGCGCCCCGGGGCGCATCGTGTTCAGGCGCGGTTTCGCGGGTTATCCCGAGGCTGTGATCGCCAACAAATACGGCAGCGCCGAAATCGCGCTTCTCGGAGCGAACGTTCTTTCGTACCGGCCGACGGGACATAGCGAGGTCATATTCAGACCCGCGAAGCGCGACCACAACCGCGGTGAAAGTTTCCACGGCGGGATTCCTCTGTGCTGGCCGATGTTCGGAAACCGTTTTTCGAAGGATCTGCCTCAGCACGGCTTCGCGCGAAAGGCGCTTTTCGAAGTGCGCGGCACCGAGTACAGCGAGGAAATGACGGAAATAACGATAGGGTTGAAGTCCGACGAGGAGACGATGAAGATATGGCCGCACGAATTCGATCTCGAATTCAGAATTTCCGTTTCGATGAAGCTCAATCTCAAGGTGACGACGCTCAACACCGGCAAGGAGCCTTTCGCGTTTTCGTGCGGATTGCATCCGTACTTTCTTCTTCGCGAGCGCGACGGCGCCGTCGTGAGAGGTCTTGACGGCGCGGAGTTCTTCGACGGCGTGAAGGGCATCGAAGGCGGTGTCCTCAAAGGGGATCTTAAACTCGATTTCGCGCCGGACAACATCTATACGCTCGCCGCCGCCGCGAAGCACGAGTTCGCGATCGTCGACGAGGGACTCAAGCGCGCCATCGCGATCGTTTCGTCGGGCAACGACAAGGCCGTCGTGTGGAATCCCGGAGAAGAAGGGCGCCTTGCGGATCTCGAAGCGGACGACTGGCGCCGGTTCATCTGCGTCGAGCCCGTCTCGGACTGGCCAGGCGGGCGCACTCTCGCTCCCGGTGAGAGCCATTCCCTCATGACGGCTGTACAGGCTGCTCTCGCGTGAGAAACCGCGCTTATTGTCGATCGCTTTCGTGCTTCCGGAGCACGCGTGAAGTCCGAGGCGCGGCGAGCGTATCTTTCGTCGCCGGTATGTCCATAGGTTCGAAACGGGGGACGCGGCGCCCGTCTTTTTCGATCGTTTCGAAAAACATTTCCGCGGGTCTGGTCCACAGACCGTAATCTCCGTAGAGAAGCTGGTAAACGGCGAGCGTTTCAAGCGTTTCGCTGTGCGGAGCGAAGCCGATGAGCTTGTAGAGCTTGCCCTTGTGGTGGCGGAACACGCGTCCCGTGTATCCGCGCCACGCCTCCTCGATCCTGCATTTTTCCGATATCGTCCAGGTCGGATTGGCCCCGCCCGGCGCGGCGGCGGCCGGCGCGGCGGCGGTCAGCTGGCGGTAGCATTCATGGGCGGCGATGGACACGGCGTTGGCGAGATTTATGCTGCGCGCATGCTTGCCGGGCATGGGAATACGGAAAAGCCTGTCGCGGTAGCGGTCGTAGAAATCCGGCGGCAGGCCCGAACTTTCGTTGCCGAACACGAGTGCGTCCCCTTTTTCGAATTCTACGTCGTAGAGGGAGCGCTCTCCTTTTGTCGACAAAAAGAAGAATCGGCGCGGTGACTGCGAGGAGAGGTATTCTTCCCAGGTGTCGTGTATCCTGCAGTCGAGATGTTCCCAGTAGTCGAGGCCCGCGCGTTTCACCGATTCGTCGTCGAGCCTGAACCCGAGCGGCCGTACGAGGTTTAGCGGCACGCCCAAGCCGACCGCGAGACGGCCTATCGCTCCCGTGTTATGCGGGATTTCGGGACGAAGCAAAGTTATTGAAAAGTCCTGTATTGAAAAGTCCCGCATGTCGGATTCGTATTGTGTATTCTTTTCACCGTTGACATTATACCAAATTACCGACCGTTTTGGGGTTCTCGGCTTTTTCGCCGTTGTTGCGCCGGAGTTCGGGTATTTGCTATAATCGTTTCACTATGAATACCAAATCCATTGTTGCCGCGGCGCTTGCCTGCGCGGCGGTGAATGTCATGGCCGACGAATGCGAATGCGTTTGCGGAGGCTGTTGTTGCGCCGGGGCCGAAATCCCCGAAATCTGCACCGAAGAAGAAAAAGCCGAAGGCTTCAAGCCGCTTTACAACGGCAAGGATCTCTCGGGCTGGATTCTCAAAGGGGCGAAAAACTGCTATCGTCCCGGCAACAGGGGGCAGCTCCTTTATGATCACACGGCGGGCGGCGGCACGCTCTGGACCGACCGCGACTATTCCGATTTCGTAATCAGGTTCGAGTTTCTTCTTTCGAGCGACTGCAACAACGGTCTCGCGGTGCGCACGCCGCTTGGCAAGCACGCCGCCGTCGATGGGATGGAGATTCAGATGATCGACGACGAGGGCGCGATGTACACGGCCGCGTTCCCGCAGCTCGGCGTCTACCACAAACCTTATCAGCGCCACGGCGCAGTATACGGCGTGATCGCGCCCAGGCACAAGAGCGACGGCAAGAGCTACCTCAAGCCCGCCGGTCAGTGGAATACGCAGGAGGTCTCGCTCATCGGCTCCAAGATCAAGGTCACGCTCAACGGCACCGTCATCGTCGACGACGATCTTTCCCGTTATCCCACCGACGGCACTACGGCCGACGGGCAGAAGCATCCGGGGCTGCGCAACACGACGGGCCGTCTCGGCTGGCTCAGTCACGGGTATCCCTGCCGCTGGCGAAAAATCCGCATCAAGGAGATAAAATGAGGGCGCTTGGCGTTGCGTTGATCGCGACAATCGCGGCTTCGGCGGCGTTCGGCTTCAAAGGGCCGGAGTTTAAGCGCGACAGGAACGCTCCCGTTACGAAGCGCACGTGGGAGGACGTCAAGAAGGCGATCGACAGGTCGATCGCGCGCACGGCGTACGGGTATTTCTGCTATTCTCAGCAGTTCAACGACATCGGGCCGATCGACACGTCGGGGACGCTGAGCGCGCAGGAGCTCAAGACCCAGTTCGCGATGGCGTGCATTCTCGCCTCTCCCGTCACCGTCAACGGCGGCAAGATCGACGAAAACCTCGAGAAATGGCTCACCGACAAGATGCTGATGAACGTGAACAACGATTTCGTGGCCCGTCAGGGTCACGTCGTTCTGGAGCGCTCCGGTGTCAAGGTTATCGTCAAGTATCTCTGGGGCATGAACGGCGGCACGTTCGCCGTGGCGTTCTACAATCCCGGCGATGCGGCCGCCGAAATCACGATAACGCCCGCCGACGTGAGTCTCAAGGGCAAGGTCTCGTGGACCGACAGGTTCAATTCCGCCGAGAAGGGGAGCTTCACTGACGAGTTCACCGTCAAGCTGCCCGCCCACGGCACCGAGCTGTATATGTTTCAGGGTCGTGCCGTGATGCGCGAGGAGTACCGCCGCGAATGCGCCTTCGAGAAGGACGGCGCGCTTCTCTGGAACTGCGTTTACGCTCCGCGCGACGCGAAGTACTTTCTGGCGGTCGAGACCGATTCGAACGAACCTTATCAGGTTAGAATCAACGGTCTTGTCGACGGATGGTTCAGGGGACCTGCGAAATTCAGAGTCTCTCTGTTCAAAACGGAGAACTCCATCCGCATCGAAGGCGCAGGGGCTTCGGCCGTCAAAAAACTGCGCGTTTCGAAGGAATAATGCGGCGGGGCGCTCCCCCATCGATTATCCTTGTCTAACTCTATGTTGAAATGATATAATTATATCGATTTAAATCACCCCCACAGGAGAAGTGAAAGTGAGCGATCAGTTAGAACAGATGACGCCCGAACTGAAGGCGTTCATTCAGGAATGGAAGTCCAAGCCTGGAAATCTCATTATGGTCCTTCATCAGGTCCAGCAGAAATACGGTTACATTCCGCGCAACATCGCGATCGAAACGGCCGAACTCCTCGACGTTCCGCTCGCGAAAATCTACGGAGTTGTGACGTTCTACAATTTCTTCAAGCTGCAGAAGGCCGGTAAGTACATCATTCAAGTCTGCCTCGGGACCGCCTGCTACCTTCGCGGCGGCGATGACATCATCAAGGAATTCGAGCGCCAGCTCGGAATCGGCGTCAACGGCACCACGCCCGACGGCCTTTTTTCCGTCGAGGCGGTGCGCTGCATCGGTTGCTGCGGTCTCGCTCCGGCTGTCGTCGTCAACGGCGACGTCCACGGCAAACTCACGACGAAGGACGTCGCGGGCATCATCGCCAAATACCGCGAACTCGGTTAATAATTTTCAGGAGGTAAAAAATGGCCAAAATGACTTTGGAAGATCTGCGCCGCATGCGTGAAGAGAAGCAGAAGGCGATGGAAATGCGCGACAGCGCCAACAAGGATATTCAGGTAATCGTCGGGATGGGCACCTGCGGCATCGCCGCCGGAGCGAAGGAGACTTTCACCTCGCTTCTTGACGCGCTTACCGAGAAGGGTCTTACGAACGTTCTCGTGCGTCAGACGGGCTGCATGGGGCTTTGCCACTCGGAGCCCACGGTCGAAGTCGTCGCCCCCGGCATGCCCGCCGTCATTTACGGAAAGGTCGATGCGGCGACGGCGAAGGAAATCGTCGAAAAGCACATCGTCGGTAAAGAGCTCGTCGACGCGAAGATCTGCGACAAGCCTTCGATCGATATTATCAAGGAGAACTGAGAGTCATGGCTTACGAATCATATATCCTAGTCTGCGGCGGCACGGCGTGTTTCTCCGGCGGCGGCGACAAGATCATCGACGAATTCAAGGTTCAGCTCGCCGAAGCGGGTCTGTCCGAAAAGGTGCAGGTCGTCGCGACGGGCTGCCTCGGTTTCTGCGAACAGGGCCCGATCGTCAAGGTTCTTCCTCAGGGCACTTTCTACGTTCAGGTCAAGGCCGACGACGTCAAGGAGATCGTCAACGAACATCTCGTCAAGGGCCGCGTCGTGCAGCGCCTTTGCTACGATCCCGAGCAGGCGAAGAAGCTCGTCGCCGAGGCGAACATCCCGTTCTATCAGAAGCAGTACCGCATTGTTCTCAGGAACTGTGGCGTCATCGACCCCGAGAAGATCGACGACTACATCGCGCGTGATGGCTACAAGGCGATCGAGAAGGTTCTCTTCGAGATGACGCCCGAAGAAGTCATTGAAGAGATGCTCAAATCGGGGCTTCGCGGGCGCGGCGGCGCGGGCTTCCCCACCGGCATGAAGTGGAAGTTCGCGGCGGCTCAGCCCAAAGGTCAGAAGTATATGGTCTGCAACGCCGACGAGGGCGACCCCGGCGCGTATATGGACCGCTCCACGCTCGAAGGCGACCCCCATTCGATTCTTGAGGCGATGATTATCGCGGGCTACGCCATCGGCGCGAACAGGGGCTACATCTACATCCGCGCGGAGTATCCGCTCGCCATCCACCGTCTTGAACTGGCTATTCAGCAGGCGCGTGAATACGGTCTTCTCGGCGAGAAGATTCTCGGCAGCGAACACGATTTCGACATTGAACTTAGGTTCGGAGCCGGCGCGTTCGTCTGCGGCGAAGAGACGGCGCTTCTCCAGTCGATTGAAGGCAACCGCGGCATGCCCAAGCCCCGTCCGCCGTTCCCGGCGGTGAAGGGGCTTTGGGATTGCCCGACCGTCATCAACAACGTCGAAACGCTCGCGAACATCCCCGTCATCATCAACAAGGGCGCCGACTGGTTCAACAAGATCGGCACCGAGACGACGAAGGGTACGAAGGTTTTCGCGCTTACCGGCAAGGTCAACAACTCCGGCCTGATCGAAGTTCCCATGGGAACAACGCTCAGGGAAATCATCTTCGATATCGGCGGCGGCATCCGCGGCGGTCACGAGTTCAAGGCGGCCCAGACGGGCGGTCCTTCGGGCGGCATCATCCCTCCGCAGTTCCTCGACACTCCGATCGACTACGAGTCTCTCGCGAAGATCGGCTCGATTATGGGCTCGGGCGGCCTCATCGTCATGGACGAGACCGACTGCGTCGTCGATATAGCGAAGTTTTATCTTGACTTCACGGTCGACGAGTCGTGCGGCAAGTGCGCTCCGTGCCGCATCGGCGGCAGAAAGCTCCTCAACTACCTCAACAAGATCTCCGAAGGCCGCGGCGTCGAAGACGACATCAAGCAGCTTGAGGCGATCTCCGACTCGATGTGCAAGGCGTCGCTCTGCGGTCTCGGGCAGACTGCGGCCAATCCGGTCAAGTCCACGCTCAAGTATTTCATGGACGAATACATGGAGCACATCAAGGACAAGAAGTGCCGCAGCGGTAAGTGCTCGAAGCTCGTTCAGTACAAGATCGACGCCGAAAAGTGCAAGGGTTGCACGCTCTGCGCGCGCAAGTGTCCGGCGAACGCCATCGCGGGCGAGCTCAAGAAGCCCCACGTCATCGACACTCAGAAGTGCATCAAGTGCGGCGCTTGCGAGGCGGCGTGCAAGTTCGGCGCGATCAGCCACGGCTAAGCGGAGAAAGGAAAGTATTTATCATGGAAATGATCAAACTCGAAGTTAACGGCGTCGAGGTCGAAGTCGAGAAGGGTTCCAACCTTCTTCAGGCCGCGCGCAAGGCGAACGTCAAGATTCCGACGCTCTGCTATCATCCCGATCTCAAGCCCGGCGCGAGTTGCGGCATCTGCGTGGTGCGTCAGCTCGTTCCGAGCCGCACGGAGCCCGGCAAGTTCGTTCCCTCCCCGAAACTCCTGCGCGCCTGCTGCACGGAGGCGGTCGAAGGGATGAAGATTCTCACGCACGACCCGGATATCGTTCAGGTCCGCCGCACGGTTCTCGAGCTTATTCTCGCCAACCACCCGAACGACTGCTTGCAGTGCCCGCGCAGCGGCCGCTGCGAACTGCAGAACATCGCCGCCGACTTTGGCATCCGCGAAGTTCCGTTCCCGAAGGAGGTCATTCACCGCGAGAACGACACCTCGACGCCGTCGCTCGTTCTCAACCCTGACAAGTGCATCAAGTGCGGCCGCTGCGCCGAAGTGTGCCAGCAGATGCAAGTCGGAGGCCAAGCGGTCTTAGGAAGACAAAGGGC
>JAZSQE010000030.1:0-21851 GCA_045537795.1 Kiritimatiellia bacterium | reverse complement strand
CGACTTCAGCAAGATGGCGATTCGCTTCTGACAATTGCGTTACCACGGCTTTCTTCGCAGCAAGGAGCATCCCCGAAGAAATGAGAGCAAAGCATAATAAAAGTTGTTTCATGAAAGGTATTATATCTCGCCAGCCAATTTTCAGTGCAACAAGTGCTGTTGGAACCGTGCTGACAAGTACTTTCTTGTTTGATGGACAAATTATAGCATAGAACAATTAGGCAAGTAAAGCGGGCTTCAGCCGAAAATTATGCCTTGTCATCTCCAGAAGTAAATGCAAGTTCCGCTTGCATTTACTTCTGGAAATGACACCGCAAGAGCCTATTACACACTGTGCGCGCATAATTTGATATAATAGCGCCGATGAACGTAGTAAGTCTGGTAGGTCGTCCCAACACGGGCAAAAGCGCGCTTTTCAACCGCATCGCGAGAAAGCGCGTGGCCATCGTTTTCGATCAGCCCGGCGTGACGCGCGACAGGGTCACACGCGAAGTCGAGATTCTCGGACGCAGGGTCATGCTCGTCGACACGGGCGGTATCGCTTTCGACAAGCGCGTGACGAACGACCCCCTTGACAGCGAAACTCGCAATCAGGCCGCACTCGCGGTCGAAGACTCGGCGATCTGCGTCATCGTCGTCGATGCGCGCGAAGGAATAACGCCCCTCGATGCTGAAGTCATCAAGCGCGTCAGAGAATCGGGCGTTCCCTGCGTGATAGCGGCGAACAAATGCGACAGCCCCGAAGACGACTGGCGCGCCGCCGAATTCGAACGCTTCGGGCTCAAGGTATTCGCGACTAGTGCGGAACATTCGCGCGGCGTCGAAGCGCTTCTCGGAGAAGTCGTCTCGCGCCTGCCGGCGGCCGAAGAAAACGAGACGAAGAAGCGGCCTCTGCGCGTCGCCGTCGTCGGTCGCCCCAATTCCGGCAAATCCTCTTACATAAACAGACTCCTCAAGGCCCCGCGCGTCATCGTCTCCGAAATCGCGGGGACCACGCGCGACGCGGTCGAGGTGCCCTTTTCGATCGGTTCCGGCCCCGAAGCGCGCCACTACACGCTCGTCGACACGGCCGGCATGAAACCGCACACGAAGATGTCTAAGACATCCGTCGACAATTTCTCTCTCTTCAGAAGCGAAGAGGCGATCAAAGAGGCGGATGTGGTCCTTCTTCTCATAGACGCGAGAATGGGCCCGACGATGCAGGACAAGCGCATCGCCGGCAAAATCCTCGAAGCGAACCGCGCCGCCGTCATTCTCTGCCAGAAATGGGATCTCGCGCAGGAAGACGGCGTCACCGAGACGAAAGCCCTTCCTGCGCTCAGGCAGATGATGCCGTTTCTCAATTTCGCTCCAGTCGTTTTCTGCTCGAACAAATCGGGTTACAACATCCGCCGCACGATCGACGCCATCGACCGCGCCGCCGCGAGCGCGGGAGAGAAGCTCCCGACGGGCATTCTCAACAGAACGCTCGTTTCGGCCACGAAGAAAACGCTCTCGCCGATGATCAAAGGCAGACGCCTCAAAATCTATTACGGTCTTCAGGTCTCGACAAACCCGCAGACGATCCGTCTCTTCGTCAACGACCCGAAACTCGTCACACCGGCCTACCTCTCGTTTCTCGAAAAGAACGTGCGCGCAAGGTTCGGCCTCGAAGGCGCGCCGTTGAGAATATTCCTCAAAGCGCGCTCGCGCAAAAGTTCCGACAACGCGTGACAAGATGAAGACGCCCGCCGACAAACCCTTATCGTTCGTCTACGTTTCATATCCGGCGCAGGTGATGAAGATGCGCTGGTCGGCCAAACTTAATTTCAAAGGCGGCGAAGACGACGACTGCGTCCTCGATCTCGAAATACACGACGGCGAAGGTGAAACCGTGAAAAGCGGCACATTCGAGTTCGCCGGCAAGATGCTGAAAGTCGAAAACGGCAGGGCCGTAATTTCCTGCCGCGATTTCATCGCCGGCAAGCACGAGCGCGCCGTGCGGCTTCACCGCGCCGGAATGACGCCAGTCCCCGGGGGGCTCACGTTCGCATGACGGACAAAGAATGGCACGGCCTCGTCAGAAACGGGGACGACGCGGGGTGGAAGCTCGTGTGGGAAAAGGTTGTCGAACCCGAATCGCGTTCAATGCGTTCGGCACAGATGATGGAGCGCTACTCTCTCACGGCCGGCGACCTTATGGGCATGCTCTACGAAGAGATGATAGGCCGCGGCAAGATCGATCTCTACAGAGGCGAAGGCAGTTTCCAGGGATGGCTTCGCCGATACGTGCGCGGTTACGTCCTGAACGCCAACCCCGCGCCGCACGGCGAAATTTCGATAGAAAACGCCTACGACGGTGAAGACGGCGCCGAAGCCATGGAAATACCCGTCCCCGCGGGCAAGGACATCAAACATCATGAAGTCTGGAAGATGACGCACCTTTGTTTACGGGATCTTTGGAACAAAGACCCCGAACGCGCCTACATCCATCTTCTCAAAACGCGATTCCATTTTTCGAGCGAAGAGGTGAAGAATTTTCTCGACGTCTCTTCCGCGGCGAACGTGGATCAGATATTTTCGCGCAACATCAGGTTCATGCGCGAAGCCTGGATAAAACGCGAAGGCCGCTCATCCGGCTAACCGATCACCCGTGAACACCCGGGCTGGCACGCCGATGTCTGAGCGGAAGTCGCGCTTTGCGGGTTACTTGTTGAAGCCCTTGGCCGTGAGAAATTCCCAGACGCGATCGAGCCACGTGGCGCTGCCGGTGCCGTCCGCCGCGCGGAACTGGAAGCAGTGGCCGCGTTTGGCGAGAGTGTGAAGATCGCACTGCACGCCCATGCGGCGCAGCTTCTCCCACGTTTTGACCGAATTCATAGACGCCCAGCCGTCAGCATCGCCGTGAACGAAGCACATCGGCGGAGTATTGATGTCGAAGAGCAATTCCTCGACGTGAACCGCGTCATCAGTGTTGCCGCCTCTGACATTCGGGCGGTCGGCGCCGTCGGTAAGCACGTACGCGGGATAGATCGGGCACGCCCACTGGACCTTGCACGACGTCTTTCTGTCGACATCGTCGACAGGGCCGTAGGCGCGGTAGGTGGAGCTGAGCGACGACATGAGCGTGAGATGCCCGCCCGCGGAAAAGCCCATCACGCCGATGCGCTCCGGATCGAGCCCGCGCGACAAAGCGGCTGCGCGCACGAGGCGGATGGCGCGCTGCGCGTCCTGCCACGCGACATGATGCTTGGGATAACCTTTGGGCGGACGGGGGACGCGGTAGTTGACGACGACGACGGTCATCCCCTTTGAATTGAAATATTCCGCGACGGGCAGGCCCTCGCCCGAGACGTTGCAGTGCGAATAGGCTCCGCCGGGCAGAACGACCTGAATCGCTTTCGTCTTGAGGCTCTTAGGCACGTACCATGTGAGATACGGGGCATTCGTGTGCGCGGGAAAAACCGAAGGCATCTTGACACCGGCCCAGAGATCGACGCGCTCGGTGCGCTCGGTATACTTGCCGGTGTAGATGCGCCGTTCAGTCTCCTGGCCGAGTCTGCCGTCGAAATTCAGCTGGTGCATGAACTCTACCGCACGCTCAAGACCGAAGGCTCCGTGGCCTTTGTCGGAATAAAGATGGAGTTCGGCGGGTATTTTGCGCTTGCGCAGTTCACGGTAGCAGAGCGTGGAACCGTTCGGCGTGTAAGGGTCGGTGCCGCCGTGATGAAAGCTGATCGGGCACGTCTTCGAATCGAACGAGAAAGAGGGATTCACCTCGAGACCGTCGAGCAGGAGAGTGCCGTCCTGCGGACGGGCAGAACCGTCGGACGCGGTAAGGGTGTTGTAGGCGGGCGCGTTGCAGATCGCGAGATTGACGTGACAGGGAATGTCGTCGAAGTTGTCGACCTTCGCGTAAGAACGCTTAAGCGAACTCGTGGCGAGCATCGTCGTCAGATGACCGCCAGCCGACATGCCGATGACGCCTATGCGCTCCGGATCGAAGCCGCGTTTCGCAGCCTCGGCGCGCACGAGGCGCACTGCGCGCTGACCGTCCTGCCAGCCGCTCCAATAACAGGGCTTGCCTTTGGCGCGGGGCGTGCGGTATACGAGATTCACGCATACGTATCCGAGCTCGAGAAAACGTTTAGGCCAGATGCCCTTTACGAGAGACATATCGCAGCAGCACTGGTAACTGCCGCCCGAAACGAGAATCATGCACGCTCCGTTTGGATTCGCCGGTGCCTTGTACCACTCGATGTATGGCATGCGGTTCTGTTCACGCACAAAGTCCTTCTTTCCGGCTTCGTCGGTCATCGCCGCGATCTGATGTTCCTGAAAATCGGGTATCTTTCCGACCGAAGGCCAAAGCGGCACGCGTTCGCCGCCGAACTGCCCTTCTGCCGCCGCGAAAAGCGACACGCCGAGCGTCATTATCGTCGCAAGCACTGTTCGTTTCATTTTCATTTACCTTTCTTTTCTTGTTTAAATTGCGCAAAATGCGCAACCGTCAATAACGGTAATGCAGAAGAAGCTGTCTCAAAACACTGGCGACGCCGACAGGCCAGAGTCGCGAAGGCAATTCCGCTTCGAGCGGAGAAGAGATGAAACCCGGGAGATCGGGGTTGAAATCAAGCCCGGATTTCTCCTCAAGCTCGTCGATCGAAATCAGGTGACGCGAAGGCCACCGCCCATATTCGACCGAATGCTGGTCGAAGCAGAGCGCGAGCGCCCTGACGTCAAAACCCGTCTGCGCGATGATCACCTGATAATACGCCGTGGGAACATCTATGTCACTGCCGCTGACCGTCTCTGTCTTCGACGGCGTCGAAATCGCCCCGACGACGACCCATATCTCGCCGTATCGCCGCGTCCACAGATCGGCTATGCGATGCTCCACTTCGCGCCACACGCCCCTGTTAAGCGCCGGAGTCTGCGGGGCGATGTTCGACATCATGAACGAGAGCTTCTGGGCCGTCTGGCCGTAACGCGAAGAAATCGCATGATTAGGCGCCATGTGCCCGCGGTCGTAGCCGCTGCCGGTGTAATCGCCTGGCTTCGGGGCCGAAGGGACCGATCTGTCGATCGTGAACGACGGACGCTTCTCGATGAAATACTTCGCGTCTTTCGTCACATGATACGCGCACCACACGGGATGTCGCAGTTTCGCCGACCAGCCGATTTTGAACTCGCCGCGGTCGAGAACGACGATATCGTCCGGAGCCGGCAAACCCGTGCGTTTGGGCGCTCCCGCGAAAAAAACGCTCCCCGAAGGGGCTTCTTCGTCGTATTCGTAAACGACGTCGTGCCCCGTCAGGCCGAGCGCGTCCGTGACGTCGGCGCAAGGATAACCGAAATAAGAAAGCGCTCCCGTTATGAACCCGGGGAATGACGACTCCTTCGCGTCAAGCCACTTCGCCGAATGGTGGACGTACCAGTTGCCGGCCGCGCAAAGAAACGCCGTGACGGCGAAAAGCGCCGCGCCGACCTTGGCCGACAGCGAGCGCAACGCCGTACGCGGCGGATTCTTTCTGCGCTGGCGTTTTTTCGCCATCCTCAGATGTCTCCGAGTTCGATCCGTATCGTGCGGCTTTTCATCGCCTCCACCGATTCGGGATCGGCATCGTCGAGACCGTGGCGCACGATTCCGTCGTCACGGCCGTCCGGAATGACGAGCTTCATGCCGCACGCGGGACAGTCGGCCTCTTCGCCGATCATGTCGAGCGAAGCCTGTATCTCGGTGTGGCACTTCTCGCAGAGAAAACTGGTGAAATACTTGTCCATAAATCAGAGACCGAGCTTGACCGCGCTGCGCCAGGCGTAGTATTTCTTGAGCTTGAGTTTCGAAGCCGCCTCTTCGTCGCAGAATATCCACGCGTCGTTGTGCGCCTGCAGGGCGGAGGCCGTGCAGAACTGGCTCATGCCGCCTTCGACGCAGCCCTTGATCGCGTCGGCCTTGCCCTTTCCGAAAGCGAGCATGATGATTTTCTTCGCTTCGCAGATCGTCCCCACGCCCATCGAAAGCGCCTGCGTGGGCACCTTCTTCATGTCGCCGCCGAAGAAGAGCCTCGCGTTGTCCTTGATCGTCGAAGGCGTGAGATAGACGACCGCGGTGCGGCTCGCGAGCGAAGTGCCGGGCTCGTTGAAGGCGATATGGCCGTCGGACCCGATACCGAGAACCTGAATGTCGATGCCGCCGGCCTTCTTGATCTGGGCCTCGTACGCCTTGCATTCCTTCTCGGGATCCTTCGCGAGCCCGTTGAGGACATGCGTATTGGAAAGCTTGATGTCGATCTTCTTGAAGAGGTTCTCGTTCATGAAATAGCGGTAGCTCTGGTCCTGCGTGGGAGCGAGCCCCTCGTACTCGTCGAGGTTCCAGCTCTTGACCTGCCTGTAGGAGACTTTTTTCGCCTTTACCGCTTTGGCCATTTCGTTATACATGAGAACGGGCGTCGAGCCTGTGGCAAGACCGAGAACGGTCTTCGGATTCTTTTTGACCTGCTCGGTGATCATCCCCGCGGCGAGCTTCGACGCTTCTTCCTTGGTTTTGCAGATAACGACTTCCATTTTCGTTTTCCTTTCTTTGATTTGTTCGGATATTTCGGTTTCAATCGATGTAAAGCGGCGGTATGTCGATCTTCTCGCGCGATTTCTCTTTTTCGTCCGGTTTCGGTTTCGCCTTCGGCGCTTCTTTCGCCTTGGCCGCGGCGGGAACATTCAAGCTTTCGGCGGACGTCCGGGCGGCGGTCGCCTCTCCCGTCGACGTCGCTCGATAAAGCGCCCTCATCCCGAGACATATCATCCACACGACGCCGAGCGCGACGAGAGCGAGAAACGCGATCCGCCAGAAATTACGCGGCAGCGAAACGGAAACGCGCGGCTTGTATTCGCGGATGGGCGCGGCGTAACGCGAAAGCCTCTGCGACTCATCCGATTGTTCCCGATCATGCTCGACGGCGGGCTCGGCGCTCTGCGGTTTCGCCGCCGGCGGCGCGGGCGGCTCGGCAGCGGCATACCGGGAACCCGACGCATCGCCGAAGAGGTCTGCCGGAGGCGGAGGAGACGCCGTCGCCTCGCCGGCCGCGGGAGAGAGAAAAGCCGAAACCGGAGGCTCTGACGCGACAGGCTCCGGCGCCGGCTCCGGCACGGGCGGCGGCGCGGAAACGGGGCGCTCCTTTATTCCGAGATCTCTGTTGCCGTTGTAAATCTCCATAAATTCCGAGACAAACGGCTTCGGATCGAGCCCGAGAACTTCGCAATACAGCTTAACGAAACCCCGCCCGTAGATGGGCGCCGCGATCATCGAGAAATTCTCCGCTTCAAAACCCTCGATTACCGACGACATCAGACGCGTCATCTCCGCAACCTGACTGACCGTATACCCTTTAGCCTCGCGCGCCGCGCGGAGAGTTTTACCGAACTCCATCATTGCTGTTCCTCCGTGAATAAATCAGGTTCGCCGTCCCCGGCGGCGTCATCTGCCGCCGCCGCATCGCCGTTGAACAATTCGAGAAGCTGCTGCTGATCCATGATGATCTGGCGCGGCCCCGCGCCGGACTGCGGGGCGATGACGCCCGCGTCCTCGAGCATGTCCATGATTTTCGCCGCGTGGTTATAACCCCACGCGAGGCGTCGCTGGAAGTGCGACGTCGACGCGCGGTTCGTGTTGATGATGCACTCGACGGCTTTCTTGAAATCGCTCGCGGACTCCTCGGCTTTCACCTTCTCGCGAGCATCTTCGGCGCTCTCCGTGCTCGTCTCCTCGTCTTCCTCCTCTTCGTCATCGTAGGTCGACTCTTTGATTTTGTTGAGTTTCTTGCTGAATCCGGCGTCGAACTGAACGCTGGAATGCTCTTCGATGAAGTTCGTTATGCGTTCGATTTCGGCGTCGCTGATCCACGCTCCCTGAGCTCGGATTAAAAGCCCGTCCGCCGCCTTGAAAAGCATGTCGCCTTTGCCGATCAGATTCTCAGCGCCTCCGTCGTCGAGAATCGTGCGCGAATCGATGCCGGTGGCCGTCTTGAACGCGACGCGCCCCGGGATGTTCGCCTTGATCGTGCCGGTGATGACTTTGGCGTCGGGGCGCTGCGTGGCAAGGATGATGTGGATGCCCGCGGCGCGCGCCTTGGCGGCGATTCGCGCGATATTGGGCGTCACCTCCTTCGCGCAGGCGGCCATGAGATCGGCGACTTCGTCTATTATGATGACGATGTACGGCACCGTTCGGGGCATATCGCTGCCGACAGGAGACTCCTCGACGAACATGGTGGTCTGCGTGAATTGCGGCCGGTTGTTGAAATCCGCGATATTCTTCACTCTTGCGCGGGAGAACATCTTGAGACGCTTTTCCATCTCGGCGACCGCCCATCGCAGGGCGCCGCTCGCCTTGTTGTTGTCGGTGATGACAGGCACGAGAAGGTGCGGGATCGACGCGTAAGGCGTAAATTCCACCGATTTCGGGTCGATCATGATGAACCTGAGCTGTTCAGGCGTCTTCGTCATCAAAAGCCCGTTGATGATCGAATTGAGACAGACCGACTTGCCCTGCCCCGTCGCGCCCGCCACGAGCATGTGCGGCATCTTAGCGAGATCGGCGACAAGGTCCTTGCCGGCGGCGTCTTTGCCGAAGAGAAGCGGCAGCGCCCCGTTGAAATTACGCCACGTGTCCGACTCGATTATTTCCCTGAACGAAATCCCGACCGAAGTGCGGTTCGGCACCTCGATGCCGACACAATCCTCGCCCGGAATAGGGGTTTCGGTTCTGAGAGACTTGGCGCGGAGCGCGCCCTTGAGGTTGTCTGAAATCGACGTCACCGCGCTGTACCTCGTGCCGGGCGCAAGCGTAACGGCGTACTTCGTGACGACGGGCCCCTGCACCGTATAGGCGATCTCCGCGTCGACATTGAAGAGTTTGAGCGTCGAAATGAGTCTCGAACACATTTCGCTGACGTTGCCGTGGTCGGCGCTCGTCTTCTTGAGCGGATCAAGAAGCGAGAGCGACGGTAGTATGTACGGCCCCTTGTCGGCAGCGACCGCACCGTCATCCCCGGATCCGGCGGCTTCGACCGCGCGCGCCGGAACGGGGGCCGGCGCGAAGGAAGACCGGGCCGATGATGCGTCCTTCGCCGCGCGGGCGGCCTCTTTGGCGGCTTCTTTGGCGGCTCGGCGTTCGGCCTTGCGGCGCTGTTTCTCCGCCTTTATGGCGGCCTTCTCCTCTTCTCGCTGACGCTTCGCTTCGGCCTTCGCCTGCATCGCCGCGCGATAGGCGGCCGCGCCGGGATCTTCCGCCTGCGGCGCCTCCGCGCCGAATGCGGCGGCATCATCGCCGGACGGAACGGCGACGCGGTAATGCGTGGACGTCGCCCAGCGGTAGACGGCGGCGAAAAACGCGGCAAAATTCCTGACGCCCACCGCCGCGATCAGCGATATGAACATGGTGATCACGGCGATGACCGAAGAACCGAAATCGCTCAGAAGCGGCGAAAGGCAGCACGTCATCACGAGATACCCGACAGCGCCGCCCGCGTTCGGAATGTTGTTGCGCACGGCGAGAATCTCGAAGAGCCCCCCGTTGACGCCTATCACCTGACAGAAGCACGACGTCGCGAGAAGAAACACGAAAAGCCAGATTTCGCGCCGCCCGGGGCGCATCCTGCGCCCGAGAATGACGCACAGCGCCGCCGTCACGCACATCACGGGCACCACCCACACGGCGAGGCCGAAGAGCATGTAACCGTAAAACGCGAAGAGATCGCCGAGCTTTCCTATCCAGTTCGAAGAATGGATGGGCGGTGAATTGAGGGCGGGTATCGCCCGCCAGTCATACGTGAGAAGCGCCGCGAGCGGAAAAAGCGCCAGCGGAAAAAGAAGCCAGGCGAAAACGTGCCGCCTCTCGCCGTCACCGCCGTTGTGTTGTCTGTCCGTCATGTCTGAATTGAAGAGACTTGGCCTTGTCCGTTTTCAAAGTGTGGTATACGATCAGCGCCAGCACGAGCGCGAGAATCTTGAGACCCGCGTTTTCTATTTTCGGCAGATTCATTTGCGCAGACCTTTCATGAACCGGCTGCTCATCAGCCGCGAATAAAGTTTCGAGAAGATCTTCGACTGGCGGTGATCTTCACTCATCGCCTTGGCGACCCAACGCGGAAGCGACTGCGCGATCTGATCGCCGAAATACCTCAGAAGTCTCCCGTTGTGCGCGACCGACACCGAACCCGTCTCTTCCGAAACGACGATTATGAGCGCGTCCGTCTCCTCCGAAAGACCGACCGCCGCGCGATGGCGCATGCCGATGGAGACGAGATTGGGATTGTTCGAAACGGGAAACACGCAGTGAGCCGACGAAATGCGCCCGCCGCGCATCGTCATGCCGCCGTCGTGAAGCGGAAGCGGAGGCGTAAAAACGCTCTCGACGAGTTCGCGCGAGAAGTCGGCGTTCAGCTGAACGCCTGTCGACTCGTAGCTCCTGAGGGAAATGCCCCGTTCGAACGCGATCAGAGCGCCTATGCGCTTTTCTGCAAGTTTGATCAGCGTCTCGACGATGTACTGCACCGTCGCGACGCCGTCGGGCGAATGTTTGCGCCTCTCGAGATAGCCGAAAGCCCCCACCTGCGCGAGAATGCGGCGTATCTCGGGCTGAAATATGACGACCGTGGAAATCGCCAGATAAATGAGCACCGCCTGAATGATCCGCGAAAGAACCTCGAAATGGAAGAGATAAGAAAACGCGATCATCGCGGCGGCAAGAACCCCGACGCCCATCAGCGCCTGCCCGAAGCGCGAGCCCTTCGCGGCCTTGAGAATCGCGTAGATGACGAAATAGAGAATCGCTATTTCGGCTATCGCCGAAACATCGACGGCCTTTACGGCGTTCATCAGCGTCTCACCCATTTACGCTCCCCTCCTCTTCGGGGGTCTCGGGACGCTTCCCTTTCACCAGAATTTCCACGTCGCGCCCGTCCATGGTCTCCTTCTCGACGAGCGTTTTGGCGAGGATTTCGAGTTTGTCGCGGTTCCCTTCGATAAGCGCTTTCGCCTCGGCGTAGGCTTCGTCGATAAGCCGCTTCACTTCGGAATCGATCTCACGCGACGTCGCCTCGCTGAACTGCGGCGAAAGCGGCTCGGATGAGAACTGGCTCGGTTCCTGAAACGCCTGAAAACCGAACTTGTCGCTCATGCCGTAGCGGCAGATCATGTCACGCGCGATGGCGGTCGCCTGCGCGATGTCCTGCGAAGCGCCTGTGGAGATGTCGCCGGTGAAAAGCTCTTCGGCGATGCGCCCGCCGCAGCAGATGCGCATCTCCGCGAGGAAATGCTTCTTCGTACGGTTGAGAACGTCCTTCTCCGGCAGCGACATCGTCGCCCCGAGAGCACGGCCGCGAGGTATTATCGTCACCTTGTGAAGAGGGTCGGAGTCTTTGAGAAGAACCTGCAAAAGCGCATGCCCCGCCTCGTGCCACGCCGTCGTCTCGCGGTCTTTCTGAGAGTAGCCCGAAGACTTGCGCTCGCGCCCCCAAAGAACCTTGTCGCGGGCCTCTTCAAGCGTCGCCATATCGACGGCCTCGAGTTTTTTCCTGACGGCCATGAGGGCGGCCTCGTTGAGGAGATTGGCGAGATCGGCCCCGGAGAAGCCGGGCGTGCCGCGCGCTACCCGTCCGAGGTCGGCGTCTTCGGCGAAAGTGATCTTCTTGCCGTGCAGAGCGAGAATCTCCTCGCGCCCCTTGAGCGTGGGCAGTTCGACGACGACCTGACGGTCGAAGCGGCCGGGTCTGAGCAATGCGGAGTCGAGCGTATCGGGGCGGTTCGTCGCGGCGATGACTATGACGCCCTCGTTAGGCTCGAAGCCGTCCATCTCGACGAGCATGGTGTTGAGCGTCTGCTCGTGCGCATGCGAACCGGTGAGCGCGCTCGCGCCGGTGCGCTTCTGCCCGATGGAATCTATTTCGTCGATGAAGACGATGCAGGGCGAACGCTTTTTCGCTTCGGCGAACATGTCGCGCATGCGGCTCGCGCCCACGCCCACGAACATCTCCTCGAAATCGCTGCCGCTGATGGCGAAAAACGGCACCTTGGCCTCGCCCGCGATGGCTTTGGCGAGAAGAGTCTTGCCCGTTCCGGGAGGACCGACAAGAAGAACGCCCTTGGGTATCTTGCCGCCGAGTTTCTGAAACGCGGAAGGCTCCTTAAGGAATTCCACGATCTCCTGAACCTCCTCTTTCGCCTCGTCGATACCCGCGACGTCGGCGAACGAGATGCCCGGTTTTTTGTCTTCGCTCGCGTTGAGAACCTTCGCGCGCGACTTGCCGAAGCCAAACGGACCGCCGTCGCCGCCCATTTTGCGGTGGAAGAACCAGTAGAAGAGAGCGAGAAACCCGAAGAAGAAAAGAAGCTGCATCATGAACGGAGAGATGGGGCTTCTGCGCTCTTCGACGACGACCTTCACCTGAGAGGCGAAAAGATCGTTCATAAGGCTTTCGTTTTCTCCCGGCACGAGCGCGACACGGTAACGCTCCTTGACCGGAGAGCCGTCCTTTTCAAGCTCGTCAGTTTCGATCTCACCCGTTAAAAAAGTCTCGCCTTCGTCACGGTCGACAAAACGCACGACAGGCTCTACGATCTTGCCGGCGTCTATGGCCTTGAAGAACTCTATCTGGGTCAATTCCCTTATCTTGGGCCTGTTCGGGTTCATCTTGTACATGGAGATGAACGCGAACGCCACGAGTGCGATCACGAGCCACGAACGCAATGCTGGATTCATCTTTTTCGGCATAACGCTATTATACCAAATCCGCCGCCGGATTTGGGGAATTAAATATCCTGCCGGGCGGCCGGAACGATATTATTTGCAGTAGGGATCTATGCCGAAGATGGCCTTGAATTTCGCGGGATCGAACTTCGGCACGCGGTCGTAATAGTAAACGCCGTTCTGCTCCTGCTCCACGTCGGTAAGCTGAGTGTAGCAGTATCCGCAGATGTTCTTGGCCGCGAGAATCACGTCGACCTCCTTTTTGAGGATGTCAAAGAACTCTTCCTGCGTCCTGATCGACGAACCGTAGCCCCAGGTGTTGTCGGCGGCCTTGCGGCGGTCGGGACCGATCCAGCCCAGACCTCCGAATTCGTCGATGAGATAAGGCTGGCCGTCGTAGCGGTGGTAAGGGATCTTCGTCCACGACTTGTTGCGTGTCCAGACGGTGCCCTTCGGGGTGTCGATCTCCTTGAGCTTCGGGGCGCGGGCGTAGTTGTGGATCGTCCAGAGGTCGGTCTTGGCGTGGATTTCGCCGGACGAGCAGTTCACCGGACGCGTGGGATCGATCGTCTTCGTGATTTCGTAGACCTCGTTCTTCGTGCGCTGGTGATGAAGCGAATCGTTCGAATGATACCACGTCTCGTTGAACGGCGTCCACGCGATGATGGACGGATGGTTGCGGTCGCGGCGGACGATCTCGCTCCATTCGGGGATGAAGTTGCGCGCCGACTCCATGTGCAGAGGATCAGTGCCCCAGCTCGCCATTTCACCCCAGGTGAGATAACCGAGCTTGTCGGCCCAGTAATGAAAGCGCTCTTCGAAAACCTTCTGGTGGAGTCTCGCGCCGTTGAAGCCGGCCGCCATCGAAAGCTCGATATCCTTCCTGAGCGCAGCATCGGAGGGAGCGGTCCAGATGCCGTCGGGATAAAAGCCCTGATCGAGGACCAGACGCATATAGACGGGCTTGCCGTTGATGCAGATGCGGCCGTTTTCGAGAGAAACCTTGCGCAATCCGGCATAACTGGCGACCTTATCGACGAGCTTGCCGCCGGCGCCGAACACCTCGAAAAGAACGTCGTACAGATGCGGCGAGCCGGGAGCCCATGCCCGCACGTCGGAAAGCGCGATCTTGAGCGCCGCGCCGGAAGAGGCGGCAGCTTCGGCCTTGCCCGCGATCTTGCCGTCGGCCGTTCTGATCGTCACGCGCAGACGCTTGGCGGCGTCCGACATGAACAACGGCGTGAAAACGAACGCCGAATTGTCGAAGTCGGGCACGATCCAGCACTCCTTAAGCCCCGCGGGATCGACGGCCTCCATCCACACCGTCTGCCAGATGCCTGTCGTGCGTGTGTAGACGCAGCCGTACGATTTGAATCTGCGGGACTGCTTGCCGCTGGGCTGATGACTGTTAACGAGCGTGTCCTTGACACGCACGACGAGATCGTGCGTCTTGCCGCACTTGACGTACTGCGTCAGGTCGACGGTGAACGACGAGGAGCCGCCCGCGTGATACCCGGCGGTCTCGCCGTCGATGTAGATTTCTGCTTCGTAATCGACCGCACCGAAATTGAGAAGAATCCTCTTGCCCTCCCATCCCGCGGGAACGGCGAGCTTGCGGTGATACCACATCGCGGGAATGAAATCCTTGTATCCCACGCCGGAGAGTTCCGACTCGGGGCAGAACGGAACGACGATAGACTTCCTGAAGCCCTTCGATTTCTGAAGCATGCGCCCTTCATGCGTACCCGACTGGCCGAAATCGAACTCAAACGTCCATTTGCCGTTGAGATTGACCCAACTATCGCGCACAAACTGAGGCCTCGGGTGTTCGGGACGCGCGATCGCGTCATCAGCCTGCGCCGCAGAAGACGCCGCGAGCGTGACGACGGCAAAAGCTCCGGCAAAAATCGTTTTCTTCATTTTTTTCATTCTCCTTAGATAGCTGTTGAACGTTAACGGCATCGCGTGCGCGACCGCGGAGCGGCGTCACCGCGTTCGCTGGTTTTCGATGATTATATCATAAACGGCTTCTTTCCCGCAACGCGAAATCAATGACGCGGGTGAAGGCGGTGAATTTCGAAAAAGCGCGCAGCGTCGACGTGTGTGTATATCTGCGTGGTGCCGATGTCGCTGTGGCCGAGAAGCTCCTGTATCGCGCGGATGTCCGCCCCGTGCGAAAGCATGTGCGAGGCGAAACAGTGCCGCAGCACGTGCGGAGAAATTCTCGACGCTTCGATTCCGACGGCGGCGGCCCGCTCCCTGACGACTTTGAACACGCCCTGCCTCGTGAACGGTCTCGCAAGGCGCGTGACGAAAACGTGCGCCAAAGAAAGATCCCCTTTCGTGAATGACGCGCGGCCCGTTTCGATGTACCGCGAAAGCGCCCTTCCCGCCGCTGCGCCGATCGGCACGAGCCGCTCCTTCGAACCCTTGCCGAGAATTCTGAGAAGTTCGCCATCCGCGACGATGTCCTCGAGTTTCAGAGCGCACGCTTCCGAGACCCTGAGCCCGCACGAATACATCGTCTCGAGAAGCGCCCTGTCACGCATCGATCGCGGATCGTCGCCGTCGATGGCATCGAGCATCGCGGCGGTCTCCGTCTCCGAAAGCACCTTCGGCAGCGCTCTGCCTTTTTTAGGCGGCGCCATCGCGTCCATTGGGTCGGATGCGATCACGCGCCTGTCCCTGAGATATTTGAGCCACATCCGGATCGCCGCCGAGCGGCGCGCTCTGGTGGAACGCTTCAGTCCCCGCTCTCTCTCTGTATCGAGAAACGCCGCGATGTCAGCCCTCGTTATCGCGGCGGCGGAGGTTTTGCCCGATTTTTCCAGCGACGAGACGAAAAGCGCGAGATCGCCGGCGTACGCCTCGCACGTATTGTCGCTCAAGCCCCGCTCGAGCATGAGAGCGGCGATGAAATCGGCTGTTTCAGAGGCGAGCAAGAAAATCCTCGATAAGCGCGCGCATCTTGGGCTTCGCATCTTCGCTCGCGGCGATCACCTCTTCGTGATCGAGTCTCTGACGCGAGATTCCGGCCGCGAGATTCGAGACGAGCGAGATGCCGGCGACGTCGATGCCGCAGGCTTTTGCGAAAACGGCCTCGGGCACCGTAGACATGCCGACGACGTCGGCTCCCTGCGCTTTGTACGCCTGTATCTCCGCGGGCGTTTCGTAGCACGGCCCCGAGGTGTAGGCGTAGATGCCGTCCATCGCGCGCAACCGCAACCGGTTCGAACTCGCGTGCAGAAGTTCGGCAAGACGGCGGTTGTAGACTTCGCTCATGTCGGGAAAGCGCTCCCCCCACTCCGGCCGGTGCGCCCCGATGAGAGGATTGGCGCCGACGAGATTGATGTGATCGCGGATGATGACGAAATCGCCGGGTTTGAGCGCGGGATTGATGCCGCCGGAAGCGTTCGTCAGCAGCAGCGTTCTGCAGCCCATGCGTCTCAACATCTCCACGGGTATGACAACCGGCTCCCAGCCCGCGCCTTCGTAAAAATGACGCCTGCCGCACCATGCCGCGACGAGTTTGCCGCCGCGGCGGTAGAGAATGAATTCTCCGCTGTGCCCCTTGACCGTGGACGCGCCGAGCCCGGGAATGTCGCTGTAGCGTATCCTCGAGAGAATTTCGTCGCATTCTATCGACGAGCCCCAGCCGCTCCCGAACAGAACGCCGAGATCGGGCGGAGTATCGAAACAGACGTCGGGCAGATAATCTGCGGCGGCATCGAACAGGTTCATCTGCATGGCCGGCACCTCCATTCGGTTTTGTCGTAGGGACAGTTGCGCGAAAGGCTCCTGAGCGATGAGACGTCGAACCGCCGAGGCTCGCCGACGCTGACGCGGGTCGCGGCGAGCGCGTCGCCGGCTCCGTCGTCTCCGGGAACGGAAAGCCCCCTTACGATGTAGCGAGGCAGTTTCCACCAGGCCTCCGCCCACCGTCCGGCGTCCATGCCTTCTTCTTCGACCATCACCGCGTACGTTATCGCGATCGCCGACTCAAGCCCGACGATTCCGTTCGCCGAAGCGGCAAAACCGCGACTTTTCGTCTCTGCGGGGTGCGGCGCGTGATCGGTCGCGAACATGAGAGCGCCGTCCTTCACCGCCCGTCTGAGTTCGGCGCGGTCTTCGCGATTGCCGAGCGGCGGGGCCATTTTGTAATTCGCGTCGTCGCAGGGTATCTCCTCGCAGCACAGAAGCAGGTGGTGCGGCGTCGCTTCTGCCGTCACGGGCAGCCCTTCGTGCTGCGCTTCGCGCACGAGTTCAACGCCGCGCGCCGTTGAAATGTGCTGGATATGAAGCCTGCATCCCGTGACGCGGCAAAGCGAAAGATCCCGCTCTATGGCGACGGTTTCCGTTTCGGGAGGAATTACGCGCAGAGACAATCTACGGGCGAGCGGACAGTCGCGGATGACGCCGCCGCCGAGAACGGCGGGATCCATCGCGTGCTGGCAGACGCACATGTCGAGATCTGCAGCGCGCTTCATGGCCTCTTCCATCACCTTTGCATCGGCGACGTAAGCGCCGTCATCGGTGAAGAACGCGGCCCCCGCATCGGCAAGACGTTCAAGATCGGCGACCTCCGCGCCCGCACGGCCTTTCGTTATCGAAGCCGAAGCGAAAACCTTTACGCGCGGCGTCGAAGCGGCCGTTTGGCGGGCGATCCATTCGGGGCTGTCTCCCGCCGGAGTCGTGTTGGGCATGACGACGACCGCCGAAAACCCTCCGGCATCCGCGGCCGCGACGCCGCTTTCGAGCGTCTCCGCACTCTCCATTCCCGGCTCGCGGAAATGGACATGAACATCGACGAACCCCGGAAAACGCAGAATATCGGCCATTTCACTTCTCCTTCACTTCGCGCCCGACCCGTCGCGAATAAACGAAATAAAGCGCGAGATCCGTCGACACGAGCGCCATGTCGGCGAGATACACCCAGCAGAGCCAGAGCTTCGTGCCTTCAGCCAGATGCGCCGCGATGCCGCAAGCGTAACCGAAAAGGACGATGAACATGAAATAGGGGCTCTTGCCGTCGACGCGTTTCGCGCGGTACGTGCGCACTATCGCGAACGGCCACGAAAAGCCGAACGCGAAAAGCATCGCGAATTCCAGAATCTCCGCGGCCATCACCCCGCCCTGACAAGAAGGTCGTTCCGGTAGAGAGCCCTCACGGCGTCGCAGTCGAGCGTATGTCCGGCGCGGTAGCTTACGATGGTTCCCGCGAAGCGATGCGGCCCGGTCAGCGCTACGGCCGCGAGAAGATCGAGCGTCGCGCGGTGCCAAACCGGCTCGAGAAACTTGCCGTTCACCGGGAAACGAGGCTCGGTGTAGAACTTTTTCGGCCCGTGGATGAGTATGTTGCGGTCGTTGTATCCCCAGTTGCGCGTCGCGGCGAAGAGCTTGCCTATCGTTTTGGCGAGCACATACTGGCGGTGCGTCGCGTTAGTACGCGCGAGCGCGGCGTAGCGGAACGTCTCTTCGGTGACGTCAAAGAGAACGCGCTGGCGGCCGATTATCGTATCCCAGGAGATCGCGCAGTCCACGCGCAGGTTTTTCGAGCCGTTTTCCGCCGGCAGAAAAAGAAGAAAATCCCCGCGTTTGCCGCCGAAGGCGACGGGCTCCCTGACCGTGACGTACGAGGCCTCCTCGTCCCGCTCGACGATCTTCGCCTCGTCCACGGCCTCGACGAGAGGAACCGACGACTGATCGAAAAGAGGCGGATCGCCGCTCCTCACCTTTATGAGGACATCGTCTATCCCGAGTCCCGTTTTAAGCGCGATGATGTGCTCGACCATACGAAGATAATTGTGGGGCGAGCCGGAGCGCAGAACGAGATTCTGCGCACTCGTCCAGAGATTCGATATGTCGACAAAAGTGTCGAGCTGTTCGGGTTGATCCATGCGGCGGATCCACCAGCCCGGTTTTTCGCTCGGGGCGAACGTGATCGACTGCCTCTCGCTGCCCTTGAACGTGCCGATGCCCGCGACCGTCGCCTCGCGCGCTATGGTTCGACGCTTCGGGTTCAATCCTTCACCTTGCGCCGCAAGGCGCGTTTCGTCGATTTCCTGACGAGTGAAGCGCTCGTAGGCGGCCTTGATCGAAGCTTCGGAACCGAATACGGTTTTGCCTATCGTGTAATCAGTGTTCATCGGAAAAATTATACCATATCCACTCTGCCGCACGCAACGCGCGCGCCATGTCTTTCAAACGCCGCAACCGCGCCCGCGTCCCGCAGATGCGCGTCAACCCATTTGCAGGCCTCGAACACCGCTTCAACCGAATCGCAGGGGATATGCGGCGCATGTTCGAGACAGTCCGCCGCGACGGCGGCGATGTCGGTGTATCCGATTTTCCCTTTGATGAAATTTTCCACCGCCCATTCGTCCGCGGCGGCGAGAACCGCCGTGGCGCAGCCGCCTCTTTCGCACGCATCCTTCACAAGCGAAAGCGCGGGAAAGCGCTCCGGGTCAGGCTTGCGGAAATTCAAAGAGCCGATTTCCGCGAGATCAAGAACGGCACGCTCCGCCGGCAGACGGTCGGGCCACGTGAGCGCGTATTGAATGGCGACTCTCATGTCAGGCGGAGAAAGCTGCGCGAGAGTCGAACCGTCGCGGAACGTGACGAGGGAGTGGACTATCGACTCAGGATGCACGACGACGTCGATATTCCCGACCGGAACGTCGAACAACCACCTCGCCTCGAGAACCTCAAAGCCTTTGTTCATCATCGTCGAAGAATCTATCGTAACCTTCGGCCCCATCTTCCAGCGCGGATGATCGAGCGCTTCGGCTACTGTGACGCGAGAGAGATCTTCCGGCCCGTCGAGGAACGGCCCGCCGGATGCGGTTAGAATCAGTTTGGAAACAGGAGACGGGGGACAGGGAACGGGGGAACAGGGGGACAGGGAACGGGGAACAGGGACGGGAAGGCATTGGAAGATGGCGGAGTGCTCGCTGTCGACGGGGAGAAACCTGACGCCTTTTTTCTTCGCGGCGGCCGTAACGAGCTCTCCCGCCATAACCATAACTTCCTTCGTCGCGAGGGCTATATCCATCCCCTTTTCAATGGCGGCGAGCGTAGGCCTGAGTCCCGACATCCCGACGGTCGACACAAGACAGATATCCGCCTCGTTCTCTTCGACGGCTCTTACCGCCGCGTCTTCTCCGACATACGCTTTCGCATTGAGCGTGCGGGCGAGTTCTTCGCATTTCTCCTTGGAACGCAGAGCCGCGAGAGCGGTGACGGTGAATTTGTCGCGATGCGACATGACGACGTCGATCGCGTTAAGTCCGATCGAACCGGTCGCCCCGAGGATTATCAGTTTTTTACTCATGGTTTTGTCCTGTCAACGCGTCAAGAGCGTTCGCAATCTTCCGAAGGGAGCGTGACCGAAATCGCCTGACCGAGCATTTCGACGTTCAAAACGACGCTCACGCCTCCTTTCTCCCGCACGACATACCCTTCGACACCCGCCATCGGGCCGTATTTTATCCTCACGGGATCGCCCGCCTTGAAGATTTCCGTGCAGTGGATCTGCGCACCCGTCTTTCCGGCGCGGGCGACCTGACGCAACTGGTGGATGAGAAGCCTCTCGTTCAGTACGCGTATCGTCCCGACGACGAGGTTCGTTTTCATCATTTTCACCCGGTCGGCGGCGTTGAGCTTGGCGAAAACGTACCCGGGAAACACGGGCAGTTCGGTCCTGACCTTGCGGCGCTGCCGGCGCACCGTCTTCGTCCAGAGAGGCAGATGATGCCACATTCCGTAGAGCTTGAGAAATCCGGCCGTCTTTTTTTCCGTACGCGGTCTGACATGCAGGACGCACCAGTGCCTGCGCGCGGCGGCGAGTTCGGCGGTTTCCCCGGGGATGAGCGAATCCTGACTCATCAGACGACTCTCAACGGCACAGTTCGAGAGTCAGCATGGCGAACGCCGTGCAGAGGACGGGATCGGCCTCCCAGAAACGGTTGTTGTCGTTGACCCAGCTGCCGTTGCTCTTCTGCAGCGACATCACTTTCTCCGACAATTCCTTCTTCCAGTCGTGACCGCCCACTTCCTTCGCGCCGGAGGCGCTGAGCGCGCGCGCCATGATGTCGTAAAAGTAATAAAGCCCCTGATTGCCCATGCCCGGATTTTCGTCTACCGACCAGTTCTTCGAGAGATATTCGAAAGACTGCTTCACGCGGGGATCGCCGCGATCGAGTTTGGCGTGACACATCGAGAGAACCGCCGCGTACGTCATCGAGCCGTATGCGCGCAGATGCACCTTGCCCTTGCCGTCTACGGACCTGCCGGCCTGGGGCGTCGTCTCGTTGTACGCGGCCGCGCCCGCCTGCGGACCTTCTTTTTTAACCAGATTGTCGACGAACGAAAGAGCCTTGTCCCAGTCGAGATCGACGCGCTTGCCGCCCGTGCGGAATTCCTCGAGCGATTCGGTGCGCCGCATGGCGTCGAGAGCGTATGACGTGTTCGAAAGGTCTGCGTAGCGACGGCGGGAAATCTTGTCGTAGCCGAAGCCGCCCGCCATCGTATCGTCGCCGACGAGCTGAGACGAAGCTATGTATTCGCGCGCCTTGAGAAGCGCCGCGTTCGGCGCGAGCTTCGATTCGAAAAGAGCCGAAAGGCAGACGGATGTGTTGTAATTGCCGAGACCGGAACCCCCGCGACCCGGTTTCGGGACATAAAACCCTCCGTCGGGGCGCTGGGTCTTGAGGACGTACGCGGCGGCCGATTTGCGCGCGGCGGCGATCTTCGCGGCGAGATCTTTGTCGCCGGCGGCATCCGCAGCGCCGAGCGCCCAGAGAGGAAGCGCGCTCAACGCGGGCATCTGCCTGTCACTCCAATAACCGGCATCATTCTGCGTCGAGAGCAGAAATTTCGCGCCCCTGAGAAGCGAATCGTCTATCGACGCCGAAAGCGTCGTCGCCATGACCGCGACGAGCGTGAACACGAGGGATTTTCCTTTATTCATTTCCTTTTCTTTCCTTTCTCTGCCTTCGGCAACGCTTCTTGAAAAAGAAACGGAGCCCCGGCGACGAGGCTCCGCTCCTTTCGTGATTCACGGCTGAATCAACCGGCGGCGCCTTCGTCAAGAATCGTGATCTTGAACTTGACGGTGACACCCTGCCCG
>JAZSQE010000026.1:0-24654 GCA_045537795.1 Kiritimatiellia bacterium | reverse complement strand
TCCCGACAAAAGGATCGGCGGACTGACTACGGGCGGACTGGGCCAGACCGACATCGGCAACAAAAACGCCTTCGGCGGCATCGCGCTCGAATTCTACCGCGATATCGCCGCATGGTATCGCGATGAAAAACACTGGACGCGCCAGAAGAGAGAAGATTATCTTCCCGACGGCCAGTGTTCCGGAACGAAGGGGGACGATTCGATGTGGACGTTCGAGCCTTCCGCGGCGCTTGCGGTGCTGGAGAATTGGGAGCGGAGGGAGAATCTTGAAATCGTGCGCGGCGAAAAACTCGATCGCGGCAGGGACGGTGTTTCTGTAATAGACGGGCGCATCGTGTCGTTCAGGACGCTGTCGGGACTGGTTTTCAAGGGTAAGATGTTCATCGACGCCACATACGAAGGCGATCTGATGGCTGCGGCGGGCGTATCGTACACGGTGGGGCGCGAGCCCAATTCGAAATACGGCGAAACGCTTTCCGGCTGTCAGCGCAAAATGGCCGTTTACCATCAATTCTGCAAGGGGGTTTCCGCTTACGTAAAGCCAGGAGATCTTTCTTCGGGACTTCTCCCCGGCGTGATGACGGATGACGGACGCGCAGACGGAACGGGGGACGATTACGTTCAGGCCTACTGTTTCAGGATGTGCTTGACCGACGACCCCGCCAACCGCATCCCTTTCAAGAAGCCCGCTTCCTACGACGAAAGGATGTATGAACTTCTTTTTCGGCAACTTGAAGCGAGAGGGGAGGAATTTTACGCTTCTGGCAACGAACGGAGGCTTCCGTGGATAAACTCGAAAATGCCCAACCGCAAGACCGATACCAACAACCGTGACGCGTTTTCTACCGACTTCGTCGGAATGAACTGGAGGTGGCCGGAGGCTTCCTATGAAGAGCGCGAGAGAATCTTCAAGGAGCATCTCGAATATCAGCGCGGTCTTATGTGGACGCTCGCGAATCATCCGCGCGTTCCGGCTTCTGTGCGAAAGGTGTATTCGCGCTGGGGAACGTGCAGGGACGAATTTACCGACGGTCCCGGCGACGGTTGGCAATCGCAGCTTTACGTTCGCGAAGCGCGGCGTATGGTCGGATCGTACGTTATGACGGAGGCGAACTGCCGAGGTAAGATTATCGCCGGTAAACCTGTCGCGATGGCGGCCTACACGATGGATTCGCATCATGTCCGCCGCATCGCGGACAAAGACGGATATGTCTCCAACGAAGGCGACGTGCAGGTCGGTCGCGACGAGAACGGCGCGCGCCTGCCTCCGTATTCGATCGACTACGGTTCAATCGTGCCGAAACGCGGCGAATGCGCCAATCTTTTCGTGCCCGTGTGCCTCAGCGCTTCGCATATCGCGTTCGGGTCTATCAGAATGGAGCCGGTTTTCTTCGCGCTCGGCCAGGCTGCGGGCACCGCAGCAGTTCAGTCGATCGCCGCCGGCTGCGCCGTGCAGGATCTGCCATACCTTCCGCTTAGAGATAAACTTGTCGAGGATGGCCAGGTTCTCGCTTTGAAAGCCCGATAAATATGGTACAATATCCGATATAACAATGTCGGAGAATAAAAACGCGTAAAAATGCAAAAACAAGGAGAGGTAAGAAAATGATGAGTAAATTAAATATCGTGTTGCTGTCGGCTCTTGTCGCCGTCGGGTGCGGCAGCCCGAAAGTGCCTGCGGGGGGTTCGTGCGATTACAATAAGACTCCTGCGCTGAAGCCTTATCATGGACCGACCTTTGAAGTTTCGTCATGGAAGGGCGAAGTGTCGTACCGCGAAATCCCGGATGAATTTGCGGGTGAAATGAGCGGATATCTCAAGGGGGGCGTTCTCGTTAAAGACGGCGTCTCTATCGATTTTAAATCCGTTGGCCCCGTCCGGTACAATAATTATCCCGGCTCTGATCATTTGAGCACCCGATACGACCTTGTCTGCGACGATGACACAATACCCGTGAAATTCTGCAGAATATCCGTCGAGAAGAACGCGAAACCGGGTAAGGTTCAGTTCGGTCCGATGACGGTGAGAGTTGTTGATCGTGTATTGCCGCCTCCGGCCGAATGGAATTATTTTCTCGATCTTTGGCAGCATCCCTGGGCGGTGAGCCGCTACTTTGATGTCGAACCGTTCAGTGACGAACACTTTGAGAAGATGACGCCCGTTTACAAGACTCTCGCCGAGTGCGGCGTAAAGGCGTTGACGGTTACGCTTTTGGATTATCCCTGGAACCATCAGTGCTACGACGCTTACGAATCGATGATCAGCCGCGTCAAAAACGATGACGGTTCATGGTCTTTCGATTACACGATTTTCGATAAGTATGTCGAGTTCGGCCGTAAGTGCGGTATCGGACCCGATATCGCCTGCTATACGATGTGTCCTTGGGGATATGTCGTCAGATGGCAGGACTTGAAGGGCAATACAAAGAGCGCGACGGCGCTTCCGGGCAGCGAGATTTTCAACGATTATTGGGGCGCATTCCTCGTTGATTTTAAAAAGCATCTTATCGAAAAGGGTTGGTTCAACGATACTTATATCGCTATGGACGAGCGTACGCCCAAAGACGTGAGTATTATCGCGAAGTTTATTCAGGAAAAAGCGCCCGGTATGAAAATCGCGATGGCGGGAAACCGCAAGCCTTCGGATTTCAAGGGGATCGTCATCGACAATTACAGCCAACTGCTTTCTTATGTTACGCCTGAATTTATTGCCGAAACCGCTCAGCGCCGCGAAAAGGGTTGGAAGACGACGCTTTATGTCTGTTGTCATCCCGAACGTCCGAATACGTTTATGTCGAGCGCTGACAACGAGGCGTTTTGGCTCGGGATGTACCCCCGGGTTTGCGGACTCGACGGCTTCCTTCGCTGGGCGGCGAATTCATGGCCTCACAATCCGTACGTTGATGCGTCGTTCGGGGGTTGGAAAGCGGGTGATACTTATTTAGTCTATCCGCGGGGTGAATATTCCTCTCGTCTTCTCTCTCTGAGAGCGGGTATTGTCGTTGCCGAGAAGCTTCGTATTTTGAAGGAGTCTGGTATCGGAGAAAAGGAGCGTAAAGAGTTTTTCGATAAGTACCATCATTCTAAGGCGGCGCAGAAGGGCTTTGATTTCGATGCCTGCCGCAGAACTTTAGAGTGGTTTGTAAATCGTTAAATCGTGGCCGAAAGGGCAAAAAAGGGTCAGCAGCTGATTCCCCATAGTGCAGTTTCACGCGTCCGTGAGCGAGCTTGACTGACCAACGCCGCCGATTCTCCCGCAAAATCCGACAATATAAAATCGCCGGAAGGTCGTGAAAACGTGTCGCGGTTGACTTCTGTGAGGTAAATTCAGTATAATATTATCCAATTTCCGATCGGAGAAGGGTTCTTCGGGCGGGCAAAAAAGAAAGAAAAGGTAAATAAAAATGGCTATCAAGGTTGGTATCAATGGGTTCGGCCGTATCGGTCGCATGGTGTTCCGTGCTGCGGTCGAGAACTTCGCGAATGACATCGAAGTGGTCGGCATCAACGACCTCCTCGATCCTGATTACCTCGCGTACATGCTCAAGTACGACTCCGTTCACGGCATCTTCAACCACGACATCAAGGTCGAGGGTAACACGATGATCGTCGACGGCAAGTCCATCCGTCTCACCGCCGAGAAGGATCCCGCGAACCTCAAGTGGGGCGAAGTCGCCGCCGACATCGTCGTCGAGTCGACCGGTTTCTTCCTCACCGACGAGACCGCCCGCGCCCACATCACGGCCGGTGCGAAGAAGGTCATCATGAGCGCTCCTTCCAAGGACGCGACCCCGATGTTCGTCTACGGCGTCAACGACAAGACCTACGCCGGTCAGGACATCATCTCCAACGCTTCCTGCACGACGAATTGCCTCGCGCCCATCTCCAAGGTTCTCAACGACAAGTTCGGCATCAAGCGCGGTCTCATGACCACGATCCACGCCGCTACCGCGACGCAGAAGACCGTCGACGGTCCTTCCAAGAAGGATTGGCGCGGCGGCCGCGGCATCCTCGAGAACATGATTCCGTCCTCGACCGGCGCGGCCAAGGCTGTGGGCAAGGTTCTCCCTGCTCTTAACGGCAAGCTCACGGGTATGTCCGTTCGCGTTCCCACCTCCGACGTCTCCTTCGTCGACCTCACCTGCGAACTCGAGAAGGAAGCTACTTACGAGGAAATCTGCGCGGCGATGAAGGAAGCGAGCGAGGGCGAGCTCAAGGGCGTTCTCGGTTACACTGACGAAGCCGTCGTCTCCACCGACTTCCGCAACGATCCGCGCACGTCGATCTTCGACGTCAAGGCCGGCATCCAGCTCGATCCGACCTTCGTCAAGGTCTGCTCGTGGTACGACAACGAATGGGGTTACTCGAACAAGGTTCTCGAGATGGCCCGCGTCATCGCCAAGTAACCGTTTCGCGGTTATCGAAAAGAAAAGCCCTGCCGCCCGGCGGGGCTTTTTTCATAAGGCAGGAGTCATGAAAAAAACGGCGTCAAAAACCGTGCGCGGCGCTCGGCGGGAGCGGCTTTTGCTGCTGACGCCGCCGTTCGTGCAGACGAACTGCCCTTATCCGGCCACGATGCACCTGACCGGTTTTTTGCGTTCCGCGGGGCTTGATGTCCACCAACGCGATCTTTCGATAAAAGTCGTTCTTGACGTTCTCCGGGAATATTCCGACGACACGCTCGATGAACTTATAGAGCTTCTGCAGAATCCGCGTGTGCCTGTGCAGGCCAAGCGTGAAGCTGCGCGCACGGTTGAAGAGGCGGCTCTCTGGATACGGGAGAACATAGACGGAGAATTCGGTTTCGCGCGTTATGCCGAAAGAATATCGGCCGAAGCCGGAGGATTCGCCGAGGTGGAGCGTCTCGTGAAGCGGCGCGGGGTCATGGACGGTCCTCTCGAGGCGAGGCTCAGGGAATCGGTTGAAGAGACGCGTCCGACCATTGTCGCGGTCACGTGCCCGTTCCCGGGGACCCTCGTCGGAGCCTTTAAAATCGCACGCTTTGTCAAACGGCGCTATCCTGACGTCAAAACCGTTCTCGGCGGCGGTTTTGTCAGCACGGAGCTGCGCGAGGCCGACGATGTGCGCATACGCAGGTATTTCGACGAGCTTGTTTTCGACGAAGGATACCGGCGTATGGCTGAACTGATGGGGGTTAAAGGCCTTGCCGTAGCCCCGTTCGTCGAGCCGGATTACGACGGTATCGACATGTCGGAATATTTCGACATGGCCGAGAACGAAAACCCGATGCATTCGCTGTGGAGTTCGGGCAAATGGCTGAAACTCATGATGGCCCGCGGATGCTACTGGCACAAGTGCGCGTTTTGCGATGTCAAACTGCCGTACATAGGGTGTTTTGAAATGCCCGATGCGAAGAGGATCGTCGATGCGATGGAATCTCTCGCCGCGAAGAATCCCGCGGCGCGACCGTTCGGATTCCACTTTGCGGACGAAGCGATGCCGCCGGCGCTGATACGCGGCGTTTCGCGCGAAATCATCCGCAGAGGTTTCAAATGCGAATGGTGGGGGAATATCCGCTTTGACTCGTCATTCACACCCGCGCTGGCGAAACTTATGGCTAAAGCCGGCTGCATCGCCGTCACGGGCGGACTTGAATGCGCCGACGACAGACTTCTGAAGCTGATGAACAAGGGCATAACGCTTGAAGGTGCGCGCAAGGCGATGAAGGCTCTCAGCGAAGCGGGCATTATGGTGCATGCCTATTTGATGTATGCTTTTCCCGGAGAAACCGAGGCTGAAGCCAGAGGCGCGCTCGGGTATGTAAGAGACCTGTTTCGCGAAGGGCTGGTGCAAAGCGCGTTTTGGCATCGCTTCGCGTTGACCGTGCACAGTCCCGTCGCTGCCGATCCCGCGCGTTTCGGGATTGAAATCGACGAACCGCCGCGCCGCAAGGGGCGTGTCTTCAGGCGCAACGAAATCGCGTATTTCGAACGCGGTCAGCCTGATTGGGACAGAATAGGCAAGGCTTTGAATCTCGCGCTGTACAATTATCTTCAGGGGCGCGGTCTTGACAAGAGCGTTTCTTTCTGGTTTTCGGCGGTGCAGCAAGCGGGCGCCCGGTCAGGTTGTCGCACATCTCATTGCCGCAAGAGATATATTTTGGTATAATTGGTTGACTTCGGCTAATGGTGCGCGAAGCGTGCCGTTATACAGTCGAGGCGTAAAGTATGTACCAAAAAACGGATAAAACTGTCTATTTCGACAATAATGCGACGACGAGAGTCGCCGATGAGGCGCGTGACGTGATGCAACCCTTTTTCGGGGAGCTTTACGGCAACGCCAGTTCCATGCACGCGTTCGGCGGACGCGTGGCGAAATTCATCGAACGGGCCCGCGAAGAAGTCGCTTTCTTCATCAACGCGGAGCCTGATGAAATAATTTTTACCTCGTGCGCCACCGAGTCCGACAACACCGCAATCCGCGGCGCGGCCGAATATCTCGGCACTTCCTCGAAGATCGTCACTTCCGTCGTTGAACACCCCGCCGTCCTGCAGCCGTGCCGCCGCCTCAAGGCGCTCGGGCACGACGTGGTCGAAATAGGCGTGGATTCGCTCGGGCGCTTCGATATCGACTCTTTCAGGGCCGCTCTCGCGGGCACGAAGAAGGCGCTCGTTTCCGTAATGTGGGCGAACAACGAGACGGGGATTCTCTTTCCCGTTGATGAGATCGCGGCGATCTGCAGCGAACACGGGGCCGTTTTGCACACCGACGCCGTTCAGGTCGCGGGCAAGGTGCCCGTGGACGTCAAAAAGACGCCCGTGGACATGCTGTCGATGTCGGGGCACAAGTTCCACGCTCCCAAGGGCATCGGTTTTCTTTACGTCCGTCGAGGGACGAAGCTAAAGCCTTTCATGCTTGGCGGCCATCAGGAGAATGCCCGCCGCGCCGGAACGGAGAATGTCCCTTACATCATTTCTCTCGCGAAAGCGTGCGAGCTGGCGCGGCTTGATATGGCCCGCGAAGCGCGTGAGGTGGCGGCGATGCGCGATAGGCTTGAAGAGGGCATCCTCAGGTCGTGCCCCGACGTGCGCGTCAACGGCGACAGGGCTCTGCGACTGCCCAACACGCTCAACGTGAGTTTTGAATACATCGAAGGCGAGGCGATCGCCTACAGGCTGTCGGACGAGGGGATATGCGTGTCGACCGGCTCCGCGTGCGCTTCGGGGTCGCTCGAGCCGAGCCATGTCATCCGCGCGATGGGGGTTCCGTTCACGGCGCTTCACGGCAGCGTCAGGTTTTCGCTGTCGCGTTACAACACGATGGACGAAGTCGATTACGTTCTCGAAAAACTCCCGCCCGTAATAAAGGAACTGCGCTCGCTTTCTCCGTTCGGCCCCGGGAACGCTCCTGCCGCGCCAGGCAGATGACCAAAATGGAACACGAAAGGAAACGACAGGAATGAAAAAGACTCTCGCCATTTTCGCTCTCGCCATTTTCGCGCTTTCGTTCGCGGGGTGCCGCCGTGTCGACGTGAGGACGTTCACCGTCGCGATTCCCGCCCTCAAGGAGGCCGACAAGGCTCCGATAACCGAGGCGCTCGCGAAGTACGGCGGCATAGACAAGGACTCCTACGTGTGGGATTTCGTCAAGAAGACCCTTACCCTCAGATACGACTCGATGCAGATCGCAAAGACGAACATCCGCATGGCGATCGAAGAGAAGGGCATCAGGGTCGATTGGGAAAAATGATCTAAAAGAAAGAAGGTAGAAAAATGGCCAGTTCACTCGATCAGTTGAGCGCGCTATGCAAGCGCCGCGGTTTCATTTATCACAGTTCGGAAATCTATGGCGGAATGCCTGGTTTTTGGGATTACGGTCCTCTCGGGTGCGAACTCAAAAACAACGTGAAGCAGGCCTGGTGGCAGTTTACCGTGCGCGGCCGCGAAGATGTCGCCGGTCTGGACGCGACGATCATCATGCACCCGAAAATCTGGAAGGCTTCGGGGCACCTCGACACCTTCGCAGATCCGATGACGATGTGCAAAGACTGCAAGAAACTCATGCGCGCCGATCAGATCGGGGACATCTACGCCGACCAGAACAAAAAACCGCAGCCCAAGATCGCCGGTAGCGATTTCTTCTGCCCCTACTGCGGCGGCGAACTCACCGAGCCGAAGCCTTTCAACCTCATGTTCAAGACGGTCGTCGGCCCCATCGACGATGCGGCGAACACGGCGTATCTGAGGCCCGAGACGGCGCAAGCCATTTTCGCGCAGTTCCAGAACGTCACTTCGACCTCGAGGCAGAGCGTTCCGTACGGCATCGCGCAGATGGGCAAGAGTTTCCGCAACGAAGTGACGCCGCGCAACTACATCTTCCGTAGCCGTGAATTCGAGCAGATGGAACTCGAGTTTTTCATCCGTCCGGACGAGGCCGTCGAAATCATGTACGGCAAAGTCGTCACTCTCGCCGACAACCCCGATCTCGACGGCCCCGTGCAGGACGACTGGGGCTGGGAGGTGTGGCACAAGTACTGGGTCGAGCAGCGCAAGAAATTTCTGAACGCGGTGGGGCTCCCGACGGAGCATTTTGTCGAATACTGGCAAAAGAGCGATGAACTAGCTCACTACGCGCGCGCCTGCGTCGACATCGAATACGATTTTCCCTTCGGCCGTCAGGAACTCGAGGGCATCGCCGCGAGAAGCGACTTCGATCTTTCGCAGCACCAGAAACATTCGGGTGAGCCGCAGACCGTTTTCGACGACCCGCTCAAGCAGGCGGCGAAAAAAATGGACGATGCCGCGAAGAAGGCGTTCATCGAAAAGGTGCAGGCCGACTGGACCGCGCGCGGCAAGGACGCTCTCGAAGCAGAGAAGTTCTGCCTGAACCTTTTCGACGGCAAGTACGTCCCTCACGTCATCGAGCCTTCGGCCGGCGTCGACCGCCTCATGCTCGCTCTCCTGTGCGAAGCGTATGAAGAGGAGAAACTCGTCGACGACAAGGGCAAGGAGGACGTGCGCACGGTTCTCCGCTTCAGCCCGAAGGTCGCTCCGATCAAGGTCGCGATATTCCCGCTCATCAAGAAGGACGAGGCGCAGGATAAGCTCGCGCGGGAGATTTTCTCGAAACTTCAGAAGAAGGTGAACGTCATGTGGGACGTCTCCGGCGCGATCGGGCGGCGCTACCGCCGTCAGGACGAGGCTGGGACACCCTGGTGCATCACCGTCGACGCGCAGTCGGTGGAAGACGGCACTTTCACCGTGCGCGAGCGCGATTCGATGCGGCAAAAGCGCATGACGTACGGTGAATTTCTCGCGATGATGTACGAAGCGCTCGAATTCTGAAAAAGCGCAAATCCTTCGCGAAATAATGTATAATATGGTGTAATTTCAATGGAGAGAATGCAATGAACAAGCATCTTGACGAATTCATGAAGGCTTTTCCTTTCGAAGGGCTGACGTACGACGACGTCACGCTCGTCACCCAGTACGCCGATTTCCTCCCGGACGACGCGAGCCTCGAGACGAGGCTTACTTCGCGCATCAGGATGAAAACCCCGTTCATCTCCGCGGCGATGGATACGGTGACGGAGGCTCCTATGGCAATCGCCATGGCTCTTGAAGGCGGTATCGGCGTCATCCACAAGAATCTCGAGGATTACGAGCAGGCCGAGCAGGTCGCGAAGGTGAAGAACCATCTGAACGGCCTTATCGCCGCGCCCGTGTGCTTCCATGAGGACGACGACATAAGTTTTCTGAGAAAAGAGAAGGCCGAGCGCAAACTGAAGTTCAACGGCTTCCCAGTTCTCGACAGGAACGAGCGCCTCGTCGGCATGATTACCGGCTCCGACATGCGCTTCGCGCCGCAGAACGCGATGAAGCTCAAAGAGGTGATGCAGAATAATCTTCTTACCGCAAAGCCCGGCACGACCCTTAAGAAGGCTTACGAGCTTATGCGCGCCAACAAGATCGGCAAGCTCCCGCTGGTCGACCGCAAAGGGCGCGTCACGGGGCTGTACAGCTTCACCGACGTGCAGCGCATCGTCGAGAACTCGAATTCGTCCGCCAACTGCGACGACAAGTTCCGTCTTCGCGTCGCGGCGTCGGTCTCGGGCGGTTCGGGCGATCATGCGCGCATGGAGAAGCTCGCGGACGCTGGAGTCGACGTTGTCGTCGTCGATTCCGCGCACGGCCATTCGAAGGGCATCATCGACATGACGAAATGGATCGTCAGGCATTTTCCCAAGATCGACGTCATCGCCGGCAACATCGCAACGGGCGAAGCCGCGCTCGCGCTCGCAAAGGCGGGCGCGCACGCCGTCAAGGTCGGCATCGGTCCCGGGTCGATATGCACGACGCGCGTCGTGTGCGGCGTCGGCATCCCGCAGCTTACGGCGGTGTATTCGGCGGCGAAGGCGCTTAAAGGTGCGGTGCCCGTCATCGCCGACGGCGGCATCAAGATTTCAGGAGACGTGCCCAAGGCGCTCGCGGCGGGCGCGGATACCGTGATGCTCGGCAGCGTCCTCGCGGGCACCGAAGAGTCTCCCGGCGAAAAGATATATTCCAACGGCCGTCAGTATGTCGTTTATCGCGGCATGGGTTCGATGGCGGCGCTCAAGAACGGCAAAGGCAGCCGTGCGAGGTACTTTCAGGACAACGAGGCCGACGACGATCTCGTGCCGCAGGGTATCGAGGGAATGGTGCCTTATTCCGGCCGCGTGAAGTCGATCATGACGCAGTTCTGCGGCGGGCTTCGCGCTTCTCTCGGCTATTGCGGCACGAAAACGATCGTCGAGCTTCAGAAGCGCGGCAAGTTCTACCGCGTGACCGCCGCGGGTCTCAAAGAGGCGAGACCCCACGACATCACGATAACCAAAGAAGCCCCGAATTACAGAACCTGATGGCGAAGAAGACTTTTCAGGACTACGGCCGGGAGTGGCTGGATACGCTGGTCGTCGCGATTTCGGTCGCGATGGCCTTTCGCGCTTATTTCTATGAGCCGTTCAACATCCCGACGGGCTCGATGCAGGAGACGCTGTGGGGTCATCATACGAAGGAAAACGTCGAGAAGGGCGCGTGGGACGTGTTTCCTCTTTCGGTCGCGAAGTGGGCGTGGACGGGGACTAAAGTCGTCGAGTGGAAGGCGCCTTCATCGGGCACCGTGCGCTGCGTGCCGCGCGGTGACGGCTACGCGAACGTGTACGTCGGCGTTTCGCCGGAGGCGTTCAAGATCCCGACCGACGCGGTGAGATCTCTCGAGGGCAAGATCGTGCGCGAGGGCGAGGTTTTCTGGAAGGGCGAGATTTCTCTCGGAGATTTCGTTTTCGTCAACCGCTGGAAGTGGAATTTCGTGCAGCCGAAGAACGGCGAGGTTATGATTTTCTCGACGACAGGGATAGGCGAACATCCCTCGGGGCAGTATTCCGGGCCCGGCGGCAAGCGCTATCTTCTTCAGCAGGGGACGCATTACATCAAGCGCATGAAGGCGCGTCCGGGCGAGACGTACGTTCTCGAGCATCCCGTTCCCGGCGGGCCCGAGCGGGTGACGATGGGCAGGGATGAGTTCTATGCCTGCGGAGATAATTTCAACAACAGCCTCGACAGCCGCTACTGGGGGATGGTCCCCCGGGAGAATCTGCGGGGCGTCGGTTCTGTTGTTTTCTGGCCGTTCAGCGAATGGAGGGTTATACGATGAAATTTTGTTTCACGGCGGTTTTCGCCGTTTGCGGCATTTGCGCCTTCGCGGCTCCGAAAGTTCCCGTCGCCGAAGGGTTTCCGTATTGGGAGGGGCTTGAGCCCCGTGCCTCGATTTCGGGGCGTCTCGTGACATCGAGTGACCTCAGGCACAAGGTGGCCATGGTCATCGAAGTCGATTGCGACGGCAAATTCAAGGAGTCGATGCTTCTGGCGGCGAGGTTCGCGAACATGAATCCGCGGCCCGACGGGCACGTCGGCTGGGATATGATGAAAGACGAGGAATTTCCCCGGGACACCATCCTGCTCGTTTCGGTCTTCGGCAAGAGACCGAGCGAAGAGATGCTCGCCGACATCGCCTCCGACAAACAAGGGGCCTATCTGGTCAGCAAGCCTCCCGTGACTTTGAGATACCTTACGCCCGTTTACCACAACGTGAGGCTCGGCGGAGTCGATTATGAAAAGCTCGAGCGCAAGCGCCCCTACGCGTACGTTTTTTCGCATGAAGGCGGCAAGTGCGTCTGGGAGGGTACTCTCGACAAAAACAGCGCTGCCGCCGCAAAAAAAGCGATCGCCGCCGCGCGCGGGAAACTCCCGCAGTGGAAGGTGCTCACCGGCATAGAAGATGTTTCGAAACTCCCGGCGGTCGCGAAGAGCATCGAGAAAGGCAATATGAAGGCCGCCTCCGCCGCGGCGCTCGCGGCGGTCAGGTCTAAGGATGCCGAGATCAGCCGGCAGGGGCAGATCGTCTACGATGCGATCGAGCAGTACAAGAACGATCTCGTTTACCGCATCTTGATCGAAGCCAACAGCTCCCCCGTCAGAGCGCTCGCCGACGTGCAGCGTCTGGTGAAGATGTTTCCGCAGGAGAAACGGCGTCTTGAGGAGTTCGAAGGCGTTCTCACCAAGAGCCGCGAACTTCAGTCGCTCGGCAAGATAATGGAGAAAGTCCTTCAGCTCAAAGATCCGTCATACAATCCGAAACCTGCGCAGCTGAAGAAGGATCTGCAGTTTCTCAATCGCTGGAAACGCGCGCTTAAAGGCCTCAGCGAACATCCCAACACGCGTGTTTCGGGACAGGCGATGCTTATCTCGTCGCTTATCGACGACCTGACGTCGGAAGTCTCGGCGAAGATAGGCGAAAAGTGATTGCGCAATGATTCCGCAAGAGGAGAAAAGGTATGAGTGAACAGTTGATTCAGACTCCGGGATTCTTCGGCGAAAACGGCAATTTCCTTCTTGAGCGTGAAATCGGCTCGGGGGGGATGGGCGGCGTCTACATGGGCCGCGACAAGATGCTCGACCGCCCCGTCGCGGTGAAGGTGATGCTCAAAGAGTACGGCAGCGACGAAGCGTTCATCGAAAAGTTCAAGAAAGAGGCCCAGGCCGCCGCGCGTCTCATCCATCCCAACATCGCGCAGGTCTACAGCTACGGCATCTGCGACGGCATGCCTTACATCGCGATGGAACTCGTCGCGGGCGGCTCTCTTTACAGACTCATGCAGAACGCCCCGGGCAAGACCGACATCGCCCGCGTGATGAAGGTGTGCGAGCAGGTCGCGCAGGCTCTGAGGTGCGCCGCCGATCAGGGGCTCGTCCACGGCGACATCAAGCCCGAGAACGTTCTTCTCGACGCTAACGGCAACGCGAAGATCGTCGATTTCGGTCTTGCGGCGATGCAGAAGGATACGGACGAGATCTGGGGTACGCCTTACTACATTTCTCCCGAGAAGGTCAGAAAAGAAGCGCTCGACTACCGCTCCGACATGTATTCGCTCGGCGCTACGCTTTATCACGCGCTTACGGGGGTCGCGCCTTTCGAGGGTGAAGACCCGATAGCCGTCGTCAAAAAACGTTTCGAAGGCGCGCCGAAGAAGCCCAGCGAGATCCGCCCCGAACTTACTCCCGCCATCGACGCTCTCGTGATGAAGATGCTCGAGCTCGAAAGGGAAAAACGTTTTCCGAGTTTCGAGGCTCTTCTCGAGGCGTTCAACAGCGTGTTGACGAGCGGGCTTACGCAGGCGCTCCCCGCGGCGGGGCAGACGGCCGCGAAACCGGCCGCGAAAACAGGCGCGACCGCCGCAAGACGCGCGGGCGTCGTGCGCGGACGGCGCATCGCCATGAAGCGCACGGGCGTCAAGAGCGTCGCCAAAACGAAGATGTCCGCCGCCACCGCGGCGCAGGACGATTATGACGACGTCTCGGGCGACGAGGACGAAGCGGGCGGCGGCGTCGGCGGCAAGATCGCGCTCGTCATATTCGGCGTAATCGCGGCGGTCGGTCTTCTCGTCGGAGGTCTCGTCTGGTATCAGATCGCCGACAAAAAGGCGCGCGCGAGAGAAGAACAGCGCCAGATAAACGAGAATATCGCCAAGGCCCGCTCCGCGATCGCCGACAACGTCGCCGCCTCGGTCAAGTTCGCCGAAGAATGCGAAGAGATGGTCGCGAAAATCGTCAAACTTGCGGACGACGCCACGAAGGAACTTTCGAGACATCTGCCGAAGGAACTCTCCGGTTTTCTCAAGCCGCCGGTCGCCGAAGAGGTGAAGAAGGCGGGCGAAGATCTCGCGAATTTCGGCAAGCCTCCGGCGGAGATTCCCGCGGCGACGAACCAGACGGCCGCGGCGACGAATGCCGTAGCGCAGGGGGCGAGCGCCGCCGCCGGCGCGAAGCCGAAGATCGAAAAATTCCGTCCTCCGACGAATGACGAGAGCGATCCGGCATCGCCCGAATATGCCGAATATCAGAAACAGAAGAAGGCGTTCGAGGAGGCGCAGCTCAAGAAACTCAAAGAGGCCCAAACCTCCGCCGCGGCTCCCGCCGGGGCGACGCCTGCGCAAGAAACCCCGGCGGCAGAAGAGAAGAAAATCGAGATGCCGCTCGAAGTGATGGCCATGCAGGATGTCTGGGCGCGTACGTATTCGGTAATGGCTTCGTCGCTCAGGGTCCGGCTCGCGGTCAAGAAGATCGAAGCGAAGGCCGCGGAAGCCGACCAGGTCAGGGAGGATAATCTTGATAGCGCCAACAAGCTCGGTTCTCTTTCGGTAGAACTTCTCGAAATGCTCGAGACGCTCAAAGGCACGAAGGACGTCGAGAATATCAAGAAAACGTTCACGTTCGTCAGGCAGAAAGGCGAAAAGGCCGTCAGGGATGGCATCAAGCGCATAAGAATCGAACGTCTCGAAAAAGAGCGCGAGGAGAAGCGCAAGGCCGCTGAAGAGGCCGAGAAGAAGCGTCTCGCCGAAGAGGCCGAGGCGAAGAAACGCCTGATCGAAGCCGAGACGTCCGAAATCAAGGCGAAGTTCGACAAGATCGTCGCCGACGGCATCGTGCGTCAGCTCGACTGGGACAGCGCCGAGCGGCAGCTCAAGTTCACGGCCGACGGTTTCAAGTCGGCCCAGGGGCAGCTCGCCGTCAAAGATCAGATATACAAGATCGAGGCGATGAAAAAGATGCAGGAGGTCTTCATCAAGGCCCTGAAGGATTACCGATTCAAGCGCGACCACCATAAGATAAAAGGCTATCAGGTCGTGAGCGTCGACATGAATGAGATCCGCTGTCTGAGACCCGACGGAAAGACAAAGAGAGTTTTCACGTGGCAGAAATTCATCGAGCTGTGCCCGAAGAACCTGAACGAGATACTTGTCACGTTCATCGTGAGAGGCCGTACCAACCCCAAGACGAAACTCAATCTTCGCACCTGGGCAGATGCCATGGTCGGGTCGGCGCTCCTTCTCAGATACGTTCTCGGCGATCAGGCCGAGGCGGATTCAAACAGCCGGTTCATCGTAAAGGAAGTTGCCAAACAGTATCCCGACTACAGAAAAAAGCTCGAGGAGATATTCCCCGACGTGACTCTTGACGACGCCGCCAAAGAAGAATGAAAAAGACGAATTATCTGACTAAAATACTCAACGCGACCGTCTACGACATCGCGGTTGAGACGCCGCTCGAGGAGGCGACGGCGCTTTCGCGCAAGCACGGCTGCCGTTTTCTTCTCAAACGCGAGGATCTTCAGAGCGTGCACAGTTTCAAACTGCGCGGTGCCTACAACAAGATGAGCCAGCTGCCGGCGAAAACGCTCGCGAAGGGCGTTCTCGCCGCGTCGGCGGGCAATCACGCCCAGGGTGTCGCCCTCTCGGCGAAGAGGCTCGGCGTCAAGGCGACGATCGTGATGCCCGTGACGACGCCCGAAATCAAGGTGAACTCCGTAAGATCTTTCGGAGCCGACATAGTTCTCCACGGCGACGGCTACTCCGACGCGGCCGAAGAGGCGGCGCGCATCGTGAAAGAGAAGAAACTCACCTTCATTCCGCCGTACGACGACCCCGACGTCATCGCGGGGCAGGGAACCGTCGCGAAGGAGATTCTCGAGCAGTGTCCGCGCGTCGACAGCGTTTACGTGCCGATCGGAGGAGGCGGGCTGGCGGCGGGTGTCGCCGTCTACATAAAGAGCGTCAAGCCGTCGGTCAAGGTTTACGGCGTCGAGCCGGAAGATTCCGACTGCATGTACCGCTCGATCAAGGCGGGGCGGCGTGTGACGCTCGAGAATCCCGGGCTTTTCGCCGACGGTGTCTGCGTGAAGAAGCCGGGCAAGGAGACGTTCAGACTTTGCAAAAAACATCTCGACGGCATTGTTCGCGTTTCCACGGGCGAGCTGTGCAAGGCGATCAAGGATATTTTCGAGGCGACGAGGGCCATCAGCGAGCCTGCGGGCGCGCTCGCTCTCGCGGCTGCCGAGAAAACTGCGAAGAAGGGCGAAACGTGCGTCGCGATCGTGTCGGGCGCGAACATGAATTTCGACCGCATCAGGTTCGTTTCGGAGCAGACGGAGATCGGAGAGAAGCGCGAGGCCATTTTCGAGTGCCGGATTCCCGAGCGCAGGGGCAGTTTCAGAAAATTTATCGCTAAAATCGGCAAGCGCGCCGTAACGGAATTCAACTACCGCATGAGCGATCCTTCGCACGCGCACGTTTTCGTGGGCTTGAGCGTGAAGGACCGCAGGGAGCGCGAACAGCTCCTCAGGAATTTCGAGGCGGCGGGTTTTCCCACGGTCGATCTCACCGACGATGCGATCGCGAAGGAACACGTGCGCCACATGGTAGGCGGGCACGTCAGCGGCGTTCACGACGAGATCGTCTATTCGTTCGAATTTCCAGAGCGTCCGGGCGCGCTTATGGATTTTCTTTCCGTCATCGCCGTCAGGTGGAACATCTCCCTGTTCCATTACCGCAACCACGGCGCGGATCACGGAAAAGTTCTCGCGGGCTTTCAGGTTCCGAAGAAGGAACGCGGAGAGTTCGCCGCGGCGCTCGCTGAAATAGGTTATCAGTTCACCGACGTTTCGGACGATCCGGCGTACAGGTATTTTCTCGGCAACAGAGATTGACGTTCAGACACGGAAAGGAGCGCAGACATGAACGACAGACGCGGTTTCATCACAAGCTCATTCGCTCTCGCGGCGGGTGCGCCGCTTGCCGTCGGCGCCGCTTCCGTGCCCGCGTCGGGCTCGGCCGAAGAAAGACTCGGGGTTTTCGGGAACCGCGGCCGCTGGGAGCGTCTCACTCTCGCCTATCATCACGTCGAGGCCGGTGCGACGAAGCCGTTTTCGGTTCTGCACATTTCGGATACGCACTTCACCGACGCCTACGATCACGAGGCGAAAGGCACACGAGACGCCTCGAAGTGGAGGCGCTGCACGTTCGGAGGGATGCAGGAGCAAGCTCTCGCCGATTCGCTCGAGTGGGCGGAGAAAAACGTGGACTGGGTCGTCCACACGGGAGATATCATGGATTGGCAGAGCGAAGCCAACCACGATCTCGTGCGCAAGTATTTCGCGGGCGGTAAAATTTTCGGAACCGTGGGCAATCATGAATTCTACACGTATCTGCCGGGCGAGAAGAAAGAGCCGACAGAGGCGTTCAAGGAGCGCAGCTGGCCGATTCTTAAATCCGTCTACCCGGACGATGTGAGATTCAATTCGCGCGTCATAAACGGCGTCAATTTCATCTGTATCGACGATGTTTTCGGGACTGTGCAGCAAGATCAGGTCGACAGGTTTCGCGAAGAAGCGAAGAAGGGTCTGCCCATGATTCTTTGCATGCATGTGCCGTTCTTCGACGACACTCTTTTCATGATGAGCCGAAAATACTGGAGGACGGCCGGCGGGAAGTTCACTTCGGCCGAAGTCAGGGAAGTCTACGGGGATTACAAACGCCAGAAAAAAGACCCCGTCACGAGGGATTTCATAGCGTATCTCAAGAACCTCGATCTTCTCAAGGGAATACTCTGCGGCCATCTTCACATCGTCGCGCGCACGCGTTTTTCGCCGAGCGCCGATCAGTTCGTCGTCGGCGGCAACTATCTCTTCAACGGAGCGGAGATGCTCTTCACGTGACAAGATTCAATCACCAGAAAGGAACACTGAAATGAAAAAATACGTCTGCAAGATCTGCGGCTGGGTCTATGATCCCGCTGAACACGACAACGTAGAATTCGCCGATCTCCCGGATGACTGGACCTGCCCCGTCTGCGGAGTCGGCAAGGATCAGTTCGAAGAGGCCTGAGCTGCTGTGCGCGTGCCGTCGCGCCGTGATGCGGCGGCACGCTGCGGCGTCCGTACAGGCTCGTTTAAAAGAGAGAAAAATGTTCAAGTCAGTATCAAATAAAGTCGCGTTCCCCCGGATGGAAGAGGGGATTCTCGGGTTTTGGAAAGAAAATTCCACGTTTGAAAAGTCTCTGGAAAAGAACAAGGGCAGGGGCGAGTACAGATTTTACGACGGGCCTCCGTTCGCCACGGGACTGCCGCATTACGGGCATCTTCTCGCGGGCATCATCAAGGACATAGTCCCGAGATACCAGACGATGCGCGGCAAGTATGTAGAGCGCCGCTTCGGCTGGGATACGCACGGGCTTCCCATCGAGGCGCTCGCGCAGGAGGCGCTGGGCGTCGCGGGCGCGCCCGAGATAAAGGCGCTGGGCGTCGACAAGTTTAACGAGCAGTGCCGTTCGATGGTTCTTAAGTACGTCGACGAGTGGGAGAAGACCGTCACGCGCATGGGCCGCTGGGTCGACTTCAAGAACGACTACAAAACCATGAACCCCGAGTTCATGGAGACGATATGGTGGGTCTTCAAACAGCTTTGGGATCAGGGCCGCGTTTACAAATCGCACCGCATCATGCCCTACAGCTGGAAGCTCTCCACTCCGCTCTCGAACTTCGAGGCGGGCAACAACTACAAGGACGTTCAGGATCCGACGGTGACGTGCCGCGTCCGCGCCACATCAGTCAAGAGCGAAGAGCTGAGGGCCAAGAGCGCGGGGAGCGTCCTTTATTTCCTTATTTGGACGACGACGCCGTGGACGCTCCCCGGGAATCTTGCGATTTGCGCCGGAGCGAAGCTGGATTATGTGGCGGTAAAGGATCTTACCGACGATGAGCGTCCCGTTTATGTCATGGCCAAAGCCCGGCTGCCGTTTGTTTTCAAAAAGGAGGATTCTTACGAACTCGTCTGGGAGGGCAAGGGCGACGCTCTCAAAGGTTCGGAATACGAGCCGCTTTTCCCGTACTTCGCCGATAAGAAAAGCGAAGGCGCGTTCAGGGTGCTGAACGACGACTATGTGACGATAGACGACGGCGTCGGCCTCGTTCACATCGCCCCCGCGTACGGCGAGGACGATTTTCGCGTGTGCAAGGAGGTGGGTGTGTCGGCGTTTGTCGATCCGCTCGACGACGCGTGCGCGTTCACCGACGCGCTTCCCGAGTACAAAGGGCGCTTCTGCAAGGATTGCGACAAGGATATCATCAAATGGCTCAAAGCCGAGGGCAAGCTCGTCCATCAGGCAACGATTGTCCACTCGTATCCTTTCTGCGACCGCACCGACACGCCGCTTATCTACCGCGCCATCGACGCGTGGTACGTGCGCGTGGAAGATCTTCACGAACGTCTCGTCAGGAACAACGCCCCCGTACACTGGACGCCGGAATACGTCGGCGAGAAGCGCTTCGGCAACTGGTTGCAGGATGCCCGCGACTGGAATATCTCGCGCAACCGCTTCTGGGGCAGCTGCATTCCCGTATGGATCAACGACGACGATCCCGAAGACATGATTTGCGTCGGTTCGATCAAAGAGCTCGAAGAACTCTCCGGCGAGAAGGTCTGCGATCTTCACAAGCATTTCGTCGACAAGATCGTCATCAGAAAGGATGGCAGGACGTATCACCGCACACCCGAAGTTCTCGACTGCTGGTTTGAATCGGGGTCGATGCCGTATGCGCAGCAGCATTATATGGGGGAACGGGGAACGGGGAAGAATATCGATGAGTTCTTCCCGGCCGACTTCATCGCCGAGGGTCTGGATCAGACGCGCGGGTGGTTCTACACGCTTATGGTTCTGGGGACGTGTCTTTTCGACAAGTCGCCCTACAAAAACGTCATCGTGAACGGTCTTATTCTCGCCGAAGACGGCAAGAAGATGTCCAAGCGGCTCAAGAACTATCCCGATCCCAACCTGATGCTGAACACGTACGGCGCCGACGCGATACGTCTTTACATGATTTATTCGCCCGTTGTCAAGGCCGAGTCGCTCAAGTTCTCCGAGAACGGCGTCAAACAGCTTATGCGCGACCTTCTCATACCGTGGTGGAACGCGTATTCCTTCTTTGTCACGTACGCGAACGTCGACGGCTTCCACGACAAGGAGATCGCGTTCCCCGAGTCGGAGAACGTTCTCGACAAGTGGATCGTCTCTTCGATGGAGACGCTGATCGCCGACGTCACCGAAGCGATGGACAACTACGATCTCCAGAAGTCGGTGCGCCCGTTCGTGAAATTCATCGAAGATCTCACCAACTGGTACATCCGCCGTTCACGCCGACGTTTCTGGAAGTCGACGAACGACGGCGACAAACTCTCGGCCTACAGGACTCTTCGGTACGTGCTCGTGCAGCTATCGAAGGTCGCGGCTCCCTTCACGCCGTTCATCGCCGAAGAAATCTATACTAACCTCAAGGGCGAGAGCGATCCCGAATCGGTGCATCTGTGTGATTTTCCGACGGCAAACGCCGCGGCGCGCGATCTCGAGCTTGAGCGGCGCATGGCCGACGTGCAGGCGGTCGTTGAGCTCGGCCGCCGCCTGAGAGCCGACAACGATCTAAAGGTGCGTCAGCCGCTCTCGTCGCTCAAACTCGCGGGAGGCGACGTAAAGGGGCTAGAGGCTCTCATCGAAGATGAACTCAACGTGAAGAAGGTCGAATTCATCGCCGACGAGACGCAGCTTTGCAACGTGAGTTTTAAGGCCAATTTCAAGACGCTCGGCAAGAAGTGCGGGCCGAAGATGAAAGCCGTCGCCGCTGCGATAGCGAATATGGGTAACGGGGAATTGGGGACGGGGAACGGTTGGACGAAGGAGATTGAGGGTGTTGTGATCTCCGCCGATGACGTTCTTGTCACGCGCTCGCCCAAAGAGGGGCTCGTCGTCGCGTCCGAGGGCGCGGTCGTCGTCGGTCTCGAGACGGCGCTTACGCCGGAACTCGTCGCCGAGGGTCTTGCCCGGGAATTCGTAAGCCACGTTCAGTCGATGCGCAAGGAAGCCGACTTTGAAGTCGTACAGCGCATATCCGTCACGGTCAAGGCCGACGATGAGATGAAAGCCGCGCTCGAAGCCCATTCGTCGTACGTCAAGAACGAGATACTCGCGACTTCTCTCGTCTGGGGCGACGCCGAGGGCGGCGAAGAATGCGAACTGAACGGGCATGCGACAGTCATCGCGCTTAAGAAGAACTGATATGGATGATATGCATTTCGATTCCGTCGAAGATTGTCTCGAAGCTTTGAGACGCGGCGAGATCGTTCTCGTGACGGACGATGCCGACCGCGAGAACGAAGGCGACTGCATCTGCGCCGCCGAGTTCGCCACGTGCGAAAACGTCAATTTCATGGCCAAGTACGCCCGCGGGCTTATCTGCATGCCGATGAGCCGGGACTGGTGCCGCAGGCTCGATCTTCCGCAGATGGTGATGGAGAATACCGACAATCATTCGACGGCGTTCACCGTCTCCATAGACTCTGTGCGCACGACGACCGGCATTTCTGCAGAGGAGCGGTCCATGACGGCGCTCGAATGCGTCAGAGAGGGTGTCAAGGGCTCCGATTTCAGGCGCCCAGGACACATGTTTCCTCTCGAAGCGCGCGAAGGCGGCGTCTTGAAACGCGCCGGGCACACTGAGGCGACGGTCGATCTTTGCCGTCTCGCCGGGCTCAAGGAGATCGGCCTCTGCTGCGAGATAATGAAGGACGATGGACGCATGGCGAGACTCGAAGATGTCGCCGCCTTCGCGAAAGCGCATTCCCTCAAGATGATGACCATCGCGGATCTCATCGCCTACCGCCGCCGCAACGACAGGCTCGTCGAATCCGTGGAGGAGGTCGATCTTCCGACGAGCCATGGCCATTTCAAACTCAGGATGTATCGAAGCCGCGTGACAGGTCTTGAGCATCTTGCGCTCGTCAAGGGGCGCGTCGATGACGGCGAGAGCGTTCTCGTGAGGGTGCACTCGGAATGCTTCACGGGTGACGTTCTGGCGAGCGAGCGTTGCGATTGCGGTCCGCAGCTTCACACGGCGATGGAAATGATAGAGAAGGAGGGGCGCGGGGCCGTTCTCTATATGCGTCAGGAGGGGCGCGGGATAGGGCTCGCGAACAAGCTTCACGCATACAAGAAGCAGGAAGAGGGCTTGGATACCGTCGAGGCGAACGTCGCGCTCGGCTTCGCCCCCGATCTGAGAGATTACGGCGAAGGCGCGCAGATGCTCGTCGATCTCGGCATCCGCAAGGTTCGTCTCATGACGAACAATCCGTGCAAGATAAAGGGGCTTGACGGCTACGGTATCGAAATCACCGAGCGCGTGCCTGTCGTCATCAAGCCGAACGCGCACGACAAGCGCTATCTCGACACGAAGCGCGAGAAAATGGGTCACATTTTCTGACCCGTCGGATCGTCAGCGCTTCGTGAAGAGTTCTCTTATCGCGGCGTCGATACCGTCCACGTCCACGACTTTCGTCTGAACCACGGGAAGCGTCTCGAGATCTTTGAAACTCGGCGGAGGATCTTTGAGGATGTCTTCGCCGAATGCTCTCAGACACGTCTCGGGGAATTTGTATGGAGTCGCCGTGGCGGCGATGACGCTCTCGCGCGCGTCCTTGGGATAGCCGAGAGAACGGGCGACGAACGTGGCGACCGCCGTGTGAGGATCGAGAACGTAACCGCAGGCGTCTTTCATCCTGCGCATTTCCGTTTCGGTCTCTTCAGGTGTCGCGACCGAGCCTTCAAAGTCGGCGAAAAGCCTTGCCTTGGCGTCGTCGTTCAGTTCATATCGGCCCTTCGTCGCGAGATCCTCCATCAGTCTCGCCGTTTCGGCGCTCGCTTTTTCGGGATCGTCCGCGCCGCCGTTCAAAAGCCAGAGGAGCCGCTCGACGTTTGAGGATTTGCGGATGTCCATCGAAGGCGAATTCGTGACCGCAAATTTTTCTCCGGGGTCATATACGCCCGTTTTGACGAAGCGCGCGAGCACGTCGTTCACGTTCGAGGCGACGATGAATCTGCGGATCGGCGTGCCGAGTTTTTTCGCGTAATACGCGGCGAGGATGTTCCCGAAATTGCCCGACGGGACAACTACGTCATATTCGGCGCCGATTCGCCCGCCCGCGAGGACGTAATAGGCGATCTGCGGCACGAGACGGCCGGTGTTGATCGAATTCGCGCTCGAGAGCGTCACGCCGTGCGCCGCCGCTTCATCGTTGAAAGCCTTGTCCGCGAAGATGCGTTTCACCGCCGCCTGAGCGTCATCGAAGTTGCCGCGTATCGCGATGGCGTGTACGTTCGCATCTGCGGGAGTCGTCATCTGGAGGCGCTGGATTTTCGAGGTGCCGACGTCGGGGTAGAGAACCGCCACTTCGGTGCCTTCTACGCCGGCGAACCCCTGCATCGCTGCGGAGCCCGTGTCGCCGCTCGTGGCCGTCAGAACGAGAACGCGTCTGCCCCCCGCCGAGTGCTTCATGAAAACGGGCAGCATCGAAAGCGCGACGTCTTTGAACGCCCCGGTTTTGCCGTGGAAAAGTTCAAGTATCTTGAAGCCGTCGGCATCGACGAGCGGTATGGGATCGTTTTCCGGGAAACGTGAAAGAAGTCTGTCTACGGCCGATGAGCGCACTTGCGCCGGCAGATCGTCGAAAAGCCGCGCCATGACAAACTCTTCGGCTTCGCGCAGGGTTGTGCACGCGCCCGGTGTGCCGGAGGCCGGAGCGAGCATGGGAACATAAAGACCTCCATCGGGAGCGAGCCCCTGAAAAACGGTTTCAGCGCTTGTCGCCTGCAGGGCTTTACGGGTTGATACGAATTTCATTTCACAGCCTCCGAAACGGCATTTTCTCCAAGCGTCACGAAGCCGGCCTGCGCAAGGGCGCTTTCGGCTTTCGCGTTGTCGGCAAAGCGGAAGACGAGCACGGCTTTTTCCCCTTTGTGGAACGCGAAGGCATAACTGTATTCCACGTTCGTGCCGGCCGCGTCAACGATTTTCATGACATCCGCCATGCCGCCGGGCTTGTCGCTCACGCAGACGGCGATCACTTCGCGCACGTTGACCACATTGCCTTTTTCGGAAAGAACGCGTTTCGCTTTCTCGTGGTCGTCCACGATCATCCGGACTATGCCGAAATCGCTCGTGTCCGCCAGCGAAAGAGCTGCGATGTTGATATGCGCGTCGGCAAGTGCGCCGCAGATAGCGGAAAGTTGCCCGGGCTTGTTCTGAAGAAGAATCGAAATCTGGTTGATTTTCATTATGATTGCCTCGCTTTTGTCGAGGCGTATTATATCATATTATTTTTTTTGAAAATACCCCCTTGCGCGAGCGAGGGTTTTTTTGGTATACTATGTCCTCGTTCGCCCGAAAGGCGATTTGATCTTTGAAAACGGAGTCGATAAGACGTGTCTTTTGAAAAAGA
>JAZSQE010000053.1:0-97666 GCA_045537795.1 Kiritimatiellia bacterium | reverse complement strand
TTCGCCAAGCAGGGCAGCGCCACGCGTCTCTTCGACCGCATGGGGCAGATCATGATTCCCGCGGCCGACGGCCTTACCGAAGACGGTGTGATGGAAGTCGCGCTCGAAGCGGGCGCCGAAGACGTCGTGAGCGAAGAGGGTGGTTTCACGGTCAAGTGCCAGCCCAACGATTACACGACCGTTCTCGAAGCGATCAAGACCGCCGGAATCAACGTCGATGAAGAAAACAGTTCGATCGGGCTTGTTCCCAACATGATGAACCCCGTCTCCGACGTCGCGACCGCGAAGGCGATCAACAAATTCGTCGACATGCTCGAAGACCTCGAAGACGTTCAGGACGTCTACACCAACATGGAGACGACGGACGAGGTCGATGCCGCGCTTGAAGCCGAAGGCTGACAAGATCCAACTGTGAAATAAGGAGGCTATCATGATTTTATCGTTCATCCAGAATCTCGGACCATGGCAGCTTGTCATCTGTCTCGTAGTGGCATTTGTCCTTTTCGGCGGCGCCAAGAAGATACCTGAACTCGCCAAATCCCTCGGAAGGGCGAAGAACGAGTTCAAGAAAGGTCTCGCCGAAGCCGACAAGGAAAGCGCCGAAGAAGAGGCCAAGGCGAAGACCGAAGAGGCCCAGAAAGAACTGGCTTGAAAAGCCGGCGGTTGCGGTCAAAGCGATGACCGAGCTGATAAAAGAACGGCTAAAAACCGTTCCGCGGCGCCCCGGGTGTTATCTCATGCGAGATCGCCGGGGCGCGATCATTTACGTGGGTAAGGCGAAGGACTTGAGAAAGCGCGTCCAGAGCTATTTCAGGCCCGGTGCGCGTCATGCTCCGAAAGTCCGTTCCATGGTTGAGACGGTGTGGGATTTCGAATGGATAACCGTCAAGAACGAGGCGGAGTCGCTCCTGACGGAAGCCTCGCTCATCAAGAAGCACAAACCTCATTTCAACGTGCTGATGCGCGACGACAAACGCTATCTCGCGCTGAGGGCCGATCCGGCGGCCGAGTGGCCGCGTTTCACGTGCTGCAGAATAGTAAGAGACGACGGCGCGTCGTACTTCGGGCCGTTCCCTTCTTCAAATGTCGTGCGTTCGGCGAAAGACTTTGTCGAAAAACGCTGGGGCATACGCGCCTGCAAGGCTCTGTCGCTCTCGCGGGAAACCCACGAACACTGCCTCGCCGACGTGATAAGGACGTGTTCGGCGCCGTGTCTCGGGCGGGTGTCCCGTGAAGATTACCGCGCGCGTTTCGACGAGGCGTGCGCGTTTCTGCGCGGAGAGAGACCAGGCGTCTTCCGGGAGCTCGAGGAGAAGATGCGTTCCGCATCCGCCGGCGCAGACTACGAGACGGCGGCGCGTTGGCGAGACACGATCGCCGCGCTCAGAGAGATGACAAAGGCGCATTTCGTCAGACGCACGCCGAAGATGCGCGAAGAGGCCGCCGAAAAGGGCCTTGAAGAACTTGCGCAGGCGATCGGGCTTGCGGCGCCGCCGCGCATAATCGAATGCGTCGACATATCCAACCTTTTCGGCGAACATTCCGTAGCTTCGCTTGTCGTCGCGCGCGACGGGCTCCCTGACGGCAGATGGTACAGGCATTTCAGGATAAAAACCGTCGAAGGCGCCGACGATCCGCGTTCGATGGCCGAAGTCGTGCGCCGGCGCTACGGGCCGGAGTCTTCTCTCGCGGCGACGTCGCCGCGAGCGGATCTTTTCGTCTGCGACGGCGGCGTGACGCAGCTTCGCGCCGCTCGCGCCGCGTTCGCCGAAATCGCGGTGACGGACATTCCGACCATAGGCCTTGCGGAACGTCAGGAGGAAATCGTTCTCGACGACGGCCGCGCGAACGTCTTTCTGCCGCGCGACAGCGAAGCGCTTTTCGTGCTCACCCGCCTCAGGGACGAGGCTCACCGCTTCGCGATCACGCACCACCGGCGGCTCCGCGACAGAACGATACGCGAGTCCGCTCTCGATGAAATACCGGGAATCGGCGCGGCGAAAAAAAGGAAACTGCTGGCGAAATTCGGCTCTCTCGCCGCGATCGCCCGCGCCGACGAAGATGAGATCGCCTGCGTCGCCGGCGTAAACGCGGCCGTCGCCGCGGAGATACTGCGCACGGCGCTTGACCTTTGCCGCCGCATAGGCGTATAATGTGACGAATGGAGATGCGACAGGAGAATATGAAAACATGAAGTTCGCCACACGGATAAAACTTTCCGCGATGATGTTCCTGCAGTACATGATGCTGCCGGTCTGGCTCAATACCGTCATCCCGTACATAAAGACTCTTCCCGGAGGGGACGAGTGGGTCATCTGGTGCGGGATGCTCATCGGCATAGGCAATCTCGCCTCTCCCGTTTTCGGAATGCTCGCCGACAGGCTGATCAACGCCGAAAAGCTTCTCGCCGTAGCCGACTTCGCGTACGCGGCGCTGATGGCGGCCGCGTGTTTCGCGACCGACCCCGCGCTTCTTTTCGCGCTTCTCGTCGGCGCGGCCGTCCTCAATCTGCCGGGGTGGGCTCTTTCGGCGACAATCGCAATGTCGGCGTCGTCGAGCGGCGAATACGCCTCGGTGCGGGTTTTCGGTTCTTTGGGTTGGGTGGCCTCCTCCGTCTTTTCGCTTGTCGCAATCGCCTTTTTCGGCTTCGACGGCTTCGACACTTCCCGCTGGATTTTCGCGGCGGCGGCGTTCACCGGGCTCGCCGGCGGGTTCGTCGCGCTCATGCAGCCGCCCGTTCCGCCCAAGGCGAAGGGGACGGCGATGAGCCTTGTCGACGCTTTCGGGCTCAGGGCGTTCTCGCTTTTCCGCAAGGCAGACTTCGCGTTTTTCGTCTCTCTCGTCGTTCTCGCCATGGTGCCGTTCATGTGGTACATGACGTACAACGCGCAGTATCTCCACGAGAGCGGTTTCAGATATCTCAATCTCACGCAGAACCTCGGCACGGTCGGCGAACTCGGCTTCATGCTGCTCGTGCCCGTTCTCGTCGGAAAGTTCGGTTACCGCCGCTCGATGGTGATAGCGCTCGTCGCACTCGCCATGAGGTACGTATGCTTCGGAGCGAGCGTGATGACGGGTTGTCACGCGTTCGATTTCGCGGGCATCCTCGTGCACGGTCTCATCTTCGGCGTAATAATCGTCGGCGCGCAGATGTACGTGGACGATTCCGCGCCGCCGGAACTCAGAAACCAGGCGCAGGGGATGATCATGATTCTCATGACGAGTTTGGGCACGTTCATGTCGGTCGTTCTTTTCGACGCTCTTCTTGAAACGGGCCGCCGTCAGGACGGCACCCACGACTGGTTCACGGCGTTCGCCGTCGCGGCGGCGCTCGCGGCCGTACTCGCCGTTTTGATGTCGGTGGCGGCGGCAAAACACGCAAAGGAGAATACCTGATGTCACAGGAATGGAATCTGAAAAGCCGAGGCCACGTGTGCACGATATGTCAAAAGCCGCTCGTCGACCGTGCGCCGGTCGTCAGCGCGCTCAAGGAGGTCGCGCTCGGGTATGAGCGTTTCGACTGCCACAGCGAATGCTGGAAGGCCGCCGAGCGGGATTGGGAGCCTTTTTCGCAATGGGACGGCGTTTATTTCGCGCCCGTCAAAGAGGAGAAGAAGGAGCCGTTGAAGAAGGAGGACGCGGGCGAACTTCTGAGGGATCTCATGACGCTTGAGGACCCCGCGATGAAGAACGTCGTATACGTTCTGGCGGTGATGCTCGAGCGCTCGAAGATCCTCGTGGAGCGCGACCGCAAGGAAAATGCCGACGGTACCATAAGGCGCGTTTACGAAGACCGCCGCAACGGAGACACGTTCGTCATTCTGGACCCTCGCCTGAGGCTCGAGAATCTCGCCGAAGTGCAGCGTCAGGTCGTATCGCTCCTCTCCGGCACAAAGACGCTCGGAGAAGTGGCGAGCGAAGAATCCGGAGAAGAGGCTCCGGGGGGAGCTTCCGTGGCCGAGGCCGAGAAGGGGAATTGATGCGCGACAGACGTCTGGTCTGGAACACTCTTCTTCTTTGCCTGCCGGCAGTCGCTCTCGTCGCCGGCGGTGTGTGTTTCATCTGCGACAAGGTGCCTGAATTCGTCAAGAACGAAAAGAGCCGTATCCGCGATGATTACCGCGCGCATGCCGAGCTCATCCGTGACGGCGAGGTCGAAAAGGGTCGGTTGATCGCGTCGTACGCGCCGAAGACGCTTTCGAGATCGGTATACAAGATGAAGCCGGGGCGCTGGGGCTTTGATGTCGGCGAAAAGACATCTGTCGTCTGGTATGACGACCGCAGTGAGATACGGGCCGTTGAAGTCCCGAAGATAGAGCCTTTCGATTTCGCTTTTTTCTTTTATGTCGGCGGTGGGCTGTTCATGGCGCTTTTCGTTGCCATGACGGCGTTCGGCATAAGATATTTCTGGAAATTCGCGCGCGAGCGCGACGATTTTCTCGCGGCGACGGCTCATGATCTCACTACGCCTCTCGTGGGGCTCAGGTATGCGATCGGAAGAAACGACGAGGACGCGCGCTGCCTTAACGAACGGATGATCAGGCTCGTCGAAAACATCAAGGATTTTCTCAGACTCGGCCGCCGGCCCAAGCCCGCGAAGGAACCGTTCGGCGTGCTCGCCGCCTATAAAGAGGCATACGCTCTTTTCGCCGCCGATTACCGAGATCTTTTCGACGGGGCGGATGTCGAAACCGTTTTCGACGCCCCGCCCGAAGAGTTGATCGCGCTCGGAGACGAAACTCTCACGGTGCAGATTGTCTGGAATCTTCTGGGCAACGATCTCAAGTACGCGGCGCCTTACGGCCCGGTGAAGGTGCGCTTTTCGCGCGAAGGCGCTTTCGTCGGACTGCATTTCATCGACGAAGGACAGGGGATGACCCCGGGGCAGATGCGAAAGGCGTTCGACCGTTATTATCGCGCACGTACCGTTCTCGAATCGGGGAAGGGCGGTTTCGGGATAGGGCTTTGCACGGCTCGCGAATTCGCGCTTTCAATGGGGGGCGATCTCACCGTCCGCGCGAACGAGCCGTCGGGATGCGTCTTTACTCTTCGTCTGCCGATGCCGCTGCCCGCGGTGCGCCAGGATCGCGTTTCCGCGAAGGTTGCATTTGGTGGCGGAAATTTAGTATAATTGTCTACATCATGACATTCAAGGTATTTACCGTTCTATCGCTGACGGCATTGTCTGCGGTTCGGGCTTTTGCGCAGGAGGCTGCGACGCAGGCCGACGCGCCGCCGCCCGAAAACCCCGAACTTAAGGCCGAGATCGCCTACGTCGAGGCGCTCATCGCAAACAACTACCCCGATTTCGCCGCGCCCGTCATCGAGGCGACGAAGAAAAAATGGCCCGAGTCCGAGGCCGTATTTTTCGCGCTCGAGGTGCGTGGGATGCTCGCGCTGGGTCAGTTCGAATCGGCTGAAAAACTGATCGCTTCGCTGCCCGACCGCAACGGCGTCAAATTCTGGGCGGCGAGACTCGAGGTCGCCAACAACTATTACGCTCGCGGCCAGATGACGGACTGCATGAAGATATACGACGAGTTCTTCAAGGTGTTTCCGAAGCCCCCGAAGGAGATATTCGAGTTCTACATGAACGCGTGCTTCTCCTACGGGCAGCTGCTCGTGCGCGACAACCGCTTTGAGAAGGCGGTCGAGGCGTATGAAAAGGTGCTTCCGTTCCTCAAGGACGAAGCCTGGCTCAACCTCGCGGTCGAAACGGCCGAAATCTATATACGCCTCGCCGAAGGCGCCGCCTCGCCCAAGGACGCCGCGAAGCGCAAGAAATTCCTCAAGTCGGCAGATACGATCGCCAACAAACTCCTGTGGAGAACCGACAGGCCCGTCATCTTCGGGCGCGCCGTTTCGATGAAGGCGCATATCGAGCAGATCGGCGGCGATCTCGATGCGGCCAACCGCATGATCGAGAACCACATAGGGGACCTTGAGAGCATACATGCGCAGATAGTCGAAGTCGACCCTGACGGCAAGCACGGTCTTCTCAGAACGTCGCCTTTGCCGCAGTGCCGCTACCTTCAGGCGAAAATGCTTTGGGACGAGGCTAAAAAACTGAACAGCGAGAAAAGTTCGGCCAAGGACAAAAAGGCCGTCGACGAGAAAATCAAGGACCTGATGTTCGGCCCGCGCGTCAACGGCAAGCGCGACGGCCGCCGCGCGGCGTTCAACATCGCCACGACCATCTTCCTCAAATACGAGACTTCCGTCTGGGCACCCGAAGCGGGCGAGATCGCCGACGAAATCCGCGCGTTCGCCGAGAAGGAGTACGGGGCGAAGATCAAGACGCGCATCACCGCCGAGCAGCTGGCCAAAGTGCGCGCGGCGCAGTTCAAGGCGGCGTGGGAGATTTTTAACGCGGGCGAATACCTCAAGGCCATCAACGCGTATTTTGAAGTTCTTTCGAAATACCCCGAAAAGCCCGAGTCGATCGCCGCCGTCGAGAACATAATCAGCTCCTATCTCGATCTCGTCGTTGAAACCAAGAGCGAAGAACTCAAGGCCGAATACCGTCTGAACGCCGACGCCGTAGAGGGTTATCTCGCGGAGCGCTTCTCCGGCAACGCCGACAAGGTTATGATGAACGAGGCGGGCAACGCCGTTTTGCGCATCGCCGCGAAGGAGAGCGAACGCAAGGAGGAAGCGCGCGCCGAATGGCTCTACACGCAATTCATCTCCAATTACCGTTCGCACCCGGTGGCGCCTTCGCTCGCGATGAAGAAGGCGATGGAATACAAAAACAAGGAGAATTACGCCGACGCGATCAGGTTCTTCAACCTTATAGCGGTTCACTACACCAATACGATACACTATGCGCCGTCGCTGCAGCAGCTCTCGTACTGCCACGGCAAGCTCGGCGACAAGAAGGAGGAGATCGATTACATGATCGCCTATCTTGGCGTCGAGACCGTCAAGATACGCAGGCTTCAGGCGCAGTTCAATCTCGCGCAGATGTACCGCAAGGACGGCGAGGAGATTCTGAACGCCGCAGAAACGAACGCCACGCCGGAGGCTGTCGAAGCGCAGGAGCGCCGCGGCACGGCCCAGATCATCCGCGCGCTCAAACAGTTCAACGTTTTCTCCGACGAGGCCGTATCTTCGCTCAAAGATCCCGCGACGGGAGAAGCCGACCGCAAGAACTACGTCACACTCCACGAGGCGGCGCTGTTCATGGCGGGGGAATGCTGGAGCCGCATGAAGCGCCCGGAGAAGTATCTCAAGATGTATCGCGAGCGCGCCGCCGTGTGCTACGAGAATTACGTCAAGGCCTATCCCGAGGGCAAGTATGCGAAGGCGGGCTACGTCAAACTCGGCATGATCTACACGGCTTTGGGCGACGCTGCCAAATCAAAGGACGCGCTCGACCGCCTGTCGCGCAACTTCCCCGATTCGGACGAGGCGAAGAACGCCAAGCCCCGCCTCGCCAAGAGCCTCATCGAGATCGGCATGCGCGAAGAAGGGACGCAGATTTACGCCGAGATGCTCCGCACCGACGGAGCCTATTCCGCCTACCAGTTCCTGAACGCGGGCGATGCGCTCATCCAGGCCAGAAGCTGGGATCTCGCCAATCAGGCTTTTGAAAAGGCGATACGGCTCGCCGGCACCAATTCTCTGACGACCGTCGCGAGAGCGCGCCTCGGGCAGGCCAAGTGCGCCTGGAAGGAGAAGTCCTACGCTCAGGCGCGCGAATCCCTCGATCTTTTCCTCGCGGACGAGAAGATGTCGCGTCTCGCGCTCGCCGCCGAAGCCAACTTCATGCTCGTTGAAGTCGCGAGCGAACAGGGCCGTTCCGAAAAGGACGCGAAACTAAGGGGGCAGTATTTCGGCGACGCGATCCGCGCGCTCAGGAAGGTGCGCCAGTACTGGGGCAGGAAACCTCGCTGGGAGCAGGACTCTCTGGAGCTTCTTTCGGGCGACGTTCTCGTCGACCGCATGAAGGCCGAAGAATCGATGGGGCTTAAAGAAGAGGCTCTTGAGACGTGCGGGCGCGCCGCGTCGACGTTCCAGGTGTTCCTTCAGAGCCATCCGATCACCGAGGAGCGTCCGATCGACAAGTGGGAACCCGGCGAGGTCGCCAACCTCGAGCGCGCGTACGCTTCTATGATACCGCTTTTCAGCAAGATGGGCGCTGAGCAGGCCGACCGCGTGATCAAGTACGCGCAGGAATATCTCAAGCTTTTCCCGAACGGTAAATCCAAAACGGAAATCGTCAATTGCATGAACAAGGCGAAGGCCGATCTTCCGGCCGCGAAAGAGACTTCCCAAGAAGAGGAGAACAAAGAATGAGAAAATTAGCGATGGCGGCGCTCACGACGCTGACGGCCGTTGAAATATGGGCGATTCCCGGCGTTCTGACGACCGGTACCGAAACGCTCAAAGGCGATATAAAATGGAGAGGCCGCACCAAGCAGTATGTGGTGTCGGTCAAGAAGGGGTCGACGATGGTGGATCTGGAGCGCGATCTGGCGGACGTCGTCTCTCTCGATCTGCCAAAGCCCGCAGGGTACGACAAGGCCGTGCAGCAGGTGGAAGGCGGTCAGGGCGCGATGGCGATACCGCTTCTCTCGAAGATAGTCGCCGATTACCGCATGCTTCAGTGGGACAAGCCCGCCGGGCGTTATCTCGCGATGGCGTACATTTCGGCGAATCAGCCGCAGAAGGCTCTTGATATGTGCGAGAAGATAGTCTCCGAAGACAAGGCGGCCGCATGGTCGGGCGATCTCGCCGCCGCCTACTGGCAGGCTCTTCTCAAACTGGGCAAGAAGGACAAACTCGAGGGGCTTCTCAAGAAGGCGGCTTCTTCCGGCAGCCGTCAGTCTTCAGCGGCGGCTCTCGTTATGCGCGGCGACATTATCGTGGCCGACGCGAACGGCGCACCCGATAAACTCAGAGAGGCGCTTCGCGACGGTTACCTGAGAGCCGCCCTTATGTACAACGACGCCGAATGCGCGCGCGAGCGCTCGGAAGCGATGCTCAAAGCGGCGGGCTGCTTCGAGAAACTCGGGCAGACGGCACGCGCCGAAAAACTCAAATCTCAGGCGAACACGCTCTGACGGCATTTCAACATTCTGTCAAATAACTTAGAAAGGCAAACAAAAAAATGAAAAAACTCAGAAAATCGATGATGGCGGCCGCAGTGCTGGTCGGTACTTGCGTCTCTCCCATGGCGGCTCTCCAGTCTGCGGGGCAGGAACTTACCGATGCGCAGGGCAACGTCGTCCAGGACAATGCCGCGCAGCAGCAGAAGTCGGGAGGCGGCTTCTACGATATTGTTTTCGGTTCGGGAATCGTCGGTACTCTTCTGTGGTTCACGCTTTTCGGCGACGGAGCGCTCGCTATCTATTTCTCGATCGATTCGTCCATTCTCATCAAGCCGGACAAGCTCATCCCCAAACGTCTCATGGACGGCGTGCAGTCGGCCATGGCCGAGGGCGATGTCGTAAAGGCCATGGAGGTCTGCCAGCAGAACCCCTCTGCCATGGCTTCGATCGTCATGGCGGCGTTCCAGCATATCGAAGAGGGCTTCGAGGCCATTCAGGAGGCCGTCAACGCGGCGTCCGACCTTGAGCAGGAGAAGATTCAGCAGCGGTTGAACTGGATTTCGGTGTGCGGCAACCTCGGGCCGTCTCTCGGTCTGCTCGGTACGGTGCAAGGTATGATTCTCACGTTCCAGGCGCTCGCTTCGGGCGGTGCCGGCGACGCGGCGGCGCTCGCGAACTCGATCGGTCAGGCGCTTTGGACGACGGCCGGAGGTCTTATCGTGTCGATCCCCTCGATCACGGTGTTCTATTCGCTTCGCAATAAAGCCAACAGGCTCATTCTCAAAATGACGGCGATGACGATGGAGATCTTGAACGGTCTGAGAAACGTCTCGGTCGAAGGCGACGGCGAAATGCCGATGGAAGAAGTTCAGGCTTAAGATCATGGCCAGAAAACGGTCACAGGAAAACCCCGCTCTCGATATGACGCCGATGATCGACGTCGTGTTCGAACTCATCATCTTTTTTGTCGTCACGCTCGTCGAGGCGCAGAAGAAAGACGAGACGATCGAACTCGAGGACGGCAGACACGGGATCGTGCTCGTGCCGGAGGAACTGCCTCCCACGCACATGCAGATCGACATCGGCCTCGTCCAGAAGGGGCCGAACCGCGGCAAAGCGAGAATCTCGATGGGCGACAGGGAGATAACGCCCGACGAGATATCGCGGCGCGTCAAGGAGCGTATGCGCAAAGTCGGGGAATTCCCCGTGATGATACGCGCGGACTTTCAGGTGCCGCATGCCGCCGTCGCCAAGGTGATGAACGCCTGCACGGCCGCGGGATTGTGGAAGATCTCGTTCATGGCCATAGGCGAAGACCGCACGTCCAAGCCCGGTAAACCGGGGCGCAGGCGTCTGGCGGCCCTGAAGAGAAGGAGCAATTGAAATGGCGAGAAAACCGCAGGAGAACCCGGCTCTCGACATGACGCCGATGATCGACGTCGTCTTCGAGCTCATCATCTTCTTCGTCGTGACGATCAAGCAGGAGGATCTTTTCTCGAAGCTGAACGCGAACCGGCCCGCGCCGTCGACCGGCTCGTCGTCGTCCGAACAGGATACGACCGTAACGATCGAAGTGGGCAAGGGGCGCGACGCCAACGGCGTTCTCGTCTACAACAAGAATGTCATCAAGCTTAAAGAACTCGACAGAAACCTCAAGGAGGTCTCGCGCACTTCGAAAAAGACGCCCATCGTCATCAAGTGCGCGGAAGACAGCCCCCATAAGGCCCTCGTCGACGTTCTCGACGTCTGTTACCGCAACCAGCTTTTCAGTGTCAGCATCTTCACGCTCTGACGCGGAGGCTGTGCGGATGAAACGAACGGAGGAGATACAATGAGCGAAGTTATGGATATGGAAGAAACGCTTGAAGGCGAAGAGGTTTACGAAGAAGAGTTGACCGCCGAAGAGATATTTCAGCAGCATCAGGCCGAAATCGACGAGCGCTTCGAGGAGAAGGGCTTTTTCCGCCGGATGCAGGATATGTTCAAAGGGCTGTCGATGCCCCGCAGCACGCCCGAATACAAGCTCGCCCGCACGGAGCTCCAGCGCCTTGTCGCGCCGCTTCTCGCCGTTCTCGTGCCCACGCTCGGCGTTATCACGCTCATAGTCGTCACCGCCATCACCGGCCAGACGAAGGAAACCATCCAGATCGACATCGCCAAAGCCGTCGAAGAAGAAGCGCCTCTCGAAGAAGATCCGCCTCCCGAAGAGATTGAACCGGAGCCTGTCGATGAGACGGTGGAGGTCGTCGTCGACACGCCCGTCGTCGGGCCCGTCACGGACGTTGTCGTGCCTCAGGCTACGCCTGTCAACGAGCCGGTCAGCGTCAAGCCCGCGACGCAGGATTCCGTCGCCATCATCAAGTCTCCCGTCACGATGCGTTCGATGACCGGCTCCAGAACGCCCGGCTCCATCGGCCGCTACACGAGCGGAGGCGCCGGTTACGGCGACGCAAACACCGAAGCGGCAGTTCTGAAAGCGCTCAGGTGGTTCAAGAAGACGCAGAAACCGAACGGCAGCTGGGGCAGTCCGTCTCTCGCGAACACGGCGCTTATCGTTCTTGCGTATCTCGCGCACGGCGAAACTCCGGGGTCGAGAGAGTTCGGCGAGACCGTCATGAAGGCGATGCAGTATCTCATAGACGCGCAGACGCTGAACAAGGACGGTGAAATCACTTACAGGGGGACAGACGGTCACGAATACGCCACGCTCATCGCCACGTACGCGCTTTGCGAATCCTACGGCATGACCAAGAACCCTGTCTGCAAGGAGGCCGCCGAAAAGGCTCTCCAGCGCATCGTCAACAACCAGTCCCCGACGGGCGGGTGGGACTACAATATGAAAAAGACCTCCACGCGCGACGACCTTTCTTACGAAGGTTGGGCCATTCAGGCGCTTAAGGCCGGCAAGATGGCGGGGCTTAAGCCCGAGGGGCTCGACGCCTGCATAAAGAAGGCGATCCGCTGTCTCAAGACCCGCAACTTCAGGGGTGGCGGCTTCAACTACACGGCGGGCGGCGCACCTACCGGACTTACGGCGACGGGCTGTCTATGCATGCAGCTGCTCGGCTACGCCAACCAGCCCGAAGTGACTCAGGCTCTCGACTTCATGCGCAACTGGAAGCCGGCCTACAAGGCGAAGGGCGGGGCGAAGCCCGGCGGAGAATTGCCCGGCGCCGCCGCGCAGTATTATTGCTATTACGCCGCGCAGTGCAAATATCAGGCAGGCATGTGCGAGGGCGCTACCGCCATAAACAAAAAGACGTGGGTCGAGTGGAACGCCGCGATGAAGGCTCTTTATCCGAAGACGATCATCACGCTTGACGAAACGATCGAAGGCATCGACGGCAAGCCCAAAAAGATCGGTTACTGGAAAGAGGGGTACAACAATCCCCACATGGGCACGGCTCTCGTCGCGCTGCAGCTGATGGTTTATTACCGTTATCTGCCGACGACTCAGACGAAGGCGGGCAAGGTCGAATCCCACGAGGATGACGCGCCCGCCGCCAAAACGAACAAGTCGGCGAAGGACGAGGTCGATATCGAAGTCGATATCTGATGAACTTCTCTCTCTTTCTCGCGCTGAAATATCTTAAACCGAAGCGCTCCGTCGCTTCGGTCATCACGCTCGTCTCGGTCATCGGAGTCATGCTCGGCGTGGCGGTCGTAATCATCGTCAGGTCTGTGATGACCGGGTTCGGCGATATCTGGGAGGAGAAGATTCTCGATTTCAAACCGCACGTTTCGCTTGTGCCTTATCACGGCAACGTGATTTCGTCAGAAGACGAGATAGCCGCGAAACTGAGAAAAATCCCCGGGGTGACGTGCGTTACCCCCGAGATCGACACGCGCATACTTCTCGCGCACAAGGGCCGCGTTTCGGCGCCCGTCATCATCGGCGTCGACGGCGACGATTTCACCCGCGCGTATAAAATCGGCAACCCGAAGGCGGGGCGCTTCAAACTGGAAGGCGATTCCATCGTTCTCGGGGCGCATGTCGCGCGTACGCTCGGCGTGTGGGTCGGGGATGAGGTGACGGTCTATTCGCCGAAGACGCTCGTCGACAAAGATGAGATATTTCTGCCGATCAAATGGCGTGTGACGGGGATATTCCAGTGCGGTCAGCATGACTACGATTCGGGGTATGTCGTCACGTCTCTTTCCAACGCAAGAGATCTGATGGGGATAGAAAAGGGCGTTTTCGCGATACACGTGAAGACCGACTGTCCGACCGACAAGGAGCGTTTCGCCGACGTTCTTTCGCAGGCGTCGGAGACGGGCTTGCGCCCGATATCCTGGCGCGAGGCCGATCGCGAGATTTTCAACGCTCTTGCCGTGGAAAAGAACATGACCGCGCTTCTTCTTTCTCTTATATCGCTTGTTGCCGTTTTCTGCGTAATGAACACGCTTCTTGTCCTGACTGTTCAAAAAACGCCGGAAATAGGGCTTTTGAAAGCGCTCGGGTTCCCTAAACTAAAGATCATGTCGGTGTTCATCGTTCACGGCATGATACAGTGCTTAAGCGGCATCGTCCTCGGGCTTCTCGCGAGCTGGGCCGTTCTTTCGAATCTCCAGAATATTGTCGAGTATCTCGCCAAGATGGGGCTCGAGGTTTTTCCCGAGGCAGTGTATGGGCTCGCCGCGATACCGCACAGACTTGTCGTCACCGACGTCTTCTGGGTCGTCGGGTCGGTGTTTGTCTTCGGTTTTCTCGCTTCGGCCGTACCGGCTCTCGCGGCGGTGGTCAAAGATCCCGTAAAGGCGCTCAACCAATAAAGGCGAAAGGGGTTTACCGATGGTCGTGCTCGGAGCGATAGATCTTAAGAAGCGATTCAAGCTGCCGGGGCAGAAGCCCATTGAAGTTTTAAGGGGTGTCAACTTTTCCGTTATGCCGGGCGAGAAGGTTGCGATCGTCGGGCGCTCCGGCGCGGGCAAATCGACGCTTCTGAATATTCTCGGCGGTCTCGAGAAGCAGACGTCCGGCACCGTCACGCGCCCGAAGAGAATAGGCTTTGTCTTCCAGCAGTATCATCTCATGCCGGAGCTTACGGTTCTCGAGAATGTGCTTCTCCCCGCGATGGCGTTTTCGACGTGGTCGAACGCTGGCTGCAGGGCCCAAGCCGTTTCGAGGGCCCACGAACTGATAGCCAAGGTCGGTCTCGCGGAAAGAGCGAAGCATCTGCCCGCCGAACTTTCGGGAGGTGAAATGCAGCGCGTGGCGCTCGCGCGGGCGCTTGCGATCAATCCCGAGGTGGTTCTTGCCGACGAGCCTACTGGCAATCTCGACGCGATGACCGGAGCTGAGATATTGAAGATACTTCAGAGCCTTTCCGTCGGAGGTACGGTTTCTCTCGTGATGGTTACGCATTCGCCCGAAACGGCGGCGATCTGCGACAGGATTCTCACGCTTTGCTCAGGAAAACTCGTCAACGAGGAGATTGGTGCATGAACACACTACACCCTCGAAAGAGATCGGCTATGTCTTCGACGGCACGTATTTCACGTCCGACGAAGCTCTTGGATCGTTCAACTTGCATCTGCGTAGCCGCGCCGGATATGTCGATGAGAACACGGGCGAGATCGTCCGCTATTTCGGAAGAAGCCCCGCCGTCGACGCCGGCTCGGGGCCGCCGCTTCTCGAACCTGTGCCGAACGGAAAGCGGCGCAACCTAGGTTTTTACGGCGGCACGCCGTGGGCCACGATGACTCTTCCCGGCGGCATGGGCGTAATCTTGAGGTGAAAATATGCGGAAGATCCCGTGAGCGGTGAAAACCGTGTGATTAGATGCCGCGACTCAAATGTTAAAACGGAGCATGTCACGATGAAAACACTCAGTCTGAAGACGTTAAAAGCGGTTTTGGCCGTTCTGTCCGCCGTCGTCTGCCATCGGCGGTGCGACGGCGCCGCTGAAATCGTTTCCAGCGAAGTCAAATTAAACGAAACTCTCGCCCGCGCCGAGGCCGTCGTCAGGGTGAAGGGGTACGAGAAGGGCGAGCGCGTGCGCATCCGTCTTCTCATCGACCGGGATTCGCGCTCCACGCCCGTGCTGGGAGACGGCGAATACCGTCTCGCCGCGCCTTTGCGCGATCCCGAGGGATTCGCCGCGGGCAGAGAACAGTTCAAGCCTTCCGTGACGCTCGTCAAAGACGACAAGCGCCGCTATGATGAAGGCGACGATCCCCTCGATCGCGCGCGTCTTCACTTCCTCGAGCCCAACGGGCCTGCGATCGCGGCCGAAAAGTGGGAGACGGCGAAAGACAAATACTACACGTTCCCCGTGAAGAAATTCCCCACGTACACGGGAAAGCCCGAATGGGTCATGCCCGTCGGCGCCGGTGAACTTTCCGCCATGGTGAGTTTCGGCGTTGACGATCTGCATCTGAACCTTTCCAAGACCGACTATGTCCTCAGGGAGAACCCCTCGGCCAGATTCAATCATCAGGTCGGCGGCGCGAACGTGATTTCTCCCGGTCACGTGTGCATTCGCTTCAATTCGCTCAAGCGCGGCGACATCATCTCGTTCGATCAGGCGATGGACGTCAAACGCGGCTGCTTGACGTTGGACATCAAGACGAAGAACGGCGACATCGCGGCCGAGATTTTCGGAGAACGCGGCACGGGCGCTTTGGTCGGCGAGATTCGCGACAACCGCAAGCCGTCCGTTCGCGGCGCGCGCCTCGTTTACGAATCGCTCCATCATGCCGATCCTTTCTCCATGATGTACGCGCTCTCGGGCGGGCGCCTCGCCCTTCACGAAAGCAACGACGTGGAGTATCGGCACGTGAAGCGTCTCGGAACGTATTACGTGACGGAAGTCACGGTGACGAACGCGGTGTCGAGCGCGAATCCCTCAAACCGGCTGGAGACGGCGCTCAGCGTGCCGAAAAACCTCACTGACTGGAGATTCGTCATCGCCAGCGCATCGGGGGGCGATTTCGCGGCCGTCAAAACCGCGGCGCGCGAAGCCGGGGTCAAGGTCGCCCGCGCGACGTCCGGGCTTCTCGCCGCCGACCGCGACGCGTGGTGGGCGTGCTTCTGGTCGAAATCGTGGCTCGACGTCACGGGCGATCACCGCGCCGCCTTGATCGAGCGACTGTGGTATCAGCAGCTTTACGTCTGGGCGAGTGTCGGCTGCGGCAAGGTTCCGCCGAAGTTCAACGGCGGCGCAGGTCTCGTTCTCGGCGACAGCCGCAGCTGGGGCGGCGGTCTCTGGACGCAGAACACGCGTGAAATGCTCTGGCCGCTCGGTGCGGCAAACCACAGGGTGTTCATGGAGAATTTCGTGAAGTTCTATGAAAGCGCCCGCGCGAAGATAACCTTGAACAGCCGAAAGCAGATCCCCGGCATCGGAGGCTTCAAGATGCCGGAGACGATCTCCATCGCCAGCTCGTCCATCGTTGAGCGCTTTTCATCCGTTTCGGACGGGTCGCTCTCGGCCCCGTACGTGCCCGCGACGAAAGAGGCTGTTGCCGAATGGCGCGCGAAACGCTCGAAGAAGAAAATGCCTTTGAACGGCCCCGGGATATGTTCGAGCGGCACGGAGATACTCCAGCAGATGGTGGAGTACGTGCGATATTACGGGGACGAATCGTTTGTGCCGGCCGTCGGAGCGTGGCTGCGTGCGCAGACGGAGATGTATCTCGCGCTTCTCGAGAAGGGGCCTGACGGAAGGTGGCATCCGTACGACACTCTTGAGAACGAAAGCTGGTATTGCCCCGAAGATTGTCTCGTTGACATTTGTGCGGCGCGTTTCTGTTTCGGGCTTACCGTCGCTCTCGGCGGGGATTTTTCGTTTCCCGCCAACCTGATTGCCGACGCGAAGGATCACCTCGACAATCTCGCCGACCTGCCGACTGGCGAAAAATTCGAAATGACGCATAAAGACGTCAACTGCCGCGTGAAATCGTTCACGCCCGGCGACAGAATCTATGTGCCGTTCAAGAATCCTCCCGTCGGCCATATAAAGGGCAATGTCGAAAACAATGAACTTTACGCCGTTTATCCGTTCACGATGGGCGATCACGCGAAGAATGTCGCCACGTTCCGTCAGGGCGGCGATATGGTCGTATTCGGATGGGAGCCGGTCGGCGCCGGTTGGGGCTGGTATCCCGTGCCGATGTGGGCGGCGCGTCTCAGACTCGAAGACGCGGCGGATTACGTCTACAACTTCGCGGTGGGGAACAACACCTGGCCTTTCGGAGGCGGCCGTTCGCCCGCCGCGATAATGTACAAGGGCGCCGAAGTCGAGGACTGTCCGTATCTCGACTCCGCCGGCGTTCTTCAGGCCGCGACGCAGGAGCTTTTCCTCCAGAGCCATGCGACAGAGCCGAGCGGAACGCTTTTTGGCGGAGGTCCCGTCCGTTTCGCCCCCTGCGTTCCCGAGAGCTGGTCCGGCGCGTTCAAACTTCTCGCGCGCGGCGGCTTCGAGATCGTCTGCAGGTTCGAGAAAGGCTCGCCCGTGTCGGCGCAGATACATTCTCTGCGCGGCGGCGATTTCAAATGGGTCGTTCCCGGCAGGGAAGAAGTGAAGTCCCGCGCAACCGCAAAGGGCGAGAACTTCACGCTCTCGTTCAAGTGAGCGGCGCACGTATGGGAAGCGACGTTTTTTTCGAGGCCGACTCCGGGCATACGCGCCGCGAACGCGAAAAGGCCCGCGCTCTCCGCAAGACCGACTGGTGGAAGGCGAAAATCGCCGCCGGCGTCTGCCATTACTGCGGGCGCGAGGTGGGCGCGGACAACCTGACGCTCGATCACGTCATCCCCGTGGGAAGGGGCGGGCGCTCGACCAAGGGCAACTGCGTGCCGTGCTGCAAGGAGTGCAACAACTCCAAGCGCGCGATGACGCCCGCCGAAATGATTTTAGAGAAGCTTTTTCCCGAGGGCTCGTGATGGTTGTATTGGGGATAGACACTTCTCTCAGGTCCACCGGGTACGGCGTCCTTTCGATCGAAGGTACGCGTATGCGCGCTCTCGATTTCGGCGCGATAAAGAACGCGCCGAACCTGCCGCTTTCAGCCTGCCTCAAAAAGATACATTCCCGCGTATCGGAACTCATCGGAGAATACCGCCCCGACGTATTGTCGATAGAGTCGGTGATTTACGGCAAGAACGCGGGGACGATGCTGGTTCTCGGCGAGGCGCGAGGCGCCGTCATCGTGGCTGCGGCGGATGCGCAGGTGCCGGTCTACGAATACGAACCGCGCAGGATGAAGCGGGCGGTGACAGGCAACGCTCTCGCGGAGAAGGGGCAGGTTCAGCGCATGGTGAAGATGCTCCTTTCGCTCGAGACGCTGCCGCAGAACGACGCGGCCGACGCGCTGGGGCTTGCGCTCTGCCATGCGCATTCGCGCTCTCCCCTCGTTCTCGACAAGCCCGTCTGAAAGGGCTTTCGGTAATCGGACGCGTTTTTTGGTATAATATGCGGACTTTTTCACAACAAAAAAGGAAAACGAAATGATCTACTCGACTGAGGTTCAGCATCAGTGCCCGCTTATGAAGGGCTGCAACCACGGTCCCGCGCCGATCCCGGAAGAGGGTAAGTGGGTCCAGGCCAAGCAAATCAAGGACATCTCCGGCTACACGCACGGCGTGGGTTGGTGCGCTCCCCAGCAGGGCGCCTGCAAGCTCTCGCTTAACGTCAAGAACGGTGTTATCGAAGAAGCTCTCGTCGAAACGATCGGCTGCTCAGGCATGACTCACTCTGCCGCGATGGCCAGCGAAATTCTCGTCGGAAAGACGATTCTTGAAGCGCTCAACACCGACCTCGTGTGCGACGCGATCAACTGCGCGATGCGCGAACTCTTTCTCCAGATCGTCTACGGACGCACGCAGAGCGCGTTCTCCGAAGGCGGCCTTGTTATCGGCGCCGGGCTTGAAGACCTCGGAAAGGGTCTTCGTTCGATGGTCGGCACGATGTACGCGACGAAGGCCAAGGGCCCGCGCTACCTTGAGATGACCGAAGGTTACTGCACGAAGATGGCTCTCAACAAGGACGGTGAAGTTACCGGTTACGAATTCGTCTCGCTCGGCAAGATGACCGACTTCATCAAGAAGGGTATGTCGCCGAACGAAGCGTGGGAGAAGTCGAAGGGCACCTACGGCCAGTTCGAAGGCGCCGCGAAATACGTGGATCCCCGCAAGGACTGAGGAAAGGAGATTTTTATCATGGCTACGAAGAAAACCGCCGCTAAGACCGTCAAGGCCGCCAAGAAGGCCGACGAGAAGTTGTTTGAGGGTTATGAGCGCCGCGAGGCGAAGATCCTGAAGTGCCTGAAGGAGTTCGGCATTTCCTCGATCGAAGAGTGCAAGAAGATCTGCGACAAGGCTGGAGTCGACGCCTACAAGATCGTCGAAGAGACCCAGCCGATCTGCTTCGAGAACGCTAAGTGGGCCTACACCGTAGGCGCCGCGATCGCCATCAAGAAGGGCTGCAAGAAGGCTAAGGACGCCGCCGCCGCCATCGGTATCGGTCTCCAGGCGTTCTGCATTCCCGGTTCCGTCGCCGAAAACCGCAAGGTCGGTCTCGGTCACGGCAACCTCGGCGCGATGCTTCTCGACGATGCGACCGAATGCTTCGCGTTCCTCGCCGGTCACGAGTCGTTCGCCGCCGCCGAAGGCGCGATCAAGATCGCTCTTAACGCCAACAAGGTTCGCGGTAAGGACCTGCGCGTGATTCTCAACGGTCTTGGCAAGGATGCCGCCTACATCATCTCGCGCATCAACGGCTTCACCTACGTTCAGACGAAGTTCGACTACGCGAAGGAGACCGTCAAGGTCGTTTCGAAGAAGGCTTTCTCGAAGGGTGCCCGCGCCAAGGTCAACTGCTACGGCGCTGATAACGTCCCCGAGGGCGTCGCGATCATGCAGCTCGAGAACGTCGGCGTTTCCATTACGGGCAACTCCACGAACCCGACGCGCTTCCAGCATCCCGTCGCCGGCACCTACAAGAAATGGTGCATCGAGAACGGCAAGAAGTACTTCTCGGTCGCTTCGGGCGGCGGCACCGGCCGTACGCTTCACCCCGACAACATGGCCGCCGGTCCTTCCAGCTACGGTATGACCGACACGATGGGCCGCATGCACTCCGACGCGCAGTTCGCGGGCTCCTCGTCCGTGCCGGCGCACGTTGAGATGATGGGTCTCATCGGCATGGGCAACAACCCCATGGTTGGCGCCACGGTCGCGGTCGCGGTCGCGGTTGAAGAGAGCTTCAAGAAGTGATCCGGGTCTGCCCGGAGGTCCCGCAATGATTCTTATAGAAAACGGGACGATAATCGACGGAACCGGCGCGCCCGGTTTCGTCGGTTCTCTTTTAATTGAAAACGCCCGCATCGTGGACATTCTGCGAGAGGGAGATCCGCTCCCGGTAAACGTAGACGAGAAGATTGACGCGGGCGGCTGTTTTGTGACGCCTGGCTTTATCGACGCCCATTCGCACAGCGACGCATATCTCATACTCGAGCCGTCGGCCGCCTCGAAGATTTCGCAGGGCGTGACTACTGAAATCAACGGACAGTGCGGAGGCAGCATCGCTCCGCGTTTCGGCGAGGCGAGGCTTTCTTCAGACTGGGCGGCGCTTCTCGGCGAGCGTCTCACGTGGAGAACTCTCGCCGAATACCGCGCCGTTCTCGAAGAGGCGCGTCCGGCCATCAACACGGTTCAGTTCGTCGGACACAACACTCTCAGATCATCGGCGATGGGATATGCCGCGCGCCCCGCAAGCGAAGATGATCTGCGTGTGATGGAACGACTTCTTTCGCAGGCTATGGACGAGGGAGCGTGGGGGCTCACGACGGGGCTTATATATCAGCCTGGGCGTTATTCGCGCCCCGACGAAGTCGTGCGCCTCGCCCGCGTCGCGGCCGCGAAGGGCGGCCTATACGCTACGCACATGCGCTCCGAGGGCGATCATATTCAAGAGGCGCTGCAGGAAGTCGTGGAGTTAGCGATGGAAAGCGGGATTCGCGTCGAGATTTCGCATTTGAAAACGAGCGGCCGTCGCAACTGGGGCAAAATAAACCATGTCATCGCCAAGATCGAAAGCGCCATTGCCCGGGGGCTCTTTCTCGGCGCCGACAGATATCCTTTTACGGCGGCAGGCACCGATCTTGATATAGTCCTTCCAGACTGGGCGCAGGAGGGCGCGGCTCTCGCGGAGATGGAGCGCTTCGCCGAGGCGCAGACGCGAAGACGGATCGTTTCTGAAATCGACGATGCTGAGCGCAACTGGTCCGAGGTTATGATTGGCGGTGTGTGGCATCCTGACAACAAGCGCTTTTCCGGTCGTCTCGTAAGTGAAGTGTGCGGCGATTCGCCGGGCGAATTCATCGTTTCTCTTCTTGAGCGCGACGGCTGCAAGACGGGCGCGTTTTTCTTCGGCATGAGTGAAGATAATCTTTCGATGATTCTTTCTCTTGATTGGGTCGTCCCGGGCTCGGACGCATCCCTCAGAACCCCGTGGGGGCCGCTTGGCGAAGATCATCCCCATCCTCGCGCATACGCGACGATGCCTGAGTTCTACAGGCGGGTGCGCGCGCTTGGAATTTCTGCTGAAGATACGATACGCCGCATGACATCGCTCCCCGCGGAGCGCTTCGGCATAGAACGTCGCGGCGTTCTGAAACGCGGCTATTTCGCCGATGTCGCGGTTTGGAAGAGCGACGAATTCGCCTCGCGCGCGACGTACGCTTCTTCACATGCGTTCACGTCGGGGGTGAAATGCGTCATGGTAAATGGTAAAATATCGTTTCGTGAGGGCCGATTTGGCGATGACCGCGGCGGCCGTTTTCTTGAGAGGAGATAAAAATGAAATACGAGGTATTACCGTCGCTTTTGGCGGCTGATTTCGGCAGGCTCGGCGAGGAGATACTGAGGGCCGAGGCTTCAGGAGCTCAGGCTCTTCATCTTGATATCATGGATGCGCATTTCGTGCCGAATCTTTCGTTCGGCCCGGATGTCGTCGCGCTCGCAAAGCGCACGGCTCCGTCGTTTTACCGCAATGTCCACCTTATGATGTCGCGCCCCGATCTTTATCTCGAAAAGTTCGCCGAAGCGGGGGCGCAGACGATTCAGATTCATCTTGAGTCGGACTGCGATCTTCACGTCGAACTGAAGCGCATAAGAAATATGGGCCTTAAAAACGCCATCGTGATAAACCCGCAAACGCCTGCCGAGGCGCTTCTGCCTTATCTTGACGAGGTGGACGAGATTCTTGTGATGAGCGTGCATCCCGGATATGGCGGGCAGAAGTTCATCGGGGAGTGTATGGCCAAGGTAGAGTTTCTCCGCGCACGCAGCAGCGACATCGACATCATGGTCGACGGCGGCATAAACGCCGAGACGGCCGTATCGGCGCTCAAGGCCGGCGCGAACCAGCTTGTCGCCGGCAGTTATCTTTTTAAACAGTCCGACATGAAAAAAGCGGTCGACGATATGCTCGCCTCGGCGCGTGCGATACGCACGGCCTGATCATGGGATTCGCAGGAGAGGGAGAAATGAAAAAAACGCTGTTCGCGTCATTCTTCGCCGTTTTGTCGTTTTGCGTCTGCGCAAGGCCCGATCTCGACGGCGTCACGGCCGACAAATATCCCGACGCCGATTCGGTGACGGTCGAAGAGATCGAGCGCGTCGCCTACAATCCCGACGGCACGAGTTCTTCACAAAGCGAAGCCTGGATCAAGATTCTGACCGAGAAGGGAAGGCGCGAAGAATCGTCGCTCTCGCTCGCGTATTCGAAGCGCTACGGCGAGGCGAAGATCCTTTATGTCGGGGCTGTCGGTCTCGACGGCAAGGAGCGGGAAATCGATGTTTCGGCGACGACAAAGGAGTCGACCGACAACAGCTCGATGGGGGCTAATATCTACGATCCGCTCGACCGCATGATAACGTGCACGATACCTGGTCTTAAGGTCGGAGAGACCGTGCACGTCAAGATTATGCGAAAGACCTTTAAGAGCCGCATAAAAGATCATTGGGCGGACATCAGTGTTATGGAATGGCGCGCGCCCATTCTCAAGTCTGTATACGAGGTGAAGGCGCCCGCATCGCGCCCCATTCGCTCAAAGGCTATAAGAAATCCGCTCGGCAACGTTGTTGAAACGACGCGCCGGCTCGAAGACGGCTCCATGCTTCACGTTTTTACGGCGACGAATTCTCCGCAGATGTTCCCCGAGCCTGATATGCCGCCCGCCTACACGCAGGTGCAGAACATCCGACTTTCGACGGCGGCGCATTGGCGCGAGATATCGAAGTGGTATTGGGATCTTTGCCTGCCGCATCTCGAAAAGACGAATTACGCGATGAAGGAAAAAGTCAAAAAACTCAAAGGCAATCTCAAGGGCGAGGCGCTCGTGAGATCTATCTTCAAGTTTGTCTCGCAGGAAATCCGCTATATGGGCCTTACGATGGAAGATACGTCTCCCGGGTATGCTCCGCACGATGTCGACATAACGTTCGATAGCCGCTACGGTGTCTGCCGCGACAAGGCGGGGCTTTTGGTGGCGATGCTCCGTCTCGCGGGTCTTGAAGCGTTCCCCGTGCTCATCAATGTCGGAGCCAAGATGGATAAGAGCGTGCCGCAGCCGTATTTCAATCACGCTATCGCCGCCGTTCAGCTCGATCCCAATAAGCGCGAATATATGCTTATGGATCCGACGAACGAGAATACGAAGGATATTTTTCCGGCGTATCTGAGCGACAAGAGCTATCTCGTCTGCCGCGAGGACGGCGAAGAGCTGATGACATCCCCCGTGCCGCCGAGCGCGGCGAACGCCGTCCGCGTCGAGTCGGAGGGCAGGCTTATGAAGGATTCTTCTCTCGTGATGGAAAGTTCGATGTCGTTTCTCGGGATAAACGATACCGCCTACCGCGGACTTTTCGCGCGTCTTACGTTTCGCGATCGCGAACGTTCTTTCGCCCGCATAGTCGCCCGGCTGGCTCCCGGGGCGGAACTCGTTTCGGCGGATATTGAACCTGCGGACATGCGCGACACGGAAAAGCCCCTGAAGGTGAAGGTCGTCTACCGTGTGCCCGAAGCGCTCGTCACGGGCGATCGGCAGAGCCGGCTTTTCGTGCCTTTCGTCTCGAAGTCTCTGGGCGTCGTAAACTTTCTTCTCGGCGGCGCCACGTCGCTGGAGAGCAGAAAATATCCGCTTGTGCTCGATACGACGGCCGAGGTGAACGAGATGGTGAAGATCGGTCTCGATCCGGAAATCGGGCCGGTGAAGTACGTTCCGCCCGAGGTGAAAACGGCGGGCGGGTACGATTATTCGCGCTCGTTCAGCGTCAAGAACGGCGTCCTCGAGGCGAAAAGGCGTCTCGCGATCGCGGCCGTCGAGTTCTCGAGTTCCGCTTACGGGGCGCTACGCGAAGAGATAAAGCGCATGGAGGCGACGGAGCGCAGATGCGTTGTGTTTGAATGCAGCGATGTCGCGGGAGCGGATGTCGAAGTTCTGCTCGAGAGCTCCGTCACGAAACTGGAGGGGGAGTCGGGGAACGCCGCGAGGTCGTGGGTGACGACGAACGAAGTCGTCAAGCGCGTTCTCACGTACGCGGGGAAGAAGGATTCGTCCGAGCTCAAATTCGCCTACAATCCGTCGTGGAAGAAAATCGAGATTCTCGGCGCGACGGTCTCCAATGTGAACGGCACGGTCAGCAGCGTGTCCGCCAAGGAGATCAACGAGATGGATGCGCCGTGGGTAGCGTCGGCCCCGCGCTACCGAGCGGGCAGGATACTCGTCGTCAATCTGCCTTCGGTGGAGATAGGTAGCGTCATTTCGGTGAAAACCGCCGTGACCGTGAAGGATGCGCCCGCGGCGTTTTATTCTCTGACTGCTTTCGACTCCACCTCGCCCCTCAGGCGCAAAGTCGTCCGTGTCGACGGCTGGAAGCGCGAAGTCATCGCCCCCAAGCGTGTCGTCCGCGAGTCGGATCAGCCCGATGAGAGACTGTGGAGAGACGTGCTCACCGTCTCGAAGTGCGACTGGAAAAGCGCCGCGCGCGCTTTGTCTCCGGCTGCGCGCGTGCCGCATATCGGGCGCTCGACCCTCCCCGAACTGAAGGACGCCGGAATCGGAGAAATCCGCTCGTGGATGGCGCGCCACGTGAAGATTGCTGGCCCGTCGCTCTACGAAATCGCGCCTGCGGCGCAAATCACCGACCCGGAGATCGTCTTGAAGGAGCGCTACGCCACGAGACTCGACTATGTGCGCACGATGGCCGCGCTTCTCGACAGGGCCGGCTTTGACGCGGATATCGTTTTCGCGGCCGACGACGCCCTGAAGGACGCGCGGTTGAAGAAGATGGAGATCGAGGATCATCCCGATCCGAGGGAATTCTCCGCAGCGCTCTGCCGCGTCAAGGTTCGCGAAGGCGGATTTCTCGGCATAGGCGGCGAAACGAAGACTTTTTACATCGGCACCGAAAACGAATACACGCCGCTCGGCACGACGCCTTATGACGCTTGCACGTTCTTCGACCCGCTTGAAGAGACTTTCGGCACGGTCGCGGCCGTCGCCGACGCCTTCAGGTCGTCGGAACTCGAGGAAAGCGTGTGGGACATAAGACCGGGCGGCGGCGTCGATATAGAGGCGGCCGTCTACCGGCGCGGCAGCGGCGTCGGGGCTTTCAGAAAGCGCTTTTCGGAAATGCTTCCCGAGGAGCGCACCCGTTACTACCAGTCGCTTCTCGGGTCGATCGCCCAGGCGGCGAGCGCGACGGGAGATCTTGAGGCGGATGTTGAGAGTTATCCGGCGAAACTTTCGTTCAAGTGTTTCGTTCCGGATTACGCCGTCGTCGCGGATGATTGCGTCATGTTGACTCTGCCCGAATTCAAATGCCCTCTGCCGGTTCTGGCGGCCAATACGCGCGTTTCGCCCTTGTCGATCAGGTCGGACGAAGAGCGCGAGGAGGTCGTCACGGTGCGCTTTCCAGAGGGATACGGCGAAATCGAACATCTGCCCGAAGCTCTGACGGAAGATCTCGGCGGGTCGCGCAGCGTCTGCGCGCGCACGGAAAACGGCAGGCTCGTCGTCACGATAACGCACAAGACGCGCCGCCGGCCGGCGCTCGTCTACGAACGCGAGCGCTTCTTCTGGCTCAAGGAAATACGCCGACGTTCGCTTTCGCGCGCCAACCGCACGATCGTCGTCAGACGCTCCGTCAAGAAGTGACGGCGCGCGCGCGTTTCGCCTTCGCGATTTTGGTATAATATAAGGAACTTTTCAAGGAGAAAAAAGATGATTTTACTGCTCGGCAGCGATGCCTATTCACCGTTCCGCATGGACGCGATAAAAGATGCTCTCGCGAAAGCTGACGCTTCGCTCAAAGGCGTCGAGATAGACGCGAAGTGGGTTTACGCGATAGAGACGTGCACGGGCGGCTGCGACGAAGAGACTCTTTCGCGCGCCGCGACGCTTCTGAGCGCGACCGGGCCGTTCGACGGCGCGGATTTCTTCGTCACGCCGCGCAAGGGCACGATTTCGCCCTGGAGTTCGAAGGCGACGGATATTTTCAGAAACTGCTCCCTCAAGGGCATCAGGCGCGTCGAGCGCGGCATACGCTACAAGGTTTCAAAGATGCCGGGGGAAAAGGCGTTCTTTGTGCTTTACGACAAGATGACCGAAGGCGTCTATGAAGACATTGCCGATCTTTTCGAAATCGACGAGCCGCGCAAGGGCCGCACCTACGACGTGATGACCAAGGGCGTCGACGCGATCCGCGAGGCGAACGCGCAGATCGGGCTGGCCATAAGCGAAGAGGAGATGGAGTATCTCGCCAGGAGTTTCAAGGCCGCCGGACGCAACCCCACAGACACCGAACTCGTCATGTTCGGCCAGGTGAACTCGGAGCATTGCCGCCATAAGATTTTCGGCGCCGAATTCATCATCGACGGAAAGAAGAAAAAAGAGTCGCTTTTCGGGATGATCAAAAACACCCACAAGAAGCGCCCGGAAGACACGCTTTCGGCGTACAAGGACAATTCGTCGGTGATCGCCGGCTTCAAGACGGACGTTTTCGCGATCGATCCCAAGAATAACACGTATTCGTTCAAGAAGGATCGGCTCGACCAGCTCATGAAGGTCGAGACGCACAACCACCCGACGGCGATCTCTCCGTATCCGGGCGCGGCGACGGGCGTGGGCGGCGAAATCCGCGACGAATCGGCCACCGGCTCCGGCTCGCGCACCGTCGCGGGCATCTGCGGATTCATGGTTTCAAACTTGCGCATTCCCGGCTATCCGCAGCCGTGGGAAAGGATTTTCGCCGACTTCCCGACGCGTCTGGCGACACCTTTGCAGATCATGACCGAAGGTCCCATCGGCGGTGCCGCGTTCGGCAACGAATTCGGACGCCCGCAGCTTTGCGGCTTCTTCCGCACGTATGAAGGCGAAATCGCGGGCAGACTGCGCGGCTACCACAAGCCGATCATGCTCGCGGGCGGCATGGGCGTCATCCGCCACAGCCAGGTCGAGAAGAAACCGGTCAAGGTGAAGTCTCTCATCGTCCAGATCGGCGGCCCTGCCATGCGCATCGGTCTCGGCGGCGGCGCGGCCTCTTCGATGATGACGGGCACGAATTCCGAAGCGCTCGACTTCAACTCCGTCCAGCGCGGCAACGCCGAAATGCAGCGGCGCGCCCAAGGCGTAATCGACGCGTGCAGCTATCTCGGCAAGGCGAACCCGATTCTTTCGATCCACGACATCGGCGCGGGCGGGCTTTCGAACGGTTGCCCCGAACTCGTCGAAGCGACGGGAGGAAGGTTCTATCTCCGCGAGATACACAACGAAGAGCGCTCGATGAATCCGATGGAGATCTGGTGCTGCGAAGCGCAGGAGCGCTACGTTCTCGCGCTCAAGCCGGAGGCGAGGCATTTCTTCGAAGAGCTCTGCGCGCGCGAGCGCTGCCCCGTGGCGTTCATAGGCGTAGCGACGGGCGACGGACAGCTTGTTCTTGAAGATTCGCATTTCGGGGACAATCCGATCGATATGGACATCAAGGTCCTTCTCGGCAAGCCTCCGCGCATGAAGAGAAACGTCAGACGCGTCAAGGAAAAGCGCATTCCCGTCAATTTCGAGGGCGTAAAACCTCTCGACGCCCTTACGAGGGTTCTTCATCTTCCCGCGGTTGCCGACAAGACGTTTCTCGTCTCGATCACCGATCGCACCGTCACGGGCCGCGTCGCGCGCGATCAGATGGTCGGCAGGTTCCAGCTGCCGGCCGCCGACTGCGCCGTCACGACGATGGGCTACAAGACTTACGAAGGTCAGGCGATGGCGACGGGCGAGCGCACTCCGATCGCGCTTCTTGACGGTCCGGCTTCCGGCAGGATGGCGATCGCCGAAGCACTCACCAATCTCGCGGCCGCCGACGTCGGGGATATACGCCAGATACGTCTTTCGGCGAACTGGATGGCGCCTTGCGGCGAGCCGGGCGAAGACGCGATACTTTACGATACCGTCGAAGAGGTGGGTCTTAGATTCTGTCCGAAACTCGGCGTTTCGATCCCTGTCGGCAAGGATTCGTGCTCAATGCATACGACGTGGGCCGATTCGAAGGGCGTCCAGCAGAAGCAGGTCGCGCCTCTCTCGCTTATCATCTCTTCGTTTGCGCCTGTCAATGACGTTCGTCTCACGCTTACGCCCGATCTCAAGAGCGACGCCGAAGGCGAAGGGTCTTCCCTCGTGTACGTCGATCTCGGCAACGGTGAAGCGCCTCTCGGCGCGACGGCGCTCGCGCAGGTATACAGTCAGCTTGGCGATACCCACGCCGATGCGGACGCGGCGACGATCAAACGCTTTTTCAACGCGATGCAGAAGATCGTGCGCGGTTCGATGGCGATGGCTTATCACGACAGGAGCGACGGCGGCATCGCCGCGACGCTCTCTGAAATGGCCGTGACGGGCGGGCGCGGAATCGAGGCGGTTCTTCCTGACGGCGACGTTCTCGAACAGCTCTTCAACGAGCAGCCCGGCGCCGTTTTGCAGGTGGCCGATTCGAAACTCGATGACGTGCTCGGCGTTTTCAAGGCGGCGAAGGTGCCGGCCGTCGTCATCGGCAGGCCGCTCGACACGAGAAGGTTCACGCTTTTCGTCGGCGCTCGAGAGGCGCTTTCGACGGATATTACGTATCTCAGACGCTGCTGGTCCGAGACGACGTATCGCATGCAGGCGCTCCGCGACAATCCCGTGTGCGCCAAGCAGGAATACGACAACGCTCTCGACGAGACGGATCCCGGCCTTACGTACTCTCTCACGTTCGATCCGGAAGAAAAACGCCCGGCTTCGAAGAAGGGCGAGAAGCCCAGAGTGGCGATTCTGCGCGAGCAGGGCGTCAACGGACATATCGAAATGGCCGCCGCGTTCGCGCTCGCGGGTTTCGAGTCGGTTGACGTGCACATGTCCGATCTCATCGAAGGGCGCGCCGACCTCAAAGACTTCAAGGGCCTTGTCGCGTGCGGAGGTTTCTCGTACGGCGACGTTCTCGGCGCCGGCTCCGGATGGGCGAGATCGATTCTCTTCAACGAGAAGCTCAAGACGATGTTCAAAAAGTTCTTCAACCGCAAGGACACGTTCTCGCTCGGAGTGTGCAACGGCTGTCAGATGCTCAGCCAGCTCAAGGACATCATTCCCGGCGCCGAAGCGTGGCCGAAGTTCGTGAGAAACGTCTCCGAACAGTTCGAGGCGCGTCTGGTGACGATCGAGATTGAAGAGTCTCCTTCGATCTTCTTCAGGGGTATGGCCGGCTCGCGTCTCCCGATCGCCGTCGCGCACGGTGAAGGGCGCGTCTGGACTGACGGCTTCACGCCGGCGAAATGCGCCGCGCATTACGTCGACGGGCGCGGCGAGGCGACGGAACGCTATCCGTACAATCCGAACGGCTCCATCGGCGGGCAGACGGCGTTCACGAGCGCCGACGGCCGCGTGACGATCATGATGCCGCACCCGGAGCGCGGTTTCAGGGCGTGCCAGCTCAGCTACAATCCCGGTGTCTTCAAGGTCAACGGACCGTGGATGCGCATGTTCGAAAACGCCTACGCCTTCGCGACGAAATGAATAACGAATTTCTTGTCTTCGATCACGTTACGAAACGCTTCGGGGCCTTGACGGCCGTGAACGACGTTTCGCTGTCGATCAAAAAAGGCGAGTTCTTCTCGCTTCTCGGGCCGTCCGGATGCGGCAAGACGACGCTTTTAAGAATGCTCGGCGGTTTCGAGCGTCCCGATTCCGGGCGCATATATCTTGAAGGGAAAGACATAACCGATCTTCCGCCGGATCAGAGGCGCGTTCATACGGTGTTTCAGAACTACGCGCTTTTTCCGACGATGACGATCTGGGACAATATCGCCTTTTCCCTCAAGCTCGCCAGAAAGCCGAAAGACGAGATAGAGGAGATGGTCGATTCCATTCTCGAGATGATTCAGATGACGGATCACGCGTGGAAGTACCCGTCGCAGCTTTCCGGCGGGCAGAAGCAGCGCGTCGCCATCGCCCGCGCCCTTGTCGACAGGCCGCAGGTTCTTCTTCTCGACGAACCGCTCGCCGCGCTCGACCTCAAACTCAGACAGCACATGCTTCTCGAGCTTGACACGATTCACGACCAGGTCGGCATCACTTTCATGTACGTCACGCACGATCAGGGCGAGGCGATGAGTCTTTCCGACCGCATAGCCGTCATCAATCTCGGCAGGGTCGAACAGCTCGACGTCCCCGCCAAGATATACGAAGCGCCGAAATCGCGTTTCGTCGCCTCGTTCATCGGCGATACGAATTTCTTTACTGGCGAGATCGTCGCGGTCGAAGGCGATTACTGCCAGATATCTGTTCCGGGATTTCCTCGAATACAGGCGTTCAACGACAAGAATCTTCAGGTCGGGCAGAAGGTGGATCTTTCGGTACGACCCGAGAAAATACGCGTGACGCTCAATCCGCCTCTTCCCGAGAAAGGCGCGGGCATAAACGTTTTTCCCTCGAAGGTCAAGGACATCGTCTATCAGGGCGTCTATACGAAGTACTGGCTTAAATCGGACTGCCTGCAGATAGCGGCGCTCAAACCCCATTCGCGTTTTCTTCTGGACGAGGAGACAATCACGTGGAACGATGACGTTTTTGTCTGGTGGCATCCCGATGACGGTTACATGGTCGAAGAAGGGAGTCTCGGCTGATGTCGGCTCTGCGCGAGAAGATCGGCGAATGGGGCGTGACGATGCCGAGTTTTCTCTGGCTGACGCTCTTTTTCGTCATACCGACATTGATCGTGGTGTCCATCGCGTTTCACGCGGCCGCTCCAGGCGGCGGCATCGCCGCCGGCGTCACTCTCGAGACGTGGCGCAGCATTTCAAACCCCAATTATCCCGTCATCGTCTGGCGCACCATCTGGATATCTGCGGCCACGACGCTCGCGTGCGTGATTCTCTCGCTACCGTGCGCGTACGCTATCGCCAGAATGAAAGTCAAGTGGCGCTCCGTCATAGCGGGGCTTATAATGCTGCCGTTCTGGACGAGCTTTATCGTGCGCGTGTTCGCGTGGCGAACGCTTCTCAACCCGGAGGGTTTTCTCCAGAAGATACTTATCAGCATAGGGGTTGCCGATGCTTCGACGACGCTAAACTACAATTCCGGCGCGATTCTCGTGGTTTCGATATATTCGTTTCTTCCGTTCGCCATCATGCCGATATACACGGCTGCGGAAAAATTCGACTTTTCCCTCATGGAGGCGGCGCGCGATCTCGGCGCGCGCAGTTTCTTCGCTTTCAGGAAGATATTCCTGCCGGGCATCAGACGCGGCGTCATATCTGCCGTTCTCATGGTGTTTATCCCCGCGATCGGTTCTTACGTCATTCCCGATCTCGTCGGCGGGACCGACTCCGAACTTATAGGCAACAAAATCTACCAGCGCACGTTCCCCGATCGCAATCTTCCGCACGCATCGGCTCTCGCGACGGTGACGGGGCTGTCGGTGCTGATCCCTCTGGCGTGCGTAGCGTGGTGGCTCAAGCGGCAGGACGAGCGCGAAGCGAAGCGTCTTGCCGAGGCGACGGCGCGCAAACTGTCGGGCGGCGCCGCCTGAAACGCTCCGGCGAAGCGAATGTTTCCCTGAAAAAAAGAAAAACCCCGTTTCAAGGGGTTTTCTTTTTTATTGGCTCGGGCGGCTGGATTCGAACCAGCGACCAATTGATTAACAGTCAACTGCGCTACCGCTGCGCCACGCCCGAACGTCGTGTTGGCGCATATTATATCAAATTTTCCGTCACTCGCACAAGGGGGTATTTTGCAACTTTCGAAATCTCCCGATTAAAGGTACGGCTGCGTCCAGGCGACGTGCTTGCCCTGCGGGTGGAGATTCGCGGTGCACAGCGGCTGCCCCGATTCCTCGATTCGTGCGCGCACGTAGAGATCGTCGCTCTGCATGACGTATGACGCGCTCAAAGCTTCGCCGACGCCGCCCTTGACCGTCTTGACGACCATGCCGATCTTTTCGTCGTAGACGTTGATCGTGCGCTCGAAACGCGTCGAGGAGGCGTTCTTGCCGTCGGGTCTGACCGTGAGCGTCTTGACGGGCTTTTCGGAAAAGTCCTTTTTCGTTACGATGAATTTCACGGTGCGCGACACGGTGCTCTTCGCGTCGACCGAGACATCGAGGCGGCGTTCGGTCTTGTCGAAGCCGTCGGTCGGCAGGCCCTTGCCTGGCGCGAAGGGGCTACCGTTGTTGCACAGTTCGAAGAAGATAACCTCGGGGTTGTCGATGAACGCCTCGGGGCCGACGTCGTACCAGGTCCAGATGGGGTGGTTGAGGATGAAGAGGTGCTTTTTGCCGAAGCTCTTCGCGTATTCTGCCGTTTCGCGCGCTCGATCACGGAGCGGATTTTCGCCGCCCAGTCCGCGGCGAATTTCTCGTCACGAGGGCATTTCTTGTTGTCTGCGCTCTTGTTGCTGAGAGCGTCTTCGACGGGGGAAAAGTCCGATACGTAGCGGATCGACGGCGAACACCACCATGAAAGTCTGATGTCGGTCCCTTTGATATCCTCGGCGATCTTCGTGATGTCGTCGCCGATGGACGCGTAGACGTCGTCGCCGAAGGGCGCGTACATGACGCGGTTGAATCCGGGGCCGATGATGAAAAAGCGTCTGAAGCCCGTTTTTTCCCTGATGGCTTTGAGTTCGGCAGCCGTTTTGCCGATGCCGGCGCTTCGCGTGTCGAACGGCACGACGATGTCGAAGACTCCTGACGCTTTCCGTTCGGCGGCGGCGATAGGAAGGGCGGCGCAAAGACGTGTGTTCGCGGGTTTCAAATCGGTTTCTCCAATTGCGGTTCCGTGAGAGTATGTCTTGCCGAATTATACACTTTGTCTTGTCGGCAAGTCAATCGGACCGATCGGCAAGAAATCGTTCCGCGCACTTGATTTGAATGTGCGATAATTGGTATAATTGAGGGCATGAAAATCAAAAAGACTGCCAAGACGATAAAGGCTCCCGCCGTTTCCGGCGGCGCGGCCATCGCCGACCGTTTCAAGCTCGACGACGACATCGGCGCGAAAAAGACGGCTCCCGCCCCCAAGTCGACGGCGGCCGCTTTCTTCACGGCGCTTGTCGCCCTCGGCGTCGCCGGCGTGCTGACGTTCATGCTGTACAAGCATTGGGAATTCCTGATGCCTGCCTGATCATGAGCAAAATCAAAGATGTCATGCTTTCGTCTCGCGCCAAGGCGGCAGTCGCCTTGGCGCTTGAAGAAGATCTCGTCGATGCCGTGCGCGCGGTGAAGTCGCGCAGATGCGACGCGACGAGCGAAGCGCTCGTCGACCCCGGTGTTTTCGCGACGGGTGAAATATACGCGAAGGGCACCGCGTGCGTTGTCTCGGGCGCGAGCGTGGCGCGCGCCGTCCTCAAGGCCGTCGACCCTTCGATAAAGGTGAAGATACTGAAGAAGGACGGCTCGTTCGTCAAGCCCGGCGAGCCTATTCTCGTTTTCCGAGGAAAGGCCCGCTCGATTCTCGCCGCCGAAAGAACGGCGCTCAATTTCATGCAGCGCATGTGCGCGACCGCGACGCTGACGAAAAAGTTTGTCGACGCCGTCAAGCGTCGCGGGACGCTGATTCTCGACACGCGAAAGACGACGCCGGGGCTGCGCGTCTTCGAAAAATACGCCGTTCTCTGCGGCGGGGGCTCCAACCACCGTTTCGGCATGTACGACCGCGTTCTCATGAAGGACAACCACCGCCGTCTCTGGAAGGGCGGCGACGGCACGCGTCTCGATCAGGCGGTTCTCGCCGCGCGAAAGGCGTTCAAACGCCTCGAGGTGGAAGTGGAGGTCGAAAGCGTCGCCGAGTGCAAAAGCGCGCTGAAGGCGAAACCAGAGTGGATAATGCTCGACAACATGAGCTGCGCCGACATGAAGAAGTGCGTCAGACTCTGCAAAGGAATTTCGAAAACCGAGGCGTCGGGCGGGATAACGCTCGATCGCGCGAAAGAGGTCGCCGAGACAGGTGTCACGGCGATTTCTCTCGGATGTCTCACTCATTCGGCCGGTTCGGTCGATCTAACATTGGAATGGAGGGAAATATGAACCTGAAAAATGTGTTTGCGGCTCTCGCCGCAGGGTTGGCCGCGGCCGGATGCTGCACCGCCCCGGAATGTGAAAAGAATGCGGCCTGCAAGGCCTCGCCTGCCGCGTGCAAGGCGCCGTGCGCCAAGGAGACCGCCTGTTATCCCGCGACGATCGACGAAGGGTTCGTAAGCCTCTTCAACGGCGTCGACCTCGAAGGCTGGATCGGCGCGATCGACATGTACGGTGTCGACAAGAATGAACCCGGCGTTCTTCAGTGCTTCCCCGACCGTCAGGTCAAGGGTCAGCCCGGCAATCTGCTCACCGCCAAGCAGTATTCCAACTTCATTCTCCGCTTTGAGTTCATGATGCCCGAGAACGGCAACAACGGCCTTGGCATCCGCACGCCTTCGCCCGAAGTCGACGCGGCGTACGCCGGCATGTGCGAACTTCAGCTCCTCGATGACGGCGGCAGCGCGTACTACGACAAGGTCGCCAAGAAGGACAAGCTCGCGCCTTATCAGTACACGGGCAGCGTCTACGGCATCTTCCCCGCGCGCCGCGACAACATCGACAAGCAGATCTGGGGCAAGGAGAAGAACTTCACAGGCGGCGGCAGCTACGTGCGCAAGCCCGGCATGTGGAACTTCGCCGAAGTCAAGGTCATCGGCAGCGAGATCGAGTATTACCTCAACGGGTATCTGATCCTCAAGGCCGACGTGTCGAAGTACAAGGGCGACGGCGATACCCCCGATAAGCGCAAGCACCCCGGTCTTCACAACAAGAAGGGGCACATCGGCTGGCTCGGTCACGGTTGCAATGTCAAGTGGAAGAACATCCGCATCAAGGAGCTCCCCGACTGCGCGAAGATGGGGCAGGTCTGCCCGAAGCAGGCCATGCAGGCTCCCTGCGGTTTCGAGACGTTCTTCAACGGCAAGGCCGAACAGCTCGCCGCCAACTGGAAGGGCGTGACGACCGAAGAGCAGTTCGATTATCCCCACGTCCGCCGCGCCGCGACGCCCCAGAAGCGCGCCGAGATGCAGAAAAAGGCCGACGCTCTCATGCTTAAGCACTGGCACGTGCGTAACGGCAACCTCTTCTTCGACGGCTACAGGGGCGGATACTCGCTCGCCACCAAGAAGGACTTCGGCGATTTCGAATTGTGGGCAGACTGGCGCATCATGTCGATCACGGGCGACTCCGGCCTTTATCTGCGCGGCCTTCCCCAGGTTCAGATCTGGGATGCGCACAACCAGTGGAAGATCGGTTCGGGCGGTCTTTACAACAACAAGTACAAAAAGACCGGCAACATTTCCAAGGCCCTCAAGATCGCAGACAAGCAGGTCGGTGACTGGAACCGTTTCTATGTCAAGATGGTCGGCGACAAGGTGACCGTCAAACTCAACGGAGAACTCGTCGTCGACAACGTCACGCTTGAAAATCTCTGGCAGCAGGGCAAGCCGATTCCTTCCTCGGAGCAGATCGAGCTCCAGTGCCACGGCGATCCTCTCGAGTGGCGCAACATCTTCATCAAGCCGCTCTGAGCGGCGAAGAGCGTTTCAACTCAGCAATTCGTTGAGGTCTGCGGCGGTGATGCTTTCCATCACCGCCGCGTCCGTTGTGTCGACGGTGGCGTTTATTATCGCCTGCTTGCGCCGCTGCATCGCGAGGACTTTTTCCTCTATCGAGCCGGCGGCTATCATTTTCATCACGTAGACGTTCTTTTTCTGGCCTATGCGGTGCGCGCGGTCGGTCGCCTGGTCTTCGACGGCCGGGTTCCACCACGGGTCGTAGTGCATGACCATGTCGGCGCCGGTAAGGTTGAGACCTGTTCCGCCGGCCATGAGCGAGATGAGGAAAACGGGGATGTCTTTCGAGCGGTTGAAGGCGTTGCAGCGCTCGAGCCTGTCTTTCGTCGAGCCGTCGAGGTATGCGTAGGCGATGCCTTCTTCCTCGAGACGTTCCCTGATGGCGGTCAGCATTTTCACGAACTGCGAGAAGACGAGGATTTTGTGGCCGCCTTCGATCGCCGAGACGAGCTGCTCCATGAACGGTTCGATCTTCGCGCGCGAGGCGATCTGCCTGAGTCTCATCAGCATCGCCAGAAGTTCGAATTTAGATTTGGCGAAACCTTTCGCCTTTATGATGCCTCCGGCTTCGCGGCGCGTTTTCGCGAGCGCCGCCGAGTATTCCCTCTGCGCGTCTTCGCTCATCGGACAGTACGAAACCTTCACGATCTTGTCGGGGAGGTCCTTTGCGACGGTTTTTTTGAGCCGCCGCATTATGAAGGGCGATATCTTGCGCTTCAGTCTCGCGAGGACGGCGTCGGAGCTGTTGCCGTCGAGAATCGGCTGCTCGTAGTTCTCCTTGAACGTTTCGTAATCGCCGAGATAATCGGTCATCAGAAAATCGAATATGCTCCACGCGTCTGAGACGGAGTTTTCTATCGGCGTGCCGGTGAGGGCGAGGCGCCGGACGGAGCGCAGAGCCTTCACCGCCAAAGCGTTTTTGGTCTGCCTGTTTTTGATGTGCTGGGCCTCGTCGATGACGACGACCGAAAACTCCCTCCCGATATACGCTTCTTCGAAATCGCGCTGCAAAAGCGCGTACGAGGTTATGACGATATCGGCGTCGGGGATTCCGGCGAAATCGCGCGATCGTTCCGGGCCGGATATGACGAGCGTCTTCAGGTGCGGGGTGAATTTCGCGGCTTCGGCCTCCCAGTTTCTCACGAGCGACGTCGGGCAGACGATGAGAGCGGGGAGATTTCGCGAAGCGGAGCCGTGAGCCCTCGGGTCGCATCTGGGCAGAGCGAGCCAGGCGAGCGTCTGGAGCGTTTTCCCGAGACCCATTTCGTCGGCGAGAAGCCCCGAGTGCCCCGCCTTTTCGAGAAAGCGCATCCAGTACACGCCCTGCTTCTGGTAGGGTCTCAAGACGTTTTCGAGCGCGCCGAGCGCCACAGGCTCGTATCTGGCGAAGGCGTCGCCCGCGCGCGCGGCCGCCGACACGCTCTTCCAGTATTTCGCGCGAGAGTCGTTCACGTCGATGCAGTCGAGGATGTCCAGCGAGCTCTTGACGTAAGAGGCGTAGACGCCCTTGACGCGGAACCATCCGCGCGGCGCGTCGTCCGACGGGCTCGAGCAGTCCGCGAAGACGTCGTGGAGCGATTCAACGCCTTCCCGGTCGAGAAGGACAATGCCGCTTTCGCGCATGAGATATCCGTCGCCCCTGTTGAGCGCCGCCTGTATTTCGGCGGGGGGGATGGTTTCGCCCATCGCGTCGAAGGTGTACCTGACGTCGAACGCGCCGCCGGGAGCGTCCTGCACCGAGACGACGGGCACGACCGAGGGCATCGAGTCCGTAAGCGCCATCAGTTTTTCGTCGAGATCGATTCTCCAGCCGCAGCGTCTCAGGGCGGGGAGTCCGGCGCCGAGAAAGTTCAGGACCTTCTGCGGGTCGGTGATATAGTGTTTCACGTCGCTTTCGCTGTAGCCGGGCTCGAACCCCCATGCCGCGAGTTTTTTCACGGCTTCGCGTTCCGTTTTCATCGAGCGCGTGCGCCTGACGAGCGGGTCGTCCTCGTCGACGAGCCATACGGCTCGCTCTTTCTGCACGGAGCACGCCGGAAAGCCCGTTTCTTTAGAGTATCGTGCGTCGAGCGCTATTGAAAGCGATGCGCGCGAGCCCCTCAGACGGGCGAAAAAGCGCGGCTTCACGGGAACTTCGATGAAAGATTCTTCTTCGGCGGGCGCCTGCGGCGAGATGTTCTCTTCGCGGGCGTCCTCTTGCGCGTCCTCGGGCATTTCGTCGATCATCACCTTGATGCCGAGCGCGACCACATGCGGGCAGACCTGGCCGTATTTGACGTTGGTGGCGCACGGGCACATCGATTTTATCCGCCCGGCCGGCATGAGTTTCAGCGAGACGGGCATTTCAAACCCGTCAGGCTGCAGGATTTTGCCGGAAATAACGAGATTGTCGTCGTCGTAGGAAGCCGAAACGACGTCTCCCGAATTGCACAAGGCCAGCGCCTGACTGAAGACTTCCTGTCCGCCCCAGCCGATTATCTCCTCCTGTGTTATTCCCGATGTTATCATCGCTTCAGATTTCTGAGGCGAAGCTGCCCGCAGGCGGCGTCGGCGTCCTTGCCGCGCGAGCGTCTGAGCATCGTCTGGACTTTCGCCTTCATAAGGACATCGAGAAACATCAGCATCGTTTTTTCGTCCGGCGTCCTGAAGTCGGGTCTGTGGCCGACGGGGGAAAGGGGAATGAGATTCACCTTCGCCATCGGCACGCGCTTGACCGTCTTCGCGAGATTTTCCGCGTCCTCACGCGAATCGTTTACGCCTTTTATCATCGTATACTCGAAAGTGATGATGCGCTTCGTTCTCTTCGTGTACGCGGCGCACGCCGCGATGAGTTCGTCGAGCGGCCATTTTCTGTTGACGGGCATCAGTTCGTCGCGCAAGGCGTCGTTCGCCGCATGGAGCGAGACGGAAAGTTCGAACTGGATTCCTTCGGAGGCGAGCCGTTCGAAGCCGGGGACTACGCCGCACGTGGAAATCGTGATGTGGCGCGCGCCGAGGTTGGGACCGCGCCCGGCGTTTATGAGTTTCAGGGCGCGCATCGTCTCGTCGTAGTTGGCGAAGGGTTCGCCCATCCCCATGACCACGATGTTCGTTATTTCTCCGCAGCGTCTCGCGAGCATGTATTGCGCCACGATTTCGTCGGAGGAAAGGCTTCTGACGATTCCCTGCGAGCCGGAGGCGCAGAAGGCGCAACCCATCGCGCATCCGACCTGCGTGGAAATGCACTGGGTGAAGCGGCCCGTCGCGGGGATGAGGACCGTTTCGACGCTGTTGCCGTCGGCGAAACCGACAAGAAGTTTTTTCGTGCCGTCGGCCGAATGGCTGGCGTCGAGCGCGTCGGCCCGCGTTATCGGGAATTCCTTCTTGAGCGTTTCGCGGAAATCCTTCGGCAGCGTGGTCGCTTCGTCCCACGATGTTATGTAGTCGCGGTACAGCGACTGCAGTATCTGGTCGGCTCTGAACGGGCGCAGGCCTTTTTCGGCGAGAATGGGCTTCCACTCGTCCGGCAATATGCTCCAAGCGGGTTTCATGGCGGGTATTATACCATACTTGCCGCGTATCGCATTTCGGCACGGAACAAATGGTATAATATCCGCATGGCGAACATCAACTGGACAACCGTAGGACTTTTGGCGCTTTCGAATCTCGTGATGCTATACGCATGGTACGGGCATCTGAAAAGTCTTTCGAAAGCGCCCGTGTGGCTCGTAATTCTGATCTCATGGGCGATCGCGCTCGGTGAATATTGTCTTATGGTGCCCGCCAACAGGATAGGCTCCAGAACAATGTCGCTCGAACAGCTGAAAATCGTTCAGGAAGCGGTCGCTCTTCTTGTGTTTGTTCCGTTCTCGGTTCTCATAATGAAAGAGTCCGTCTCATGGAATTACGCCGCGGCCGCCTGTTGCATTTTCGGGGCGGTTTACTTCATTTTCAAAGGTCCTTTCAACTGACATGCGCCCGCGCGCATGAAATCTCATTGCCCCCCCCCAGGGCATCGGAAGACTTGCTTTCTTTTCTGTGGTTTTGATATACTTTCTCGCGTGGCTTGTAAGGTCTCGATCGGAACGTATCTGCCATATTTGCAATGATAAACAAGATCACCGAGTTCGTCAAGCTTATGCGAGAGGGCGGCGAACTTCTGAAGAAAAAGTGATCTGCCGTTTGGAACGTCGTGATTGTCGGGAGGCGATTTATGAACATGAAAATTATAGTCGCGGTTGCTGCCGCATTCGAAGTCTTGAACGTGTCGGCCGCGCCGGTGACGCTGCACGTTCAGAAGGACGGCGCCGGTCCGGGCGTCGTGTGGTTCGAAGAATTTCTGCCGGCCGACGACGGCACCGCTCTTTATACTCTCGGCGTCGCGCCCGCGGGCGTGAAGTGCCCCACGATCGTCATGCGCAATCCTTACGTTCCGACGAACAGGGTGGACACGGCCCGCTGGGTGAAGGATCTGCGCAAATACGCCGACAGGGGATATGGCGTGATATTTCAGCACTGCCGCGGGACCGGCTCGAGCGGGGGCGAGTGGATCCCGTACGAGGTCGAGCGCGCGGACGGGCTTAATCTTCTGGGACATGTGCGCGGACTGCCGTGGTACAACGGCGAGATTTTTCTTTCGGGCGGCAGTTACGGCGCGACCGTCCATTGGTCGTACCTGAACAGCGATCCCGCCGATGTGAAGGGAGCAGCTCTTTTTGTTCAGGACGTCGACAGGTACAATATCTGCATGCGCAACGGGTTTTTCAAAATCGGCCTTCACGGAAACTGGTATGTGAAAGGGTACAAAAAGAAAAATTTGAATTTGAAACGCGACAAATCGGTTTCTCTTTATCAGTTTCCGCTTTGCGATTTTCCGCGGCGATACTGGGGCGAGGAGGTTCCGACGATGTTCAATAAAATATGCAATCCGAGACCCGACGCTCCGTTCTGGCGCTCCGACAGACCAGGCAGCGGGGCGTGCTGCCGCGACGCGCTCTTGAAGTCGACGATGCCGATTCTGCTTAAAACGGGCTTTTACGACATTTACACCGACGGGATTTTCGCGATGTGGAGGGAATTGCCCGCCGAACGCAGAGCCAACTGCTCGCTGATCGTCGACGCGTACGACCACGGCGGCAATCCGCCCCGCGATCCCCAAAGCCCGTTTATGGTTTTTCCTGAAGGCTCCCGCGCCGACGGCGGCATGAGCGATCTGGACTGGTTTGACTCTATACGCGATAAAACGCTGTCGAAAAATTCCGCTCTCGGCAAGACGAAATATTACGCGGCATGGGAGAACGCGTGGCACGAGAACATCTCTCTTGAAGACGGGCCGCGCGAGATTTGTTTCTGTCTGGGAGAGGGCGCGCGTTCCTACAGGTACGACCCGACGCGTCCGCTCCCCGGGTTCCCGGGATCGGGAGGCATCTGTTTCGGCGGCATGCAGGTTCAGCCGCCGCCGTCGTTCAGGGATGACGTCGTTTCGTTTGTTCTGCCCGAGATAACCGGTCGAATCGACGTGCGCGGCAGAATGGAGGCGGAGCTTTCGGTTTCGAGCGATTGCGAAGACACTTGTTTCTACATCCGTCTCAGCGTCGACAAGGGCGACGGGAAATGGCTCGTTTTGCGTGACGACATCAAATCGATGGCGTATGATTCGCCGTATAAACCGGGCGAGCGGAGAGTGTTGAAATTCCGTTTCGCCGATCACGCCTTCAGGCTGAACAAGGGCGATCGCCTGCGTGTGGACGTCGCAAGCGCGAATTCGCAGTTCGCCCCGCACCCGAACGTGGCCGGCGGCGCGTTCGCGGTTAAAAAGCCGCGTGTCGCCACGAATACGGTATATGCGGACATGTCGCGAATCATCATCCACGCCGCCCCCGCGGAATGAATGGCTTTGCGGAAAACGATATTGCGCTTTAGACAAGATCGTAAGCCCGGCAAAACGGCCGCGAAGCGATACGCCGCGGGTGGTTACACCGTCAGGCGTCAGGCAGGATTGACGATGAAGCGCTGTTGATAGTATAATGTGCGCCATTCGAATAATTCCAACACGAAAGGTATTTATAATGCATATTCGAGCGCTTTGCGTTTTTGCGGCCGTTTTGGTCTCTTCTTTTCTTTGTGTCGGCGCTTTTGCCGAAGACGGGGAAGCAGGGACTTTCACCAATCCCGTAATCAGAGCAGATTGGCCCGATCCTACCGTCATCGACGGCGGCGACGGTTTCTTCTATTCGACGGCCACGCCGCTCAAAACGATACGCCGCAGCGCGAACCTTATAGACTGGCAGGAAACCGGCATAGACCCGCTTTCTCCGTCCGCCCGATTCACGTTGACGAATCTGACGCATTGCGTATGGGCTCCGAGCTTCGCGAGAATCGGCGGAAAATGGATCATCTACATCTCTCTTTTCATCGGTTCGTCCGTTGACAACCGCATCATCGCGCTCGTCTCCGATAAGGTCACGGGGCCTTACGAGTACGCGGCTGAAGTCGTCAACGGCAAGAAAATGGGCGTTCTCAACGCGATCGATCCGTACGTCTTCACGGACGGCGGCAAGGTTTGGATGTTTTTCGGCAGCTGTCAGGGCGGCATACACCGCGCGGAACTCACCTCAGACGCTCTCGCGGTAAAGCCGGGGTGCAAGCCCGTGCGTGTGGCGGGGCTTCACCGCAAAGCCGACGAGCCGAGCATCTGGGGTAAGTTCGGCGCGTACGAAGGCAGCTATCTCATCAAACGCCACGGGTGGTGGTATCTTTTCGTCTCGGCCGGACTGTTCACCGATCACACGTATTATCTGACCGTAGGGCGCAGTCGCACGCTCGACGGCGAGTTTGTGGACCGTGAGGGCAATTCGATGCTCAAGGGACTGGCGAAACCGATTCTTTCATCCGTCAAGGGCGAAGATATATACGGGCCGGGGCACAACGGCGAAGTGTTCACGGCGGCGGACGGAAGCGACTGGATGTTCTTCCATGCGCATGACACCGCGTTCAAGCCTTCGCAGCGCCCGACGTTTCTGCAGGAACTAAAGTGGGACGCCGACAAGTGGCCGTTTTTCGAGGGCGGCAAAGCCAAGCGCACGGAGCGCAGATTTGCGCTTCCTCCCCGTGGCGCCCCGCAAAAATGAACGGAAAACACGCCTGAAGCATCGGGCGCGCAACGACATACGAAACGAAAAACAAGGAAAACGAAAAAATGCACAAACTACTCCTGGCGTTCTCAGCCGCATCTCTTCTTGTCGGCTGTCAGATGAAAAGCGAGCCCGATTACGCAACTCTCATTTCTCATCGCGGTGAATCGATTGACGCGCCCGAGAACACTCTTTCGGCGTTCAAAACGGCGGTCGAGCGCGGGTTCGGTTTCGAGTGCGACATTTATCTTTCGAAGGACAAGCGTCTTTTCACTTTTCACGACCGGACGCTTGATCGTACCACCGCAGGCGCGAACACGAACGCGTGCATAGACGTCAACTGGTCGGAAATTTCAAAACTCAACGTCGGAGGCTGGGGCGATTGGAAGGGGTCAAAGTTCGACGGCGAGCGTCCCGCGCTTCTCGAGGAAGTGCTCGCTCTCCAGCGCCCCGGGCGCAAGATATACGTCGAGGTCAAGGGCGACAACCCCGAGTGGGTGCCTTACATAAAGGATACGTTCAAAAAGTCGGGCGCCTCGCCCGACAAGACCCTCTTCATCAGCTTTGGCACGAACGTCTGCACCGAACTGAAAAAGCAGATGCCGGAATTCAAGGTTTATTGGTTGTGTTCGGCGAAGAAGTGGATGGGCGAGAACGTGCCGCGCGTTCCCCGTACAGCCGCAGAAACCATCGAGACGCTCAGACGCGTCGGAGCGGACGGCGTCGACATCTCGTTCGATCCCGCGATCGTCACCGAAGCGTTCGTCAAGGAGATTAAAGCCGCCGGCTTCGAGCTGCATGTCTGGACGATCGACGATCTCGACAACGCGATTCAAGCGTTCAACAACGGAGCTTTGACCGTGACGACCAACCGCGCGAAATATATTCTGGAGGGATACCGCGCGCGGTAAGACTTAAAAACCGTTTTATGTTTGTCTTACGCCTGACCGCGTCCCTGTGGGGCGCGGTCTTCCTCTTCCGGCTTGAATGCCGGGGGTGTTGACATACCTACCGGAAAGTATGTATAATACGCGCCGATCATGCCGAGGAAGACGAAAGAAGAAGCAGAAAAAACACGTTCGCGCATTATGGCGAACGCGCTTTCGCTCTTTGTCAAAAAGGGCTACGAAAACACCACGTTCATCGATATAGCCGCGCGGCTCAAGATGACGAAAGGGGCGGTTTACTGGCATTTCGAGAGGAAATCAGATCTGCTCGCCGCGCTTATCGAAGAAGCGACGGCGCATTTTTCATCGGCGTTGCGCGAACACATGGAAGGTCGCGAGATGACATTTCCGGCGGTGGCGGAAATGCTCGTCGAAATGGCCAAGCAGATAATCTCAGACCGCAGCCGTGCCGATTTCTTCATGCTGATGCTGACGGGCGTCAAGTGGTCGGACGCGCGTCTCGCGCAACTGGCGCGCAAACTCATCGATGAGCGCTCGGGCCCTTATCATGCGGTGATCGACGCGCTTACGGCTGACATTGAATCCGGCAGGGTGTGCGCATCGGCGGATGTCCAGTCGCTGGCGACCACGGTCATGTCGATCTGGGACGGCGTCATCCGCCGTAAAATCGAAGGGTTCATGATGTCGGATGTCGCATATACGCTCAATAACGCGTTCAGACTGGTCTGGAACGGAATAAAAATCGCGTGATTTCAATTTGTCAAAGATATAAAAACAGGAGAAAAAGATGAAAGAAGCAATAAATCAGAAGTCCTCGATCGGCTCTGCGATCGGTGTCGTCGTGCTTGTCGCCGCTTCGGTTACCGGCGGATGGGTGGCATGTGAACTTTGGCCTAAGCCCAAGGCGTCCAAAATGACGATGCCGCAGATGACGGCGACGGTGGCCGTGCGCCCGGCCGAGCTGCGCGAATATAATCTCCCCGAGCGTTTCGTCGCCCACGCCGAAGCCGTGCAGGAAGTCGATCTTCTTCCGCAGGTGGACGGTTACGTCAAGGAGATACGTTTCAAAGAAGGCGATATCGTCAAAACCGGTGACGTTCTCTATGTGCTTGACGGAGAGCGCTATCAGGCGATAGTCAACCAGCGCAAGGCTGATCTTGAAGCCGCAAAAGCCGAGCAGCGCCGCGCCGACCGTTATTTCGAGCGCATGGAGAAGGCTGACGAGCGTGGCATCACCCAGCTCGAGCGCGACAATGCCGAGGCGGCCGCCGACAGCGCCAAAGCCGCGGTGCTTCAGGCCAAGGCGAATCTGGTGGTTGCCGAATACGATTTGAAGAAGACCTGCGTGATCGCTCCTATCTCCGGACAGATCGGCAAAACATACGCGCACGTGGGCGATTATGTCTCTCCGAGCAAGGGGTCTCTCTCGCATATCGTGCAGATCGATCCCATCCGCGTGTCGTTTCCTCTTACCGACCGCGCGTATGTGGCCTGGCGCGCCGCTCAACTCAAGGGCGAGGCTCCCGATTACCGTCTGCGGCTTCTTCTGCCGGACGGCAGCGAATACAAGGGACTCGGCGAATGGGCGTTCGACGACAACACCATGAGCAAGGAGACCGCGACGATCATCATGCGCCTCAAATTCCCCAATCCCGACCGCATGCTCATCCCGAACAGCTACGTGACGCTCCTCGTCGATTACCGCAAGCCGCCGAAATTCGTCAGCGTGCCGCAGCAGGCGGTGGTGGACCTTTCGTCCGGCAGCCGCGCGGTGTGGGTGCTCAAGGACGACATGACCGTCGAACAGCGTGTCGTCGAGACCAAGGAGGCCAATGAAGGCTGGGTGCCGGTAGAAGGGGCGCTCAAGGCCGGCGAGAAAGTGGTTGTCGCCGGTGTTTCAAAACTCGCTCCGGGTATGAAGGTCACGCTCGTCGAGGCGACCGGCAACGAAGATCTCGACAGGAATTTCAAGCCGAGGATCAAGGAGTGAGTTTAATGTTTGAATGTTTTAATGTTTGAATGTTTGAATGTTCGAATGTTGGAATGGGAGATAGATAAATGAAAATATCGATACGAAAATCGATCGACCAGATCAAGACGTTTTCGCGCACGTTCATCGAACGGCCGCGCTTCGCCATGGTTATCGCGATCGTGCTCTCGCTCGCCGGCGTGATGGCTATTCTGGAGCTGCCGGTTTCGCAGTATCCCCGCCTGACTCCGCCGTCCATCCAGGTGACGTACAGCTATCCCGGCGCCAGCGCCCAGGAGGTGCTCAACACCGTCGCCATGCCCATCGAGGACAAGGTCAACGGCGTCGACGACATGCTCTACATGGTCGGCAGCTGTTCCGACGATGGCTCGTACAACCTCACGCTTTCCTTCGAGGTCGAGTCCGACCGCGACATGGACATGGTCAAGGTTCAAAACCGCGTCTCGCAGGCCGAGGCGAAGCTGCCGATGGAAGTTCAGCAGTTAGGCGGCACGATCCGCGCCCAGTCGGAGGATATGCTCGGGTTCATGGCGCTCAGGTCGAAGACGGGCAAGATGTCGCGTCTGCAGATTTCAGACTACATCTACGGCAACATCCAGCCGGTCCTTCTGAGAATCCCCGGCGTGGGCGACGCCATGGTCTACGGGCCGCGTCTTGCGATGCGCGTCTGGCTCGATCCCGATCGTATGGCGGCGCAGGGTCTCAACACCGAGGAGGTGATCGCCGCGGTCACCAAGCAGAACGTGCAGGCTTCGATCGGTTCCGTCGGCGCGTCCCCGATTCCGAGGCACGGCGCGCGCGTCTACACGCTGACGGCCAAGGGGCGCCTCATGAAGCCTGCCGAGTTCAACGAGATCATCGTCCGCCGCGACGACAAGGGCGGCATAGTGCGGCTCAAGGATATCGCCCGCACGGAGATCGGCGAAGAGAACTACATGTTCTCCGGCCAGTTCAACGGTGAAAACGCGGTGATGATCGCGCTTCAGCAGAAGCCGGGCGCGAACGCCATCGAAACGATGGACGCGATCTACGATGCATTCCGCGAGATGGAAAAGACGTTTCCCGAAGATCTCGAGTGGGTCACGCCCTACGACGCCACGGAATATGTGCGCGTGTGTATCGAGGAAATCGTCGCCACGCTCGTGCTTACATTCCTTCTCGTCGTCTTCGTCTGCTACCTCTTTCTGCAGGACTGGCGCGCTACGCTTATTCCATGTCTTACGATTCCCGTTTCAATCTGTTCGACCTTCATCCTGATGGCGGCGCTCGGATATTCGATAAACATCCTTACGCTTTTCGGTCTCGTTCTTTCGATCGGCGTCGTGGTCGACGACTGTATCGTCGTCGTGGAGCGCGTGCAGTTCCTGATCGAAACGCGCGGGCTCAACTCGAAGGAAGCCGCGATCCAGGCGATGAAAGACGTCACGAGCGCGGTCATCGCGACTACGCTCGTTCTTCTGGGCATCTTCGTGCCCGTGGGCTTCATGAGCGGCATCACCGGGCGCATCTACCAGCAGTTCTCGGTCACGCTCTCGGCGGCGGTGTGCTTCTCCACGGTGTGCGCGCTTACTCTCGCGCCCGCCCTCTGCTCGCTTCTGCTCCATGAGGCGCAGCCTTACAAGCGCGGTCCGTTCGCATGGTTCAACAAAGGGCTTGACGCGTTCAAGGGCTTTTTCGTGACGGTTGCGAAGTGGCTCGCGAGCCGTATCTTCCTTACGCTCGTTCTGCTCTTGCTCGTCGTGCTCTTGACGGTTCAGATGTTTTCGAAGACCGAGACGGCGTTTCTCCCCGAAGAAGACCAGAGCGTCGTGTTCTGCTCGATGGAGATGCCTGAGGGCACGGCCCGCGACCGCAGCCGCGAGACGGCGCTTCGCGCGGTTGAACTTTTGCGCGCCGTTCCCGAAGTGCAGTCGGTCATCTCGATCACCGGCTGGGGCATGATCGGCGGGCGCGGCGAAAACCAGACGACGCTCGTCGTCGACCTTAAGCGTTGGGACGAGCGCCCGAACCCCGAGCAGCACGTCTCCAAGATGATCGGCAAGATACAGGGCCTTCTCATGGCCGTGCCGGAGCCGAAGTGGCAGGTGTTCGCTCCGCCGTCGATCCCCGGCCTCGGCAACGCGAACGGCATTTCGGTTCACATCCAGGACAAGGTGGGCACGGATCCGGTCAAACTCGACGAGGTCAAGAAGGTCATGCTCGCGAAACTCAACGCGAACCCCAACATCCTCGCGGCTTTCGCCGGCTACAACGCCGAAACGCCGAAACTCAGGTTCAACCTCGACCGCACCAAGGCCGAGATGTTCCACGTGCCGGTGGCGACGGTGTACGCGACCTTGCAGAACTATCTGGGTTCTCGCTATGTCAACGACGTCAACCTCGGCACCCAGGTGAACCGCGTCACGGTGGCCTCCGAGGCCAAGAGTCGCGCCAAGCCGGAAGATGTGGAGCGCCTTTACGTCCGTTCCGACAAGGGCGCGATGGTGCCGATCGGCTCTCTCGGGACGATTACCCGCGAGCTCGGCCCGCGCACGATCTACACACGCGACAAATACGTGACCGCGGGTCTCAACATCCTGCCTGCTCCGGGCGTCGCCTCCGGCACGGTGATGAACGAAGTGCGCGAGCTTCTCGATGCGGAACTTCCCGAGGGCTACGGCTACAGCTGGGCGGCGCTTTCCTATCAGGAGGCGCGCAACGAAGGCGCGGCCGCGCCGCTCATACTGCTCGCGATCCTTTTCGGCTACCTCTTCCTCGTCGCGCAGTACGAATCGTGGACGATTCCTCTGCCGGTGATGCTGTCGATTTTCGTCGCGGTTCTCGGAGCGCTCGTAGGGCTCAAATACTGGGGGATTTTCGCGACCGGCTCTCCGTATCCGCTTTCGATCTACGCCCAGCTCGGTCTCGTGCTGCTCGTGGGGCTCGCCTCCAAGAATGCGATTCTCATCGTGGAGTTCGCCAAGGACAAGCGCGAGCAGGAGGGGTACTCGATCGTCGACGCGGCGGGTTCGGCCGCCGGCGAGCGTCTGCGCGCGCTTCTCATGACGGCTCTCACGACGCTTCTGGGAACCCTCCCGATGATGATCGCCACCGGCGCGGGCGCCGCGAGCCGCAACCATCTCGGCACGACCGAGTTCTTCGGTATGCTTTTCTCCGTCGTTTTTGGTATACTACTCGTTCCCGGGCTTTATGCTCTCTTCCAGACTTGGCGCGAGCGGGTGAAACGGTTCTTCTCGTACATCAGCGCGAAATCGCTGCGTTCGAGGCGTCTGAAGAATGTCGGTTGAGAACGTAAAACAGGAACGCTTCAAGGAAAAAACAAATGAAAATCGATATCAGGTTGAATCATGTCTGCGCGGTCATCGCTCTTGCGGCGCTCGGCTGCGAATCTCTTCCCTCCGTGGGGCCCGATTACAGGGAGCTCGAACTCGGCGTTCCTGAGAACGCTTTGCCCGACGCGGGATTTCCGACGAGCAATCTCACGGCGACGTGCGAGTACAGGGCCGCGCTGTCGAACGCCGACGAGCGCATCGTCATAACAGGCGACAGGCTCGCGAAATGGTGGGAGCGCTTCAACGATCCCGTCCTTGAGACGCTTGTCGGCGGAGCCGTCACGAACAACATAAACTTCCTGATGGCGCAGCGCAGACTTGAGCGCGCCAACTGGGAACTGCTCGGGTCGTACGCGGCGTTTCTGCCGCAGTTCTCTCTCGGCGGCGGATGGCACCGTTACTGGAACAAATCGAAAACGCGCTCCGGCAAGAGCCAGTACAACGTGCGCGACGCCGCGCTCGACGGCAACTGGGAGATCGACATCTTCGGAGGCAACCGTCGTCAGACCGAGGCCGCGTTCGCCGCCGCCGAGGCCGCCGGCTGGACGGTCGCCGACGCGTGGGTGGAGCTTACGACGAGAATCGGCCGCGAATACATCAGCCTCAGAACGGCGCAGGAGCTAATAAGCGTCGCGAGAACCAACCTCGTTCTTCAGTCTGAAACGTACGAAATCCTGAAGTCGCGTCTCGAGTCCGGCATCGGCGATGAACTCGCCGTCAACCAGTGCGCCTATATCGTAGAGCAGACGCGCGCGCGCATACCGGAGCTTCTCGTCGCCGAAGAAAAATATAAAAACGCCATCGCGATTCTCGCGGGTGAATACCCCGGCAGCATGCACGCTTTCCTCAAGCCTCTCGCCGTCAGACGCGACTGGCTTCTCCAGCCTCAGAAGGTCGCCAATCTCAGGCTCGACATGATCCGCTCGCGTCCCGACGTCAAGGCGGCGGAGCGCGAACTCGCCGCTCAGGTGGCGAGAATCGGCGTCGCGAAGGCCGACTGGTTCCCCAAACTCTACATCTCGGGCACCGTCGGCTTCGAAAACAGGAAGAAGTCGCGTCTCTTCCAGCGCGAGTCGTTCATGGCTTCTCTCGGTCCCGCGATCAGCTGGCCGATCTTTCAGGGCGGCGCGATCCACGCGAACATCAAGGCGACGGAAGCGAGGGCGAAGGAACTCGCGCTCCAATATGAGCTTACCGTGCAGAGCGCCTACGCCGAGGTGCGAGACGCGTATGCCGCCTATACGCAGGAGTATCACCGCTATCAGGCGCTCAAGGGCGCCGTCAAGGCGGCGACCGACGCGGTCACGATTTCGAACGACCTCTACAAGAACGGTCTTAAGGATTTCAACAACGTCCTCGATGCGCAGCGCAGCCGTCTGCAGCTTGAAGAGGAGCTGGCGATATCGCGCGGGCAGATCACGCTCTCGCTCATAAATCTCTACGAATCGCTCGGCGGTGGTCTCGCTGCCGATCCGGTTAAATGACGTACCGATACCTATACCAGACCAAGGACAATGAAAACCGGGAAGGCGAGATAAAAGCCAGGTCCCGGGACGAAGCGTATACCCTGCTGAGAAAGCAGGGTATTCGTCCTTATCGGGTGATCGGCGACGATCCGTGGAACTGGAGGCCCTGGACGATAGGCGCGGGGTACGCCGTTCTCGTGGCGGCGCTCGCCGTTCTTCTGTGGCTCAACATCAGGGAATCCCGGCCGGCGGCGGATGTTCCGCCGGAGGAGGCTGAGGAACTTCGCATGCGCGCGGAGCAGGCGGTTTTCAACGCGCCCGAGGCGTACCGCTATCACGTTTGGAAGGGCGTCAACGCGCGCCTTGCGGAACGCGGTATCGATCCTATCGAAAAACCGATAGGTGTAGAAGAGCCGCCGGACGGTTTTTCGCCGTCCGGCCTATAAGGATAAGGCTTGATATGAAAGGATGGATAGATCTTCAGATAAACGGCTACGGCGGAATCGATTTCAACGCTCCGGGGCTTGATGTCGAAAAGGTGAGAGCCATTACCGAGAAGCTCGAGGCCGACGGGACGGCGGGTTATCTGCCGACACTCGTCACGGGAGACCCCGAAGTCGTGATGCAGACCATCCGCACCGTGGTCGCCGCGCGAAAGAAATACTCCGTCTGCGAAAAGAACATCCTCGGCTTTTTTCTCGAGGGGCCGTTCATCTCGAAGGAGCCCGGAGCCGTGGGCACTCATCCCGTAGAATGGGTGCATGAACCAGACAAGGCTCTTTTCGAACGCTTTCAGGATGCCGCCGAAGGCATGATAAAAATGGTGAACGTCGCCGCGGAGATACCGGGCATGGACGAGTTCGTCGCTTATCTCTCCGGCAGCGGAGTCACGGTTTCGCTCGGGCACCAGCTCGCTTCTTCGCCTTCGGACGTGGAAAAGTGCATCAGCGCCGGAGCGAAAGCGTTCACTCATCTGGGCAACGGCATTCCGAACATGATCGGCCGCCACGACAATATCGTCTACACCGCCCTCGTCGAGCAGAGGGCGACGGTGATGTTCATTCCCGACGGGCATCATCTCCCGGATACGATGCTTCGGCTCTACCGGCAGGCGGTGCCGCTGAAGCGACTTGTCGCCGTTTCGGACGCGCAGTATCCCGCGGGGATGGCGCCGGGGGAATACAAGGTCTGCGGCGCGGATGCGAGGCTCGAACCGTCGGGGCTTTTGTGGAATCCGGCGAGAAACTGCCTCGTCGGCGCCACGACGCCCATGGCGAAAATGATGACGCTGCTCAAGGAGCGCATCGGCTACACCGACGACGAATGCAAAGCGGTCGGTCACGACAATCCTCTCGCTCTGATCTCATAAAAAAGGAATAATATAGATGAAAAAAACATTCGTATTCTTGTCGCTATTCGTTCTCGCGGTTTCGGCCGCGCTCGCGGCGCCTGCCGCGAAGGATATATCGCCTGTGCGCACGTATAGGAGCTGGGTCGAGCTTTTCAAAGGGTCGTCTCCGACCGCTACTGTGCCGAAGCAGTATGTCGCCAAGGATAATTCCGTGTTTCGCTACCGTTGGCATGAGCCGTCCGTGAAGACTCCAGGCCGGAAATATCCTTTCGTCGTTCTTCTTCACGGAGCCGGTGAGCGCGGCACAAATAACGTTAGTCAGCTCGTTTGGGGGGCACAGCCCATATTCAATTACATGAAGAAACGCGGCGAGGAGTTCTTCTTCGTTGCCGGACAGGTTCCGAATGGACAGCTTTGGGCTGACATTGATTGGACGACGATGGATCTTCGTATGCGTAAAAAGCCTTCTGTAACGATGGCGCAGTTGATTGAGTTATTGGATAAATTGCGCAATACCGAAAAGGCGATCGATCTTGATAGAATCTACGTTACCGGCGTTTCTATGGGCGGATACGGCACATGGGATCTCATCTCGCGCAAGACGGAATGGTTCGCGGCGGCCATGCCTGTCTGCGGAGGCGGCGATGTCGAGCAGGCCGTGAAGCTTCGCGATCTGCCGATCTTCATCCATCACGGCGACTTCGACGGTGCCGTTCCCGTCTGGCGCGGGCGCAGCATGATCGCGGCTCTGCGTGAAGCGGGGTCGTGCGTTGCGAGATATACGGAGTATCCCGGCTGCGGGCATGCCAGCTGGCATCCCGCATACGGCGATGAAGCGAATCTTGAGTGGATGTTTTCCAAAAAGCGTCCCGTTACCGACACCTGGAAAAACGTGAATCTCACGCCTGAAGGTCTCCCCGCAACGTCGAGTTATTTCGATGTCGCCTTCGAATTCTCATGCGATAAAGGCGCGTCGTGGAGCCGCGGTCTCGTGCGCAAAGTTCCCGGCTTCGATCTCAAGCTTGTTGATGATCGCGTCGTCGATGCTCCCGTATACCAATTCAAGTGCGCGAAGGGCGTTTGGATTCTCTCGTCTCCCGCCGATTCGGCAGTCAGCTTCCGCAACGTCAGAACGAGGCCGCTGCCGGCAGATTTCAAGTAATGCCCCACCCGCTTACCTCCTGGAGTTTACCCATTTTTTGAACGCGAAAGTGGATTTCACCCCGATAAATAAAGGGTGAAGTGTATTTTAAGAAGTGGATTTCGCAGTTTTTCTTTGAGGAACGACTGGCATCCCGAACACGGGTGACGTACTGCATTTTGTACGAAAACTCTTTGCGGATTTCAGTAGGATCGACGAGCAGGAGCGTTTCGGGAGTGACGGAGCGTGCGCCATCCTTAGTTATACTTACATTTTAAGAATTTGGTATAATATGGTGAAATTTTGCAAAGGTGAGAGATGAGCAATTTATGAATTATTCTCCGGAAAACGAAAATGGCGAGGTGGTAATCGTTCTTGATCTGCAGTGCGAACAGGCTGATATTTGCAATGGTAAATGGATGCAGTCTCGCTATTATTGCGACGACGGCGATCGGGTGCGGGATTTTCTTTCGTTCAATTCAGTTTTTGAAATTAATCCGTTTGAAGTTGGTAAGAATCGTCGCGTAGAGCGAAAAGCTTATCGCGCCAAATTTCAAGAGGTTGTCGAGGCCTTGGAATTAACCCGTCTTCTGCCGCAGAATTTTCAAAGCCTTTCGAACGGTGAGATGCGCCGAGTGCTTTTCGCACGTGCTATTTTAAAAAATCCTAAGAAGTTCATTTTGGTGTCGCCTATGGCCGGCCTTGATGTGTCCCATGTAACGATGTTTAAAAGCGTTATAGATATGCTCAAGAATCAAGGCGTTGATATATCGGTAGTTGATGATGAAGAGACTGTTAATCCCATAGATGCCGTTAAAAACAACGAGAGTGATTCTAATCGAAAAGTCGTCGTAGAAATGCGAGATCTTACATTGCGCTTCGGACGGCGGACACTTTTTGAAAATTTTTCATGGATTATTCGTGAGGGCGAGAGGTGGCTACTTTGCGGACCTAACGGAAGTGGTAAGACGACGCTTCTCGCATTTATGACTGGTGACAGCCCCTTAGCTTACGCGTACGATATTAGTCTCTTTGGTGTCCCGAGAGCAATCGGAAACAACCTTTCTAAAGTGCGTCGTCGAATAGCGATGGTAAGTCCCGAAATGCAGGCTTATCTTGGACTTACACCTGAGGTGCTGATAGATCAAGCATTGGCGAAAGAACCAGATCTTCTTTTACTTGATGAGCCTTGCTATAATCTCAATTCAAAGGATGCTAATAGAGTTGTTGCGCGTATTGAACGGTGGATAAAAAAGCATCCATCGGTGACTGTTGTTTGTGTCGCACATTCAGCTTCGCATGTTCCCGCCGGATTTGATCATGTCCTTAATCTTGGGCGATAGGCATATTAAGTCTACCTTCACATTTTTAAAAATGTGAAGGTAATGCTATGCGGTAAGTGAAGGAGATTGATATGAAAGACAATTACAACGATTATGGGTGTATAGTTACGATGAAATCTTCTCCTGCAGAAAAGATTAGGTTAATGGCATCGATGTTTTACGGTCGGCGTGACGTTTGGCGAAAGGAACGCGGGTAGTGTTGGACCTAAGCGGATGTTCTTGACGCCGAGATGCAGCAGCGCTAAGAGCACGATGATCGCTTTTGGTTCGTACCAGGCGATGTTGTAGGAAACGGGCAGCTCATTGATGTCGGCAAGCCCCAAAGCTTCCTTCAGTTTCAGCGCAAAAGAGAAGGTGGCGACACAAAACAATATAATTTTGCTATAATACTTGGCGTCAAGCGAAGGAATGCGGCGATCTTGAAAGGAGCTCTCGCCACCCCCTAAGCGGACAGATATAAAGATCGCGTAACCACGCGGACTTGCTCGTTCGGTTGAACCGACCAAATGATTTGAAATGTAAAATGTTTGTAAGTTCGCTATTTGCTCAGCTTCTCGGTAACGGCCTTGTGCAAGGTGCGGTCGCGATGCTGTACGCGGCCGGTTTTGGCATTGTCTACAGGTCATTTCGCGTGTTTCACATAGCGATGGGAGCGCAGTTTGTGTTTTCGTGCTATGCGTTCTACACGTGCGCAGCGGTGTGTAAACTTCCGCTGACGGTTTCGGTGCCGGCGGTGCTGGCGCTGTCGGCTGTTTTCGCCGTGCTGATCGAATGTGCCGTCTATCATCCGTTTGCCCGGAAGCGCTGCTCGTCCGGCGTGATGATGATCGCTTCGCTCGGTATCATGATTGTTGTTGAAAATGTCATCGCGCTCATTTACGGGAATGAGGTGAAAACGATTTCAAATCAATTGGAGCCGTCCGTCGTGTTTGCAGGACTCCGCTTTACCCGCATTCAGGTTCTTCAGTTCCTTGTCGGGTTCGGTGTGTTCGCCTCCGTCGGTATGGCGGTGCGCTACGGCAAATGGTTCAAGGCGTTGTGGGCAATGGGCGACCAGCCTGAACTCTTGGCCGTCCTTGGGCTGCCTGTGCGTCGGTTGCGTCTTGGTGTTATGATGCTTGGCGGTGTGCTGGTGGCGATTCCGGCGATGTTGATTTCATGGGATATCGGAATGGATCCGCATGTCGGTATGCACTATCTTCTGCTCGGTTCGGTAGCGGTGTTTTTCGGGGGTGCCGACAGATATTGGGCCTGGGGCGCGGGTGCGTTGCTCCTCTCTGCGTTGCAAAGCCTTGCCGTTTGGCAGCTTTCGGCACGGTGGACCGATCTTGTGACGTTCGGCGTCTTGATTTTCGTTCTGATGTTCCGTCCGCAGGGGCTTTTCGGCGTGAGCAAACGACTGGAGGAGTCCAAATGAATTATCTTCTTCATATCGGCGTGATGCTGGGCATCTACGGGATGTTGGCTCTTTCGACCAATCTGCTGATCGGGTTCGGCGGGCTTCTTACGATGGCGCAGGCCGTCTTTTACGGACTTGGTGCTTACGCATACGCGCTTTTGTCGCTTAAATTGGGGCTTCCGTTCTATGTGACGCTTCCCGCTGCTGTCGCGCTTTGCGCGCTCGTCGGCTGGCTGTTCGGACATGCCGCGCTCAGATTCCGCAATGAAGCATTCGTTCTGGCGACGATAGGATTTCAGATGATCGTCTATGTCGTTCTTTACAACTGGACCGATCTGACGCGCGGACCGTATGGAATCTCGGGGATCCCGCGTCCTGAATTCTTCGGTATGGGTATAGAATCCGTGCCTGCATATTTCGTGTTCACTCTCGTTCTCTTTGCCCTCGTTCTCGCTTTTATGCATCTTGTCGTCCAAAGTCCGTTCGCGCTTTCGCTCAAAGCCCTGCGCGACGACGAGGCCGCGGCGCAGACCTTGGGCATCTGTCCCAAGGGGCAGTATATCAAGGCCATGGTTTTTTCGTCTGCGGTCGCCGCGGTGCCGGGCGTATGTTTCGCAAGTTACATTACCTACATCGATCCGACAAGTTTCACGCTTTCAGAGTCGATTTTCATAGCCTGCATTCTGCTTGTCGGCGGATCGGGCAATATCGCAGGCCCTATGTCCGGCGTTGTGTTCATGATTGTTCTTCCTGAACTTTTGAGGTTTGTCGGCCTTCCGGATGCGGTCGCGGCGAATCTGCGCGAGATAATCTACGGCGTGTTGCTGATCGTTCTTGTGTACATGAAACCCAAAGGATTGGCAGGTGCGTATGCAGTCAAGTAAGAGCGATCCGCGCGTTATCAATCCGGTTGAGCTTCGCGTTGAAGGGATTTCGAAAAGCTTCGGCGCGTTCAAGGCGCTTCAGGACGTGAGTTTGACCGTTGCGCTCGGCAAGGTCACGGCGCTTGTCGGGCCGAACGGGGCAGGCAAGACGACGCTCTTTCATCTGATCGGCGGCAATCTGACGCCTGATTCAGGGAGGGTGATTCTTGACGGGAAGGATGTCACGGGCCTTCCGCCGTACAAGATTGCGCGGTGCCATGTCGGACGGCTCTTTCAGGATGTGCGCGTGTTCCCTGAGCTTACGGCCGCCGAGAATATCGCGGTTTCCTTCCTGCATCGCAGCGATTATTCGCTTTTCACGACGCTTGCCTGGTGGCTGCGCGAAGCGCGCGAGAAAGACCGGCGCGAACGCGCGATGAAGTGGCTCGAATTTGTCGGTCTGGCGGACAAGGCGGATATTCCGGCGGGTGAACTTTCGTATGGACAGCAGAAGCTTCTCGCGCTTGCGCGGATTGTCGCGTTGCGTCCGGCGCTTCTGCTCCTCGACGAGCCGACGGCCGCGCTTTCGCCTGCGATGACGAAGAAGATGGTCGGGCTGATCCGCAGGCTTGTTGCCGAGCGGAAACTCACAATCGCGCTTATCGAGCACAATATGGGTGTGGTGCGAGAACTTGCGGATTACATCTATTTTCTGCACGAGGGAACTGTTCATACTCATGGTACTCAGAAGGACGTTCTGGAGAATCCCGCTGTCCGCGAACTCTACATGGGGCTTTCGGGAGGTATGGCGATATGACTGATACGCGGCTGTTGGAATTGTTGAAAAGTGGCGAGGGTCTCACTGCCGAGTTCAAGCGTTGCTCCGGCGGCGTTGAATCCGACGTGTTTGAGTCGATTTGCGCGTTCTTGAACAGGTTCGGTGGTGAAGTGCTGCTTGGTGTGGAGGATGACGGAACGGTTGTCGGCATCAAGGGCGATGCCGTTGCCTTGCGCAACAACATCATGAATGTCGCGAACGACGGCAATTTGTTTGATCCCGTTGCCTACATTGCACCGGAAATTGTGGAGTACGACGGGAAGACGATCATTCGAGTTCGCGTTCCCGTGAGCGGCGAAGTTCACTCCTATAAAGGTGTCGTTTTCGACCGCAACGGGGATGCGGACGTGCGTGTGCGTTCGACGGCGGCGAAAGGAATGATGATCTTGCGCAAGCAAGGCATTTTTACCGAACAGAAAATATATCCATATGTGAAGAAGGCGGACTTGGATCTTTCAGATCTCAAGAGACTTCGTATCCGTGCGCAGAACAACAGTCGTGATGAACGCCGTCATCCGTGGATGGATATGGACGATGAACAGCTTCTGCGTAGCGCAAAACTGATCGGGATAGACCGCGAGTCCGGTAAGAGCGGTTTCAACCTTGCCGCCGTCATGCTGCTCGGGACGGAAGATGTCATTAAGGACATTTGCCCTGCTTACGTTACAGATGCCATTTTGCGAGTCAGGAACATCGACCGCTACGATGACCGCGATATAGTCAGTGTCAATCTGATATCTGCCTACGACCGCCTCGTGGAATTTGCGAGCAAGCATCTTCCCGATCCGTTCTTTCTGGAGGGGGATGTCCGTAAAAGTCTGCGCGAAATCATCGTTCGCGAGATTATTGCGAACACCCTTATCCATCGTGAATTCACGAGTTCGCGTCCGGCAAGGTTTGTCATCGAGCGAGACCGTATGTTTGTGGAAAACGCCTGCCGGGCATCAAGCGGAGATGTTTTGACGCCCGACAATTTTATGCCGAATCCGAGAAATCCGATAATAGCGAACTTCTTTAGAGTTATCGGCTATGCCGATCAATTGGGATCCGGTATACGCAATCTTTTTAAATATGCAAGGGCTTATGGCGGCTTAGACCCCCGGCTGGCTGATGGGGATATTTTCCGAACAGAAATATTTATTCAATCTCTGGAAGTTGCTCCGAAAGGCTCGGAAGTTGCCCAGAAAGGCGCGGAAGTTGCCCTGAAAGGCATAGAAGTTGCCCAGAAAAGTGCGGAAGTTGCCCAGAAATTGAATGGAAAGGGGCGTATAGACGCTATCAATAATGCAATCGCGGTTTTCAATGCTTTGCAAAGAGATAGTAGCGTCTCTATTGAAACGCTTGAGTCAATTGCAAAACTTTCTAATGGATCGGTTAAAAACGCAATTAGAATGCTTCGACTAAATGGAATTATTAAGCGCGAAGGCGCGGATCGCGGTGGCAAGTGGGTGGTGCTTGTATGAGTGTGATTCTGTCTGTTGATCATCTCTTCTGCGGATATGGCGAGAGGCCTGTGTTGAACGGAGTGAGTCTCTCTGTCGCGGAAGGGGAGTCGGTTCTTGTCGCCGGGCCCAACGGTTGCGGGAAGTCGACGCTCCTCAAGGCGACGGTTGGTGCGTTGCCGCTCACGGCGGGCGATATCGCGTTCGGCGGAGAAACGTTGGCGGGCAAGTCAGTCGAGGAGCGTGTGCGCCTTGGGCTTGGCTATCTGCGCCAGACAGACAACATCTTTCCCGGGCAGACCGTCGAGGAGAACTTGCAGCTTGCCGGGATGTCGCTTACGAAGACGGCATACGCCGCCGCGCGTGAAGAGATGCTTGTGCTCTTCGACTTCCTCGTGCCGAAGCTCGGCCAGCGCGCGGGTTCGCTCTCCGGCGGACAACGCCAGGCGCTTGCTCTCGCGATGGTGTTCATGCGTCCGCAGAAACTCTATCTTCTCGACGAACCATCGGCGGGGCTTTCACCCAAGGCGGCAAAGGATATTATTGAGCGCGTCCGCTGTTTCGCGAAGGAGGACGCGAAACGCGCGGTTTTGATGGTGGAGCATCGTCTCGATCTTCTCGCTTGGATCGACCGTGCCGTATTCCTGTCGCAGGGCAAGGTCAGATCCGAGACTTCTGACGCCGGGCAGTTCCTTGACGCCGACTGGCTCGCAAAGAATTATTTTGAGTGAGGAAAACACAATATGGCTGAATTAAAGGTAAATGATCTGGCATATCACGCTTGGATCAGGGACTTAAAGGCGTATTATAGGCAGCTACAGATCGGGGTGGTAAATCTTCCACAAGTTGTGGAATTTTTATTAATGTTTAGAGAGAATGGTGGACGTAAATAGGAAATGGTATAATTACCAATATGAAACGGCGCAGTAATATAGATTTATCCTCGGCAAAGGAGTACCGCAAGTGGATTGCAGAACTCAAGGTTCGCTATCGCGCTACGCAGATAAAGGCGGCGGTAGCAGTCAACTCTGCAATGCTGGAGTTCTATTGGGATCTTGGACGAGACATTGCGGCAATGTACCCCGGCAAGCAGCGGAATGCGCATTTCTTCGAGAATCTCAGCAACGACCTTTGCCTTGACATTCCCAATCCCATTGGACTTTCGCCATCGAACATACGGTATGCGTTGCGGTTTTACGAACTATACCGTTATCTTCCACAAGTTGTGGAAGATAACAGCATGATTGATTTGATGAAAGTACCTTGGGGGCATCATATAATTCCGAAAATCAAGAAAGCGGTAGATAAGTTGGAGGTCGTGGTTGATGAAACATTCATGGAGTCGGAAATTACGCCCAAGCGCGGCACCGCAAGCAAGGGCAAGGAGGACTTTAATGGGTGATACGAACTGGGTTAAGAACTTCACGCCTAAAGCCGATGGAGATGCTGAATGGGCCGAAGGTATGCGATCGATACCTGTTTGACGATGCCAACGAGAATGTCGGCGACGTACAGAAAGCCATCGAGTGCTTCATGCGTGGTGCGCAATTGGGAAACGCGAACTGCATGCTCCAGTTTGCTTCGTACTGCGAAAGCAGACATGGAGGTCTCACAGGATTTTGTCAAAGCCCGTAAGTAGTGGGCAAAGGCGATTGAAGTAATTTAGAATAAGAAAGGAATAAAGAAATGAAGAAGAATAAAAAGTTGTTGATAATCATTAGTGCAATTGTGGTTGCGGTTATTGTAGTTATTGGGGTATTTAAGAACTTTCAGCGAGGGAATGATGATACTGTTATTCGAATTGGAGCAATTCTCCCTTTGACAGGAGTATCGTCAGATCTTGCAGCGCCAATGATGTGCGCGATGAAGATAGCAGAAGACGAAGCTAATAGAACTCGTACTTTGGAACAGAAAAAAATTAAAATCTTGTTTGAAGATGGGAAGTCGACGTCGGCGGCAACGATTTCTGCGTATCAAAAGTTGATTCGTGATAATATTACTGCATGTATCGTATTTGGTGATGTGCAATGCTATAATCTTGCAGCTACCGTTAATGCGCATCCTTGTCCGACAATAGCACTCTCTGCTGCTGCCGAAAACATACCATCGTTATCGCCTCATTATTTTCGTGCTTGGACTACGACTCGAGATTCTTGTATGCGACTGGCCGAATTTGCGCACTCGGATTTGGGATCGTCAAAGTTTGCTGTCTTGGCTATAAATAACAACTTTGGCGATGAGGCAGAAAAAACTGTTCGTGCATTTGCGCAAAAAAATGGTGTTGATATTTTATCAGAGACATTTGAAATTGGCGCTCAGGATGTGCGTGGTCAGATTAGTAAGATTTTGACTGCCCATCCAGATTCAGTTTTTGTTTTTGGATTTGGCCCTGGTTATATAACGGTATTTAATCAACTTAAGGAAGCAAGGTATTCGGGCGCGATTTTAACTGATGAGGTTGTGACAATTCCTGGATACGCTGAAAAAATTTCTGATGGTGCGAAGGGAGTATATTACTGTTCTACAGCATTTGACCCAGATGATAAAGAGTCCTCATATTATTTGCAATTTGTGCGTTCATTTGAAACCAGATTTACTGGTCAGCCTAATGCACATTCTGCTTTTGCGTATTTTTCTGTTGATGTGCTGTGCCGTGCCATTGATTTGTCCGCTAAGGACGGTGTCGATATTGAAGATTCATTGATAGCTATGGGCGAAGTTTCAAGTGTCATCGGGAGGGCCAAGTTTGACCAATCTGGAGAGTTGATTACAAAGATATATATTCGGAGAAAATAGTCTTTTTCTATCTAAGGCAGATACGCACAGCTGAACATGGTACCATGAATTGAAGACAGTGGAGTATACAAAATGACAGAAACGCAGATAGGATTCTTGTTGCCATCTTATATGAGGGAAATCATAATCGCCAACGGGAATGTTGCTGATTTCATCAATGATTTAGCAAATGAGGTGAGTGGTGGTGGTCTCGTCCCCATTTTTTCAAAAGAGGCAGACAAATGGAAAACTCCTAAAGATATAACTAACGATAATGTTTTATCTGCATATAATGAGTTGGTTTGTGGTGGGGCGAAGTTTGTTTTGGTTTTTGGAGATGATGCCTCTGTTAAACTTTTTGATGCATTCAAGATCCCTCCAGCAAATGAAATTGTCGGCACAGCCACCGTTATAACAGGTATTGATGTTGATCGTGGTGAAAAAAATAAGCATTTAAAGTTCTGGTTTACACAAGAGTATGAGACGTTTATATTGTTTAACTGGTTGTTTAAAAAGAGAATTACGATTGCCAATAAAGGTGATGTCCCAACGGTTGGGTTGGCGGCGCTAGATGCAAAGGCTCCATTGGAGCATTGCAATATATTTGAGAGTCTGCTTTGCAGGCAATATGGTCTTTACAAGGTTGCTCTGTTCAAAAAATGGGAATTTAATGGCAAACTTACTGATGAAGATATGGCGCAATTGCTCCATACAGACGCCATATTCATTTCTGGATATGCGGATCACGGACATAAGTCTCTTATTGAGTTTCTTGCTAAACATAATTATAATGGGTATGTATTTACGAATGTAGCGTTGTCAATTGGGGAAGGGATTGAAGGCTTGGTGCCTCATCTAAAAGGCTTGAAGGAGTTCCCGTTTAGAGATAAGGCAATATTTTATACAGGAATAGGATTGTCCGATGTCGCATTATTTTACCGTAATCTTATAAAGACTATCTTTGGATATTTGGGATATCTCATTAAGGCAAATAAACTCGACTGGCATTTGGTAAGAACCTATGTATCTCCATTTGGAGTGTTGAATATTGCTGATAGTGGGAACATGGCCATGCCACTATCTCTTTGGAAAATGTCTTATGATTCTAAAGCAGATAAGTGGATTCAAAATATCGTTGACGTGACATCTCAATCCGTTGGATTAACTGAGATTGCAAGGTTTCTACATGATATAAATTGCATTTCAGCTGATTTTGTGAAAGAGTTGGATGATGATGATGGTCTGAGTGACGTTGCAAATACGTTTCACAATGCGAGTTCTCATGTCGGAAAGTTGGTAAGCCCTGATTCGGGGGAAGATAGTGTTGCGGCAGTGTTCTGTTCTTTTGAAAATGGCGCTATAAAAAAGTTGAATAGAATCGATGAAAATGATAATGATGATGCAAATTATTTAAATAATTGCTTGTTGGATTTTATGGAGTCATTCGTAAAAGGCTTCGGGCACTCAAACGCAGCATTGCAAATCAATCTTTCGTCAGAAGATTTTCCTGACAATACGGTTAAAAGGTTGTGGTTGGATTGTCGTAATCGTCATGTAACAGTTCCGGAATGGCTTGTCTCGGACTCATGTACACCGATTGGGGTTTCTGTGACTGAAACGAGGGAAGTTATTTTTCAAAATCGCTTTTCTCGCATTGATTGGAGACAAAAAGACTTTGAGGGGCTAAGAACCGCGTTCATTGCTGCCGTGGCGAAGAAGCATAATTACATATATTGTGTGCCTTATGTGGCGGATGATGATACAGGCATGTTGGTGGTAGTTGTGGGGAGGCGGCTTTCCTCTCCAATCATACAGGTACTTTCTACTGCGACAAGGCAATTGCTATCAATATATTTTAACGGGCGAAAGAGCGAGGCGTTAAGAATTGCCAATAGTAAGTCTGCAATCGGCGCCATTATGTCTCGCAATGGTTCCCACAATATTGGTAGTCATGTACTGTCGGCATTATCGCACAATGTTGGAACGATGCCTGACGATCGGATTTTGTATCAATACATCCAGCATCGAATGGACTACATCGCTTCTGCAACAATGGGAGCTCCAGACTGGTCTGTTCCGACTCCTTTTGTTGGAAGTGTGATGAAGACTTTCTATTCTCAGAGGCATCTACTGGACCATATTGCGGAGAGTGATGGGTTGCATGCTTACCAGTACCAAGGGAAAGGAACGGTGTCTGGTGATTTGCAGGAGAATTGTGTGAAGATTGTCGTTCGGCGAATTAGGCGGTACAAAGATGGAGAGAAGGTTCCCGACGTGCCGCCAGAGGGATGGTCGCGAAAGAATCTTCCGAACAAGCGTTGCGTTGATGCATATGAATTTTTCCATGCCCCAGAGCAGTCTGTGATTTGGAAGAATGATGAGGTCATGTCCATCCCCGGTGGAATTTTGGGGCAGCAAGCATTTTACAATGTCATTGAGAATATTTTGCGTAATGCAGCGAAGCATTCATGGGCAGGGAAGAGCGCTGGTGAACGGGAAGCAGCGGGCAATTTAGAGATATATGTTGATTTCGATACACGCCAGGAAGAAGGGATGGTCTGTTTTGCGATAGGGGATAACATGTCTAGGTTGTTTGCAGGAACCTTCTGGCCAATGTTCTTTGCGAATGCCAAGTTACCCGAAGACCACAAGTATGAAGATTTGGTTTCTGTATTTGCTTCACCTTTGGATGGGGAATTGGTTTTGCCAAAGACTTCAAAGGAATCTTCCGGCACGGAGATTTCCAGGCGATACGCCATAGAACAGTTCTTAAGAGGAAAAGGCGAGCGAAATTCATTACCGTGGTTCTACAGGGTTCTTTATGATTATGTTAGCGCGAACTGGGAGTCGTTGAGAGGAGATGGGACCTTCCGTTCTTTGTTGAGTGGCGATGTGTCTGTTGCAAGTGATGACGCCCCATTGGGTCATAGGCTTCCTCTTCCTTTGCATCATCGTCAGGAAATTGAATTAGCGAAGCCGTTTATTGATTCAGAAACAAAACGATTGCGGCAGGCCTCTTGGGGCTTGTCAGAGATGAAGATTTCTGCTGGATATCTTCGACGGGCGGAGATATCCGTGATAGGAGGAATTGCGGATGAAGTGGGCAAACATCCGCTTATTGTCCCTGTTGGGATTCCACGAAATGAGCAAAATGGCAAACTGGATTATAAGGAATTACGTTTAGCATACCGATTTTGGATTAAACTCCCTAGAAGTATTTTAATTGTAGCGGATGACATCTCGAAATGGAATTTGTTCAAAGAAACAAATGGTTTTGGAGTGGAATCGTATGCGCGTATCTTCGGGACTCATGACAAAAAGGGTGACGTTGGCTTGATGTCCGACTATGAGTTTATTGTCATTGACCATGACAAAAAGATGATTTCAGACGAGGCGTTGAAGTTGCCGTTCCGTACGTTGTTTGTTGATTATACAGGTGAAGGAAACAAGGTTGCGCCTTACATCTCAGGGGCATCGCTGAAAAATATTGACCACAATGAGTTGGTGTCAGTTGTATATAGAGCATGGCTGGAATATCTTAAACGTCGCCGAGGGGTAGAAGATAGCGAATTGACGATTAAATTGAATATCTATGACACCCAAGGATGCGAAAAAGGTCTCGTCAGTGATAGGGATATTTATAAGGTGCTCTTTCGTGAGTGTTTGCATTCTGTCTTGGAGCCAATAGTTGATGACTGTCTGAAAATGACGCCGACGCAGCGCAAGGCACTCCTCCTTCTGTCGCTTTATCCTTTGGATGAAAATGATAAATTGTTTGAATCCGTGCAAGAAAAGTTCACAGGTAATCATCGACTGAAGATAGAGAGTATCCTTGGGAGAATTGCCGAAAAAGTTAGTCTATTTTGGACGTCATTGCCATGTGTGCACGAAGAAAAAGAATGTGATAAGTGGAAACGGCTTGTTTGTGCATATCAAGCAGGGCTTGAACGGGCGACAGAGACCATGAAATATCCGCCAGTTATTGCCAAGTCGCTTCTTGATGAACTATCTTCCATTGATAGAGGCGGTAGGGACTCTATGTTATTGCAGGAATTGGATACGATGGCCACTACACCCGTAGAGTCTTTGATTATCAAACGGGCGGCAGAAGCCTTAGATGTCGCTCGTACAACAGGTGATGTATTCTTAAGAAAGTATGAGGAGCGTATAGTAACTTTGCCACGACAATATAAGGGTGTAGGATCTGATGTGAGCGGTAAACTTGACTTTACTGGTAATCTAGGTCTGGAAATCTTCTATGGGGGAAATGGTAAAGATGCTGTTATTTCATATAATCGCCACGCTACGGATGGTGCCATGCTGTACAGCGAACCACTTAGCGGTTCTCAGACTTATTTGAATGCACTTGCGAACTTATCGCGTCAGGACGTGCAATGGGCGATGAGACTGGCTGAAAATGGCTTGCTGCGAATCGTAATTATTGATGAACGTGTTCGTGCTTTTGTTGCCGATCACGGCGAAGAGATACAAAAGACATATGCATCAATGCGCATTGCGGTCGTTGATACACAGGAAAAGCCGAAAGTCGTGGCAGATTCCCTTGACTTCAAGAGCCTGAAATATGTGGATGGTACGTTGTTCAAATCTGAACATTCTAATGAAACAGATTTCGATTTTGATCTTGTGGTCATTCATCAGGGCATCATCGACAAGTGGTGGAAAGGACATAGCAAGAAGAATGTCAAGGTTATCCTTGATCATTTGCGACATTCTGACGGGCACGGGTATGGTCGCTTTGTCGTAGTGACCACAGGTCGTGGTCGTCCTGATAATATTCCGGACAACGAGAAGGTGTTGGCATTTTCCTCTATAGAGGCATTCCTCTTTAAACGATATCCAGAAAAACTGAACTTGGTGAATTCCCTTATGAGCATTCTGCCGGGATCACCGGAAAGGAATAATAGCAATGATTAGTGTATTTGTTCATTCTGCTGATCCTGGCGACATCCAGAATTGGCGCTGGAAAGTAAATTCGGATGATGAGAGCGATTTTGGCTCTGAGCCGAAAAAATATCTGCTGAACTCAGATCCCAAGTTCATTGCCTATGTGCGTAAGTCTCCTATTCCCTCAATTGTTTTGTCGCCAGATGATGTTGATGTCTCTCCATTCATCGATTCCATCACTTGCGGTAACGAGGATTTTGAATCTCGTGTCTCTAAGATGCATGCTTTTAACCTTGCATTGCGACGTAAAATCGAAATTTGTGACGAGTTAGCACAATTCAAGGATGCGCCAATTTGTGTTTTTATCCATTTTGGTGATAATAGTTATAAACAGGCGAACGAACGATTGGGGCTGGCATGGAAAGCTCTTGACAACAGAGCTAAACAAAATTTCTTATGCATGGCCATTTCCCGCAATGGTACTAGTATTAATCAGTCATGGCTACTGGCAAGGAAGAATGTTGGTGGTAATATCCTGTTGTTGCCAAGTAGCCTGCAAGAGGTTCTTGACGTCTTGGAAGAGGGGTGTAAGGGTTGGTGTGTTGAAGTTCCCGAATCTTTCAAGACAGCTAAACTTGCAACATCTACGTTTGGCACAAATAGGAGTTCCGTAGGTAATGTTGTTCATCTTGTCGAATCTACCACTGGTAATACCATCTCTTCTGCCGACACAGCTACGCAATCCGCATCGAATGGAAGTAAGTTTGCCACATTGCCATTAAGGATTAAGCATGTCCTTGAGTTAATCGTATTATTGGAATTGGTATGTGGTTTTGTATTAGCTTGGATGAAGAGCTTTCAGGGTCGTTCTTTTGCGACAGAATTAGGTTTTGGAGTTCTGGGGCTTGTGTTTGTTGTGATTCAATTTGGTATCTTATTCTCATTCCATGAAGAAGGAACGGGAAGTGGGGATCACACGATGAATCATTCTAGGGCGAGTGATTCTGATACGGATTGAGTAGAAAGTTGAGGTGAGGCAATGGTGCATTGCTGGGTGATAGCAGATAGGGAATCATGCGGCACTAATGAACTGTGTCGGCAATGGATTGATGCTCAATATAATTGTTTGAAGGAGAGCATCCCTTCTGTGTCAATTGAACAGAGAATCATTCCCCAGCTGTCGTTGACACCTACAAGGTTTATGGGGGATGTTCGGGAATCGTTTCATGAAATTGCTGAGATTTTAGGTGCGGCAATAGGGGATGTCAATCCTTCTGATCGATTTGTTGCGATTCTAGATGCACGGCTTTGGAATGATCTTAGTGAAATGCCATCTTTGCAATCTGTGCAGGGACTTTTGATTTTGGCATTCCCCGATGTCCTTTGGGTACCAGTGTTTAAGGGAGAAGATCAGATTTCTAGGGAACATGTAAAACTCGCAGTGGAATTGGCATTAGGTGGTTTTAATCCAATATTTGATGGGATGGGTGTTCGTAGTAAATTAATTAGAACCCACAAAACAAATAGCGCTTACCCTTATAATCGAGATGATGTTGCGGTATCGATTGATGAGGAAAAGCACTTCGCAGAGTTAGCTGCCTATACGGCGTTTCGCTTTGGCTATCGAGTGTATCCCGTTTCTACGGCACGATTGGCGGAACAAGTGTTATCTGTCAGTGATAAGACGAAGTTGCCATCGTTTGCGAGAGCAACAGTGTCTTCCGATTCATCGTTGATTGTTTTTGAGGATGGATATATTGAATTTCCTGATTTGACTCAAAGGCAGAACAAGGCGCATCTCTTGGGTGATGGGCGTGATAATGTCTGGCCTTTACTGAAGAGTGCCAATTTGCGCGTATTGGCGACAGCGGCAGGTTCAGAAGAGAAGATTGCTCGGAAACATGATAAAGGCGCACCTGATTCAAGTCGCAAAGCGCAAATATCCATTACTGCGGATTCGTGGTTTCGTGGAGCAGATGTTAAAGACCTTAGGCAAACAAAGATGAAGCCTATCCAAAGTGCGGTTGAAAAGGCACGTCGGCAGGCTTTTAACCTTTTCGCTGGTGGATTAGCTGATGTTTGGGTCTGGAATATAGTTAAATGCGCATTTATTGTGTGGGCTTTGGTGTGGCTTCTGATTTACATGCCAATAATGTTTATACCATCGTTGTTCCTAATTTTTGGCGCATTTGGATTGTGTCGTAACATAATTGTAAAGGGAATGTTGTTTTTGTTTGGTCATCATTCTCGTGTTCAGACATTTTTTAAAATTCGTTCTCAGTGGCGATTTTGTCCAAAACTGTACACAAATCACTTTCCGCAACATCAGATTCAATCAAGCAAAACACGTTACTGGTGTCTTGTTGGCAAGCCGCTCGGAGGAATATTTGGATTGCGAAACCAATGTGGATTACCTAATGGTTGCCATTTCGACGGGCAATTAAATGCTCAAATGATTTCGCATATCTTTCATAATGCGCTAAAAGGAATGATGCCGACCATAACAGGAACAGAAGTTCCTGATTCGAATCATTCTGCATATGGTATGACGTTGGATGTAGCGACAGATTTGATTGACCGTGCTCGTACGATTAAGGATAGAGGTAAAAGTATAGAAGATGCCATTCGTGCAGCGGTGTTGTCCACATGTGCTTACGAGTTGCTTGGGCACAAAACGCCTGCATTGTCCATTGAAGCGTTGGGGTTGCGCCATTATTGCGAAGTGTTGGCAGAATGTGAGTTTCCGGGCGTCCGAGCGCGATTGGACATGGAAGATCGGTGGGTGGATCTCCATAATTCCTTGTGGCAGATTTGCCGGTCGTCGAATGGCGCAGTAAGAGAAGAGATGTTTGAGAGTGGAATGTCGGCTATATGTGGTACCCTTTCTGAACTTTTGAGGTCGCGCGGTCGAAATGAAGAGGCTGCTTTTTTATCGCGCCAGTCAAGGTATATGCATCGATTATTGTTGTCCCCAGTTCCGCGTAATTTGTTGGCTTTCCCCGAGTGGGCTGTACGCGGCAAACTTAACTTCTGTCTTAGTTTTGCTTTGTTTGTTGGGGTTTTTGTTTGGTATTATCACGCCATAATTGATCCCAAGGCCGAATATAGTTTTGTTTTGTCTAAGATGTATGAATTACTGTTTTCTACGCAGCCAGATATGGGCATTGAGAAACTTCTATCGCGTACATGGAATGGTACGGTGCCGAAGATTTGGGGGCAAGGCTTTGATCCTAAAGAGGCAGTGCAGTTAGTAACCACTGTGGTTCAAGCGATGCGCCAATTGGCATTGATCCATATTGGTTTCCTTGCCGCGTTGTTCTACGACTTCATGCACAGAAAATAAGGAGAGTCTTATGACTGTTAAGCAATTTGACATATCGCTTTCTCGATTTGCAAATCTAGTGTCTATATTCGCCCTCTTGTTTGAGGCTTGTAGATTAATAAAGTCATATTGGCAAGGACATATTTCGCTCTCGTTGCTGATTCTATATGTTGGGGGGATTGTTGGTCTGTCAACATTAGTTATTTATGCGATATCTCGTTATATGGCACGGAAACAGAAAGATGTGTTAGACAGCGCGGCAAAAAGGGCCACCCAGGTGGATTACAAGTATTGCTCAGATATTGCTGCTCCAGGTATTCAAAACTTATTGTGTAGTCGTTATAACATAGACATCAAGAACTTGAGTTCATCGGATCCTGTTGTTATTCATGCAGCCCAGGATGGGAACTATTTATCTGCTGAGCAGTTTTTCGCTGACGCAAGTATCATGTCTAGTTTCGAGTGTGTCCCACTCAAAAATGAGAATAAAAAGGACAAGTGTATATTACAAGTTCTTTATGTTCCGATTGATGCAGATGGGAACGTCCCGGTTATTTTGAGAATGCCTGACCAACATTCGTCGGCTGGCAAGGATGAACCAAGATTCACATTTGTTTCTTTTAGCCCTGTGCCACGCCACTATGAAGCCAAGTTTGATAAACTTGATTGCTATCAACGAGAAGTCCCCCTTGCTCCGACATCGATTGATGAATATGGGACGGCACTGTCTAAACAAGGTTCTTGTTATTATCTCTTTTACATATTCTTTGCGCGGTATAATGATCTTCATTTCGCCAAGGATGGAAAGATGGATCGTGCAGTATTGGAACGAGTCTTCTCTGTTGGCGATGGCAAGATGTTTGCAAAAGACCATGATGAAATTTTGCATGTTACTACGTTTAAGAACCTCTATAAGGCCATAACAAAACAGACGTATAATGATGAGATGCTTAAACAACTAGTAAAGAAGGGCAAGCGAAAATTTGTCCGTCTTGAGAATGGGAAACCACTCGTCACTTTTTCTTTTGATTTATCTACCGCGAGGTTTAAGGGCGTAGAGGAGAAACTTGTTGAATGTGAAGGTCGAAAGAACTCATAGTGGTTCCTCTATGCTTTGGCGAGAGCTTCATGACATTCATGCAAAGGAAATAGATGAAAAACAATTCACCGATGAACGAATTTAAGGCATGGATAGAACCGTTGATGAGAGAACATCTCACCAACGATATTCTGCTGTTCTGGATGCAGCCATCTATGTTGGGGAATCCAATTGGATTGTTCCCGACGTATGCTTCGCAATCGGGAGTGCCCGATTATTCCGAGCCAATTTATGTCCGTATGCATGGGCGGCAGACTTATGGTTATCTCGCTGCATATTTGATGCTTCGAAGAGAAGATCTGTTGTCGTATGGTTTGTCTGGACTGAAAAGGTTAGAGGCCTACGAGAACCCTTTGGGGGGATATTTCTCAACGTTCTCCTTTGACGGCAAGCCAAGAGATACGCCAATCTCAATACAGGATCAATGCTATTCGGCTTTCCCGTATGTCATGGCGTATCGGGTGACTGGCAATAGGGAATATTTCAATAAGATATGGTCGTTCATTTCTTTTATTGACGCTGGTCCGTATTTGAAAGGAGAGAATGTTTACACGGATTCGCTTGCATCAGATTTGAAGAATGAGGTTTGCTTTGAAACCAAGACAATGAACATCGTGTCCGTATTGGATTTTCTCAATGCCATTCTAATCCCTGCGTTGCGCGTGACGCCGTCTGACGAACTGACGATTGAACGGAAAAATCTCCTTGTGAAGTGGGTAAAACTCTTGGTCGATGAGTTTTATGGAAATGGAATATTCTGGAACGAGAAAGGAAATCGTTCGGATTGGCAGGCGAAGCATACGGATTTAGGTCATACATCCAAGGCATACGGTATCCTCTACAAGGCAAATGACTTGTTTTGCTCATGGGGAATGCCGACGATGTATGAGACCGTAACAGCTGGTTATCCGGAAATAGTAAAAGCCGCTGCACGTCCCGGAATCGGTTGGCTTACTGATTTTGACCATTCTCCCACGACTTTCCAGAAACAGAATCTTCAGTGGTGGCGGCATGTCTTGATTGATCAAACCATATATCTTTATGCGCATGATTATCCAGAGCTGATTCCATTGCTGAAACAGGGCGTTGCGGCGTGGTTCTCTTGCGATTATATAGATCGTACCCGTGCTTGCCACGGAATCCGCGAGGGGCTTTCGCCGGATGGATATGTATTGTCGAATGATGACAACATCGCATGTAAAGCCAACTGTTGGAAAAGCGCGTATCATGAAGTGGAGCATGTGTTGACGTTCTTGATGGGAGAGTAAATGAGAATCAACAAAGAAGCAGTTCTATTTTGGGCCAGTGTTGTATCTGCATTGCAGACTCCACTTACCATTATTCAACTATCTTCGCTATTCGCGAAGTGCGGAGTATTATTGATAGGCTCTTTGGGATTAATGTACCTTATTCTACTACTTTTGCGACGACATGGAGTCGTTATTTTTGGTAAACAGCTTGTGTCGATTATTAAACTTGTGGAGAAAGTTAAACAAAAGGCAGAAGCCTTTGATCCATCGGGATATGAGTGGGATAGAAAATTAGATGATTTTCGTTTCATATTGGCCGATATGTTAGGCCGATGGCCGAACAAGTGGTTTAACAGTAAGTTGTGTGCAGCATTGTCCTTACGTGTGCCCTGGGAAATAAGTGATAGTGCTGAAATTGGGCTAAAAGAGGCACTGGGGAATTCATTTATTTTATGGAATACGGTTGAGTTCCTTGGTGATCTCCATGGATGGAGGATGTCTGGGATGGGGAAATGCACTCCTGGTAGAGGTATAGATGCTAACATTGATTCATTAATAAAGGAAGAAATCGCCAAACGAATTAGCGACAAATTTTCAAGATGGTTCTCAACGCATCGTGTTAATGGGGATTGGGTGTCAGTCCTTTTTGTAGGAGCGAATGATCAAAAATTATCCGAATTGATTTTGGATGGTATGCGAAAGGTTCGTGAATGTCGAGGACTTCAATTGTTTATAGTAGGAACTTCCGATGAAAATGAATTGCATTTAAGGTTGCGATATGGAAAAGATGACCGAAGTGGGAATGCTAATAAGATTGTTTTACAACGAGAACAGGATAGACAACCAAAATATGATGTTGCCATTGCGACTCATTATTATCAACATCATGAACTGACTCATTATAAACGAATGCCATTAAATGTTGTTGATGACGGAATGGTTGTGTGGCTTTCGGCACTTTCACGTTCATATTCCATTGATGAATATGTTTGCGAAGGGTGTATGCCACTTCGTGCCACATTATTATCTCAGGAACGGCCTGTTCATAATGAGCCGAGGTTGGCTATTCAGAGAAGAACGATTACGGTAGAGGTGGAGTCAATGTCGAAAATGGGAGTTAGAGAACGGATATCCTATGAACCACTTCGTGGCTTTGATGAGCATGTATCAGTTTTGTCATCTGGGTATCCAAAGAAGTTTATTGTGAATCAAGATGTGTTTTATAAAAATCCAGCTGGGGTAGTTTGCCAGTATTTGCAGTGGAATCAGCGACAACCAATTTCACGACTCTTGATTGAGTCTGAATATCATGAGAAAGAAGATCGCAAGCAGTTTCGTTATAAGATAAATGATGTTAAATGTGTCACACAAACACGTGTAACCTGTGGGGATTCGTCAACATGGTATGGTGTGCTTGAATTACAATATAAGAGTGATTGTTTACACTCGTTGTACCTTATAGCGAATACAGGGTTGGAAATTAATGAATGGGATCCTATGGTTCGAGGGAAAGGGCAGTGTTTGGTGACAATCACACCTGCAGTTCGATATCTCACAGGAACCGAATCATGGAACTATGATTCTCCCCGAAGACTCGTGTTGGAGTCATTGAAACAGCGTTTTGAAAATGATGATGCAAATCGTAGAGATAGGTATGCGGAATTGATAGAGCAGGGACAGCTTAATAGCCAAGATCCAGAAATTGCAGTTTTTGAGCTTCGGACTAAGATAGAGGAAGTTGATTTAAATCATTTGATGTTTGTTGTCGCACATCATGTGGTTGATAGTTGTGATGCTGTTTTCTGCTCGTATTTGCCGAAGCGGCGATATCTGACGCAACATGACTATGATATTGAATATGGTATTATGGAGGACTTTAAGCATGCGGTAAAGAAAATGGACGAATCAATGTTAAATGATTTTATCCCCGTGATGACACATTCGGTAACTTGGCTTAGAAGCTTTGAGGGGATAATTTCTGATTTTTCGAAAAGGGGTTGGGTTGTTGATGAAAATGGGTGCTTCTTTCATAAATTATTGGGTCGGGTTTTGCTGGATGATGCTGATAAAAAACGATATGAAGGTCGTGGGGTTGATCTTAACTGTCTGAACTCGGAAGGACACTCGTTGGCAAAAGACTGCACATTTAATCAACTGACATTTGAAGACAGAATTAAGTTTTTGGGTGTCGCTAATGTTCATGATGTTTTGATTTTTGCGACATCTAAAGTCTTAGCTCCTCATGGTTACTTTTATGCTTTTAAAGTAATGCTGAAGAAGATGTGCTATAGGATGGGAAAGCGTGTGCATAAATGGTTCGCGAGGTGAATTTCATAGTCAAGAAAATGGAACGCACTCGTCAAATGTATTGCTGGTCGCCAACAGGTGTTGTTGAGGCGCTGGTGGTGGATGATCATGCCGTCGCGAGAGCGCGGTCGGTGCAGATGGTGTTTCAGGATGCTGCCGGTTCGCTCAATCCCCGCAAGACCGTGAGGCAAGCGGTGAATGAGGTGTGCGCAATCCGGCGGAGAATGGGCGCGGAATGCCGCCGTAGTCTTGAAGAGCTCATGGATCTGGTGGGGTTGAGCAAATCGGTGCTGGACCAGTATCCGCGTGAGATGTCGGGGGGGGGCAGTGTCAGCGGGTAAGCATAGCCAGAGCCTTGGCCTGCGAACCGGAAGCGTTGATAGCGGACGAACCGGTCAGCGTGCTCGATGTCAGTGTGCAGGTCCGTATTCTCACCCTGCTTCGCGATCTGCGCCATGAATTGGGTCTTGCTATTCTGCTCATAGCGCACGATCTGGCGGTGGTGAAGAATGTGTGCGACCACGTATGTGTAATGCGTCGCGGCGAGTTTGTGGAAACCGGTGTTCCGGCGGAAGTGTTCGGCAATCCGAAATCCGAATACACAAAACTTCTGCTTGCGGCGGTGCCGGATGTCGCCCGATCCCTCTCTCTACCGCGATAATCTTGCTTTCCGGTTTGACTCACGACATTGTAGAACTTTCCAAATTTATTTCGTTATGTCCAAAACTAAACGCAAGTTCTGAAAGTTACTGCAAGTCGATTCTATAATTTTTGGCAAATTTTTGTTTTTAACACAGAGGCTCAAATACGCAGAGGTTTATAAGTCGCTCCGAGAAGGTGGCGACACAAAACAATATAATTTTGCTATAATACTTGACGTCAAGCGAAGGACTGCGGCGATCTTGAAAGAAGCTCTCGCCACCCCCTGAGCGGACAGATATAAAGATCGCGTAACCACGCGGACTTGCTCGTTCTGATGAAACGACCAAAATTTATCAGGGAACGACATGTCTTGCGAGGGGCGCGCTGTATGGCACACACATGTGCCGGGCGTGTCATCTTGCACTCATGCTTTCCCTAAGGGCTTTGGTCGGCCTCATCAGAGAGCACGGGTGAAGGAGGCACGCCCGCTCTTTTGTCTCCAAAAGAAATGGAGATAAAAGATGAAGTCGATGAAAATCGGAATTGGCGCGGCATCTCTGCTATTGGCGGTGGCGGGCTGCAAGACGACAACTGTAACCAGTATCCCTGGTGCCAGTGTTAAACATGATCAAATAACAAGTTCTGCTCCTGCGCAAGTTGACACCTGGTTTTGGAACTGGTGGTTTACAAACGGTAAAAACATAACTGTTTCAAAGGATGGCTATGCGCAGAAGTCTGTCAGGCTCTCGTTTGCAACGCCCGCAACGATTGATGTAAATCTTGATAGAAAGTTTAATGTCACGGCCAACGAACAGGGTGCGACAGTTTATGTCGATGGTGAAGCAAAAGGCAAGACGCCGCTCAAAGGCGTTGCAGTCAATGACAGCGGCAGTTCGGTCGTGTCGGTCAAGAAACAAGGTTGGCTCGAAGCAAAGATGACTCCGAATCCTGAAACGCCCACAGATATCAATCTTGTTATGGATCAGGACGGTTCCGGACGCCGACTTCTTGAACTGATGCCGACACAGAACGGCGTGAGTATCCGTACGACGCCTATCTTCTCCGATACGGAAGTTGGCGAAAACTCTCCGAACGTTTCTTCGGTCAAGCGAGTTACCTCTGCGCCGCAGACTGAATACATTCAGGATTTCAGCTTGTTGCCTGACGGGAAAACCATGGTTGTGTCGATTATCGAAGAATATATGGATGGTGCCAAGCTGGAATATCGATCCAATATCTGGAAGATGAATACTTCAATCGCGGGCGCGCCGCGAGCGGCGGTGACGACAGGCAATTTCCATGATATCACACCGAATGCCGCATTTGACGGAAAGATGCTTTATTTCGGCACAACGCGCAACGGGAAACTTTCCGTTTGCCGTTTGAACATGGAGAAGAAGAGCGGCATCGCGACAGTCAATCAGGCGAACACCGCAGATTATTCTCCCGCTTTGCATCCGAACGGAAACGATCTTCTGTTTGCGGCTGTGCTTCCGGGAACGCCCAATCCGGCATATCTCTGGTCGCTTCCCATCAAAGAACGCGGACTTCCCAGTCAGTTGCGCGAAGGGTATGCACCCCAGTGGAGCCCTGACGGAAAGAAGCTTCTTTTCATCAAGGGAAATCGAGACAAGAATCAGGCCAAAATATGGGTGTGTGATGCGGACGGCGGCAATCCGACCCAGCTTTCGATGGGCGCGGGGGAATTTAACGACATTGATGCGCGTTGGTCGGTCGACGGCAAGAAGATCGTTTTCGCCTCGAATCGCGGCACGATTAAAGGTAAAAAGAATTATGATATTTGGGTGATGGGCGCTGACGGCGACGGCCTTACGCAGCTCACCACCAACGGTTCTTGCGACGACAAGCCTGTTTTCGCGCCGGATGGTAAGACGGTGTTCTTCCGCTCCAACCGCGGTCTCGTTTGGGATATCTGGGTGATGCAGATCGGCGAAGTGAAATAAATGTTGAAGTTACGGTGGCGGGCGTTCTGCCCGCCACCGGATATCCGAGAAGATGATCATGAAGAAGATAAATATTTGCTTGTTGTCTCTGTTGTTCGTGACAGTTCTTGGGTGTCAGTCTTTCACCGGTTTTGATTTTGATTCTGACGCCATTGTTGGAGGCGGAGCCGTGGCCGGTAAGGATTATATTACAGGTCTTCAACAGAGTCAGAAGGCTCGAGAATATTTCATCAAATCGAATGCCAATGCGTCTCAGAAGAAAACGGTGACGCCCGGAAACGATCAAGGAACTGGCGTTGTTTGGACTGATGACGGCGGTATCGTAATCCCGCCAGGATGTTCAATCGAATTTGAGAATAAGGGTTATTGTCTTGATCCTCATCTTCCAGCGCCGGGGGCTGGGCATGAAATGCAGTTTGTGAGGACTGCGTCATTGATTCCCGAGGAGTTGCAGGGAACATATAGAAATCTTCTCAAACGTTCGGCAGCAGGCGATGAAGACGTAAAAAACAATATGCAGCGCCTTGTGTGGGCACTTAGGACTGCAGGTTCTCAAGATGTTATGGCGACGCATTTAACCGAACGCCAGCGGGAAATTCTCTCAGAATGTGCTGAGAACGGCTCTTTTGATGATTATGTCTACCGTCACGAAATGTATGGCAAAATAGTAGAAGAGTTGAAGAGTAAGTTTATTAATAAAATCAAAAGCTCAACTTCGGTTAGGGTTGGCAATGTCGTTTATGACGCGTTTGATTTACTTGATCCCGACAAAGGTAAGCAGAAGGTTGAAGCCCATCTGCAGTCGCTTATCAGTATGGGGCTTAATCTGCCGGTTACGCAGACCGGGTTCAATTACGGAGAGTTGGAGAATGGAATTTTTACCGACATAAAAGGAAATGGGCCGCTCTCGTTCAAAGCGAAGATTGCCAATTCAACCTCTCAGCCATATACTTTCTATCCGATGAATTATGCGGCGCAAGTGGGGAGCGGTGGCTCTTCCGTCGGTTTCTATGCGGCGGCGAACAGTGGAATGCGGCAACGAACAACAATTGCAATTCCAGAAGTTGGAGAGGTTGAAAAGAAGAAAGAAAATACAAAATCCGATAAAAATCTTAAAGAAGGATTCCTTTATGTTATGGATCAACTTGGATTTAATACAGTTAATAACGAACAAACACAAAAGCAATTAGTAGATGATTTGATAAGTAGAGGGAGCGAATCTGTTGCACATGAAATTGCTATGCAGGCGATGACATACGGTTATGCTTTAGATGGAGGGAATGGGAAAATGCTCAAAATACTTGACGATGCAAAAAGGGGTGGTACTAATTTAGGATATTCAGAGGGTGAATTTTTAGGAAGTTTTGTTACAAGTTTCGCATTGGGAGATTGGCAAGGTATGGCTGACGCAACAGAGAAATATGTTGTTGATAGAACCCTTGGTACTGCGCGTATGATTTGGAATGGTGGTGCTTGGTTGTATTCAAAGTTAATGGATTTGTAAGGAGGGATTAAGATGAGAAATATGTTAATAATTTTTATGGTTACAGCATTTAATTGCTTTGTTGGATGTAGAACTCTAACGGAAAGTTCTCGGCATGAGAAATTAGCTGATTATATTTCAGACTTTTTTTGTGGTAGCGTTTTACAAGGCGCTCTTTCTAAGGCTTATGTAGAAAAGGCCGATGTAATTGCCTCAAAAATAAAGCATGAGGTTGCTGATGTGTTTTCTGCGGAAATGTCAACAGAAGAATTAGAACAGATAATAATTATTTTTAATTCGCCAGTATTAGCTATGGAATTGAATAATTTGTTCATAGGCGATAGATTGTCAGGTGAAGGGAAAAAAATGATTGATCTATTAGAAAATCATTCCTCTGGCTTTAGGAAAATGCATTCCAATTTATTTAGGGAGAAAATAGCCTTAAAAATGTTAAAAATAGTTCAAGAAGAGTGATACGTTGATCTAAAGTCAAGGTTTATTAACAAAATTCAAATTTGAAAAGTGAGAAAGGAGAAATGTGTATGTTATTAAGGTCAATTCGTTCGATAAAGTGTTTATTAACAGTTGTAGGGCTTTTCTTTTGTAGTGGTGCACCTATTGCGGATTCAATTGCTGATGTTGAAGGAGATTTTTATTCAGCTGATGAGGAAGGTTTGATGATAATTGAGTGGCCACGATATGATTCGTAGGCAACGGTGGTGTATATGTTTTTAATTTGTTTGATATAAAGTGTACAAAATAAGGAAAATGCAATGAACGAAAAAGAAGTAAAAAGTCATATGGTAAAACTTGAATCACGTAATGTATTCAAGAAGTCCAATATATGCATTATGGTGTATATGTTACTTAATCTGCTTTTGATATGGGGTGTGTTATCATTCTTTAAATTTTCATGGCAGGTGCTTTTGATTTCAATAGCGGTTTATGCCTTTTCGCTTTTGATTGCATTGTCGCCAATCGGAGAATTTTTCCTTAGATGGCAGACCGGGTGCAAGAAGATTAAACGTGATGATCACAAGCAATTATTGATGCCATTGTTTGAAGAAGTGTACGCAAAGTCTAAAGAACTAATGCCTGATCTTCCTGATGGTATTAAAATTTATTTGAACAGCGACAATGCGCCTAATGCATTCGCAACAGGCAGACGGACAATCTGTGCAACAAGAGGTTTATTGAAACTTCCGCCCGAACAAATAAAGGCGATTTTGGCGCACGAGTTCGGGCACATCGCCCATAGAGATACATATTTGCTACAGGGTGTTATAGTGGGTAACATTATTGTCATCATACTCGTTACTATATTAAAGATTGCATCCCTTTTATTTACGGGGATAGCCAGTGTAATGGCTGCGAGTGAAAGAGGAATTGGACGTGGAGTCGCCATTTTCTTCACATTTCTTGCTCATGTCGCCGTGGTGCTTGGTTTTAACATATTCATGTGGCTATGGACGAAATTAGGTGTTCTTCTTTGCATGAAAACGAGCCGCGACAATGAATATGAGGCGGATAGATTTTCGTCGAATTGCGGCTACAACAGAGAACTCATTGATGCATTTGAAACGCTGGCTGCAAATAGTGAGTCGCCCAAGGGTATTTTTGCCACTTTGTCGAGTTCTCATCCAGATTTTGACGATCGAATTGCAATGTTGCAAAGTTACCAGAAGAAGGAGGCAATATCATGAAATATATTATTCTATCAGTGGTTGTCGCTTCGTTATTCGCCGGTTGCCGTACAGTGCCGATGACAGGGCGGACGCAGCTGATGCTGTCGTTCGAGTCGCGGGAGAATGCGATGGGGGTATCTGCCTATGCAGAATATATGCAAAAAGAAAAGCCTACTTCAAACAGCCGTCAGCAGGAAGTTCTGAAACGTGTCGGCAATGCGCTTAAAGAATATACCGGTGACACTGGTTACGCATGGGAATTTAATGTTCTTGAGAGCAGAACCATAAATGCATGGTGTCTTCCCGGCGGAAAGATAGCGGTATATACCGCGCTGATGAAAAAGTTCAAAAATGAGGCGGAGCTTGCGTGTGTGGTCGCGCATGAAATCGCCCATGCCATTGCGCGTCACGGCGGCGAGCGTCAGTCGTGGAATTATTTGGCAGTGTTAGGATCGTTCGGAATGTCTGCAATCGGTAATGATACCGCACAGACGATTTATGGAATTGGAGCTCAGTATGGCGTTATGCTGCCATATAGTAGAGAGCACGAAAGGGAGGCCGATTCAATAGGTCTAACGTTGATGGCGAAGGCAGGTTACAATCCTAATGCGGCGGTCGATTTTTGGAAAAGATTCAGCGGCGGAAAGAGTACGTCTGTATTGGATATGTTTACATCCACGCACCCTTGTGATGAAGAAAGAGTCGGTTTGATTTCATCGCAACTGGATGATGCGATGAAACTTTACCGCGAATCACCCAGCCAAAAAGGTTTTGGAGTTAAGTTCAATGAAGGCATACCTGAAGCGGAGGACTCAAAAGCGGATTCTGGTTCTTCGACATCGCAAGGTGAAGTTTACATCACGATTTGACGGATGAAGTGCGGTATTAAAATCATTGGTTTTGTTCTGTGCGCGTCCAGTTTGTCGGCCGGATGTACCGTATGTGCAAATGATGTATCTTCACCTAACGTATGGGTGACGTATGCTTCTGGAATTGATATGTCGGATAATGCGCACTTTGCGCATAAACTGCTCTCGGTCGGCAATCGTTTATCTGCGGCGATTGGCACCGGGATGTGTGATTTTAAAATAACTCTCGTTACGGATCCACGCGACAATGCATATTGCCTGCCCAATGGAAAAATTTTTATCGGGAAAGGCTTGTTGGAATTGTTCAAATCCGATGATGAAATCGCCTGTGTGCTGGCGCATGAGATGGGGCACATCGTTTTGGAACATCGAAGCGACTACAACGTTGATTATGAGAGGGCGGCTGATTCGTTCGCTTTGAATGTGATGCGTAAGGCAGGGTTTGAGTTAAGTGCCGCGATTGACTTTTGGACCCGATATTACGAGCGTATCAGCTGGTGGGGTGGTACGGGCAGTCATATGGAACCTCACGAACGGATCGAATTTCTGAAGGCGCAAATTTTCTCCGATGGGAGATGAAAAGATGATTAAGGAAGTGTCAGATTTTATGCTTAAAAATACCTAATCAAGAAAATCAAATGAAAAGGGATTAACATAATGCAGATGAATCGATACACAGCTGTTATGCTCAGTCTTATGTTTCTACTTGCAACAGTCGGCTGCAGAGAAAATGAAAGTAGTGCAATCGATCAAGCAGATACTATGATAGAGGCTAAGAAGTATGTAGCGTTGTCATGTGAGGATATTGTCGAAAAATTGTGCGCCCTTGAGCCGTCTGGCGAAATGCGGAAGCAAATCGAGAAAGAGGGTGGCGTGAAAAAAATGGCTGAGCCGTTGAAGCGCGATGCTAAAATGCGTGAGCAAATCATTAAAACGGTAGCGGTATGTGAAGCGTTGAAATCTGTAAATGCTCATTGCGAAATGTCTAAACTGATGTTACAGGGTAATACACGGCTTGTGAATAAGATCAAAGATATTCCACTGAATGAATTGAAGATTCCAATTAATATTTTAAAGGGACACTGTTCTGTTGGCGCTTCAATTGACAAATCAAATAAAAAAATATTAGATGAACTTTCCTGGTTTTTTGGTTTGAGTGTTTGTGAAAGAGAGACGATTGCGACAAAATACGATGTTTGTTTGCGATTTCTCAAAGATGTTGGATTTTCCTCATCGGCGGCTGAAAGCGGTGTGGTTTCGTTGTTTTTTCCAACATTAATCACGGGGCGCGGATATTTGGATTATGGCAAAGTTGCGCTAAACTTGCCTGAAATAAAGTCTGAAGATTTGCCATTCCTACGTAAAATATGTCGCAAGATGCGATCATCCCTTTTTGCTATAAATTTTAATGGTGAGCCAGAAAGTAATGCCGCTCACTTAGTGGCACAATGTGCATTTTCAAAGGGATCAAAAAAGGACCTTGAAATTTTATCTGATAAACTTGAATATATAGTTAAAATGGTAGACAAGGAAAAAGATCTCAAAAAGAAAAAATCGGTTGCGTTAAAATTGTTATTGGAATTGTGGTCACAAGAACCAGTATTAAAGCAACGATAAAACAAGTCGCTATTAATCCATTTTTCGATGTCGGCAAAATCAAGTAAATGATTAAATCAAAAAGAAAGGAAAGGTAAAACAATGACAATAGGACAATTGGCGCGAATGAGCGGTCGTGCGGCGTTAGTGCTGCGTAAGCTTGAAATTAATGAAGCTGGACCGCATTATGTACATATTGAGGGAAGAAAAGCGGGGCTGATGTCGTGGTTGTGTAATTTTGTCGGTGTGGATGCAACGACCGTATTTGATGTCTATGAGGACCGCATCGAGTATTCAGACGGTTCTTTGTCTGGAACATTCACAGAGACTATACCTCTTACAAAAATCAGCAATTTGGGGACGGGATATTTAAAGCCGTTTCTGTTTGCAATCTTGGCATTTGTGTCTTTGCTTCTTGCGATACCGACATTAGGGCTTACCCTGATTTTTGCAGCTGTTTTTGCATTTTTGTATTGGACACGTAAATCACTTTTAATTTATTTCATTCCACACAGCAGCAGTTCAACATTTATGGCGTTTAAGAGAAGTTTAATCGAGGGGGTGTCTCTTGATAAGGAAAAAGCGGAAAAAATTATCGCGATCATATCTGGACTGGTTGAAAAAAATACTGTTAAGTAAAGAGGAGGGGTGTTATGTCAATTTCAAAATTGGCCGTGTTGTTCGGTGTACGTGCTCTCGCAGTGAAGGAATGGCATGTTGACGAAAATGCACCTTCAAAGGTGATTATCGAAGGTCGTAAGGCGGGCCTTATAGGTTGGTTTCTAAGCCTTCTTCGTATAGACTCGACTACTAGATTCGAACTTAAAGGCAATTATGTTGCGTTTTCAGAAGGGTCGTTGGCTGGACAGATTAACGAAATTGTTCCACTTACAGGAACATGTAATTTAGGAACGGGATATTTAAAACCCTTTTCTTATATTATAGCGGCTGGGTTTTGCTTTGTTTGGTTTGTGCTTGGATTGTTCAATAATTCGGTCGGCGGCATTTGGGTGTTTCTTCGATTGGTAATGTCGGTAGGGTTGGTTGTTCTTTATTTTCTCAATAAATGTATGGTACTCTATGTTATCCCCGACAGCAATAGCCCCGTTATGATAGCTTTTAAACGCAGTATAATTGAAGGTGTTGATGTCGATGAAGATTCGGTCAATAAAGTCATAAGAATTATGTCAAGTTCCATTCGAGGGGCCATGGGGAAGTAGTGATGAGCTCTTAATTTTAGTTATGGCAAGGGCGGTAAATGTTATTTAAGCGTGTTTCGTATGCTACCGTCTTGGCACTCCTGATCTGCTGCGTCGCCCGGCATGGAGAAGGCTCGGATTGATCTGGCGGGGAAATATGCTATAATGGCGCGAGTATGAATGAGTTTGCTGAAATGGTTTTGAGGCTGGTGCTCTCGGGAGCGCTGGGCGGACTGATCGGAGCGGAACGCGAATACCGCGGCAAAGTGGCGGGCACGCGCACGCATCTTCTCGTCGCGCTCGGCTCCGCGCTGATGCTGCTCGTCTCGCAGCACGGCTTCGGCGGCCAGGGCGATCCCGGACGCATCGCCGCGCAGATCGTGAGCGGAATCGGTTTCATCGGAGCCGGGGCGATCATGGTCGACCGGCAATCCATTCACGGCCTCACCACGGCGGCTGGCATCTGGGTTTCGGCGGGAATCGGCATGGCGACGGCGGCGGGACTATACGGACTTGCCGTAGTAACGACGGTTCTTGCGCTTGCAGGACTTGAGATTTTCGGAATAGTCCTCTTTAGCGGCCGTCGCCGCAAAGTTCCGCCGGGAAAAGACGGACACGACTGTTAAAAAGGGAGTATGCGCTTAAGCCTTCAGCCGATGACGATCTTTCGTCTGCGGCAGGCCCAGCACAGATAGGCGACGGTCACGAAAAAGCTCGCCGGTACCCGGGTGCGCGAGGCTATTTTGACGCCCAGAAGCGTCGTTTCTCCTCCAAGTCCCATCGGGCCGATGCCGAGGGAATTGGCTTCTTTCAGAATCCGCGCCTCAAGTCTCCGCAACGTCCTGTCGCCCGTCTTCTTTTCGTCAAGCGGTCTTAACAGCCTCGGCACAGTTGTTGTCGTAGCTCAATCCGGTAACCGCGTCGATCGTGTTCTTCCGCAGATAACCTTTTCCCGTCGCCAGCGCGACCGCCTTCTTCAGCACGGCCGGCGTTTCTCCAGTCTGGAAAGCACGTTCCGGGCAAAAACCTCCGGATCCTGCGCATTTGAGGGGTCTGTCCCCATTCTGCCCCATTCTGCCTGTCCCCATTCTGCCGTCGGTTGATTGGAATTGTACAATCATACAGGAGATTCTGAAAGTAAACGCACGTCCCCTCCCCGGGGAGGGTAGAGGGAGAAATCTTGTACTCTTCTGTTATAGCTAATCTTTATGGGTAGTAAACGAACGTAATTTATTCGTTTATTTTTGGAAGTAACACGGTCAAGGATGAGAAATAATTGCGGCGGGACAACTTTTGTTTTCCGGCGAATTGTGGTATAATTTACCGCCAATCGCCCTTAAGGGCGTGAAAATGGAGTAAAAAAATGAAGATCAAGTTCGGTAATACCGTTGAAAACATCGTAACGCGCAAGGAATTTCCGCTCAAGAAGGCGCAGAAAGTCCTTAAGGGCAAGACCATCGCCGTTCTCGGCTATGGCATTCAGGGGCCCGCGCAGGCGCTCAATATGCGCGACAACGGAATCAACGTCATCGTCGGCCAGCGCAAGTCCACCGCCGCGAATTCATCGTGGAAGCGCGCGATCAAGGACGGTTGGAAGCCCGGCAAGACGCTCTTCTCGATCGAGGAGGCCGCCGAGAAGGGCGACGTCATCATGCTTCTCACCTCCGACGGTTCGGTCGGCGAAGTTTGGAAGAAGATCGAGAAGTATGTCACGCCCGGAAAGGCTCTTTATCTCTCGCACGGTTTCGCTTACGTCTACAACAAACTCACAGGCGTGAAGCCCGGTCCGGACGTCGATGTCATCATGGTCGCTCCCAAGGGTTCGGGGACGAACGTCAGGCGCAACTTCCTCAACGGCGCGGGCATCAACTCCTCGTTCGCTGTCGCGCAGAACGCGACCGGCAACGCGCCTTTGCTTACTCTCGCCATCGGCATCGCCGTCGGTTCGGGTTATCTCTTCCCGACGACGTTCGAAAACGAAGTCACTTCCGATCTTGTCGGCGAGCGCGGCATTCTCATGGGCGCTCTCTGCGGCGTGATGGAGGCTCAGTACTACACTCTGCGCAAGAACGGCCACAGCCCGTCCGAAGCCTTCAATGAAACGTGCGAAGAACTCACGCAGTCGCTCGCCCGCCTCGTCGACGAGAACGGCATGGACTGGATGTATTCGAACTGTTCGCAGACCGCGCAGCACGGCGCTCTCAAGTGGAGGCCGTACTTCCGCAAGGCGACCGAGCCCGTCTTCAAGAAACTCTACGAGTCGACGAAGAAGATGCAGGAGGCGCGCGAGGTGATCCGCGATACGGGCCGCAAGGACTACAAGGAGTTCATGGCCAAGAAACTTCAGGATATGCACGACAGCGAAATGTGGAAGGCCGGCGAGGCCGTCCGTTCGCTTCGCCCGCGCGAGAAGGCGAAAGCCAACGCCGCCAAGGCCGCCGGCATCCAGGGTCGTAAGGTCACCAAGTAATCAGAGCCTTGACATGACCAAAGCCGGGGTCGTGGCGTCGAGCCGCGACCCTGACTTTCATAAACCGGAGGGTTGCAAAGAATGGATGAATCGGCTCTTATCCAGGATCTCGCGATGATGATGGCCATAGCGGGTCTCGTTTCCGTTCTCTTCGCGAAACTGAAGTTGCCCAAAGTGATAGGCTACATTCTCGCGGGTGTCCTCATGAGCCGCCACACGTGGGGAGGATCCTTTCTTGCCGATGAAAATTCCGTCCAGACGATAGGTCAGCTCGGCATCGTCTTTCTCATGTTCACTCTCGGGCTCGAGTTTTCGACGTCCGATATGAAGAAGCTCAAGAACGTCACGTTCCCCGTGGCGGCGATCGACACGGTCGTCATGACGTATCTCGGGTACACCATAGGCGTCAAAGTCCTCGGCTGGGGCTATGTGCAGTCGATGTTTCTCGGCGCGGCGATATGCGATTCCTCGACGACGCTGCTCGCGAAAGTGATGGACGAAATGAAGTGGTCGTCGCGTTCTTTCGCGAAATACGCCGTCGGCACGTCCGTGTGCGAAGACATCGTCTGCGTCGGAATAATCGCGCTCATAACGGGCGTCGCCGGCGGCAACGCGTCGTTCGCCGCCGTCGGCAGGTCGCTCGGCGGGCTTCTCGTCTTTTTCTTCGCGACGATATTCTTCGGTCTCGTCCTCGTGCCGAGACTTCTCGATTCCGTCGCCAAGCGCCATGACGACGAGGCGCTTCTTCTGACCGTGCTCGGGTGCTGCTTCTTCGTCACGTGGGTGGCGTTCAAACTCGATTTCTCGCTCGCGCTCGGCGCGTTTCTCGTCGGCATACTCGGCGCGTCCAGCGGCGTGAGGCGACGCCTTTACGATCTCGCCGCGCCGTTGAGATCGATGTTCGCGGCCGTTTTCTTCGTTTCGATCGGGCTTCTCGTCGATCCTGCGGCGTGCTGGGAGAACGCTTGGCTGATACTTCTTCTCTCGCTTCTCGTCATAGGCGGGAAGGCCGTCAACTGCACACTCGGAGGGCTTCTCGCGGGCGAAGGGGTGAAGACGTCCGTCCAGCTCGGTTTTTCCCTCGCGCAGATCGGCGAATTCGCCTATATGGTGGCGCTTCTTTATCTGTCGACGACGAACGATTCCTCAAGCCCCATGTATCAGATAGTCGTGGGGGTGTCGCTTCTGACGACTATGCTCAATCCCGTCATGATCCGCATTTCGGATCCGGTCGGCGAATGGGCCGAAAGGCGCGTTCCGAAAACGCTCGTGCGGGCGCTGGAGAATTATCGCCAGCTCGTCGACAAGCTTCGCACTTCGCGCGGCAGCGCGGCCGGGCGTGCCGTGAGAACATCTCTCGTCGAACTTGCGCTCATCGCGGTTCTTGAACTGGCGGTCGTCATCATCGCTTCGATGCTCGACAGTTACGACTGGTCGTCGTTCTCCGTGTTCTTCGAACGCAACGACATGATGTTCCTCTGTCTGGGGGTGAATCTTTTCATGCTCGTGATGTTCGCGCCGGCCGTACGCATCGCGCGCGTTCTGGGCGCGGCCGTCGGCGATATGCTCGTCTCGCGCGGCGCGTCGAAATGGCAGGTCGCCGTGCACGCGCTCACGAATCACATCGTTGTCATCTGCGTCACAGGGGCGCTTTTCGTCTGGATGGTCATGCTCAATATTCCTATACAGCCGCCTGAAGTGTGGGCGAAATGCACCGTCTACGGCACTCTGGCCGTGATGGCTCTCGTCGGTTGGCGGTTTTTCGCCAAGGCGGGCCACCGCGCTTTCGTCCGTTTCGGCGAAGTCGCCCGCGCCGATGAGCGCCGCGCGGGAGAGCCCAAGCACGTCCTTTTCAGTATTCCCGAAAACACGGTCCACAAACTGACGCTCGGAGAGTCTTCTCCCGCCGTGGGTTCCAATGTGGTGCAGTTGAACGTCAGGGCGAAAACGGGCGCCAACGTTGTGTCTGTCATTCGCGACGGGGAGATAACTCGCAACATCGGCGCCGAATGGGAGTTCATGATAGGAGATACGCTTCTCGTCATGTGCGACAGACATCAGCTCGCGGCTCTCAAAGATCTTCTCGGATTGACGCAGACGCTAAATCCCTCTTGCACGCATGGGGATTGATTTTGTATAATACGCGGTATGAAAACATGGTTAGTATTCTGGTACGGGATATTCAAAAACAATCCCGCGTTCAGGCTCGTGCTGGGGCTTTGCCCGACGCTGGCCGTGACCACGAGCCTTGAGAACGCTCTCGGCATGGGGTTGGCGGCCACGTTCGTGCTCGTCTGTTCCAATGTGCTCGTTTCGGCGCTCAGAAAGGTCATCCCCGACGCCGTGCACATACCGTGCTATATCGTCATAATCGCGACGTTCGTTACGGCCATCGATCTTCTGATGCAGGCGTATCTGCCCGATCTTTCCGCTTCGCTGGGCATATTCATCCCGCTGATCGTTGTCAACTGCGTGATTCTCGGCCGCGCCGAGGCGTTCGCCAGCAAGAACGGCGTCATGGCGTCTTTTGCGGACGGTCTCGGTTCCGGTCTCGGCTTCACGCTCGCTCTCGCCGTTCTGGCGGCCGTCAGGGAGATCGCGGGCGCGGGCACTCTCACCGTCTGGGGCGACATCGCCCTGAAGAACATAAATCCCGGTCCCGTCACGCTCGCGATACTTCCCGCCGGCGGGTTCATTTCGCTCGGGCTGATTCTCGCGCTTATCAACCGCTTCGAAGAATGGAACGCCCGCAGGCGCGGCCTCGTCGCGCCCTCGCCCGTTAATCTTGATTGCAGGCATTGCACGATGTGCGGTAACGGAAAATGAAATGTCCCAAATGTTCCGTCGATGACGACAAAGTGCTCGACTCGCGCAGCGCGCGCGAGGGTGCGGCGATCCGTCGCCGGCGAGAGTGTCTGAAGTGCGGCCACCGATTCACGACATACGAGGAAATCGACCGCGACGAAGTGCTCGTGGTGAAGCGTGACGGTCGGCGCGAGACGTTCGACCGCACGAAGGTCGACAAGTCCATACGCCGCGCCTGCGGCAAGCGTCCGGTCTCCGACGAGCAGATTCGCACCATGATCGATCACGTGGTCTCCAGTCTCGAGGGTGACGAGGTGCCGGCGGACAAGATCGCCGAGAAGGTGATGAACGAGCTTCACAAGATCGACGAAGTGGCGTACATCCGCTTCGCCAGCGTATACCGCCAGTTCACGGACGTGGCCCAGTTCCTTTCCGCGATAACGGAGATCGTAAAAAAATGAAAGCCGAACACCAAAGACCACCGCTCAAAGTCGCCCTGATGGGTTTGGGGCGTTCGATGTTCGAGGATCATTATCCGATATTCAAGGCGCATCCGGCTCTTTTCAAGGTCGTCTGCGCCTGCGACATCGAGAAGGAACGCCGCGACATAGTGATGCAGGATTATCCCGACTGCAAAATGTTCCGGCAGTTCCCCGATATGCTCGACGAGCACGACATAGATCTCGTCGATATCGCCACCTGCACTAAAGACCATGTCGCTCACGCGATGCTTTCGCTGAAAAAAGGGTTCTGGACGCTCGTCGAGACGCCCGTGGCGCTTTCGGTCGAGGAGGCGATGCCTTTGAGAGGGCAGGCGATGAAATCGAAAAACCGTCTTATCGTCATGCAGCGCGGCTATTTCGAGCCTGATTTCATGCTCGCGAGGCAGATGATGTCCGACGAGCGTCTCGGGCAGATACATCAGATCGTCATCCGCAAGGAGGATTACATAAGACGCGACGACTGGCAGGCCATCAAGCGTCTCGGAGGGGGCGCTTCGTATTACGCGATGACCGACCTCATTCTTCAGGCGCTCAAACTTCTCCCGTCGCCCCCGGTCCAGATGTGGAGCGAACTCAAGCGCATAGCCTCTCTCGGCGACGCCGAAGATTATGCGCACCTCAACCTCAAAACGCGCGACATCGTCTCGGTCGACATCGAATTCAATGGCGGGGTTCTGCCGTGCGACCGCGCGCCGTCGTTCGTCATCCGCGGCGAGCGCGGCACGTTCAGGGTCGAAGCCGGCGCGCACGAGGGCTCGTTGAACATTATCGACCCCGCTCACAGATTCCCGCGCCGGCGCTCGTCCGTCCGCACGCCGCCTATCGCTGATCTTCACGAGGATTTTCCCGTCGTCAAGGAGAGCGTCTCTCTCCCGCAGGGGACTCTGACGGGGATAACGGCTTTCTGGAAGTGCGTCTATGACACCGTGCGCACGGCGAAGCCGTTCCCTTTGCAGCTAGAGGATTCGCTCGAAGCCGTCAAATTCGCCCACCTCATGAAAAAGACAAGCCCGTTCGGCAAATGACATGCAATCGATGACCCAGAGCCTTGAAGACTATCTCGAAGCCGTGTACGTTCTGATCGAAGGCGGCAAGCCCGCCCTGGTCAGGGATATCGCGAAGATGCTTTCGGTCAAGATGCCTTCGGTCGTCAAGGCGATACACGAGTTGAAGAGGCTCGATCTGGTCACGCAGGAGCCGTACGCGAACGTTGAGATAACCGAAAAAGGCCGCCGGGTCGCCAAACTCGTTCGCGACCGACATACGCTATTGCGCACGTTTCTCCAAAAACTCGGCGTTGGAGAAAAAAACGCCGACAGGGACGCGTGCCTAATGGAACACATTCTCTCTGCGGAAACGATAGATAAAATCCGCATATTTACGGAAGGAAACCGATGAAAAGCCAAATTAATACGTTACGCCAGCTTCAGGAGCTGGTTCTCACGCGAGACGAACACCACCAGACGGGCGACGGCAGCCATCTCGATGCGCTCAACGACTCCATCGCCGAACTTCAGCGCAAACTTCAGCCGCAGGTCGCCGGTCTTTATGACAGACTTTACAAAAAAAGTCACATCGTGGTTTCGGCCATGTCGAACAACTGCTGCGCCGTGTGCGGCATGCAGGTGCCGATCGCTCAGGGGCAGCAGGTGCGTCTCGCGCAGCACCTTGTCACGTGTTCGAGCTGCGGGCGTATTCTTTTCGCCATCGACGACGACGCGGCGCGCAACGTCTCCGAGCCCTGCGACCGCGACAATCCTAAAATCGGCATTTCGCGCTTCAGCGCCGAAGAGCTGATGATCGCCGATCTCGACGCCACGACGCGCGAGGAGGCCATCGAGCGTCTCGCCGCCATAATGGAGGACGCCAAGTTCATCACCAACGCCGACAGTCTCACTTCCGCCGCGCTCGAGCGCGAGGGCGTTCTTTCGACGGCAATCGGCGAAGGTTTCGCGTTCCCTCACGTTCGCGGTGTCGAAGGCGGCGGGCTCACGCTCGCGATGGGCGTCTCGCGCAAGGGCATCGACTGGGACGGCGAGAAGGTCCACTTCGTCTTTCTTTCGGCGATTCCCGTAGCGGTGTCAGCGTTTTATCTGCGGCTCATGTCGGGGCTTATGCAGGCGTTCTCGAAAGAATCCAACCGCAAGATCGTTCTCGAGGCCGAAAATTCCGCCCAGCTCTGGAAGGCGTTGCAGAAGGCGACGCGCGCAACGGTCAAGTAAGTGACGCGCGTCTGTTTTTTAGCTGCGGCACTTGCCGTTCTCGCGGCGCAGAGCGCGAGCGCGAAGAAGACGTCTCTCAGGTCTTCGCCGCGCGGCAAGGCCGCCGTCGTGAGGGAGGCGAAACGCTCCGCCGGTTCCGTTCAGAGCGCGTACCGGCGCGATCCGTACGTGGGGGCGCTTTCCGCCGACGCCGAAACGGGCAAGATAATATTCGCCGACGGCGCGGATGCCGAGACTTATCCCGCGAGCGTTACGAAACTCATGACGGCCTTGCTCGTTCTCGAAGACGTCAAGGCCGGCAGGTATACGCTTAACGACAGGGTCGTCGCCACGGAGGAGGTCTACCGCTGCGAGCCGAGCTGGGTGGGTATACGCGTCGGGCAGTCGATGAGCGTCGACGATATGCTTATGGCTCTTATGGTCAGAAGCGCGAACGACGCCGCCATCGCTCTCGGCGTGAAGTCGGCGGGCAGTCTCGAAGCGTTCGTCGGGAAAATGAACGCGCGGGCGAAAGAACTCGGCATGACGAAAACCGCGTATTACAACCCCAACGGGCTGCCCGCGCCGAAATACGGCAAAAAGTTCAACACAACCACCGCCCGCGACCAGCTCAAACTCGCGCTCGAGATAATGAAGCACCCCGCGATTTTCAGATACACCTCCGCGAAGACCGCGGTCGTCACGCTCGGCGACGGCAAGGAGCTGAAAATGCTCAACCACAACCGCATCCTCAGGATGGATAAGTTCAAGATCGTCAATCCCGACGGGACGGAGGCGGTTGACGGTCTGAAGACGGGGTACATAAACGCGGGCGGCAGTTCGATAATTCTCACCGGCAAGCGCTCCGGCAAGCGCGCGATCGTGATCGTGCTCGGGTCGGCGAGCAGCGATCTTCGCGAAAAGCACGCCGCGCGCCTTATGCGCGATGCGCTCGGCTCGCTCGTCTGGTGAAGACATCTCGAAGGAGAAACTTATGCTCGAGACATTGGCAGGATTCCTCGATCAGATGGCCGCATACGCGCCGGTGTGGGGGCTTGTGTTCGTGTTCGTTTTCATGACGGTCGAATCAAGCTTCATTCCGTTTCCGAGCGAGGTGGTGATGATTCCCGCGGGGTTTCTCGCCGCGCGCGGCGAAATGACGGGGGGCAGTCCGGCGCTCGCTCTCGCGCTTTCGATTCTTGCGGGGCTCGCCGGGTCTCTCGCCGGAGCGTACATAAACTACGCTCTCGCGCTGTGGGTGGGCAAGCCATTTCTCGAAAAGTACGGCAAATGGTTTTTCATCAAAAAAGAACCGCTCGCGCGCGCGTGCGAAGTTTTCAACCGCTACGGCGCGGTTACGACGTTCGTCTGCCGTCTCGTGCCCGTCATCCGCCAGCTCATTTCGATACCCGCGGGCATCTCCCGCATGCCGCTCGTACCGTTCACGCTGTTCACCGCTCTCGGAGCGGGGATATGGACTGCTCTTCTCGCATTCGCGGGGTACGCCATAGGCCGCAATTCCCTTGACATCACCTACCTCGAACTGGTCATGAAGGGTAAGGCGTCCGTGGCCGGGAATCTCCCGGTCGTTCTCGGTTCGACGGTTCTGCTCGCGGCGCTTTATGTTGTCGCGGCGAAACTCGTCATGCGCCGCCGCCCGGACAAGGAGACGGCTCAATGAAAATCATCATCATAGGCGCTGGATTCACCGGGGGACTGCTCGCCAAAGCGCTTGTCGCGGAGCGCCACAACGTGGTGCTCGTCGATAAGAACCCGGAGCGGGCCCGATCGGCCGCCGATCAGCTCGACTGCACCGTAATCGAAGCCGACGGGGGAAATCTAAAGACGCTTGAAAAGGCCGGGATCGCGTCGGCCGACGCGCTTATCGCGCTGACGGGCGATGACGAGACCAACATGCTCATATCCTCGAGCGTAGACGCCGTCTACCCCGACATCAAGAAAATCGCGCGGGTGCGAGACTACGACCGCTATATGCGCACGATAGAGATCGTGCGTCGCGCGAAGTCGCGCTCGCCGTCGCCGTCGCGCCCGATTTTCGGCATAGATCACGTCGTCAACCCCGATGTGGAGGCCGCCTCGTCCATCATGCGCGCGATGGAGATCGGCGCCGTCGGCACGGCCATAGAGATTGGCGGCGGGTATGCGATAGCGGAGTTGCCCGTCGGAGAAAAAAGCCCAATCGCCGGGCTGCAGCTCAAAGTGGTCTCTTCTCTCGAGGGATGGAATTTTCTCGTGGCGTACATAGAAAGCGACGGCGAGACGGCTCTGCCCAACGGCGAGAGCGTCCTCAAGGCGGGCGACCGCATCGGAATCCTCATGCGCAAGGACGAGGTTGAAAGCGTTCTGGATTTCACGGGCGGCATTCAGACGCAGTTCGACAGGGTGGCGATTTTCGGCGCCGACAACATAAGCGCGCTCACCGTCGCCGCCCAGATGGAGGAGTCGCAGGCTTTCTGGTATTCGCTCATGAGTCTCGGGCGTTCCAAAAAGCGCAGACTTCTCGTCATCGACAAGGACCTTCGCCGCTGCCAGCAGCTCGCCGAGAAATTCCCCGACGCGCACATCCTCAACGGCGACATCACGGACGACGGGCTGTTGCAGAACGAAGGCGTCTGCGAGAGCGATCTCATGGTCGCGGCTTCGGGCAATTACGAGCGCAATCTCATGACAGCGGCGTACATGAAACTCAAAGGCGTTTCGAAGGTGATAGCGCTCACTTCCGATTCGGCGTTCGACGAAATCGCCGAAAAACTCGGCGTCGACGTCACGGTGCCGATGCGCGACGTCGTCATAGACGCCATCGTCAGCCATTTGCGGGGCAGCAACGTCACGGCCGTCCATTCCATTGCCGAGAGAAAGTTCGAAATCGTTTCGTGCGAAGTTTCGGCCGAAGGCAAGGTGGCGGGGATGAGTCTCAAGGACGTCACGGGTCTTGACGGAGCGCTCGTGCTGCTGGTGAGGCAGCCCGGGAGCGAGACAAGCGAAATACCCAACGGCTCGACCGTGCTGAACGCCGGCGCGCAAGCGGTTCTCATCATGCCTGCGGGAGACGGGCGCATCATGAAGATGTTCGCCGGAAAGACCGATACGCCCTCATGACATATACGGTTCTCAGAATTCTCACCTACGTCCTGGGTATCGTCGGCACCGCTCTCGTGTTGCCGCTCGCCACGGCCATCATCGAAGGCGAGAAGGAGATGATACCCGTTTTTCTCGCGCCGATGGCGCTCGCGTGGGCGGCGTCTCTGACTTTCATGATACGCGCGCGCGGCAAGCCCGGCGTTCTGGGCATACAGGACGCGTTCGGTGTCGTCGCCGTGCTCTGGATCGTCATCTGCCTTTTCGGCGCCGTGCCGCTTTATTTCAGCGGCGCGTTCAATTCGTTGACGGACGCCGTCTTCGAGAGCGTCAGCGGTTTCACGACGACGGGGGCTTCGGTTCTTTCCGACGTGGAGAAACTCCCCAGAAGCGTCAATCTGTGGCGTTGCCAGACGCACTGGCTCGGCGGCATGGGCGTGGTCGCGCTCGCGGTTGCCATGATACCTCTTCTCGGCGCGGGCGGTTTCAGGCTTCTCAAGGCCGAGTCCACAGGGCCCGACAAGGGCAAGTTCACGGCTTCGATAACGACGACCGCCAAAATACTGTGGTTCGTCTACGTGGGGCTTACCGCGCTTCAGGCGACGCTTCTGTGGCGCTGCGGGCTCGATCCCGTCGATTCGGTGGCGCATGCCTTTTCGACGCTTGGCACGGGCGGCTTTTCGACGCGCAACGCGAGTGTGGGCGCTTTCGGCATTCCTGCGGCCGAATGGATATGCACGCTCTTCATGCTTCTTGCGTCGGTGAGTTTCGTTCTTTATTGCAGGCTTTTCACGAGGCGCTTTCCCGAAGTGTTGCGCAACACCGAGTTGAAGGTGTTTCTGACGATCGTGCCCGTCGCCGTTTTTTTAGTATGGATTTTCGAGGCGCTGGCGCGCGGCGGCGGGAACATCTCCCTGCGCGCGGCCGCGTTTCAGGTCGCGTCTATTCTCTCTACGACCGGTTTCATGACGGCCGATTATACGACGTGGCTGTCTTCGAGCCAGTTCATCCTGCTTGTCGTGTGCTTTATCGGCGGGTGTTCGGGATCGACGGCCGGAGGCGTCAAAATCGTCCGCTGGGTTATTCTCGCCAAACAGTTCGGCAACGAGATTAAACGCCTTGTCCACCCCTACGGCATCTTTACGATGCGTCTCGACGGCATGTCTGGCAGAGAGATGCTGGTGCCGGCGGTGGCCGCGTTCGTTTTCGCCTATTTCGTCCTCGTCGCGCTGACGGCTCTTTTCGGTGCGATCGCGGGGCTTGGGCCGTTCACGGCGTTCACGGCCGCCCTCAGCATGGCGGGCAATATCGGCCCCGCGTTCGGCGACCTCGGGCCGACGGCCAATTACGGAGACATTCCGGCGTTTCTGAAATGGTGGTACATGTTCGTCATGCTCGCCGGCCGTCTCGAGATTTACACGCTGCTGATTCTCTTCGGGTCTGTGTTCGACCGCCGTAAAAGGGGCGGCGTTGCCTGAAGGGAAGGGGCTTTGGGGCCGTTATTGTTTTTTAGTCTTCCGGGAATCGGGGTTCTCGTCTTTCGAGTCTGCCATTTTACCGATCCAGATCATAGCCCCTACAGTAGTCAATGCGCAAACGACAATTAAGATTATTTTCGCGGTCATGATTTTCCGATGCTCCTTTTTCGTTTTCTGAAAAGATTCGCTCTCCACCTCAGCGGTAGAGAGTGTACAATACGCCGGCATCGTCGAAATAGCCGCCGTGCCATTTCATGTCTTTATCCCAGTAGCCGTTGCGGTTGGCCGAAATTTGCTTACCGCATTCGACACTCCAATAAGCACGTACAGAAACGCGTACACGATACTCATGCCCGCAACCATCAGCACGAGACCTTGACCCATCAGTTCCATTTTAGAGTTCTTCCTTTCTTTTATGCCAAAAACAGTTCGAAGGTTCATTGAGATGCGATAAATTTTTCCTGTCACCCTTATCCCACTTTTTTGAATTGATGCACGCAAGGCCTTCGAGTCGGGGGCGATTCGGCGCTGGTGCTCGCTAAATCCGCGTCGGATACGCCGCGGATTTCCGGCGGAAAAGCCGGGTCGACATCGATTTTGCGGCCTTTCTTTTTCGCCGCTTGGGTACGAATCACGCGCGCAAGCGCGCTTAG
>JAZSQE010000028.1:0-16385 GCA_045537795.1 Kiritimatiellia bacterium | reverse complement strand
CGCAGGCGGACGCGCCGGGGTCGTATGGAGCACAACTGACTTTGGGCGCCTTTACGAGGAAGAAAGGAAGCCCCGCCCGGAGGGGCGGCGCTTCCTTTATTTCGGGGGTAATTTAGCGCTTGCGTTTACATACATCAAATTGGTATAATTCAGGAAAATTTGAGATGGGAAATACCATGAATAAAAGTAAAGCCTTAATGTTGGCGTTGCTTGCGTTTGCTTTTGCGGCGCATGCGGCTTCTGTTTCGCAATCCGATGCCAAACTTGCGGCCAAAGCCTGGGTGGCGCGAGAAGGTATGCTCGGCGCAAGGATGGGCAAGAACGTAGAGAAAATCACGACTGTCGCGACGACTAACGGCGCTGCGTTCTATGTAGTCAAACTGGCCGGAGCAGGGTCGCTCTTCATGTCGACCGATACCGCTTACACGCCGGTTATCGCGTTTACTTCGGCCACGAACGATTTTTCGGCAATCGACAGAAAAAGTCCGCTCTGGGCGCTTTTGAACCGCGACGTTTCCAGACTCGCGAGCGCGACGCGCCTTGTCGCTTCGGCTAAGGCTTCGGCCGGGTTTTCCGCGATGATGTCTTCGATGGAGAAAAAAAGTTCCTCTCTTTGGAACGAACTTGTCGCGGAGGGCGGTGAGGTCGAAGCGGCGGTCGATCCTTTACTTAAATACGCAAATCCGATAACGTCAGGAAGCCTCGGTGACCTTCGTGTTCCCGCGCTGATGAAGACAAAGTGGTCTCAATCTACTTCCAAAGGGAAGGCCTGCTGGAACTACTTCACCCCCAACGGGCCGAATCCCGACGCGTTCATACCGAACAGTCCGGACAATGCCGTCTGCGGCTGTGTAGCTACGGCGATGGCGCAGATAATGCGTTATCACTCCTATCCTACGCAAACGCTGCCGAAATTGACCCGGATGTGTTTCTGGAACGACGAGCCAATGGAACTTACCACGCGCGGCGGTACGTACGATTGGGACTTGATGACGTACGATCCCGACAAAACGGCCGATATGACGGACGAGAATTACCGTGCCATCGGAAAACTCGCCTCGGATGCGGGTATCTCAGTTAACATGATGTACACAAGTGAAGAGAGCGGCGCGTATTCGCTCGATATCGCCCCTGCCATGAAAGAATATTGGCAGTACGGCAGCGCATATTGGTTTCGCGCTATTATCACAGAAGACAATATCGGCGAGGTAAGCCGCGTCATCATGTATTCGAATTTCGACGCGGGGTTGCCAGTATTCATGGGTATTCCAGGTCATCAGATCGTCGCCGACGGTTACGGCTGGAACAACGGTTATGAATACGTTCACCTCAACATGGGCTGGGCTGGGCAGTACGATTATTGGTACAACCTCCCTGAAATGACGGTAGCGCACCCCATGTTTACGGCCGTCGATGACCTTGTCTACAACGTCACTCCCGATGGCAGTGCGTCAACCGTGACGATTTCGGGGCGCGCTCTCGATGATGACGGCGAGCCTATCGCGGATGCGGTGGTTTCACTGTACAAATCGGGGACGAGCGTTCTTGTAACCCAGACCGTGTCGTCGGCGCGTGGCGTATGGGGTGTCGTGGTAAATGCGGGTACGTACGATCTTGCGGCCTTAACCTCTGACGGATATATGACCGGCGCCTTGACCGGTGTGAAAGTCAATGCACCGGTCACAAAACGGCAAACGTTCAGCTTGGAAGGAGGGGGTGCGCGTACTGTGGATTTCGTAGCGACCGTCTCCGATGCAGGCAACTCGTGGGGCAACGACCTTGTCCTCGGCAATCCCGCCGTGCGCGTAGGGTCCGCGATATACACGACGCTCGACAGTGCGCTCGTTGCCGCGAAGGAGATGACCGATCCCGTGATTGAGATAATCGCTCCCGCGAAACTCAAAAAAGCCGCGATGATCGACTTCAACTGCACCATCACGGCGACAAATCTCGCCGATGCGGCCTCGACGCCCGTTCTTCGCAACGAAGGCGCGACGTTGACTGTCGCCGACGGCGCTCGCGTTCTTTTCGAAAACGTCGTATTCTCCGAGGCGGATGACGTTCCCGTCACCGTTCTTGCGGGCGGCACGGCGGCCGTTTCGGGCGTTGTCGGCATAAGCGAAATCGTCACGTCAGATGCCGGAGGCATTGAATTGGCGGGAGCGCTTGAAAGCGCGATAGTCGTCGATTGCGCTGCCGCGAAAGACGCCAATAATGTCTTCGGCTCGTTTTCCGCCCCGGACGGCGCGCGCTCGTCCGCATCGAAGATTTTCAACAAATACGACGATGAGCTCGGCGGTGTGGCGCAAGGATCTTCCTTGGTGTGGGGCGCAGTCGTTGTGGACGACGCTTCGGCGATCGTCAAGCTTATTCAGGACGGCGTGACGAGCAATTACCGTTCGCTGAAAACGCTCATGAAGTTCGTGACGAACGACGCCGAAATCGTCGTAGTCAAAAACTGCAATCTCGAGGAGAGCCTGACGGTGGACAAGAATGTCTTCTTCCGTTCCGAAAACGGCTCGACCATCACCGTCACCAATTCGGCGACGATTGCGCTCTCCGCCGGCATGGTCGTGTCGAACATGACTTTCGACTGTGCTTCGCAAACGTTTTCTTCGAGCTTTATAACGCTCGCTTCAGGCGCGTCGTTGACGCTTCACGCGGGTTCCCTCCTGTGCAACGGCGTCCTTAACGGGGCGACTGGCGCGATTTTCGTCAACTTCGGTGCGACGTTGACGATGCTCGACGGAGCGATCGTCTCGGGCTTCGTTGCCGATTTGGCCTCCGGCGGCGCGGTGTCGCTCGCGGGAACGTTCAACTTCTCGGGCGGCACGATTTCGGGCTGCTCGGCGAGTGTTGGCGGTGCCGTATCCGCCGCGTCCGGTTCGAAAATATATCTTTCGGGTTCGGCCGCGACGCTTGACAATACAGACTCCGAAGGGAATGCCGACAATATCTACCTTTGGAAAAACGACATCCTTGAACTTGGAGAAGATCACGAGAATGTCTCTGTCGCGGTCAGTCTCAAGACTTCGTTGGGCGCGAACAAGGCTGATGCGCCTTTCGGAACGGCGCCGTCTCTCGCCGATCGGGAAATATCGCAGATTTCGAACGATGTGAACGCGGATATCGCGGCCGAAATCGTGGACGGAGTTCTTCTTTGGTATGAAAAACCCGTTGTTGTCGCCCCTGTCGCCAAGATAGGCGAAGTGATCTACGGCTCTTTGCATGACGCGGTAGAGGCCGCCGAGGACGGCGACGCGATCGAAATTATCGCGGATGACGCATCCTACGATACCGACATCTATATCAGCAAGAATATCACGCTTACGACGGCCGATGCCGATATATATCTGTATCGAGCCGGCAACTGCCGCATTACCGTTGAGGAAACAGGCTCGCTGACGCTCACGAATCTCACCATAAACGGCGGTATGGGGGAGGTTCTCGCCGAGAACAATCCCGTCGTGTACGTAAAAGGCGGAGAATTCGTGATGGAGCGCGGCGCCGTGATCGGCGCTGCTGAAGACCGAGGCAATACGGCTGCCGGCGTTGTCGTCTACAACGGCAAGTTCACGATGAAGGACGGTTCGCATATCCTGCTGTGTTTCAACAGCGCTTCGCCGAGCGGCGGCGGCGTTCACGTTTCAGGCCAGAGCGCCGAGTTTCATCTGATGGGCGGCAATGTTTCCGATTGCGAAGCGCTTCTCGGCGGCGGCGTCGCGCTTATGGGCAAGGCGAAGATGTCCGTCGGCGGCAACAGCGATATTTCCGGCAACGTCGGCGGCAATCTCTATCTTGCCGACAATGTCGATCTCGCGCTCGATGCGGATTTGGACGGCACAATCGTTGTCACCAACGGTTTTAACGCCGGCACGAAGGAATTCGGCGTTGTCGCCGATGACTACGACGGGACGAACATGGCCGCGAGCGCCGCCTGTTTCCGAAATGAGGCCGACATGAACGATCTCGGTGTCGTTGTGACGAACGCGTCGAAGCGCATTCTCGTCTGGGCGAGCGCGCTTTCCGACGCTGGCGACGGCACGATGCTCTACGTGACCGAGGACGGCGAGACGCTCGCTCTCTATGGCGAGATACCGACCGTCGAAGAGCCTGAAGATCCGATTGGGCCCGAGCCGGAGGTGGCGCTACCCGAAGATATAGCGTTCAAGTCGGTCGTGTACGACGCCTCGAGCGGCAGTTGGACGCTCTCGGTCACGAACGCCGTCAAAAGTTGCTGGTACTCCCTCTTCGGCGGCGAAGCGCTGAATGTCGACAACTTCAAACTGGTCGAGAGGAAACGCGCTGAAGAGGACGGCGAGATCATGTTCATCCACAATACCGGGACGTCTTCGTATTTCTGGAGCGTTCTCGCCGAGCCGAGCGACGCGCACGAAGTCGAATAAGATCGAACTTTTTATCCAAGGAGCAGTATGGCAGAAAAGAAAGAGACCGCGAAGAGCGGTAATACCGCGCTTGACGCGGTGATGAGTCAGATCCGCAAGGAGTTCGGCGAGATGTCGATTATGCGTCTCGGCGACAGAGAGACGGAGGAGATACCCGTCATTTCGACGGGCGCGCTGAGTCTCGACATGGCGCTCGGCGTCGGGGGGCTCCCGCGCGGGCGCATTGTCGAGTGCTACGGACAGGAGTCGTCGGGCAAGACGACGCTTGCGCTGCACGTCGTCGCGAACGCGCAGAAGGCGGGCGGCGTCGCCGCGTTCATCGACGCCGAGCATGCGCTTGATCCGTCGTACGCCAAAAAGATAGGCGTCAATCTCGATGATCTCATAGTCTCTCAGCCCAACAGCGGCGAAGAGGCGCTCACGATCTGCGAGCAGCTCGTCAAGTCGGGCGCTCTCGACGTCGTCGTGGTCGATTCCGTCGCGGCCTTGACCCCGCAGGCCGAAATCGACGGCAACATGGGCGATAGCCACATGGGGCTTCAGGCGCGTCTCATGTCGCAGGCCATGCGAAAATTGACGGGCGTCATTTCGCAGACGAAGACGCTTCTCATCTTCACCAACCAGGTGCGCGAGAAGATCGGCGTCATGTTCGGCAACCCCGAGACGACCCCCGGCGGCAAAGCGCTCAAGTTCTACTCAAGCTGCCGTCTGCAGGTTCAGCGCATCGGCGCCATTAAGAACACCGCCGGTCAGGTCGTGGGGAACCGCACGCGCGTCAAGGTGGTCAAGAACAAGGTGGCGCCGCCTTTCACCGAGGCGGAGTTCGACATTCTCTATACATGTGGCATTTCGTACGAGGGCTCCGTTCTCGATGCGGGCCTCGCGCGCGGCATCGTCGAAAAACGCGGCAGCTGGCTCAGTTTCGGCACGGAACAGCTCGCGCAGGGGTCTCTCGCGACGATTGAATATCTCAAGGCCAATCCGGAGACAACGGCGAAGATAGTCGAACTCGTGAAATCGACGCCCCTGAGTCAGACTTCGGCGAAGCGCAAATAAGGAGAGACGATGACGAGCGATCAGATAAAGAAGGGTAAGGAACGCGCCCCGCATCGCAGTCTTCTTTTCGCGTGCGGCATGAAGCGCGAAGACATGAAGAAACCTTTCATCGGGATATGCAACAGCTATGAGAGTTTTGTCCCCGGGCATTGCCATCTGAACAAGGTGGGCGAATTTCTCAAGAAGTGCGTGATCGAGGCGGGCGGTGTTCCGATGGAGTTCAACACGATCGCCGTCTGTGACGGCATCGCGATGGCTCATTCGGGGATGAAGTATTCGCTCCCGAGCCGCGAACTGATCGCCGACAGCGTAGAGTCGATTGCCAGAGCGCATTGCTTCGACGCGATGATATGCGTACCCAACTGCGACAAGATCGTCCCCGGAATGCTTATCGGCGCTCTTCGCGTCAATATCCCGACGATATTCGCTTCGGGCGGCCCGATGGCTCCCGGAAAGCATCCGCGCACCGGCGAGGACTCTGACCTTAATACCGTCTTTGAGGCGGTCGGCGCGGAGAATGCGGGCAGGATAACGGCCAAAGACCTTCAGAATGTCGAAGAGACCTCCTGCCCCGGGTGCGGCAGCTGCTCGGGGATGTTCACCGCCAATTCGATGAACTGTCTTTACGAGGCTCTCGGTCTCGCGCTCCCCGGCAACGGCACCGTGCTCGCTATCGACCCGAAACGTCAGGATCTTTACCGCGCGGCCGCCCGTCGCGCCGTGGAAATGGCGAAGAAGAGCGGGCCCAGACCGCGCGAACTCGTGACGCGCGATTCGCTCGACAACGCTCTCTCGCTCGATATGGCGATGGGAGGTTCCACCAACACCGTTCTTCATACGCTCGCGATAGCGCGTGAGGCGGGCGTCGATTACAGCCTCAAGCGCATGAACGAGATTTCGGCCGCCACGCCCTATCTCTGCAAGGTCGCTCCGAGCGGGCATTACCACGTCGCCGACGTCGATCGCGCGGGCGGCATCATGGCGATCCTGAAGCGTCTTTGCGCAGGTGCGAAACGGCCTTATATGCACCTTGACGCGAAGACCGTCTCCGGCAAGACTCTCGGCGCGCAGATCAAGGCCGCGAAAATTTCGGACGACGACGTCATCCGCAGAATCGACAACGCCTATTCGAAAGACGGAGGCCTCGCCGTTCTTTGGGGCAATCTCGCCCGCGGCGGTTCGGTAGTCAAGAAAGGCGGCGTCGCTCCCTCGATGATGAAATTCACCGGCAAGGCCATCTGCTTCAACAGCCAGGAAGAGGCTTGCGCGGGAATTCTCGGCGGCAAGGTAAAAGCCGGGCACGTCGTCGTCATCCGCTATGAGGGTCCGAAAGGCGGTCCCGGCATGCAGGAGATGCTTGCGCCGACATCGTATATCATCGGCGCCGGTCTCGGCGAGTCCGTGGCTCTCATCACCGACGGGCGCTTTTCCGGCGCAACGCACGGCGCCTGCGTCGGCCATATTTCTCCTGAGGCCGCCGAGGGCGGCCTGATAGGGCTTTTAAAGAACGGCGACGAGATAACGATCGACATTCCAAAGCGGGCGATAAACGCCAAGCTGACGAAGACCGAAATCGCCGCGCGCGCGAAGAAGGCCAAGAAGTGGTCGCCGCGCATCAAGGGAGGCTGGCTCGAGCGCTACGCCGAGCGCGTGGGTAACGCTTCCACGGGAGCCTCCCTGAAAGCCTGAACATACGCGGCCGTCAGAAGTCGCGCATGTTGGGCGCCGTCGGTTTCGGCGGCGCTTTCTGTTTGTCGAGAGCCTTGCGGATCGGAGAGTCTTTCCTGATCCAGCTGCCGCGCTCAAGCATGTTCACAAAGCGGATGAACGCGCTGAATTTGCGGGGTTCTCCGAAGCCGCCCCGGCCGGCGGGAATAGCCTTGATGCACTCGGCTTCGGTTTTCTCGATTTCACGCATCACGACGCGATCTGGCTGGTAGCAGAACGATTCCCACAGGCGGATGTATTTCTCGCTGCAATCTTTAGTCTTCTTCGCGAAGTCGAAGGACTCTTTCGCGAGGCGGCTCCTCAAAGCCGCGACGTCGCTGTACTTGAGACCGAGAGAGCCGTTGACGGTGTCGGCGTAGCGTGAAGGAATGCGGCGCACCCAGATATTCCTGAACGGTACCGGGTGGCCGTGGTCCTGAAGAACGATTGGTCCGAATCCTTTGCGCGAATGGGTCTTTGTGCGCTTGCACCACGTCGTCGTCCCCTGGAACGGAAACGCGTCCTGCACGAGAACGCCGTTGAAGAAGACCGTCGCGGAGCCGGGGTCGACGAGGCGTTCGCCGTCCCAGAGCGGCGGATGGAAGATTATGTCGTACGACTGCCATTCGCCGGGCTTGCGGCAGGGCTGCACAAGCGGGGGATTCTGGCCGTACACGGCGCCGGCCTGACCGTCGGCGTAGTTGCCGCTCTTCCACGGCGAGCGCGATGGCTTTACGTCGGAGGAGTCGAGAATCTGTATCTCGTACTGGCCGAAGAAAATCACGCCCGAGTTGCCCCATCCTTCGAGATCGTCGAGAGGCGTCTTCCATTCGATGTGGAGCTGGCAGTCGGCGAAATCCTGAGCCGTGAAGGCGCCGCCGGAGCCGGGAGTGCAGATGAATTCGCCGTCCTTGACGATCCACTTCGACCTGCCGCCTTTTTTGTCGCGCCAGTTTCTTCGGATCGATTCTTCGGTGCCGTCGAAAAGAACGAATGCGTCGCTCGGGGGTTTACCAGGGAGCGTTTCGACCTTCACGGGGTCGGGCCTGTTCGTATCGTGTACCGCCCAGGCGTGCGAATCGTCGGGGCGGTCGCCAGAGGGCTCCGCCAAAGCGGCCGCCGCGCAGGCGGTGAGGGCGGGAAGCAGGGTTTTCTTGAAAACGTTCATCGGGAGGTTCCTTTCATTTTCGCGCAGTCGAGGATTTTTCCGGGCTGGAGCTGGGCCAGGTTGCCCGTGAAGCCCCATTCGGTGATAGCGCAGGCCATGTCGAAGCCGCTGGTCGTGCCGCTTATGCCGAAGCAGGCGTCGACGTACTGGCGGTAGTGATCGGGGGCGGCGCCTACCATCGGAAGCGGCGGCGGAGTCTTGCCGTTTTTCATGACGACGAACGGCTCGACGTCGAAGTGGGTCGAGACGATCCAGCCGAGCGAACCTTCTATGACGCGGCCCTGCGAAGGCAGACGGCCGAGCGGAGTGCGCGCCGCGACATCCTGGAGAAACGCCGGCGGCATGAACTTCGGCTCGATGCGGTGGGCGACGCTTTCGAATCCGTCGCACCATTCGACCTTGAAGGGTTTCATCGCGCTCGCCTTGACGCCGGGCATCGTCCAGGTGACGTGCGACATCGACGGCCAGAACTGTTCGCGCTGGAGATCCGTCCAGCGATCGTCCGAGATTTCGGCCGTCACGTCGAGCGGCTGCGTACCCTTGAGATTCATGCCGAGCCACACGGGGCTCATCAGGTGTAGGCCGAGATCGCCGAGCCATGAGGTGCCGAATTCTCGCCACTTGCGCCATCTGCCGGGGTGATAGGCGCCTTTGACATATGGGCGGAATTTCGCGGTTCCGAGCCAGAGTTTCCATTCAAGCGTCGACGGCACAGGCGTCGGTTCGAGGGGCCATTTGAAATAATCGGCGCCCGGCTCGCGTCGGCGCGTTGAAAAGAGCCAAACGTGCTTCACGTCGCCGATCATGCCAGAGGCTATCGTCTCGGCGGAGCGCCTGTCGCATTCCCACGCGGCTATCTGCGTGCCCATCTGGGTGACGGCTTTTTTTCGCGCGGCGAGATCCGCTATCGTTCTGCATTCGTCGAGATCGTGGCAGATGGGTTTCTGCGCGTAGACGTTGAGCCCGCGCCTGAGCGCTTCGGTGATGTACTGCGCGTGCGTGTGGTCGGGCGTCGATACGTTGACCGAATCGATTTTCGAGCCTTCGGCCGCCATCATTTCGAACGCATCGCGGTAGACGCGCGCGTCGGGGCAGAGTTTTTTCGCCTCGTCGAGGTATTTCGAGTCCACGTCGCATATAGCCGTGATGTGCAGATCTTTGCACGCCAGCAGGCTGCACAGATCGCCATATGCCATATTCCCCGTGCCGATGCACGCGTGGGAGAGAAGCGAATTGGCTTTGCGCATTTTCACGATGGCGGGGAAGCCGGCGAGTGGTGCGGTGCCGACAAGAGCGGTTGCGCCGGAGATGAACTGACGACGGTTTGTTTTCATCCTTTGTTTTCCTCTCTGGGGGTTTAAGAAAGTTTACCAAATTTCCATTGTCAGGTCTATTCCGAATGTTGCGCCGGGGGAACGGAGGGGCCGAAGACATTCGTCTCAATTGCGGCAATGCCCCCGTATTTGATACAATTACGCCCGATCACCAACGTGTAAAGGAGCGATATATGAAAACAGCATTTCTTCTCGCGGCGTGTTTTTCCTGTTCGGTCGCCGCGGCCGCGAATGATTATCCCATCAAAGCCGTTAAAATGACAGACGTGAAGGTGACGGGCGGCTTCTGGCTGCCGCGCATCGAAACGAACAAGGCGGTGACGCTCAGAACGTGCTTTCTCAAATGCAACGAGACGCCGCGTATCGCCAATTTTACGAATTGCGCCGCGCGGGCGAAGGGTAACAGGTTCAAAGGCATATTCTTTGACGATTCTGACGTATACAAGGTTATGGAGGGCGCGGCCTATATCTATGCCGAGACGCGCGACGGCGAACTGAAGAAATACATGGACTGGCTGATCGGTCAGGTCGCCAAGGCGCAGGAGACCGACGGTTATCTTTATACGGCGCGTACGCTCGGCGGCGACAAGTCGGTTGAAGGGACGGCGCGCTGGGAGGAGCTGAAGTGGTCGCATGAACTTTACAACGTCGGGCACATGCACGAGGCGGCCGTTGCATGGTACGAGGCGACGGGCGAGACGAACTTTCTCGCGGTCGCGACGAAAAACGCCGATCTCATCTGCCGCACGTTCGGCTGCGCGCCCGGTCTCATCAGGTCGACGGCCGGTCATCAGGAGGTGGAGCTTTCGCTCTGCAAGCTTTACCGCGCGACTGGTCGCCGCCGCTATCTCGATATGGCGAAGTTCTTCCTCGACGTGCGCGGGCGCGACGATCTGCGCAAAACGTGGGGTATGTCGATGCAGGATCATCTCCCGGTCGTAAAGCAGGACGAGGCCGTAGGCCATTCGGTGCGCGCGGGATACATGTATACCGGCATGGCCGACGTCGCGGCGCTCACGGGCGAGAAGGATTATCTCGATGCTATTGACCGTCTGTGGGAGAACGTTGTCAGCCGCAAGCTCCATCTGACCGGCGGCATAGGCGCCCGCGCCTTCATGAAGCATCCGAAGTGGGGGGACGCGCATGAGGCCTTCGGGGTCGATTACGATCTGCCCAACGAAGAAGCGTATCTCGAGACGTGCGCCGCGATCGCGAACGCGCTCTGGAACCAGAGGCTCTTTCTGCGCGACGGAGACGCCAAATACGCCGACGTTATAGAGAGAATCGTGTACAACGGCTTTTTGAGCGGCATCGCGTTTTCCGGCGACGAGTTCTTCTACAAAAACCCACTCGCCAACGTCATGGGAAGGGGCTATTCGACCGAGAAGCCTTACGCGCGCTCGAAGTGGTTCGGTTGCAGCTGCTGCCCCGTCAACATCGTGCGATTCATCCCGCAGATTCCTTCGCTCGCGTACGCCGGCGACGGCAAGGGCACCGTCTACGTCAATCTCTACATCGACAGCGAAGCCGAGGTCGACGGCGTGAAACTCAAAGTCGAAACCGACTATCCGTGGAGCGGCAGGATAAAAATCACCGCCGCTCCCTCCGCGGGCCGGGAAGGAAACGTGAAGCTCAAACTGCGTGTTCCCGGCTGGGCGCGCGGCAGACCCGTGCCGAGCGATCTCTACGTGCAGACGCAGCCTTCATCGTTCGCGTGCGTCGGCGGCTACATTGAGCGCGAGTTCTCCCGCGCCGCCGGGACGAGCGTCGAGCTTGACTTCCCGATGAGCGTCAAGCGCATCCGCGCCAACGGCAAGGTCGCCGCCAACCGCGGCCGGCTCGCGGTCGAGCGCGGCCCGATCCTCTACTGCGCCGAGGGCGCGGACAACGGCGGAAAGGCGTTCGACGCGGTTCTTCCCCCAGACGCGACTTTCACCGACGACACCGTCACGATCGGCGACAGGAAGTTCCCCGCGCTCAAGGCGTCGAACGGGATTAAACTCATACCGTATTTTGCCTGGTGCCACCGCGATAAGGGCAACGAGATGCAGGTCTGGTTCAAAACAGGTAAATAATCCGTGCAGAATCTTTTCACGGTAGCGACGCAGGTCGCCGTTCTGTTCGCGTTGATGTCCGTGGGCTTCGCCTGCCGCAAGGCGAAAGTCCTCAACGACGTCTCGGTGCGTTCGCTCGTGGATCTGCTCGTGCTGGTCGTCACGCCCTGTCTGATAGTCGACGTTTTCCAGCGGCCGTTCGATCCGTCGAAACTCAAGTCACTCTCCATCGCGTTCGCGATAACGATTCTGGCGCATCTGATGGCGCTGGCGCTGGCGTACGCGTTCATCAGGCACAGGGCTGAGAAAACCGATGTCGTTCTGAAGACGGCGACGGTTTTTTCGAACGCCGGATTCATGGGTATTCCGCTCGAACAGGCGCTTCTCGGCGACGAAGGCGTTTTTTACGGAATAGTATACGTCGTGGTGTTCAACCTTTTCATGTGGAGCTGGGGCTTGTGGAAAATGGGCGGCAAGCCGAACGTGCGCCAGACGTTCGTCAATCCCGGCACCATCGGGTTGTTCGCCGGATTGCCGCTGTTTTTCTTTTCGTGCACGCTGCCCGAAGTCGTCGGCAAACCCGTTCACATGCTCGCCCTGCTCAACACTCCCCTGCCGATGATCATCATCGGTTATTATCTCGCCGGCGCCAAATTTTCGGCTGTCGTCAGGATGCCTGCGGCGTATCTCGCAGGCGCGATCAGATTGCTCGGATATCCGCTGGCGCTGATGGCGCTTCTCCTGCCGTTCGCGTCCGTTCTGGACAGGACCATGACACTTGCGCTGCTGACGGCGGCTTCCGCGCCGACGGGCGCTATGATTTCGATGTTCGCGGCGAAATATGACCGTGACATCGACACTTCCGTGGGCATTGTCAGCGCGACCACGCTGTTGAGCATTTTGACCATGCCGGTCGTGATCGCTCTCGCGATGGCCGTCTTTTAGGAGTTCGTCGCGAAGTATTCGAGAGCGTCGGCGTATGAATCGAAGCCTTTGCCCGAAAACGTCTTTTCCGCCGCGAGGGCGACGAAAGAAAAATGTCTGAAATCTTCGCGTGCGGCGGGGTCGCTCAGGTGCACCTCGGCCGTTCGCGAGCGCGTCGCCTTGAGCGCGTCGAGGATGGCGAGGGACGTGTGCGTGTAGGCCGCCGCGTTGAGGACAATGGCGTCGAAGACGCCTTTGGCTTCGTGAATCCAGTCCACAAGGACACCTTCATGGTTGCTCTGGCGGATTTCCGCTTCGATTCCGAGAGAGGCGGCTTTGTCGGTGATGAATTTCTCAAGGTCGGCATACGAGGCGCTGCCGTATATTTCGGGTTCGCGGGTGCCGAGGAGATTCAGGTTCGGGCCGTTCAAAACAAGTATTTTCATTTGCGTGAGAGTTTATCAAACATCTTATATCCCAGTCAACGGATATGGTATACTACGTCAAATGCGTTTCAGAAAACATATTTTGCTGTTCAGGGAGTTTTTCATGATATCTCTCCTGGTGGTGGGTGGCGGCTATGCCATAGCCGCCGTCGCCAACGAGCGTTTCGGGAAAAAGCTGAAATGGCTGAAAGAAGGGGAGATACTCGACAATCTCCCGCTGATATCTTCCGTGCCCGGTTTGATCGCAGGCAACACGGCCATATTCACGGGGCTGAAGAGCGCCGGACGTTCGGGAGCCGCCGCGGCGCTTTTGGGCGTCGCGTTGCCTTCTCTCGCCGTTTTCACCGCCGTGACTCTCGGCTTCGGGCGCATACCCGCCGGCAACGCTCTGATAAACGCGGTTTTCCTCGCCTTGCGCTCGTCGTTGACGGCGGTCGTCGCCGCGACCATGTGTTCGACGCTGATGCGCAAAGCGCCCGATTTCTCCAAGGGCGTCGGAGTCGAACTTGAACCATTGAGCGCGCGGCAGCGCTTCTTTCTCGCCGCCGCCGTTCTCGCGCTGCTTCTAGTCATGACCGTGTTCGGAGGAAAGATTCCCGCGGTGTTTCTCGCGTTCGGCACGATCTGCATAGGAGGGGGTTTTCCGCTTGTTCCGTTTTATTCCCGCGTGTTCGTCGGGCAGGACGCGCCGCTCATCGGGATGAGCGCGGAGAGTTTTTCGAATCTGATGGCTCTTACCCAGATGACTCCGGGGCCTGTAAGCGTAAACGCCGCCACATTCTTCGGCATTTCAATGGGCGGAATCGCCGGCGGTATCATCGCAACGGCGGCGTTGCTTATGCCTTCGTATTTCATGATGTCGGCGGCCCTCATCGCGCTTTCCCGGCTGAGGGGAAGCCGTGCCGTGAAAACAGCGTTCGCGCTGATGAAACCGGTCGCGCTCGTTCTTATGGGCGTTGCCTTGTGGAAATTCGCCTCTATGAGTCTTTTTGACATTCCCTCGGACGGGCCGTGGCGCATAAACCCCGAAGGCGTAGGCATTTTCACGTTGTCGCTCGTCGCGCTTTTACGCTTCAGGCTCCCTGTAATGTCCGTCGTTTCGCTTTCGGCTGTCGCAGGGCTTGTGCTCGGTCTTTTCGCGTAACGGCTTGATGAGTGCTGTCGCCATCAGGCGACTCATCGCCACATCGGGTTCGTGGTCGCGCGAAATGCGTCTGTCGCGAAGCGATTAGGTTCCCTGACGAGCAAAGCGAGGAACCTTGCGAAGCAAGAGAGTCCGGGCAAATAGAATCTGTCGACACAAATAAACCCGACACGAATGAATCCTGCACGAATGAACTCGGCATGAATGAACTCGGCATGAATGAACTTGGCATGAATGAACTCGGCACGAATGAACTCGCAATTCAAGAAAAATGAAAAATGGCCACTGCCTGTGAAATTTCTCCTAATTTTATTCCGCACAAAATTCTCATTTTATGTTATAATGCTCTCATCTTGAAAATCGCAATACATCTTGGAAATCTCAATAGTTCTAAATAGCATTCGATTGTTATAAACAGTTCTCAATATGTCTAAACAGTCTCAAACAGTCCCGAACAATACTCAACCGCCACAAACATCCCTAAACAGCCACAAACAGCCCTCCCAAACATCTAAACGAACATACGGAAAAGGATTGCGTTTGTAAAATAAAGTTGCGGCTGAAACTTCTAGGTTGTTTAACGTAAACTTCAAATAACAATATGAATTTCTAAAGTAAGGCTAATATCTAAAGAGGAAGGTAAGAAGAGTGTCTCGCAAAAAATATCAGCATTCCGCTTATTATTACGCCTATCATTACGGATGGACGCATAGCGACGCTTGCACTTATGCCGGCAAGTATCTTGATATGCATACATACCGCCCTCGTATTCGCGAAAGGGCAGATGATGAATGGAGCAACAAGGAGTGGTTCAAACATCTAAATTCGTCCAAAAAGTTCGATTCTACTTTTAGTCCGCTTCATTTGTTCGCTTGCGCTGCCGTCGATATCGGGATTGCCATGCGCGAGACAGTTCATAAGTTCACCGACCCGCTTGAGCGCGATAGGATAAAGCGTGAACTTATGCGGGATTTGCGCCGTATTCGCCGCCCGTTCTATTATGCGCAAGAAGTTGAACGTCGTCGTCAATTAGCCATTGAACGGCGAAAAATCAATCGTCGCAGAACGACGGCGCCAATGCCAACGCCAGAAGTGCTTCTAAAAGCATGGAATGAGCGCAAAACTTCACGCGAGGCAATGATCCGGCTTGGTGGGCTGATTCACGATCTTGAATGCTATGTCGACAATTGTTTGAAAATCGACGAAAACGGAAAGGTCGTCGGGCGCAATCGCGGTATTCGCGGCTGGCTGCGGGACAATATGCCGGAGCTTTCGCCGAAGTATAAGACGCTTATGCGCTATAAGGCTCTTGCGGTGCGCTTAAGACAAGTGACCGAGACAAAAGATCCGAAACCGACTTCGAAATTGCTGAAAAAACCTTATCATGAGTCTGTTAAAAAGATTCTTGCGGATGAGAGGGCGGTATTTTCACAAGTGTTTGCGGCGCTTGAGTATATGCTCGCGCCCGAAACAGTGATGCTTGACGCATCGAAGCTGAAGAAAGCGCCTCGCAAGAAAGAGTGCAGGGGAGCGAAGCCCGGTAAAGATGATAAGCGGCGAAGTAGAGTGCGACGAAGGGCATAATCTATGAATAAGAATTTTAATGTTGAGACGCAATGAAGAGTTCATTGCGGCAGTGATGCGTTGTTAAAAAGGTAGTTGGTGTTTATAAAGCGACCACGCTTATAGAATTAAGCGCAATTTGTTGGAATAGAGACGTGTTTTGGGGCAGGTGTTTTAGATATCGGTGCGACTGAGGCGTAAGAAGAAGTGGCCTTAGTGTCAATGGGTGGAGTTTTTGGAAGAAATGCGATAGGCTTTTATGAGATTTTCAGTGTGGGGTGTGTGGTCGTTCATGTCATTGAGAATTTTATGCGGAAAAATTCTTGAACAGGCAGTAGGGGGAGGCGTGGTGGGGGAGGGTGAAAATTGAGAATTGGATTTTGACATAAAAAGTTTTGCGCAAAACGACATGGGGATTTTTGACAGGTTTTCTTTGTTTTTGATATACTTCTCCCGCTGGACAAACTTTAACCTAAACTTTAACCTAAGGAGTCTATTATGATGTCAACCTCTATTAAACGCTCTTATTTGAAGATTTTGCAGGGGGGGGGGTATATTTATGAAACATATAAAAATGTTTCGC
>JAZSQE010000029.1:0-25290 GCA_045537795.1 Kiritimatiellia bacterium | reverse complement strand
CCCCCCCCAAAAAAAAAAAACAATCAAACCGCAAACGGAAGGAAAAGACAATGTTCAAGACGCTGACAGAAGACGAGTTCGGGCGCCGCGCGCGAAAAGCGCCGCGCGTCGCCGTCTTCAAGGAATTTCTCGCGGACCGCGAGACGCCGGTCGCGGCCCTCTCGAGACTGCGCGACGACGAAGACGCGTTTCTGCTCGAAAGCGTGTCCGGCGGCGAATCGCGCGCCCGCTATTCGTATCTCGGCATCGACCCGTACGCGAAAGTCGAAGGCGACGGCGCGCTCGACGAACTGCGCAGGCTCTTCGCAGAAAACGGTTTCGAGCCAGCGCCGGAGCTTCCGCCGCTCCAGGGCGGCGCCGTCGGATACATCGCATACGACGCGGTGAGGATTTTCGAGCCCTCCGTCGGACTCGTCCCGGAGCCGGGCACGCCGTCCATGTCGTTCCTGCTCTGCGACACGATGCTGGTATTCGACAACGTGCGCGACACCGTGACGGTAGTTGTCGTCGCGGACGCCAGGCGCGACGGCGCCTACGCCGCGGCCATGTCGAAGATTCTCGCAGTGCGCGACAGGCTCCTCAGCGCGGAATCGATCGCGAAACTCGCCGCCGGGCGCGACGCCGCGCCGGCCCGCCGCGCGTCGTGCGGCGACTTCATGTGCGAGACGTCCCGCGGCGAATTCCACGAAATCGTCGAAAAATGCAAGGCCGCCATCCGCGCCGGCGAAGTCATCCAGATCGTCCCCTCGCAGAAATTCACCGCGAAAACGGACCTCTCCGCGCTTTCCCTCTACCGCGCCCTGAGAACCGTGAACCCCTCGCCGTACAACTTCCTCCTGCGCACCGGCGGCAAGACCCTCATCGGCTCTTCGCCGGAGGAGCTCGTCAGGCTTTCCGGGCGCATCACATCCACCGCCCCGATCGCCGGCACCCGAGCGCGCGGCGCCTCGCCCGCGCGCGACGCGGAACTCGAACGCGAACTGAAAGCGGACGAAAAAGAGAACGCCGAGCACGTCATGCTCGTCGATCTCGGGAGGAACGACCTCGGCCGGGTCTGCGAAACCGGAAGCGTCAAGGTCGATTCCTTCGCGAAGGTCGAGCGCTATTCGCACGTCATGCACCTCGTAAGCCGCGTGAGCGGCACCCTCTCGGACGGACTGGACGCCTTCGACCTTCTGAGGGCGGCGTTCCCCGCCGGCACGCTCACCGGCGCGCCGAAGGTGCGCGCAATGCAGCTCATCGCCGGGCTCGAGAAATCCCCGCGCGGAATATACGGCGGCGCCGCGGGATACTTCAGCTTCACCGGAGACATGGATTTCGCGATCGTCATACGCACCATGATCCTGGAAAACGGCTCTCTGACCATGAGATCCGGCGCAGGCATCGTCGCCGACTCCGATCCCGACAGGGAATACAATGAAACAGTCAACAAGGCGAAGGCCGTTTTCGAAGCCGCCAAAATAGCGGAGGAACTCCAATGACACTCATGATCGACAACTACGATTCGTTCACGTACAACCTCGTGCAGATGCTCCGCGCGCAGGGCGTCGATATGAAGGTCATGCGCAACGACGCGATCGACGTCACCGGAATCGCGGCGTTGAATCCGTCCGCCATCATCGTATCGCCCGGGCCGGGCGCGCCGGACTCCGCCGGGGTATCGCTCGCGGCGATACGCGAGTTCGCCGGAAAGATACCCCTCATGGGCGTGTGCCTCGGACACCAGGCGATCGCCCAGGCTTTCGGCGGAAAAATCGTCCCGGCCAAGCGCCTCATGCACGGCAAGACGAGCCGCCTGAGACACGACGGACGCGGACTCTTCGCCGGGCTCGACCAGGGCTTCGTCGCGATGCGCTACCACTCTCTCGCCGTCGATCGCGAAACGCTCCCCGACTGCTTCGAAATCACGGCCGAAAGCGAAGACGGCGAAATAATGGGGCTCCGTCACAAGACGCTCCCCATCGAAAGCGTGCAGTACCACCCGGAATCCGTCGGCACGCCTCTCGGCGCGCGCCAGCTGGCCAACTTCGCGGAGTTCGCCACAGGACGCAAGACAAAGAAGTCCTCTCCGCCGTCCGTCAGAAGAGCCGTGCTGATCAGGGCTCTCGACGGCGAAACGCCGTCCGAGGATGAAGCGGAAGGATTCTTCTCCGCAATAATGTCCGGTGAAGTGGCCGAAAGCGAGCTCGCGGCCTTCCTCACCGCCATCGCCCGCAATCCCGTGACGGCCGGCGAGCTGGCCGGCGCCGCGCGCGCCATGCGAGAAGCGGGCGTCAAGATCGACGCCGGCGGAATCGACACGGTCGATATCGTGGGAACTGGCGGCGACGGCGCGGGAACGTTCAACGTTTCGACGACGGCCGCATTCGTCGCCGCCGGCGCGGGCGTCGCCATCGCCAAGCACGGCAACGTGGCGAGCACCTCTGCCTGCGGCTCCGCGGACGTGCTCGCCGCGCTCGGCTACAACCTGCACGCGGACGCGGAAAAAGTCGGCCGCTCGATCCGCGAAACGGGAATCGGCTTTCTCTTCGCGAAGGAACTCCATCCCGCGATGAAGTTCGCCGCCTCGGTGCGCCGCACTCTCGGTTTCAGGACCGTTTTCAATCTCCTCGGCCCGCTCGCGAACCCAGCCGGAGCGAAACGCCACGTCATCGGCGTGCCGCAGGAGAAGCTCGCCCCGGTCTTCGCCGAAACGCTGCGACGGCTCGGATCGGTCCGCGCGATAATCGCGGCGGGGGACGGCGGAATGGACGAAATCAGCCCCGGCGGCTTCACGTTCGTCTCATCCCTCGAGGACGGCGCCGTCAAAAACTCGCTCCTCGACGCCGGCGGCGAGTACGGCGAAAGGCATTCCGTCCGCGCCATCGCCGGCGGCGACGCCGAGACCAACGCCCGACTGCTTCTTTCGGTGCTGAACGGCGAGGATCGCGGCGCATACCGCGCCGCCGCGGTCGAAAACGCCGCCGCCGCGATTCTCGCCGGCGAAAAGGCCGCTACTTACGCCGACGCGATCGCCCTTGCGAAGGATTCGATCGATTCCGGGCGCGCGCTCGCAAAACTCGAAGCGATGAAGGAGGCGGTGCGATGAGCGACATTCTCGAAGAACTCTCCGCCGCGAGACGCGCCGACGCAAGAGAACGGGAAAAGTCCGTTCCGTTCGCAGAAATGCTGCGCCGCGCCAGGCTCGCTCCGCCGGCGCGCGATTTCGCCGCGGCATTCGCGAAAGGAGAAGGTCCGCGGGTGATCGCGGAACTGAAACGCGCGAGTCCGAGCGAAGGCATGATAAGGGAGGATTTCCGTCCGGCGCAGCTGGCGAGAGAACTCGAAGACGCAGGAGCCGCCGCGCTGTCGGTCCTTTGCGAGCCGCACAGATTCCTCGGAAGCGAAGAATATCTCGCGGCGGCCAGGGCCGCGACGGGGATCCCCGTGCTCTACAAGGATTTTGCGACGACCCGCTACCAGATCGCCGCGGCGCGCGCCGCCGGGGCGGACGCCGTGCTGCTGATCGCTGCGGTGCTCGACGCCGCCGCTCTCGGGGAGCTGTTGGAATTCGCGCGGTCGCTTTCGTTCCACGCCCTCGTCGAAACGCACGACAAGGCGGAGATCGAAAGAGCCGTAAAGTGCGGCGCGCGGATTGTCGGCGTCAACTGCCGGAATCTGCGCGACTTCTCGACGGACGTCTCGCTGCTGGAATCGCTCGTCGGAGAGATTCCGCGCCCGTGCGTCCGGATCGCGGAATCGGGAATGCATTCGCCGGACGCGATAGCGCGCGCCGGGGCCGCGGGCGCAGACGGTTTTCTCGTCGGCACCGCCCTCATGCGCGCCGGTTCGCCGGGAACCATGCTCAAACGTCTCATCCACAAACAAACAACCGAAGAACAAACGCAACACACATGAAAACCCACTACGGAATATACGGCGGACAGTACGTCGCCGAAACTCTCATGGCTCCGCTCAAGGAGCTTGAAGCCGCCTACGAGTCGGCTAAAAAAGATCCCGCGTTCGCCCGGGAATTCAACGAAATCCTCCACGACTACGTCGGCCGCGAAAGCCCGGTCACCTTCGCGCGGAGGCTTTCGGAGCATCTCGGCGGGGCAAGGATCCTCCTGAAGCGCGAAGACCTGAACCACACCGGCGCGCACAAAGTGAACAACACCGTCGGCCAGGCCCTGCTCGCGCGGAGAATGGGCAAGAAACGCCTGATCGCCGAAACGGGCGCGGGCATGCACGGCGTCGCGACGGCCACCGTCGCCGCGCTGTTCGGAATGCCGTGCGAGATATACATGGGCGCGATCGACGTCGAACGCCAGGCCCCGAACGTCGAGCGCATGAAAATGCTCGGCGCGAAGATACACGCGGTCTCGGAAGGCAGCGCGACGCTGAAAGACGCGATGAACGAGGCTCTCCGCGACTGGGTGACGAACTGCGACGACACTTTCTACGTGATCGGAACGGTCGCGGGACCGGCGCCGTATCCGGAAATCGTGCGCGACTTCCAGAGCGTGATCGGCGTCGAAGCGCGCCGCCAATGCATAGAGAAATACGGACGCCTCCCCGACCAGGCCATCGCATGCGTCGGCGGCGGATCGAACGCAATGGGCCTTTTCGCCGGATTTCTGGGCGACCCGGAAGTAAAACTCGTCGGCGTCGAGGCCGGCGGCAAGGGGCTCGCGACCGGCGAGCATGCCGCGTCCATAAACGGCGGGCGGCCCGGAGTTCTGCACGGAGCGAAAACGATGCTTCTCCAGACCGCGGCCGGAAACATCATAGACACCTACTCCGTCTCCGCCGGGCTCGACTATCCCGGCGTGGGGCCGGAACACTGCCATCTGCACGACACGGGACGCGCAGAATACACCGTGATCGACGACAGCGAAGCCATCGCCGCATTCGACGCGCTCTGCCGCTTCGAAGGCATAATCCCGGCGCTTGAATCCAGCCACGCCCTCGCCGAGGCGATCAAGCGCGCCCCGCTGCTGGACAAGGACAAGATCCTGCTCGTCAACCTCTCCGGACGCGGCGACAAGGACATGGAAAACATAACGAGATACAAAAAGGAAGCGAAATGAAACCCGCAAGAATCTCAAACGCCTTCGCAAAAGCAAAATCCGAAAACCGCGGCGCGTTCGTGGCGTATCTGACTATCGGATACCCGACGCTCGAAGGAAGCGAAAAGGCCGTCGATGCCGCAATCGCGGGCGGCGCCGACATCGTGGAACTGGGGGTGCCCTTTTCAGATCCGTTCGCGGACGGCGGGGTGATTCGCTCCGCCGCATACAAGGCGCTCGCCAACGGCACGACACTCGACGCCGTGATCGCCCTCGCGAAACGCGTGCGCGCGAAACATCCTGAAACGGGAATCGTCCTCTTCTCGTACGACAATCCGGTGTTTTCGAAGGGGCCGGAAACCTTCGCGGACGCGGCGGCGGACGCCGGCATCGACGCCGTTCTCGCAGTCGATCTTCCCGTCGAAGAGCGCGATGAACTCCTTTGCGCGCTGCGGCCCCGCGGCATCGGGTTCATCCCGCTCGTCGCGCCAAACACGCCCCTCGACCGCGTCGCGGAAATCGCCGGCGGGACGGGCGACGGATTCCTGTACGTCATGACCGTGAAGGGAACGACCGGAGAGCGGAGCGAACTGCCGCCTGATCTTTCCGGCCGGCTGGACGCCATACGCTCCATCTCGCCGATCCCGGTCGCCGCCGGATTCGGCATATCCACCAAAGCGCAGGCAGACGTCGTCTCGCGCCACGCCGACGGCTTCATCGTCGGTTCCGCACTCGTCAAACGCCTCGGCGAAGGACTCGAACCGTGTCTGAGCTGAACCCTCCACAGCGGCAAAAAGCACATCCGCAACTGAAAGTTTGCGGAATAACCGATGCCGCGTTCGCTGTCGAAGCGGCGCGGCGCGGCATCGGCTATCTCGGCTTCATCTTCGCCGAAAACTCCCCCAGACGCATTTCCTCGTCCAAGGCCCGTAAAATTTCAGATTTCATACGCACCGTAATCTCATTCGGGCATATTCCAAAATTGGTTGGCGTCTTTGTTTCGCATTCTGCCCAAGAAATCGACAAAATAGCGCAATTAGCTAACCTAAACGTGATACAGCTTCATTCGCGAGATTACAGTGCGGAAGATGTCGAAGCGCTGAAATCCAAGGGGTACGAGGTATGGCAACTCTACGGCTCGCGCGAGGACGACCCCTGCAAATGCGATCACGGGGAGGCCGAGTCCGGGAATGGGATGACAACTGCGGGAAATGAGACGGCCGCTATGGGGAATGCAACGGCCGCTTCAGGAAAACGAGATTACAGTGCGGATGAAATGCAGCGAGGGCGGGGGATGCCGGATGCCGTGCTCTTGGACGGGACCGACGGGAAGCGAAGCGGAGGAACAGGGAAGAAGGCGGATTGGTCGCTCGTGCCGGCGCTGAAGCGCGCCGGACGCCGCGTCGTTCTCGCGGGAGGAATCTCGTCCACGAACATCGCCGACGCGATGGCGACGGGCGCGGACGTGATTGACATCAACAGTTCCATCGAAACGGCGCCGGGAACAAAAAGCACCGCCCTTTTAGACGAAGTGCTCGAAAGAAAGAACTTGTGGCAAATGACTGCACTGTCAGAGATTCGCGAAGGGATTGCACGAAAAACCCCCTGACGAGCCGCCGGAGGAAAACATGCCGTGGCGACGGAAATCCTGCTCACGGCGCCCCGACGCCGATGCGCCGGCAGAACCGCCGAAAACAGGCTTCGATTTCGCCGAAAGCGAAATGCGTCCGCGCTCCTTGTCGATGCCGATGACCGTGACGGTCAGCCTGTCGCCCGCCTTGACGACAGCAGACGGATCGCTTACGAAATTGTCCGAAAGTTCCGAAACGTGAACAAGCCCGTCCTGATGGACTCCGATATCGACGAAGGCTCCGAACTGCGTGACGTTTGTTACAACGCCTTCGAGCTTCATTCCTTCCCTTACGTCTTCGATCTTGGTGACATCATCTCTGAACTTCGGCGGCTCGAACGTCTTTCGCGGGTCACGCCCCGGCTTCACGAGTTCGGCCACGATGTCCTTGAGCGTCGGCTCGCCTATGCCGGGAGCGATATACTTCATTATGTCGATCTTCTTCGCCGCAAGAGCATTACCGACGAGATCCCCGACGGCCAGGCCTATGTCCGAGGCCATCTTCTCGACGAGCGCATATCGCTCGGGGTGGACGGCCGAGGAGTCGAGAGGATTCTTCGCCCCGCGAATTCTGAGAAAGCCAGCGCACTGTTCGTACGCCTTAGGCCCGAGGCCTTTCACCTTCATCAGTTCTTCGCGGCTGGTGAACTTGCCGTTTTCGTTGCGCCACTCGACGATCGCCTTCGCGAGAGCTGCCGAAAGCCCCGAAACGCGCTCGAGAAGCGGCGCCGAGGCGGTGTTCAGTTCGACGCCGACGCCGTTCACGCACGAAACGACGACCTCGTCGAGTTTCGAACCGAGAAGCGGCTGATGGACATCATGCTGATACTGCCCCACGCCTATCGCCTTCGGATCGATTTTCACAAGTTCCGCAAGAGGATCCTGAAGACGCCGTCCGATCGAAATCGCGCCTCTCACGGTAAGATCGAGATCGGGAAATTCCCTGCGCGCGATTTCGCTCGCGGAATAGACGGACGCGCCCGACTCGCTCACGCTGACGACCATCGGGATAGGTATCTCGGGATGCTGCTCATGGAGCGTCTTGAGCGTCTCTCGGACAAAAGCCTCCGTCTCGCGCCCCGCGGTGCCGTTTCCGACGGCTATCGCTTCGGGCCGGTACTTGTTGACGATGATCGCGACAGCCTTTTTCGCTTCAAGAGGTTTCTGCTGCGGATAGATGACGGTGTTGCCCAGATACTTGCCCGTGGAATCCATCATCGCGAGTTTGCAGCCGGTACGGATTCCCGGGTCGATCGCGAGAACCGCCTTCTCACCGAGGGGAGAAGCGAGAAGAAGATGCCTCAGGTTCTCGGCGAAAACTTCCACGGCGGCACGGTCGGCCTCCATCTTCTTTTCAACCGTCACGTCGATTTCGCAGCTCGGCGCGAGCAGCCGCTTGTAGGCGTCGCGCGCCGCAAGCGCGATCTGATCGGCCGCATCGCCGCGAACCGCGGCCCCCGGCGAAAACCGAGCGGTCACTTCCATAACGCGCTCCACGACCTCTTCAGTGTCGAGAACGAGCTTCACCCAGAGAACGCCCTCTTTCTGTCCGCGTCTGATGGCGAGATAACGGTGCGACGGTATCGCGGCAATGGGCTCTTCAAATTCGTAATACTGCTCGAATTTCGTGGGCTCTTTCGGTTTTGGCGAGGCGACCTCCGATTTCACGAGAGCCTTGGTGGCGAAAGCGTTTCTCACAAATCCGCGCACGTCGGCTATATCGGCGATGCGCTCGGCGATGATGTCGCGCGCGTACTGGAGGTCTTCTTCGCTTCCTTCGAACGCCTCGCCCGCCCATATCGCGTCGGCAAGAGGCTCGAAACCCTTTTCCTTCGCCACCTGCGCGCGCGTGCGGCGCTTGGGCTTGTACGGCTGATACAAATCTTCGAGAGCGGTCTTGACGAAACAGTTCTCGATCTTTTCCTTCAGTTCATCCGTCAGTTTGCCCTGCTCGTCTATCGACTTGAGAACAGTTTTCTTTCTGTCCTCGAGTTCGCTGTAATACTGAAGTCGCTCCTGTATCTTGCCTATCACGACCTCGTCAAGGTTGCCGTGCGCCTCCTTGCGGTATCTGGCGATGAATGGAACGGTATTGCCGTCGGCGAGCAACTTCGCGACCGCCGTCACCTGATTGGCGGCGGCTCCGACTTCGCCCGTAAGACGGGCGAGAACTGCTGTTGTCATCTGTGGGCCCTCGGAATCAAATCTGCTTTATGACGTTCGCGCAGCTTTTCAATACGCCCGCGACATCGGCGAGATTCGACGGAATGATCATCGTGTTGTTTGTTTTGGCGAGATTGCCGAATTCTTTCAGATACTGCTGCGCGAGCTGCATGTTGACGGACTCGATGCCGCCCTTGCCGCTCAACGCCTCGGCGACTTTGGTTATGCCCTCGGCCTGCGCCTCGGCGACGAGAAGAATCTCCTTCGCGCGACCTTCGGCCTCGTTGACGCGGCGGGCGCGCTCGCCTTCGGAAAGCGCGATCGCCTCCTGCCTTTCGCCTTCGGCGCGATTGATTTTCGCCTGTCTTTCGCCTTCGGATTCGGCGATCATCGCGCGCTTCTCGCGCTCGGCGCGCATCTGCTTTTCCATCGCGTCGCGGATCGATTGCGGCGGCGTGATGTTCTTTATCTCATAGCGCGTCACCTTGATGCCCCACGGGTCGGAGGCCTTGTCCACGGCCGCGACAACCGCGGCATTGATGTTCGTGCGCTCTTCGAAGCTGCGGTCGAGATCGAGCTTTCCCATTTCGGAGCGCATCGTAGTCTGCGCGAGCTGTGTCGTGGCGAAGAGATAGTTGCCTATGCCGTAGCTCGCCTTCGCGGGATCCATCACCTGCATGTAGAGAATCCCGTCCACGTCGACGGCGATATTGTCTTTGGTGATGCACTGCTGCGGCGGCACGTCGATCGCCTGCTCCTTGAGAGTGTGACGGTAGGCGATACGATCGATGAAAGGAACGAGAATGTGAAAACCGGCATCCAGCGTGCAGCGGTACTTGCCGAGTCGCTCCACGATAAACGCCGTTTTCTGCGGCACGACGACGGCCGTCTTGATTATTGCGACGAGAACGACCAAAGCCACAAAGGCGAAAAATATCAATGCGGGACTCATTTTATCTCCTCCACTTTCATTGTGATGTTGTTTTGTGAAATGACTTTGACATCGGCGCCTTCGGGGACAGGAGTGTCGGCCTCGGCCGTCCATTCGGCGTCGCCGATCATGACGCGGCCCGCGAGCGGCGGTGAAATCGCACCCGTCACCCTGCCGACGCGACCGACGTACTGGTTCTCGAAATCGCCGGAACTCGAAGCCTTAGTCCCCATGAAAACGTTCTTGAGCCAACGCCTCAACACGGCGAGATAGAAGACAGAAAACAACGAAAACGAGGCGATCTGCCACGTGGCATCAAACGCCTGCGCGAACGCGAAACGGCAAAGCCCGACGCTCGCGGCCGAGAGGCCGAAGAAGAATATGACGAAACCGGGGGCGAGCAGCTCCAAGAGCATCAACAGCGCTCCCGCGTACATCCATAACCATGCGCAACTTGTCATGACGGTATTATAGCATAAAAATCGCGAGCAAAGAACACCGCGCAACGTTTTTCGGCTGGCTCACGGCTTTTTAGACAGATTCTCGGCATTCAGGGAAGACGGGAGCGAATTCATCCCCGAAGGCAATACGAAAATCTTCGTCGAGAGCCTTGAAGGATCGGTGTCACGTCCTAGAGCCGCCGCCGCGCGCGATAGACGACTCGATCAGCCAAAACGCCGCAGGCACCGCGACGGCGAGCGCAAAGAAAATCGCGCCCGCCGCGCCCCGGGCCACCGCGCTCCACGGCACCGCAAATGACGCCGGAAGCCCCCAATTGGCCATCGCCGCGCGCGTGCCAGCCGTAAAAAGCCACCCCGTCAGCGCCCCCGCCGGAAATCCCGCGCATATACCAAGTAGCACGACCTTCATGGCCTCGGCCGCGAGACGCGCCGCTATCTGAAGTCGCGTCGCGCCCACCGCCCGCAAAACCGCGAACTCGCGCCTGCGCGAATTCGCCGAAGCTGAAAGCATCGCGATGAACCCCAGCGAAACGACGGCTATGAAAACGAACGGAACGCGCGCCATCGAGCCGATGATGTCTACACCGTGAGCGAGCGTGCCGTCGGCTATTTCGTCGCGGGCATGGAGCCTGACGGCGTTTTTATCGACTTGCGCTCCTGAAAGCCCGAGCGCTTTGACGATTTCGGCCTCGACAAGGCGTCCCGCCTTGAAAACTCCGTGCTTTTCAAGAAATCCGGCGTCGTAATCAAGCCAGAGATGTGTCATTTTGACCATCGCCTGCGCCCGGGAATCGCACGCCATGAGAGTATCGAACGAAACGAACACCGGGCCGTCGGTGTTGACGGGCATGCGGTTGAGACCGCGCACCAAAGCCCTGCTTGTGACCATGTGCCAGTTGAGATCGACTATCGCGACGATTTTCAGAGACACCTTCAACCCGCGCCCGGCATCGAGTATCAGTTCGTCGCCGAGTTCGAGAGAACGGGCTCTGGCCATCATCTCGGTGATTATGCAGGAGTCCGTTTCGCGAAGCGCCTTCTGCGCCGAAGCGCGATCTCCCGCCGTGAATTTGAAATCGGGCAGTCTGTCGCTCGCGAGAAGAAGCGCGTTGCGGTATTGGGCGCGACCTTCCCGACCGCCGCGGCCGCCGCGGTCGGAGATCTTTTCAAGCGGAAGAATATTCACCTGCAGCGGCTGAAGCTCGTTTATCTTCGCGACTCCCGCGAGTTTGCCGTCGAGTTTCTCAATATCAAAAGCGGACACTCCGCCGGGCAGAATCGAAACTATCGCGTCCGGCCATTCTTTCGACGGCACGAACGCTCTCATGAGCGAGGCTCCCCACACCTCGACGGCGACGAACGCGCCGAACCCGCACGCAAAGGAAACGAGCATGCCGGTATGTTTTTTTCGCCGGACGAGGTTTGATGCGGCTTCAAGGGGCCGCACGCCGAGAGCGCTTTTGAGCGAAACGGCAACGGCAAGCGCCGTCACGGGAAGCACCGCCAGAGCCGTAAACGAGACAGAACGAAACGAGACGGCCATCCCCGCGGGAAACGCGGCGGCGTCACACTTTACGTATACCCACAAGGCGAAGAGAGATACGACGATTCCGACGGCAAGTCCCGTCGCCGAAAGCCTGAACGCCTCGAAAGAAACCAACCGCACGACACCGGCGCGAGTCATGCCGACCATGCGCAGCACAGCCAGTTCCTTTCTGCGCGCTTCGATCGAAAGAAAAAGCGAATTCAGAAGAAGGCAGAGAGCCGTCAGAGCGGCGGCCCACAAAAGAAGCGCTTTCGCGCGGTTGAAATTTCTCTGATTGTCGCTCATGAAGCCCGGCGCGAGCTCTTCGGCGCTTTTCGGCTCCCAAATCGTCCATTTTTCGCCTATGACCCGCGCCGTCGCCGGATTGACAAATGCGTTCGGATACCCCTTAAGAGGGCGTTCCCAATCGATGACACCTTCGAGTTTGAGCGTATAAGCGCCGTTTCGCCCGACGAGCTTCACATCGCTGCCCTGCGGCGGAACCTCAAGCCGGCGTTGCGCGAACAGGGCCTTGGAAACAACAATGCCGTCTCCCTTGATGCCGTCATCGGTCGCGACAAGCGCCGTCATCGGCGGGCCTTGCATTACGCGTCCGCCGGGACGGTGATCGACCGCAAACGACGCTGTTTTCGCGTCACCGCGTATTTTAACCGCATCAAGAAGCCTTTCGGCGATCGACACGCTCTGATTGTCGTTCGTCGCCACGAGCGAGCGCATGAAGATGACGCTGCCCGCGGCGATGGCGATACCCAACACGGCGACGAGTTCTCGCGCCTTCATCCGTAGACCTCGATGTATCTGCGCGACACGCAAGAAGCGTCACCGCCCGTATCGAAAGACGCCGCAACCGCTCCGTCTTTGAGAAAATTCACCCTCTTGGCGCTGGCGGCGACGACGGGATCGTGCGTGACGAGCAGAATCGCGCTCGCGGACGATTCTCCGAGCGACTTGAGAATTTCGCATATCCCCCTCGCCGAATCGACATCGAGATTGCCGGTGGGCTCGTCGGCGAGAACGACATCGGGAGCCGTCACGAGAGCGCGAGCGAAGGCGACTCTCTGCCGTTCGCCACCCGAAAGCTCCCCCGGTCTGCAAGAGAGCTTGCCGCCGAGACCGAGCGCTTCGACGAGAGCGTCGAAGCGCGAAGCTGTCTCGCCTTCAAGACGAACGCCATCGAGTTTGAGCGGCAGAACAATGTTCTCCTTCGCACTTCTGTCTTCAAGAAGATTGAAATCCTGAAACACGACACCCACGCGGCGGCGGCGGAATTTCGCGGCGGCGGAATCCTTCATCGACGTTATGCGCTCTGCACCGATGAAAATCTCGCCCGAGTCTGCGCCGAGCAGTCCTGCGGCGAGATTGAGAAACGTGGACTTGCCGCAGCCGCTCGGCCCCATCAAGGCTTCAAACGCCCCCTTCTCGAGCGATAGATTGAAATTTTCCAGAACCTTGCTCTCGCCGTACTTTTTGAACACGGCCACCGCTTTCAACGCTTCCATATTCCTCCTTTTCCATATTCAACGGAGCAAAGTCCAATCCGGTTCGCCGCCGGAACGCGGCGGCGTCACGCAGGCTTCACAAGACTGAGGCTGCGGCGCGAGGGGTCGAGAATTTCGCGGGCGACCGCGGCGACATCGGCCGCTGTCACTTTTCTGACGCCTTCGACCTGCTCTTCAGGAGAGACGAGCCGGCCGTACGCCATGACGGTCTGGGCGTAAAAGAAAAGTTTCGACTGAATCCTCTCGTGCGAGAGCCTGAAGTTGCCCGTGAGAAATTCCTTGGTGCGCTTCAACTCCGCCGCGGAAACGCGCTTTTCGCGGATGCGCTTTATCTCGCGGTCGATCGTCGCGAGCGCGGCATCGCTCTTCGCCGGGTCGACGCCCGCCGCGACCGTCCACATCCCCGCGTCGGTGAAAAACTGCATGCGAGAGCCGATGTCGTAACTCAACCCCCTCTTTTCGCGCACTTCCTGAAAGAGCCTGCTCGACATCCCGCGCCCCATTATCGCGTCGAAAACGCTCGCGGCGTATTTGCGAGGGTCGCTGAAACCGAACGTGCGGTAGCCCAGAGCGATCTGCGTCTGCTGAATGTCTTTAGTAGCCGTTATTTCGGCGACGGGCGCGTGAAAAACGCTTCTGGCGGATGAAGAACGGCGAGGCGGCGCCTTTACGGCCCCGAGATTGCGCGTTATCGTCTCGAGCCCTCGCTTCGGATCGAACGAGCCGACCAGAACGGCCGTCGTGTTGTCGGGCCGGTAGTGCGCGCCGATGTAAGACTTCATGTCGGCAGGTTTGAGAAGCATGAGACTCTTCGCGCTGCCCGCGACAGGCTCCCCGAGACGATGGCGCGGAAAGAGCGCCCTCTGGAGATTCTCCATCGCGACGGCGTCCGGCTCGTCGGCGTACATCTTTATCTCTTCGAGAACGACCTCGCGCTCACGTCTGAAATCGGCGGCGCGGATCGACGCATTGAGATACATGTCGCAGATTATGTCGACGGCTTCATCCAGATACTCGAGGGGCATGTGCGCGAAATACGCAGTCGACTCCTCGCCCGTATAGGCGTTGAAATTGCCGCCGCGGCCCTCTATCGCCCGCGTGATCTCGAGCTGCGAGCGGTTCTTCGTCCCCTTAAATAGCATGTGCTCTATGAAGTGGGAGATTCCGGCCGTCGCGTCCGTCTCGTGGCGCGAGCCGGACTTTATGAAAAGCCCGAACGCGACCGACTGCGCCTCGCACGGCACAAGCACGACACGAAGGCCGTTGGAAAGTTTTCTCAGTTCCGCCATATCGATTAGAGGCTCGCGAGAAGACCGCCGCAGAGGATGAGATGCTTTTCGCGATCGGAGAGCGAAGTCTTGACCTTGAAGGAGCCGGCGGGTGATTTGACGACAAGTTCGCCGTCGCCTTCCACCGCCGCTCTCACGCCTTTGAGTTCGAGCTTATCGCCGGCATTGACCTTGTCGTAGTCTTTCGCATCGGAGAACGTGAACGGGACGATGCCGAAGTTGATGAGGTTGGCGCGGTGGATGCGCTCGATCGACTTGGCGATGACGGCCTTGACACCGAGATACATCGGGCAGAGCGCCGCGTGCTCGCGGCTCGAACCCTGACCGTAGCTTTCGCCCGCGATGATGACGTTCGCGAGTCCCTTCTCCTTGTTGGCGAGGCACTTGTCGTGAAATGCGCTGTCGCACGGCTCGAACACATACTTCGAATATTCGGGAACGTTCGAACGGAATTTAAGTCTCGCGCCTGCGGGCATGATGTGGTCGGTCGTAATCTTGTCGCCCACCTTGATCGCCGCCGAAGCGGCGAGATCCTTCGCGAGCGGCACACCCTTGGGTACCGTCGCGATGTTGGGCCCGCGCACGATCTTGACGGAACTTCTGCCCTTGCCGGCCGTCTTGCGGTAAAGGAACATTTCATCGTCGATGGGGAACTTCTTCGGAGCGGGCACGGCGGCCGTCCCTTCGCAGGCGGTGAACTTGCCGGTAAGCGCCGACGCGGCGGCGGTTTCGGGCGAAACGAGATAGACCTTCGCCGATTTTGTGCCGCTGCGGCCCTCGAAATTGCGGTTGTTCGTTCTCAGGGAAACGGCGTTCGTCGAGGGCGACATGTGCGCGCCGATGCAAAAGCCGCACGCGTTCTCGAGGATGCGGCAGCCCGCGGATATGAGAGTCGCGAGCGAACCGTCTTTAGCGAGCATATTGACGACCTGACGCGAACCGCAGGCGATGCCGACCTCGACATCGTCGGCGACGTGCTTGCCCTTGAGAATCTGCGCGACAGTACGGATATCGCGGTAGGACGAATTCGTGCACGAGCCGATCATGATCTGATTGACCTTCGTGCCCTTCATCGACTTGACGGTGACGATGTTGCCCGGGCTGTGGGGCGCGGCGGCGAGCGGCTCGACCTTTGAAAGATCGATCGTGAACGTATCGTCGTATTTCGCGCCCTTGTCGGCGAGGATTTCCTTAAAATCCTTCGCGCGGCCCTGCGCGGCGAGGAACTGCTTCGTCACCTTGTCGGAAGGAAAGACGCTCGTCGTAACGCCAAGTTCAGCGCCCATGTTGGTGATCGTGGCGCGCGAAGGAACGTCGAGCGTCGCGACGCCGGGGCCGGTATACTCGAATATCCAGCCGACATTGCCCTTCGTGCCGTACTTCTTGAGAACGGTGAGAATCACGTCCTTGGCGCTCACTCCCTTTTTGAGCTTACCCTTAAGGACGATCGCGCGCACCTTCGGCGTCGGGATATGGAACGCGCCGCCGGCCATGGCGACGGCGATGTCGATCCCTCCCGCGCCGATGGCGATCTGGCCTATGCCGCCGCCTGTCGGGGTATGCGAATCGCTCCCGAGCAGAGTCGTTCCCGGCTTGCCGAAACGCTCGAGATGAAGCTGATGGCAGATGCCGTTGCCGGCCTTCGAATAGATGATGCCGAACTTCTCGGCGACAGACGCCAGAAAGTCGTGGTCATCGGCGTTCTCGTAACCGATCTGCACGGTATTGTGGTCGACGTAGGAGACGGCGAGATCGTTTTTTACGCGCTTGACGCCCATCGACTCGAACTGAAGATACGCCATCGTGCCGGTCGCGTCCTGCGTAAGCGTCTGATCGATGCGGATGCCAAGTTCGGAGTCGACCGCAGGGTCGCCCTCGACGAGATGGGCGGAAAGGATCTTTTCGGTTACATTCATCTTTTTTTTCATTTCAATCACCTTTTTTCTTCAACGCTCGAACGCCCTGTGGGCGATATCCTTGCGGTAAAACATTTTGTCGAACGAAATTTTTCCCACGGCTTCATAAGCCTTGTCCACGGCCTCGCGAAGCGTGGCGCCTTCACCGGTTACGGAAAGAACGCGTCCTCCCGACGTGACGACCGCGCCGTCCGACTCCTTCGTCCCGCAATGGAAAACGGTCGCGTTTTCGGCCGCCGCGCCGAGCCCGGATATCGCCTTGCCTTTTTCGTAGTCGCCGGGATATCCGCCGCTCGAGACGATGACCGTCGCGGCACAGGTGTCTTTCACGACTATATCGCCCTCCTCAAGACGCCCCGTCGCGGCGTGGAGAAGCGCCTTGGCGAAATCGCCTCCGAGGCGGGGCAGGACGGCCTCCGTCTCGGGATCGCCGAAGCGCGCGTTGAACTCCACGACGTTCACGCTCGAACCGCTCTTCGCGACAGGCCCGCGCGGATTGGAATTTTCATCGTTGACCATAAGCCCAGCGTAGAGAATCCCGCGATATACGATGCCGCGCTTTTTCAGTTCTCTGACCACGGGCATTATTATCTTCTCTTTGATAAGCGGCAGCTTGTCCGCCGTAATCACCGGCGCGGGACTGTACGCGCCCATACCGCCCGTATTCGGCCCCTTGTCGCCGTCGAAGATGCGTTTGTGATCCTGGCTCGAGGGCAGCAGAAGCGCGTTTTCTCCGTCGACCATGGCGAGAATCGAACATTCTTCGCCGTGAAGGAATTCTTCGATCAGCACTTCCGCGCCGGCCGCTCCGAACTTGTTCGAAACGAGCATATCGTCGATCGCGGCCTCGGCGGCCGAGAGAGTCTCCGCGACAATCACGCCCTTGCCTGCGGCGAGTCCGTCGGCCTTTATGACTACGGGAAGACCGTAACCGGGAAGCGCCGCCTTTGCCGCCGCCGCGTCCGTAAATGTCTCGGCCTTGCCCGTGGGCACTCCGGCCGCATCCATGATCTCTTTGGCGAAACGCTTCGAGCCTTCCATGCGCGCACCGGCCGCCACGGGGCCGAACGCGTTGATCCCCGCCTTTTCAAGTTCGTCGACGAGCCCCTTGACAAGAGGCGCCTCCGGGCCGACAACGACAAGATCGGGCTTCTCCGTCACGGCCCAGCGCGTCAAGGCCTCGACATCCTCGGCCCCTATCGGGAGATTCTCCGCCAACGCCGCGGTTCCGGCGTTTCCGGGAGCGCAGTAAAGCGCATGTTTTTCTTCGTCCCTGCTCAGACGCCACGCTATCGCGTGTTCGCGGCCGCCGCCGCCTACAACGAGAATTTTCATATCATCAGTCCTTCGGTTTCGGCACAATGAGTTTCTGCCCGACTTTGAGAGTGTCACCCTTGAGATTGTTCATGTCTTTTATCTTCGCGACGCTCGTCTTGAACGCGAGAGCGATCATGTAAAGAGAGTCGCCGCTTTGAACCGTATACTGCGAACACGGCCCCGCGTACGCCGACTCCCGTCTGCCTTCCGGCGCGGGACGAGCCTCCTGACGCGGCTGCATCTTTGCGATACGGCCGGAAAGGTCTTTGACGATCTCTTCGCGCTGGCGCTGCATTTCGCGCCGCAGTTCGGCGATCGCGCTTTTAAGCGCCGCGATGTCGGCTTTTACGGCATCGCCGTCTGCGCGCGTCTCGAGGCGCGAAACCTTTCGCGAAAGATCGTCGAAATTGTTCTGAAGAACGTCAACCTGCCCGCTGACGCGCTGCATCTCGGCATACGCCTGCTGCTGGACGAAGTTGTTTTTCGCCTGCGCCGTCGCGGCGAGCGCTCCGAGCGCTGCCGTTACGGTCAATATCGTTTTTTTCATCTTTTCAATACCTTTCAGCATTTTAAAACACCAGCAAAGCGAGCCACAGAACGCCTATAGCCGCCGAAACCGCGAAAAAACGCCTGCGGCGCGAGCGGGCTTCTTCCTGTTTGACGGTGCGGCCGAATGTGCTCATCCCGCCGCCCGAGAGATAATGGATGAGCTTGCCGTAAACGCCCGAGCTCTCTCCGATGATCCAGGGTGTTTCGGATCTCGTGTACGGGTGCTCGTCGCGCACCACCGAAGTAGGCAATCGCGGCATCACGGCAGTTTGATCTTCTGACCCTCGTTCACGCGCCCGTCCATCGAAATCACGGCCTTGTTGGCTTCGCGGATCTTGCGCCATGCGGAAGTGCGGCCGTAGAACTTGAGGGCGATCTTGTAGAGAGTGTCGCCTTCCTGCACGACGTAATACTCGGGCTTTTTCGAGGCTTCGAGTTTCGCTTTCGCCTTGCGCTCCTTCTCGGCCTTCTCCGCCGCGTCTCTCGCGGCCTTCGCGTCTTTCGGCTGCGTCGGCAGAAGCGAAGAGGCGAGTTCCTTCTCGGTTTTTTCTTCGCTTCTGAGCAGGGCGATATCGGAGGAATTCTTTATGCGGTCGCCGTCGCCCGGATCTTCGCTGTCGAGAAGATCCTTCGCTTCGACGATTTCTTTTTTGTTCACGGAGACGCTCGCGCTCTCGGACGCGCCGACCTTTTTGACGGCGGTCATGATGCGTTCGTTCTCGTTCTTCAGATTCTCCGCACGTTCCTTTTCGCTCGCGAGCGCGCTTTCGAGACCGGCGATTTTCGCCTCGCTGTCTTTGAGCTTGGCTTTAAGTTCTTCGATCTCCTTGAGAATCGTCTTGTTGCCGTCCAGAAGACCGTGTTTTCCGGCGAGCACCTTGGAAAGCTCAAGCTCGCACTTCGCGAGACGGTCTTTCGCGAGTTTTGTTTTGTCGCTGTCGGGGCACTGCGAAATGTATTCGAGATAATTCCAGTACGCCGTCGCGTAATCGCGGGACGTGTCATGCAGAAGACACGCGAGCTGAAAGCGCGCGTTGGCGTTGCCCGGCTCGAGCGAAATCGTCTTCTTGAAGCCTTCGACGGCCTGATCGATCCTGCCCGCGCGGTAATCGTTCATGGCCGTCTGGTACTCGCGGCTTTCTATCCCCACTTTTCTGCGCGGCGAATCGATCATGTCACACGCGGCAAAAGCGCCGAGCGCGAAAACGAGCGTCGCAAGCTCAATTCTCCTCGTCATCTTCATCCTCCTCGTCCTCGTCGTCCTCGTCGTCCTCGTCGAATTCATCCGGCGTGTCGTCGATAACGAAATCATCGTCATCCTCCGCGGCCACGTCACCCGCCGCCGCTCCCACCGGATCGGCGAGTTCGAGCTCGCCCTCCCGCGTCTCTTCGGCCTCGGAGAGGGCCTTTTCTTCCTCGCCGGCGACGGCGGAGCCGCCGCTCTCTTCAACGGTTTTCGCTTCACTCCCGGCGGCCGCGGCCGCCTCCAGCTCAGTCGTCTTCTCCTTCTTTTTATACGTCTGGGCTTTCTTCTTCGGATTCGAACGCTGAAGAGTAGGATCGAGCTCGTTGAGCTGCTGAAGCGACGCGAGACCGAAGTGGTCGAGAAAGAGCGCGGTCGTGCCGTAAAGGAACGGATGCCCGGGCAGCTCAGACTTGCCGACAAGACGGATAAGCTGAAGATCCATCAGCGTCTTGATGTTCGCCGACACGTCGACGCCGCGTATCTCTTCTATTTCGCTCTTCGTCAGCGGCTGGCGGTAGGCGATGATCGCGAGCGTCTCAAGAGAGGCGCGCCCGAGGCGGCTTGGCCTGTCGAGTTTGAGAAGCGCGCGCACGTAGCGCCCGCAGCTCGGAGATGTCTGAAGCCTGTACGTGCCGCCCGTGCAGACGAGCTTGAACCCGGCGCCCGCGACTTCAAGAGCCTTCTCGAGGCCGCGCAGAGCCTCCTGTATCTCCTTCGTGGTGCAGCTGCGGTAGACATCCATGATCTCGCGGTTCTCGCCCTCTTCGGCGTCGACGGCCCGCACCGCCTCGCGCAGTTCGAGCTGCGTCAGCGGCGACTCGCTCGCGAAGAGAAGCGACCCCACGATCTCCTGCAGCGACTGCGGCAAAGGTATTTTAACATCATCACTCATAATCGTCCGGCCTTTCAAGCGGCTGATCGTTTGCAATTTCTTTGGACGGCAGAATCGTTATCTCGTGAAACGCCGCGTTCTGGTAGATGATGACGCGGTGCTGTTTGAGAAGTTCGAGAAGCGCCAGAAACGTGACGATGATCTCGCCCTTCGGCGCCGTTTCGGGATCGAAAAGCGACAGAAACGAAACCTGCCCCTCCTTGCGCGTGCGCTCGATGACGTAATCCATCTTGTCGGGCACGGAGAACCTGATGCCCTTCAGCTCCTCGTGAGGGATTTCGTTCGCCCTGGCAAGCACTTCCTGAAAAGCCGTCAGAAGATCGTAGAGATCGAGGCTCGCGATCGCCGAGCGCGCGTCGGCCGCCGTCTTCTCGAACTTGGGCCTCCCGCCGCCGTAATCGAACGAATTCGATTTGAGCGCCTCCATCATCTCGAGCCTGATCGCGGCATCCTTGAATTTCTTGTATTCGATAAGCTGGCGCACGAGATCAAGACGCGGATCGACCCATTCTTCGTCTCCGCTCTCGCTGACGCGCCGCCTGTCGACAGGCAGAAGCATGCGCGACTTGATCACCATGAGCGTCGCGGCCATGACGATGAATTCACCGGCGATATCGAGGTCGAGACGCCTCGCCTCTTCGATGAACTTCATGTATTCCGTCGTTATATGCTCAATGGGGATGTCGTAGATATCAAGCTCTTCACGGCGGATAAGATACAGCAAAAGGTCGAGCGGACCCTCGAAAACTTCGAGGCTCACCTTGTATTCTTCGGCCAATAACTCTACCTGCGCCATTATTTGAGGGTATTATACCATAATTTATCGTATGACAGTTAGACGTAAGCGCGAAAAATATTGTATAATACACGCAAAATCGCACATGAAAACACAAATAAACCGAGGATCAAATCGATGAAAAACGCAATGACGAGAAAAGAGTTCATCGGAGCGATGGCGGCGGCAGGAGCCTCCGGCTGCACATCATTCCCCTTCGCGCAGCGCAAACGCTGGTACCGCGGCATGCTTCACATGCATTCGCACTGGTCAGACGGCGCGGCTCTGCCCGAGCAGTCGATCGCCGCATACAAAGACGCGGGCTACGATTTTGTCTCGCTTACCGATCACAACATTTTCCAGGACGCTGAACGCTGGATGCCGCTCGGCACCGGCAATGAAAAAGGCTGGCCGCCCAAAGCCATCCGTCCGGACTGCTACAAAGCGTATATGAAGCGCTTCGCCGACACTGCCGACGTGCGTGAAAAGGACGGCAAGACGCAAGTGCGGCTCCAGAAGTTCACCGAACTGAAGAAGCTGTTCGATTCCCCCGGAGAATTCCTCCTCATTCCGGGCGTCGAAATCACGACGAACACCGGCAAAGATGAAGCGAGACGCGCAATGCACATGAACATCATCGGCGTGGACGCGGTCATCGAGCGCTCGCGCAAGGCAGGCTTTGTCGAAAATCTTAAAGATCACTCGATCGCCTCTGCGATGAAGGAAACGTACGAAATGAGCGAAAAGCTGTCGGCCGAGCGCGGCTGCGGCAAGCCTATCTACATGCTCAACCATCCGCAGTGGCCCTTATGCGACGTTCTCGCCGAAGACATGACCGCGGCGAGCGAAATCTGCGGCTTCGAAATCTGCAACAACGGCTCGAGCTTCGCAGCTCCCGAGGGATATGAAGACCACCTTTTCAACGACCGTCTCTGGGACGCGACGCTCGTAAAGCGCATCGCCGCGGGGCAGAAACTTCTGTACGCTTTCGCGTCCGACGACACGCATGTCTTTCCCGGCACCGGACGCAGGCATCCTTGCGCTTTCGCCGACGGGTACATAATGGTCAAAGCCGACGACCTTTCACAGGAGTCGCTTTTCGGGGCGATAGAGCGCGGCGACTTCTACGCATCGTCCGAACTAGATCTTGACGATGTTTCCTTCGACGCCGGCACTGGGACGCTGACCGTTTCCGCGACGCCGAAATCGCTGGAAAAACTGAAAATAAGTTTCATCACAACGAAAAAAGGCGTCGCGGCCGATCCCGTCTCCTACATCGACGTGCCGGCGAAGAAAAGCGGCCCGTCCGTTCCGCGCAAAATCCCCGTCTACGACAAACGCGTCGGCGCCACGGCCAAGTTCGTCGAAGCCGCGATCGGACAGAAGATCTGCGCATCGTACACGCTCGCTCCGGACGATCTTTACGTCCGCGCCAGAATCGAGAGCACCATCCCCTCGCGATGCGGCAGGCCCGGCTTCTTCCACGTGAGAAACCACACCGCCTGGACACAGCCGTACACCGCCCGCAAACAAGGGTGATTTCCGCTTTTCTGCGACGACTACGATTTGCAGGCTAAGCAGGCGAAAAGAATTTTCGCAACGGTAAAAAAGGGCGCCGGGTGCTGCGGTTTGAGCCGCTGTACATCCCGGCGCCGGTTTTCTGAAAAAGAACGCTCGCCCTGCCGACGTTCAGCAGGGCGAGTGTTGATTCGTTTTACCGTTTTGACGCGGTTGTTTGCGGCGGAGACGGGCGATTTCGATGTCAACCATCCATCTATACCAAAGCCCTTGCCAGAAATGCCACTTGAAACCGACATCTCCGTCAAGAAACCCCAAGCAAAGAAAATATCTGGACAGAAAATAAAGAAAAGCGCGCAGATACGGAGGCAGACAATAATATAAAACTTTCATCTTCCACTTCACCGCAAGCTGGCGATTGATTTTTATATCGAACCCGACGTCTCCTGTCCACAAGGCGAATCCTTCAATCGCGTCAAGCGCTTCGCGTTTAGCGTATCCGATGTGTTTATCTTTCCATCGTCCGAAATCACTCAGATTGTGATCGACGAAATCATAGTCAAATTCAACGGCTCGACCTTCGCGAAGAACCATGTGCTCATCCATATGACGCTGTTCGCAGAAAGCTTTGCCGTGGCGAAAAACACGAAGAAGTTTTACGGGATATGTCCCATGCTTGGCCCAGCCGCCGAAAATATAATGACGACGCTTACTTATGACACCGGTTACATCTGCGGGCAATGTCGGAAGTTTCGTCTTCAGCTCTTCTATCGCCTCGGGGAGAAAATATTCGTCCGCATCAAGACGCATCACCCATTCACTCTCGACCGGCAGATTCTCAAGCGCCCAATTGAACTGAGGCGCATACAGCCCCGGCCATTCATGCTTTACGACCGTGGCGCCCATCTCGGCGGCGATCTCGTCGCTGCCGTCCGTCGAGAAGCAGTCCACAACAAAAATCTGACGCGGCTCCAAGGGAGCAAGCATTTCAAGACATCGTCTTATATGCAGCGCTTCATTCTTCTGAAGAATAATAATCGAAATATCTGTCATTGGAATGTAGAAAATAGAGAAATTAAAAGCATGTTTTAGATAGACACAAACCTTGTTGAGAATCCCGGAAGCTCGCGATGTATACGGTCTTTGACAGTGTCGAACTTCGCGTCCGGCACACGCCACGGGCCGTATTCACTCGTAAGAACATCATCAAAATTTCCCGGCACATTCGCTTCAACGCCAAGCACATTAATCGCCTTAATGTCTTTTGCCGCGATAAAATCATATTGAATTATCGTGTTGGCGTATTCAGACGGGTAGACCTTGCCCGACTCCCAGATCGATTGATAGCCGTTAATTTTATCATCATCAAGTCTCATCGGGAAAAACACATCAATAAAAATGCCGGAGATATCGGTGATCGTAAACTCCGTCAGCCGACCTTCGTACTCAAAGCCGTGAACAAAGCCATACCCTGCCGTCAAAAATATCTGCAACAGTTTTTTAGGTTCTATCGCATCAGGTTGTACTGAAATATCTATATCATCGTCATGCTTTAGAAATCCACCTTCGCGCATCAAACCGATCAAGGTTCCGTAGTCGCAATAATACGGAACACCATTCTCAACCATAAGCCCATGAAGACACCCCAGTGCCGCCGGGCCGGATTTCTGCAACCGTCTTCTCCGTTGAGGTATAGCATACGCCCGCCAGCATTTCTTGCAGAACGGATATATCGCCCGTCCGATGCCGGAAGATTTCAACAATTCCTGAAAACAATTTTTTATTTTGAGCATCATATATCAATCGCCGCAGATTCGTTTGTATTCTTCAATTATTGGTCCGCTCACGGCGCTCCATGTATACTTCTTTTCAATAAGCCGCTTTCCGCACGCGCCCATGTCGGCGCGCTCAGCATCACTTAACGCCATCGCGCTGATAAAGGCTTTATCGAGCGCCGGCCAAGCGGAGGGATTTGAACCCTCAGCCGGCAAATCAATCCACCAGCCACATTTTAGGTGAGAGTTTAGAGTTGAGAGTTTAGAGTTATTGGAGGCTGCTTCACCTTCCAGCTCCGACCAAGGTGCTGCTTTAGTCGTAATAACAGGGACGCCCGCCCAAAGAGCTTCTGCTACAGCGATGCCAAAGTTCTCGTCGTGCGATGGTAGAACGAAAAGATCTGCATTGGCGTATGCGGCCCACTTCTCGTCGTCATTCAAGGCGCCGGTGAAGATGAAATGAGGGGTAGCGGCAGATGTAGGGGTAGGTGTAGTAATCTTACCATCAGTATCTTGATAGGACATACCAAGCTCAAGAATACGAGATTTAACCTTCGCCTCATACTCCCGCTCAAACTCCCCCTTCAACGTATATACCAACTCACACACCCAATCCCTAACTCCTAACTCCTGACTCCTAACCCCTAATCGTCCCCACGCTTCCACAAGCTCCATAACGCCCTTCTTCGGATGCATCCGACCAACAAACAACACTCTCCTCTCCTGACCCCTAAC